>CAYVUW010000032.1:0-14031 GCA_964455175.1 uncultured Acidobacteriota bacterium | reverse complement strand
CGATGAGGTCGACATCGGTCAGATCCAGTCGGGCCTTTCGGTGGTGAGCAAGGTAGAGGCGTTTCCCGAAGAGCGGTTTCTCGGCGCGGTCATGAAGATCGAACCCCAGGCCGTGGTCCAACAGTCAGTCACTACATTCCCGGTGTTGTCACGGATTGACAATTCTGCTGGCAAGTTATTGCCGGGGATGAACGCGGATGTTTCGATCGTCGTACACCGCAAACCAGGTGTGTTGACCATTCAGAATGAGGCCGTACGGACGCCGAGCGACGCCGTGGAGGTTGCGGCCATGCTTGGGTTTTCGATCGTCGAAAAAGATGACGTTGGCGGCAGCGCGCGTGGTCGCGTGGTCTCCGATAACGTAGACCAGAAAGCTCAATTTGAGGGAGCCTCACCGGCCGAAAGGCAGCGCATGATGGAGGAGTTTCGCAAGGGGGCCAACCAGGCCAATAGCGATCCTTTTGGGCTCGATGGACGGCGCGAATACGCGGTTGTGTTTGTTTACGATGAACTCGATCAGATCACGGCTAAGAAAATCGTGGTTGGGGTACGCGACTGGCAAAATACGGAAGTTCTTGAGGGGCTTGCCCCCGGCGAAGAGGTGTTGCTGCTACCGAGCACTTCACTCTTGCGTAATCAGGATCGCCTCCGCTCTTGGGCCCAGGGTCGGAGCGGCATTCCGGGCCTGAGTGGAACTGGTGGTAGGCGCTAGTCGGAGGCGGGCCAATAATAACCCGGTCCAATGAACACAGTGGTTGCCGGACGCCCGACTACGCTCTGGGGAATTTCTACTGATGCTCAGATCGTGTTGATGTGGAATGTGCGCAACGCAGGGCGTTTCGAGAGACTGTTACTCGGGGATCTCGATTGGTATGCGGAACACGCCGCCAGTTGGAAGCCGCAGGTCGACCACTGCAATTTGTTCAGGTGCGAAGTTATCGATGATTTCGCTGAATGTCTCAATTGTGTTAGTTGAGCGCAGATTGACTTTCTGGATTATGGTGCCTTCGGGGACTCTACCGATTGGGCTGTTTACTCCAGCCCGTAGGATAACGATGCCGCCATCGCTAGCTCGATACTCGAGTTCGCTTGCCAGGTTACGGTCGAGTTCCGAAAGAACCAGGTCGAAACGCTCTTCAACTGCGGTCAAGTCGCGGTTCGGGAGAACGTCACGGCCCAAAGCGATCCCCTGGCTTTGTTGGACGGAGTCTGCCAAAACTTGAATTTCAGGTTTTCGCTCGCCAAGCGTGACGGCAATGGATGTGGTCTCGGCCGTTAGGCCTATGGGTGATGCATCGGGGGTGATGCGGACAATATCCAGCACGATCGTGTCGTGCGGGGGGGTCATAGCGATTCGTTGTAGGAAGTCCTGGTCGTCCTCGAGCGCAACGCCATTAGTGCCGACGACAATGTCGTAGGCTGCAATGCCTGCGATATCGGCTGGTTCGTCTTCATTAACCGTAGCGACATGCACGGCGCCACGTGTCTCCCGGAGGCTGAGTCCGTAAGCTTCTGCAAGAGTCGGTTGTAGGGCGCTCATGCTGATGCCAAGCCAGCCACGGATTGTACGGCCATGATCGATGAGTTGATTAACGACCTTGCCGGCCAGGTTGATCGGAATCGCGAAACCGACTCCAGAGAATTGGCCTTGGGATGTGTTGGAAACAATCGCCGTGTTGATGCCAATGACTTCCCCTCGAAGATTCACTAGAGGGCCGCCCGAGTTGCCGGGATTGATGGCCGCATCGGTTTGAATAAAATCCTGGTAAGCCGAACCGTTGAGCCCACCTATGCGAGCTCGACCTTTGGCCGAAACAATCCCAGCCGACACCGTGTTCGTTAGGCCGAACGGGGCGCCGAGTGCCATGACCCATTCACCGACCCGTGCAACATCCGAATCGCCAAGAGGGATGTAAGGCACGTCCGTGCCGACTTCGATCTTCAATACTGCCAGATCCGTACCGATATCGACGCCGACAATCTCGGCGGGATATTCGTCTTCGTTGCTCAACCGCACGGTAACTGAATCCGCCCGTATAACCTCGACAGCATTAGTATCGGTCCGGGAAACTACGTGACCGTTGGTTACGATGTAACCACTGGAACTAATGAGAAATCCAGAGCCCTGCGCAGGCTGAACCTGGTCAGGGATGTCCGGCGCGTCTTCGTTTTCGTTGTCAGGAAAAAAGAATCGGCCGCCAAACATTTCTGCTGTGTCCACGGAATGTTCGGCCATGATATAGACGAGGGCTTGCTGGGTTTCTTCAGCGACACGGACAAAAGCTCCCTGCGGGATTGTTTCATCGAGGTCCGGTGTGCCCGAGTTGACTGCTGGCCGGGCTTGCTGGCCGGCAACGGGTATCGCCAAGCTCAGCTGGATGATCACGATGCCAGCGATCAAGCCCAAAGTCACGAGGCTTGCCGACTTGAAGATCTTTTGCCCCTTCTTACTCACGGTGTTCCCTCCTTCAACAGAAATCGATTGCAATTCGGTGGAGGAGATTCAACTCGATGTAATGGCGACAACTACGTTGAGAGTAGTATCTCCAACCAATATCAATTTTCCCCCATAAACATCAAAAAAGCAGTTGATTATCGCTCACCAAGGGGTCGGTAGCGTCTCTTGCCAGGCCCCCTGTACTCGGAGCGTGGCCTGATCAGCTGATTGTCGGCGTACTGTTCCAGTATGTGTGCTGACCAGCCTGCGATCCGGCTGATTGCGAACAAGTTCGGAAATAGGTCTGGAGGCAGCCTCAAATAGGTGTACAGGCTGGCGGAATAGAAGTCGACGTTGATTGATAGACTCTTACGCTGGTCCATTACTTCGATGAGCCTTGCCGAGGTTTCCAGCATCATAGGATCGCCCTCGTCCTGTAGCTTCTCAGCATGAGCTTTTAAATGCCTCCCACGAGGATCCTCGACACGATAGACACGGTGGCCGAATCCCATGACCCGTTTCCCTGCAGCTAAAGTTTTGTCAACGTAGTCGACGACACAACTTGGACTGCCAATCTCGTCCAACATTTCCTTCACCCGTTGGTTGGCACCACCGTGAAGCGGTCCCTTCAGTGTGCCGATCGCGGAGGTGATGGCAGAGTGCATGTCCGACAAGGTGGCTGCGGTGATACGGGAGGAGAATGTTGACGCGTTGAAGCCGTGATCAGCGTGCATTACGAGTGCTACGTCAAACGCGCGGGAGGCAGTGGTACTTGCTCGTTCACCGCGGACCATATACAAAAAGTTGGCCGCATGATCGAGGGCTGGGTCAGGTGGGATGGGTTCCAGCCGGTTCCGGCATCGCTCAATCGCTGCCGTTAGTGTGGCAATTTGCGCAGTTAGACGGGCAGCTTTGGCCCGATTCGCTTTCGGCGACATGTCTTCGCCGAGCGGGTCGGCTTCTCCGAGCGCGGAAACTGCTGTTCGAAGTGTTGCCATTGGTGGCGCGTTGGACGGACTGTTAGCAATCAGGTCGAGCACGGGTTCTGGGACACTTCGTTGCTCCGCCAACATCGTGGTGAAATCGGCGAGATCGGCCCGTGTCGGCAGTTTGCCTTCCCAGAGCAAATACGTTGTTTCTTCAAAGGTTGAATGCTTAGCGAGGTCGTGGATATCGTAGCCGCGATAAGCGAGTAAGCCTTGCTCACCGTCTATGAGGCAGATACTCGAGCGGCCGGCGACGACACCCTTGAGACCGGCAGATGTAGCCGTGGATTCAGTCATTTTAGGTCGTTTGTTATTGAATCAGTGACCTAGCAATCCTAGCATCAAGCTCCGATGCCAGTTCCGTTTGGTTAATCATGTTGTAGTTGCATTCGCTATCTTGGTTGAGGGTTCCTTGGCTGGGTTAGCCGAGTTTGTTTAAACTTCGCCGCGGAGGTGGGGAAGACTCATCAATGACGAGGTATATCACTGACCCACTGAAGCGAAGATGAGAAAGCTCCAGTCGGACATGGATGAGCTCAAGAAATCGTACATGGAGAAGGGTTAGTTTATTTAGGTAAGAACCATGGACAATGAGGTGACTAATGTCTTTTGAGGAATTGGGCTGGTTAGCAGCTTGTGTACTCCTTCTCGTGATCGGTGCGCGTGTGAAGGGGTAGTTGTAAATTGTTGTAGATAGACAACAGCCAAGATCCCACCCCTTAGTATTAAATAGGGTGCGGGTGGGGCGTTTCGAATGGGGGTCGTGCGACCACCGGACCGGGGCCGATTTCCTGCTACTGGTGCTCGGTTCGATTGGTCCTGCGAGGGATCCAGAGTGAATACTCTTAATATAAAACGTCGGGAAGTTCGCAGGTACGTTAATAACGCTAAGTAACTAATTTTGTATGACTTGTCGACCTAGATCTCTTTGCATAGTTAGCATGTTCACGTTATGACCTATGACATCTCTGTTGTTCTCGTGCTGCTCGTGGTCGCGATGGTTGCGTTTTTTCTCGAACGTATATCGATCGATGTCATCACCCTGTCGCTGCTAGCTGCATTGGTTTTGCTCGGTATCCTGACACCGGCAGAAGCGTTCTCAGGGTTTGCGAACGAGGTCATCGTGGTTCTTTGCTCCGTGTTCGTTCTATCGAGCGCCTTGGTCAAAAGCGGCATCATGGAGTCGGTTGGCAAGGCGATTCATAAGCTTGCTGGCCGTGGTGAGGGCGGCGCGGTAACGGTGGTCATGGCAGTGTCAGCTGGCATGTCGGCGTTCATTAGTAATACCAACTCTACTGCCATTCTGATGCCCGCGGTGATGGAGTTTTCACGCCGCGCCAAGTTCAGCACAAGCCGTTTTCTCATCCCGCTTGCCTATGCCTCGATGCTTGGCGGTGCCTGCACGCTGATCGGGACGTCGACGAACTTGGCTTCAAGTGGCCTGATGCGAACCTTGGACCTTGAGCCAATTTCGATGTTTGAGCTCGCCCCTGTGGGCCTGGCAATGGTGATTGTTGGCACCACATGGATGGCGCTCGTTGGGTACCGGACATTGCCGAAACATGATGAAGCAACACTGCTAGAGGAATTTGCCATCGACAACTATCTGTCGCAGATTAAGGTTGGTGAAAGCTCCGATCTAGTCGGTGTGACCTTGACGGATTCATGGCTTAGCGATGCGGGCGTTAACGTCTTAGCGATTCTCCGCGACGACAAGAAGATCTTTCCGAGTGCTGAAGAGGTGGTGCTGGCTGGTGACATCCTGGCGGTTCAAGCATCCCGTACGGAGCTTCTTGATCTTGACGAACATCCTGACCTAGGCTTCGGTCCGCTTGACTCGCCCGCAGACGAGGATTTCACGGCTGCTGACGTGAAACTCGCTGAAGCAGTGGTCATGCCGCGCTCGCGGATTCAAGGCAAAACATTGCGTAAGTTGAATCTCCGGCGGCGCTACGGGGTCACCGTGTTCGCTGCTTACCGCCACGGTACGTCTTACCCGACCGACGTCGCTAGCTTGCGGCTGCGCGAAGGAGACGTATTACTGCTGCAAGGCACCCCGGAAAGCCTGGCGCTGTTACAGTCGAACGAATCGATTTGGGTATTGGGTCAGCTTGAACGGCAGCGTTTCCGGCGACGCCGCGGCAGTATCGCACTGGTGGCGTTGCTGGGCGCTGTGGCGGCGGCGGCTGTGAATTGGGTTCCGGTGTCCATAGCGTTACTAGTGGCTTCGCTGATTGTCGTTCTGACCCGCGGAGTGGCTTCTAACGACGTCTATGGATCCATCGAATGGCGGATCATCGTCCTTATTGGTGGCATGACCTCGTTCGGCGTTGCTATGGAGACCTCGGGAGCTGCTGACTACCTTGCGAGCCTGATTACCCGGCTCGCCTTGCCGCTTGGGTTGTACGCCGTGATGTCGGCTTTCATTTTGTTGACGATGTTGCTAACTCAGCCACTATCGAATGCTGCGGCAGCATTAGTTGTTCTCCCGGTCGCAATGTCGACTGCATCGCAAATCGGTGTCGACCCGCGCTCGCTTGCCATTCTGGTGACGCTCTCTGCGTCACTGTCGTTTATCGCGCCACTTGAGCCCGCTTGCCTCTTGGTGTACTCACCCGGACGCTACAGGTTTAGTGACTACATGAAGGCCGGAATCCCAATGACCATCATCGCGTTTTTGGTGTTGTTAATACTCGTGCCATTGATATGGCCCCTGAATCCCTAGTCGAAGGCTGAATAAGGGATCGCCCTCCGTGCCTGGTTGCCGCCATCTAACCTGGCCCTCGAGCATTAACCCCTCTACGGTAGTGGCCCTGGGATGGTGAGAACAACATTTACAGATCTTCACAAACCTTCACCTCCAGAGCCTTCAGTTCTACCTGCCTATCATGTATTAATCTCGTTAATATAAATCTCGTTAAGGGGGTGTGATGAGGCAAGCCAACGACGCTGGGACGATCGCTCATGTTCTCAACCGCATTGCGTTTGGCCCTCGACGAAGCGACTGGGAGCTGGCGGATGAGCTCGGTGCTGAAGGTTACGTCCGCTGGCAACTCGAGCCGGAAAGCATCACGGACAGATCGGTCAATACCAAGCTCGACAGGCTTCCGACCCTTAAGATGGACATTGGCGAGCTGTACCGTGGTTACCCTCCGGCCCAAGCCGCTGAGCGCCTCATGCGGGAGGATGAGGAACTCGACGAAGAAGCTCGCCGTCGTCTTGAGCGGCAGTCGCGTATTCCGCTTCAGGAGCTTGCTGCTGCTCGTATGGTTCGTGCCGTTGAGAGCGAGAAGCAGCTCAACGAAGTGCTGGTTGACTTCTGGTTTAACCATTTCAACGTTTTCTACCGCAACCGCATCCGCAGCCTGATCTCCACATATGAGCGTGAGGCCATCCGACCGCACGTACTGGGGAGCTTCCGGCATATGCTAGGGGCGGTGGCCCACAGCCCCGCGATGCTTGTCTACCTTGACAACTGGCAAAGCGCAGCGGAAGAAGACCGCAATGTCTTCGGTCCCTCACCTCGAGCCCGCAACGATGCGGTTGAGGACGCCATCCGCGCAATGCCGCGTGCTGGAGGGATGCCCAATCCGCGTCAAATGCAGCAGATGCAACGGCAACGCCGGCAGCAGCGGCGCAACCGACCTCCGGGGCTGAACGAAAACTATGCCCGTGAGCTAATGGAACTCCATACGCTTGGTGTGGATGGCGGATACACACAGAATGACGTGCGTGAGGTGGCCCGGGCGCTCACCGGCTGGACGTTGACACTTGGGGCGCGCAATTTCGATAACACGGGTTTTGTTTTCCGTCCGGATTGGCACGATGCCGAGGAGAAGACAATTCTTGGAAAGATGTTGCCGGCTGGCCGTGGTCTCGAGGATGGCGAAGATGTACTCGACATGTTAGCTGCGCATCCGGAGACGGCGACTTTCATTGCCACTAAACTGTGCCGCAAGTTCATTGCCGACCGTCCCCCAGGTGACCTGGTAGACACGGTCGCTGGGGTGTTCTTGCGTACCCGAGGCAATCTTCGGGCGACGACCGCGGCTGTGTTGCTCTCCGACGAGTTTCTTGGTGCCGAGTACCACGGTTCTAAGGTCAAGAGTCCGATGGAGTTTCTCACCAGCGCGGCACGGTCGCTTGAGTTGCCCGTTAGCACAAACGGCCAACTCGGTCGTAACCTACGCCAGCTTGGGGCACCTTTGTACGGTGCAGCTTCGGCGGCTGGGTACCCAGACATTGCAGTGGAATGGACTAGCGCCAACGCCATCTTGGCACGCATGGATGTTGGGTCCCTTCTGGCAGCGGAAGCGTTTCCTGAGGGCTCCGTGCTCAGTGGTGCCGGTAGAGGAACCGGCAGCCGAGGGCACACTGGTGGGCAGCAGCGCCCGCGCCGTCGTCGCTCCAGAACTGGCGGCGGTCCGGTTGGAACGCTGGAAGTTCGTATCGATGCTCTGCTGGCTCAAATTCTACCCGGAGGTATTGGAGGCGAAACGCGCGAGAAAATTATTGACTGGGGCGATAGCCAGGACAGCGCACCCAGCAATGCAGAGATCGCGACTTTGATTTTGGGGTCCCCGGAATTTCAACGCAGGTAAGAGGAGCGAGCCTCATGGCGAAGAAATATTGTTGCGACGAATACACTAGATTGACTGGTGTTTCCCGCCGGGTGTTTGTCCGCACAGGCGGCTTGGCGATGGTTTCCTTCGGCCTGGCTCCTTGTTTTATGGGTCGAGCACTTGGTGCCACGGTGTCGTTGCAAGGCAGGGGAAAGATATTGGTGTGCGTCTTCCAGCGGGGTGCTGTCGATGGCTTGAGCATGGTTGTTCCTCACGGCGATAGGGAGTATTACAAGGCCCGCCAGAACATCGCGATCGAGGCCCCCGGGCGAGGTAGCAATCGAGTCATCGATCTGGATGGATTTTTTGGCCTGCACCCGTCGCTCGCGCCATTGCAACCGTGGTACGAGGGGGGGCACTTGGCGATCGTTCATGCCGTTGGCTCGCCAGACGCGACACGCTCACACTTCGACGCCCAAGACTACATGGAAACTGGTACACCTGGTGTCAAAAGCACCCCAGATGGCTGGTTGAATCGGTTGCTTGCGGAAACAGCCGAAGCTGAGCTTGGCGGTCCGCAGGCGTTGATACGTGGTCTCGCGGTTACCCAGCAAGAGCCCCTGGCTCTTAGTGGACCGCAGGCATCGCTAGCGGTCGGTGACTTGCGGCAATTCCTTGGTGGTGAAGGGGCACCGAGTCAGCGTGCTCGAGGTACTGATCGACAGATGAATGCTGCAACCGATATGGCCGGGAGCGATATGGCCAACGAGCGTCAGGTCGAACAAGGGAGACGACGAACTAGCGGCAACCAGCGCCAGCGCGAGATGCTTGCTAGTGGTTTCGAGGCCCTCTATGGGGCTGACGAAAGGGACATTGTTTTGTCCACGGGGTCTGAAGCACTGGACGCGGTTGCGTTCCTCAAAACGGCAGACCCGTTGCGCTACCAGGTGGCGAACGGTGCAGAGTATCCCAACGTCGGGCTTGGTCGGCAGTTGCGCCATGTGGCGCAACTTATCAAAGCTGATATCGGTTTGGAGATCGCCTTCGCCGATATTGAGGGCTGGGATACTCATCGTCAGCAGGGGAGCATTCAGGGACCCCTTGCCAACCGGTTAACGGAATTTGGCCAGGCTCTAGCTGCCTTTGCCCGCGATCTCGGCGACCGGATGGAGGACGTAGTTGTGTTGACGATGTCCGAGTTCGGCCGCACCGTGGAGGAGAACGGAAGCCGGGGTACCGACCACGGTCATGCTAACGCTTGCATGGTACTCGGAGGGCAGGTGAATGGGGGAACGGTGTATGGCGACTGGCCGGGTCTGTCCCGCGAGCAACGCTACGAGGGTCGAGACCTAGCGGTCACGACTGATTTCAGGGATGTCTTCGGCGAGGTGGCCGACACACACCTTTCGCCGGCCAACCGGGACACTTTGTTCCCGGGGCACGTGTTGGAGCCAAGCAACTACAAAGGGTTGATCAAGACGTAGCCGCCCTCTGGGAGTTGGTGCTATGGGGCGTTGGCGTCGCTCTTAAATAAGTACCCAACGCCATGCACTGTGTGAAAGTATCGAGAGGTGCTGGCAGTTTCTTCGAAACGCCTTCGTAGCCGGAGGATAAAGTTGTCTATCGTTCGCGACGATGGAAACGCGTCGTAGCCCCAAACGACATCGAGGATTTCGTCGCGGGAAACGACTTGTCCCTCCCTTTCAGCAAGAAGCCGAAAAATAAGTGCCTCCTTGTGGGTTAGTTCGTGCTCGATGCCGTCAGCGCTGCGTCCGCGATAGGTTCGAAAGTCCACCTCGTTTTCACCGAAGCGAATCACCGGTCGATCAAGGGTTGAGCGTTTATACCAACGATTGCGTCGCAAGATGGCAGCGACTCGCAGGAGCAACTCCTCGAGGTGAAAAGGCTTCGACATGTAATCGTCGGCGCCGTCTCCCAATCCTCGGATCCGGTCCTCTGGATCGCTCTTAGCAGTCAGGAACAAGACGGGGACTTCATTGCCTTCCTCCCGAAGTTCCCGACAAACAGCAAACCCATCCTTGTAAGGCAGCATGACGTCCAGGATCAACAACTCGTGGTTGCCGCTTCGCGCAGCGTTGAGCCCCGCCTGTCCATCAGTTGCGACCTCGGCTAGGTAGCCTTCTGCGGCAAGGTTCTCGACGATGCCGGCGGCGAGCTCCGGCTCATCTTCGATTACAAGGATTTTCGCTCCGTTACTCAAGTTTTTATCTCAGGCGGATGTCCATCCTGAACTATCCGGGGCCATGTGGCGCGAAATAGCGCCCCCCGCCCTGGTCCGTCGCTGTGAGTGCTTAACTCCCCACCACTTTCAACAATTAGAGAGCGGGCAATATAAAGACCCAGTCCCGTACCGCGCCCTTCACGCCGTATTTCGTTACCGAGCCGGTAGAACTTCTCGAAAAGCTTCTCCCCTTCGGCCGGGTGAAAGCCGCGACCGTTGTCACTCACCTCGACAACCGTTTTTGAATTTACTTTGTTTGCTTCAATAGTAACCGTGGCGTTCTCTGTTCCTGCCGCCGCATCGATACCGTTAACGATCAAATTGCGCAGAACGACAGTCAAGGCTAACTGGTCAGCGTAGACTGTGAGTTCGTTGTCTGCGGCAATCTCCACCTTGACTCCGGCACTCTCTGCCGCAGACTCAAGTGAGTTGACGATTTCGTAGATGCAAGGTGCTAACAAAACTGTCTGCGCCTCCAGGGCCAGTTTGCCTTCGTCGATTTGCGTCGTATCCAATACGTTCAAAACAGTTGCGTCCATGCGGTCGAGGCTGCTGAGAAGACGCTCGATGAGACGCTCACGTGTTTCCCGGTCGTTCTCTCGGTATTGGAGTGTCTCGGCAGACAGGCGCACACTCGCTAATGGGCTCTTCAGTTCATGGGTTACTGCGGTGACGAAGTTACGTTGGTGCTGACGCAACCGCACTTCCGTTTGAACGGTACGCCAGAGGACACCTATAGCCGCGCTCAGCACAATTAAAAAGAAGCCACCCTCCCAGGCGTAACGGTTCCGTCGGCTATCCCGCTCTGCAGCCAACGTCTCGATGATGATGGGTTCGATGCGGATGGTTTTCCCATCTTCGCTTACTGACAGGGCTGGGAACATTTCGGCAACATTGTTAGTGGTAACGCCTTGTTCGAGCATTACTTTGGCTGCGTCGAGACTGCGTCGATGAGTTTCTTGGAGTCTCTCTTGAACTTCACCACTGAACAGCCACTGATCCATCATCCACCAGCCTACCTGGGCAAGGCAGACTGTAAGCAGAATCACGAAAATTATCTGATGGCGGCGAGCACTGAATAATGAACTTTGCATGTCTGGGAGTTTTGTTTGCAGCAGGAGTCTAGGAAACTTCTACGAACTTAGCAGAGTTCGAGGTGCTGAACATATGCCTAATTAGGGGTAGGGGAATAGCGTTGCAGCATTATCGTGAAGGATGAGCTTGCAGGCTTCTTCTGAAAGATCCAACTTGAGAAACTCTATGACGTTATGGTCCATGGTCGGTGCCCCTGGGCCCGGCCAATCAGTGCCCCATAGGCACTTGTTGGCAAGCTTCTCCAGCATCGGAATGTAGTGCAGCAGGCGCTTTGGTGGAATGCTCGACAGGTCTATGTATGCATCTGGGAATCGCCGGATTATGAAGATGGCACCCTGGGCCCACATTGGCCGGCCACAATGGGCGAGAATCATCTTAAGCTCCGGGAAATCAATGCCTATGTCGTCGCAGTCCATGGGGTCGCCATAGCGAGAACGTGCTCCCGGAAAAACCGAGGTTCCAGTGTGGATCATGAGCGGCATCTTCACCTCTTGAAGACGACCGTAGATGCCTTCAAGTGCTGGGAGGTACTCCTCTGCAGCGCCCTTTCGATAGGCGTTGGCCTTTAACTCCTGGTGTGGCGGGTGGATCTTCAGGCCACGGATGCCGAGGTCGACAAGGCGATCGACAGCAGCAGCCGGGTTCTTGATGACGGCCGGATCACGTGGGTCGAGGCCACCAAAGGCGAGTAAGCGGCGTGGGTCGGCCTTTGAAATACGAGCGCACCAATCGTTCACATCGTCCGTGAATCCCATCAAGCGCGGTGCAACGTAGTTGATCATGCCGATCCGGTCGATACCGTCCGCATCCATGCGGGCTAGCACTGCGGCCGGGTCGTTCATCATGGCTGCCAGGTTTTCGTAATCTGGCCGACCAAACGACATAACTGCCTGGGCGCTGGGATGGAGCTGTTGCCACGGCTGGATGTGGACGTGAATGTCAGTGACTGGATAGGAAAGGTTGTGCAAGGTTTCTCCTCAGGTTGAGTTAGCAGGATACCGCGTCTAGCAATATGGGTTGGTCTGGTTTGTACCCTGGTACAGCGGCGTGTTTTAGTCAGCTGATGGAGCGGTTCCGTGATCGCAGACAAGCTGGTATCAGAGTTGCCGAGGAACTTGCCGACAAGGTTGATATCGGGCCTTCAGCGGTCGTCCTTGGGATTCCACGGGGTGGAGTTGTCGTTGCTGATGTTGTCGCCCGCGAGTTTGATGCCGAACTCGATGTAATAGCTATTGAGAAGTTGGGGTCACCGTGGAACCCAGAACTTGCTATGGGCGCTGTAGGAGAGGGAGAGGCCATGTGGATTGACGCCAAGGTTGCTGAGCAAGTTGGAGCTTCAGTGCTGGCCTGCACAATCGAAGCAGAGCGTGCTGAATTGGTTCAGAAGCTTGCTGATATTCGCCGCATCCAGCCACGCATCGATCTCGACGGGCGTACGATGATTATTGTCGACGATGGTGTTGCTACTGGCTCGACTGTAAGGGCCGCGCTGTTAGCTTTAGAGCGCGCCAAGCCGGCACGCCGTATCCTTGCAGTACCGGTTGGATCTCCAGAAACCCTAGCTGAGTTAGAAGAGGTGGCTGATGTTGTGGTGTGTCCCTTACGACCACCTTATTTCCGGGCGGTTGGCTCATGGTACGAAGCTTTCGGACAAGTGAGTCAAGCGGAGGTCCTCGAAATTTTCCATCAACGAAAAGGCACGTAACACTTGAGATGAAGGCTGACCAGGGAAACCGATTCATTGATCCCGATGACTTGTCGTTCAAGCCGATCAACGACAAGGATGTTGAACAGCATGCTCGCGAGGCAGCGGATCTCGCCGCCGCGATCCGCTATCACGATCATTGCTACTATGTTCTCGACGACCCGCGCCTTGCAGATGGTACCTACGACGCTTTATTTCGCCGCTTACAGGCACTCGAGGAAACTTTTCCGGAATTACAATCGGTCGAGTCCCCGACCCAACGAGTAGGCGGTACAGTCCAATCAGAGTTCCCGGCAATTGAGCACCAGGCGCCCATGCAATCGCTCGATTCTGGCGCCAAAGAAGCAGATGTGCGGGAGTTCGACGAGAGGGTGCGCAAAGGTCTCGGGGTCGATTCCGTCCAATACATCACCGAGCTGAAATTCGATGGCGTGTCGATTGAGGCGGTTTACCGAGCTGGTGTACTTGATATTGGTGCTACCCGAGGCGACGGTATTTATGGAGAGCAAGTTACCGATAATCTGAGAACGATCCCGAGCGTACCATTGCGTCTGGTTGGCAATCCGCCACCAGTGCTTTCAGTGCGTGGTGAGGTTTATGTGCCTCTGGTGGGTTTCCATCGTCTCAACCGAGAGCGCCTGGAGCGTGGCGAAGAGCCCTTTGCCAATCCGCGAAATCTTGCCGCTGGGGCCATGCGCCAACTTGTTTCGTCGGTCACTGCGCAGCGTCCGCTCGATGCTTTTTTCTACGACATTCTTTCGGTCGATTGGGGCACTCGGGACGAAGTCGGTGTGAGCAGCTCGGGCAGGTTTGAACGTCCGGAGACCCACGGACAGGAACTTGACTTGTTACGGGCCTGGGGCTTCAAGGTGGACTCACGCAGTGAACACTGTAGTGATATCGATGAAGCCATTGCCCTGCACCATCAACTTGAGGCGGCACGCGATGCTTTGCCCTACGAGATAGATGGCGTAGTGATTAAGATTGATCGGCTTGATCATCAA
>CAYVUW010000031.1:27202-29291 GCA_964455175.1 uncultured Acidobacteriota bacterium | reverse complement strand
GCTTACGCTTTGGGCAGGCATGTCGAGTACATTGACCAGCCAATGGTGAGAGCGATTGCAGGATCGGCCGAAAAAGATGGCTATCGCATGTCATCGTTTATACTAGGTGTTGTAAGCAGTGACGCATTTCAAAGAAAAAGCGTGCAGGCTTTACCCACAGATGAGGTGACGGGGATCGGTTCACAGTAGCTGTTCCCGCAAGGAGACCCAGACGGATGGATTACATCACTGGAAAGCACATTCCCCGCCGGACGTTCCTACGAGGCATGGGTGCGACGGTCGCGCTGCCGTTCCTTGACGCAATGGTCCCGGCTGGGAGAAGGGCGTCAGGGTCTCTCTCCCCGCTCAGTCAGCCGACGCGGCTGGTGTGTATTGAGGAAGTTCATGGCTTACCAGGTTGTAATGATTGGGGGGCTTCCCAGCACCTATTTGGACCAGAGACAACTGGGCGAGACTTTGTCCTGAGTGAAGAGAACTCACTCGCCCCGCTTCGCGACTATCAGGAATATTTGACGATCATCAGCAACACTGATTGCCGTATGGCGGAGGCTTTCTCTGCTCCGGAAATTGGAGGCGACCACTTTCGCTCCAGCGCAGTGTTCTTGACCCAGTCTCACCCGAAGCAGACTCAAGGTTCAGACATCTTTGCTGGTACCTCGATGGACCAATTGTACGCACAGCGTTTCGGGCAAGGGACGCCACTTCCGTCGATGCAGTTCTGCATAGAGAACCTCGATCAGGCTGGCGGGTGCACGTACAACTACTCCTGCGTCTATACGGACTCGATTAGTTGGGCGTCGCCAACTGACCCGCTGCCAATGATCCGTGATCCTCGGGTGGCTTTCGATATGCTTTTCGGCGCTGGTTCGTCGCCGGAAGATCGTGCTGAGCGTCGGGCGACGCGCCGTAGCATCCTCGATTGGATTGCACGTGACGTTGCTGACGCGCATAAACAACTCGGCGCAGTTGACAGGATGCGGATGGAGAAATACCTGGAGGATGTTCGGGAAATTGAGCGCCGTATCGAAATGGTTGAGATGCAGAATTCAAGTGGGGAAGAGCGCGATTTACCGGCCGCGCCGGCAGGAGTGCCCGACTCCTTCAAGGAACATATGGAGATGCTTTACGACCTCCAAGTACTGGCACTACAAACTGATATGACGAGGGTAATGTCGTTCAAGCTTGGGCGTGATGCGCAAGGTCGAACCTTTCCTGAGAGCGGTTCGGACCGTGGGTTTCACCCAGCTTCTCACCACGGCAACCGTGAAGAGCGGATCATGGACTTCAATAAGATCTGCCAGTATCGCATGGGTGTGCTGCCATATTTTCTTGAGAAGATGAAGAACACAATGGAGGGTGACCAGAGCCTTCTGGACAAGACGGCAATCATTTGGGGGTCACCGATGGCAGACGCGAATATTCATAATCATCGTCGTTGCCCGTTGATTTTTCTTGGCCATGCCAACGGTCAACTCGAAGGTAACCTGCATGTTAAGGCGGAAGATGGGGCACCGATGGCGAATGCTATGTTGGCCCTGATGCGTAATCTCGGCATGGAGGATCTCAAGAGTTTTGGTGACAGTAATGGCGAACTCTCGCTGACGGCGCCATGAACCACTCTCGACGCTGGGCCGCTGTGATTGTGCTGCTCGCGCTCGTTCTTTTGGCCGCGGCCCCTCTAAATGCGCCTGTTGCCCATGCGGCGATGCGAGGTGACGAAGATGCGGTCCGTGCCTTATTAATGGAAGGCGCAGATGTTAATGCTGCGCAAGGCGACGGCATGACGGCTCTACATTGGGCTGCGCAGCGTGGAGACAATGGCATCGCTGGGATGCTGGTTTACGCCGGTGCGAACCTCGAGGCCACTACACGCATTGGTGCCTACACTCCGCTCCACGTGGCGAGCAAAGCGGGTAGTGCTGAGGTCGTCCAACTATTACTTACTTACGGTAGCAATCCGGACATTACGACGGTCACCACGGGATCATCGTCGCTTCATCTGGCAGCCACGGCTGGCAACCCAGATGTTGTGAAGTTGCTGTTGTCGGCAGGCGCTGACCCCAATGCACGAGACACTGAGTGGGGGCAA
>CAYVUW010000031.1:4422-27186 GCA_964455175.1 uncultured Acidobacteriota bacterium | reverse complement strand
CAGCGGTGATTTTCGCTTCGGCGCAGAACCGAGCCGAGGCGATCGCTGTCTTGCTTGAGGGTGGCGCCGACCCGTCGATTACTAGCGAAGTGCTCGACATGCAGCAATTCTCGAGGCGTGACCGTGCTGCAGATACACGACAGCGTGAGTTAGTGAATGCTTTCTCGGTTGGCGGGCGGACTTGCTTAGAGCGCGACAAGGGTGGGGTAGAGGTTGAGACGCGCTGTGGAGCGATGGTCACCCCTGCGCAGATGCAAATCGCTGTGCTAGCGGCGCGCGACGCTTTTCTTTTCGAGGCGATTTCGAGAGGAGAAGGCGACGGGCTGAATGAGTATGAACAGGAGCAGGCTCGGCGATCCCCCGTTGACTTTAAGGGTGGATTGACGGCGCTGTTACACGCTGCCCGGCAGGGACACATGGAGGCCACCGTGGCGCTTCTGGATGGTGGTGCGGACATCAATCAGCTGAGTGCAGGCGACGGAACCGGCCCGTTGCTGATGGCGACTATCAACGGTCAGTTTGATATGGCGATGCTCTTGCTCAGGCGAGGTGCGGATCCCAACTTAAAGGCCGGTACGAATGGCGTTTCGCCCCTTTGGGCGGCGGTTAACACACGCTGGCAACCACGTACGCGTTTCCCACAACCGCAGGAAATGGGTCTTCAGCAGACGACTTATATCCAACTGATGGAAGCACTACTTGAGGCTGGAGCGGACCCGGACGCCCGTATCGATAAGCACCCTTGGTACATGGTTTACACCGGCTGTGGGAACGGGAACTGCGGCCTGATGGATACAAAGGGATCGACTGCATTCTGGCGAGCAGCTTACGCAACCGATATTGAAGCGATGGAATTACTGGTTGCGCACGGCGCGGACCCGGATCTGGCAACCCCAACACCGGCTCCGCGGCGGCCGAGAGGTTATGCGGGACCACCGCGGGGTCGACCAAGCAGCGTTGGTAACTTCTTTCGGGTTGGTGGGGGGTCAGATTCAGAAACTCCAGAGGAACCGGAACTCCCCGACCCATCGGGTTTGCCTCCTGCCAAGGAGGGTGAGCCGGGTGTATTCCCGATCCATGCTGCGTCCGGGGTGGGTTATGGCACCGGGTTCGCGGGTAATGCGCACAGACACGCTCCAGATGCTTGGTTGCAGGTCGTTCGCTATTTGGTAGAGGAACTCGATGCTGACTTGGACGCGCGGGACTACAACGGTTACACGGCGTTACATCATGCTGCCTCGCGAGGGGACAACGAGATGATCCTTTATCTTGTGGAGATGGGGGCCGATATCACCGTAGTAAGCCGACGTGGTCAGACCACAGCTGACATGGCCAATGGGCCAGTGTCGCGGGTCTCTCCATTCCCCGCCACTGTTGCGCTTCTGGAACGCCTAGGGTCCAAGAACAGCCATAACTGCGTTTCCTGCTAATACGCCGGAAGCGTACGTTGGTTCAGCGTAAACTTTCGACTTTGACGCGTTTATAGGCTTTGTTATCGGCCTGGTGGGTAAGCATAGAGTAAGTGTTTCCCTAACAGAGGCCAGTGACTCCCCCATCTGGTGCGCGCACCCTTCTTTTCCGCATGGCACTTGCGGAAAGCACTGGAAAACGATTTGCTACACACTCCGGCGACTCCGCTGCGAAGCATTCCGGTGCATCTCATTTAACCCGAACATAGGGAAGGCCCCATGCGACACATCATCATCACTCTTGCCGTGATCCTGACTCTGGTTGGCCCAACCACGGCCGTGACCCAGATGGAGCCGACCATCGAGAGCTCCGCGCCGTTCAACCTTGGCACCTTTGAGAATGAGGGCCGTATTTTCGTCGGCATCGTTCTTCGCGACCAGCTCATTATCGAACTCGGCCCAGCGAACACGGATCTAGAGGGGCAACGAGACTACGCAACGATGCCGATGCCCAACGATATGCTCGGTCTTATCGAGCGCTACGAGTACGGCCTCAAATACCGTCTCTACGAGATCGTGAACCATCTTGTTGAGAACGACCGGCTTGCCGCCGGCATGAGGCCCGCCTACATCCACCTCGTGGACGATGTTCGGACGTTAGCGCCGATCCAGTATCCCGGAAAGATCTTGAACGCCGCCGTGAACTTCTACAGT
Source organism: uncultured Acidobacteriota bacterium (assembly GCA_964455175.1). GTDB lineage: Bacteria > Acidobacteriota > UBA890 > UBA890 > UBA890 > UBA890. The sequence continues at coordinate 25,063 of CAYVUW010000031.1, read as the reverse complement.
CATATCAGCGAGGGCGCCACGCCCGAGGCAAGACAGGAAGCGATCCGACAACGGCAAGAAAACCGAGGTGTTCCCTATCTGTTCATCAAGCCAGCACGGGGCGCCGTCGTCGGCAACGGGGATAACATCGTGATCCCCGCCGGGCGCGACCGGATCGACTGGGAGGTCGAACTGGGAACTGTTATCGGTCGACGGGCCAAGTACGTGTCGGCTGGGGAAGCCGAAAACTACGTGTTTGGCTACATGGTTTCAATCGACGTCTCGGACCGGGGTGGACGGCCACCGGGTGGCTACGGCAGCGGCAGCGACTGGTTTGTCGGCAAGGGCCACGACACCTTCGCGCCCGAGGGGCCGTGGATCGTGCCCAAAGAATTCTATGGGGACCCCATGGAGAAGTTGCACCAGCAGCTCACTATTGACGGTGTGACGGTACAGGAGGCCAAAGCAGGCGATATGATTCATTCGCTCTGGGAACTCATCGAGTACGGGTCCTCGATCATTACACTGTATCCCGGTGACGTCCTCAACAGCGGCACATCGGGTGGTACGACCGCAGGTGCTACGGCTCAGCGAGGCCAGAGCGGCTACCTCCAGCCGGGGGAGACGATCGAGGCTAGCATTGAGGGCATCGGCACGCTTCGAATGCCCGTAGTGGCCGGCCCTCCTCTGCCTGACGGTCTTGCCGGTTCGTATCTGCCGCCGGTGAGTAGCTACAGGAACCGTCGCTGAGGAAGGTCCACTGGTTAATACTCCTGAAACATCCTCTGGATCTCTGCGGGATCGTCTGTGGTTGAAAGCGCGAGCATTAGTAGAATTCGCGCTTTTAGGGGTGCAAGATCTTCCGCCGCTATTCGCAGTGACTCATTCGCATTGTTTTCGCCGTATGTGCGTCTAGCACCAGACCGAATTCGGCCGCTCCCCGTCCGGCTGCTCGTAACGACGAATACGCCGTGGTCAAGAACGGCCGAAATTCCTTGTCTTTGATTGCCACTCAGTGCTCCCGCTCCGGCGGTTGCCATTACTACACCCCGTGCGCCAGCGTTCGCCGCTGCCTGGATGAGGTCCGCTGGGGCCCCCTGGTAGACCATTAAAATGTCAACGCGCGGGAGTTCTTCGAAAGCAAACACATCAAATTCACTGTCTGTGGTGTGCCGTTTCAATGTGTCGCGGTAGTAGACGACCCGATCTTGATCGACGACTCCCATGATTCCGTAGCCGCGAGTGTCAAATGTTTGAAGTCTCACGGTGTTGGTTTTCGTTACCTCACGCGACGAATTTATTTCGTCGTTCATTACTACTAGAGCGCCCTTGCCTCGAGATTCAGGATTGGCGGCAACACGGAACGCTTGGAAAAGGTTCGCAGCTCCCTCATAACCCAGCGTACTCGGATTCCTCATTGCACCGACAACAACGACGGGACGCGGATCGCGGACCGTGAGGTTGAGAAAGTATGCGGTTTCCTCGAGCGTGTCGGTGCCGCTAGTTACGACTACCCCTGCAAGGCTAGCGTCGTCACGGTAGAGCTCATTTATGTGTCGCGATAGCTGCATCCACTGGTCAAGCGTGATTGAACTGCTAGCGGTGTTGGAAAACTGCTCGAATTCTGGCTGTACATAGTCGGTGAGGTTGGGAATCCTGGCAATTAACTCTTCGGCGGTCAGACGGCCCCCAGAAGCGTTGGAGATAGTTCCCCCAGTTGCCACCAATCGAACCCTAGGGGGTGCCGACAACGACTGAGCCCAAAGAAAATTGGATGAGGTAACAGTCAGAACTAGTAAAAACAAAAGACCAACCTGCCGCGATCGATGCATAAATGACTCCTTATTTGCCAACAACTTCGATGCAAAGAGGCCTCAACACTGAAACCATAATTGTCTTCCTCGGTTGTGACCGAGAGATCAAAGTTACTTCAGATGGTGTATTACCTCATTGGAACGCATCTAGAATAATAACCTTATGACTAGAAAACCCCTGAACCAAGATTCGATCCCGTTCCGGTGCGCTGTCGCTATCGTTTGCGTCATGCTCGTCAATAGTTGCACCAATGAGGACGATCTGCCCGGACAGAGTGCAGTGATAGTCGAGATTGACCTGCCGGGCCCAGTAACGTTTTCTCGGGAGGTTGCCCCGATTATCTGGGACAACTGTGCTATCTGTCATCGGCCCGGCAGTTTAGCGCCGTTTAGTTTGCTGACCTACGAGGAGGCCAGCAACCATGCGCAAGACATCGCTCTAGCTGTAGAGGATCGACACATGCCGCCTTGGCTGCCGGAGGTAGGTTACGGGTCTTTTCTTGGAGATCGCAGGCTTTCGGACAAGGAGTTGGAAACGATCCTTCGGTGGGTTAGCGAGGGCGCCGTCGAAGGTGACCCAGCTAACCTGGGAGAACTGCCGAGTTTTAACGATGGATGGCAGCTTGGGGAGCCGGACTTAGTTGTGGAAATGCCAGAGAAGTTCACTTTGGCACCTGGTGATGGTGACGTATTTCGTAACTTCGTGATCCCTACTCCTGATGGACCACGGCGCTATGTTCATACGGTTGAGTTGCAGCCGGGAAACTCGAAAGTTGTCCACCATGCTGTGCTGATGATTGATGAATCTCGCTCTTCCAGGGAGCTTGACCAGCAGGATCCTGAGGTCGGTTATTACAGCGGTATGGACAGCTCCGGGGGAGCGCACAGCCCAGCTGGTCAGTTCCTCGGGTGGACTCCTGGACTGGTACCTCGGAGGGGGGAGGAGAATCTTGCTTGGAGCCTGCGTGGTGGTACGGATTTTGTGCTTCAGCTCCACATGCTGCCCGGTAGTGAATTAGAGGACGTTCGGGCCTCAATCGGACTCTACTTTGCCGACAGGCCACCGAAGGAACAAGCCTACGCATTGCGGCTAGGTTCCATCGACATCGATGTTGCTGCTGGGGACCCTGCCTACATCATTGAAGATAGCTATGTGCTTCCGGTTGACGTTCGTGTGTTGAGTGTCTATCCACACGCTCACTATCTGGCACGTGAGATGCAGGGGTATGCAACGCTTCCGGATGGCAGCCGAGAGTGGCTAATTCGGATTATGGAATGGGATTTCATGAAACAAGACAGGTACACGTACGAGGAGCCTCTGTTTTTGCCTGCGGGGACCAGGCTGACGATGCGATTTGCCTATGACAACACGGCTGGGAATCCTCGTAACCCAAACAGACCGCCACGGCGTGTTGTCTATGGTCCGAACTCAGCCGATGAAATGGGCGATCTCTGGATCCAGGTGCTGCCTGTTGCGCCGGAACAATTCACGGTGCTTGAAACAGATTTCATGGGCCAAGAGCGGGGCAAGGAAATCGTGATGGCGCGCCGGGCACTGGCGGATGACATTGGCAATGCTCGGAACCATTACAATTTGGGGGTCCTGCTGCAGGCTGATGGTGTTCCCGAGGAGGCTGAAAGTCATTATCGGGCGGCACTACAACGCGACCCGGACCTCGCCGATGCTCACCATAACCTCGCGGTCTTGCTCGTTAGTCAGGGCAAGAATCGTGAAGGGGTCGATCATTATGGACAGGTTCTGCGTATCGAGCCCGACTCGGCCGACGTGTATCTCAACCTCGCTCGCATTTATCTATCGCAAGACGCTGTGGCGGACGCGATTACGTTGTTGCTTCGTGGGATCGAGATCGAGCCTTACATGTGGGAGCTACATGCTGATATTGCAGCTGCGTATGTACGCCAGGGAAGCCTGGATACTGCCATCAACAGCTATCGTGCGGCGTTGGCGATTGACCCAGATGTGGCTTTTTTGCATGTTGGGATTGGCGAGGTGTTTGGAGCACGAGGTCAGTTCGTAGATGCGGAGGAGGAATTTCGTATCGCTCTAACGATCGCGCCGCAGGATCCTCGGGCACACAACGATCTCGGTATGGCGCTTGAGCAACAGGGGAGGATCAAAGAAGCGATCGAGGCTTATCGGCGAGCACTAGCGATCGATTCGGCGTTCCCAGGAGCTCGGGCCAACCTCGATCGGGCGTTGCGCATTCGCCGCTCATCGCACTGACAGCCGACGACCCCGAACCGAGGTTTCCAATGGGGCAGATGATCAGCCGCCTACGGATGCCCTGGTTAGCTGTGCGAGTGCTGCCAACGTTGTCTGTGCAGCGTTAAGCCCAAGTCGGAAGTCTTTATCGGTGAAGCTGGTCCACACGTCGAGTGGCGTATGCCAGGTTGGATTCCAGCCGGCCCCAGTATGCGCCCCGCGCTCATTCTCTCGTAAGCTGATCGAGGGCACTATATTCATAAATGGTGTCGAGTCAGTGTTCGTCATGTGGGGCCCAACAGTAGCTGGGTAGTCAGTTGTATAGGCGTCGGCCGCGGCTTTGAAAAAAAACGCTAACTTCATGGAATCTTCAGCAAGTTCGGAATTCGACTGGAACTCGATATTAATGTCGGCTTCTGGGCGTTGATCGCGACTAACGGTGCCGTCAGCACGTGGCGCACCGTGATCCCATAACATCATGTCGTGCTGGATCATCCCGAGCCATCGAGGCTCAGGGTATTTTCCTGAGCCTGGCGGACTCTCGATACCCTGGAGTCCCTCACGCTGGGCCGTGTAGGCTCGGGCTCCATTGAGCCCTGTCTCTTCGTTGTTCCACAGGGCAAACCGGATCGAGACCTCGGTCTGTACATCAGGCGCGTTCAAAATCCTGGCTAACTCCATTACAAGAGCCGTCCCCGATCCGTCGTCATTGACCGCTTCGTTGACACCGTGCCCATCCATATGGGCTCCAATGATGTACATCTCGTTAGGTCGCGTGGTGCCGACTTTGGTGCAATAGACCTCCTGTCGCTCACCGTCAGTAGGTTGTTCCAGATTTAACTCTCGGATGCGCAGATCAGGTTGGGCGTTAGGATCGCGGTTGACGCCGCTTCGAGCACGGTAACCATAGATTGAGCTCCCACCTGGGCCGGACCCATTGCGACCAACAATCCCCCCAGTTGCGGTCGTCAGGCTAGTCTCATCGGAGGGTGTTCTTCTGCCGCCCTCACGGCTTCGATTTCGTCCACCTCCGGCACTTGGTTGTGTATTGGTTGGCTCGGGTGGGTACATGTATGTGATCCGCTCGGTGTTTGTACAGCCGAATGACTGTAGTTGCGCTTCGATCCAGTCGACTGCGTCTCGATTGCGCTGTGTGCCTTGGCGACGGTCGCCGAACTGCGTCAGTCCCTTGAGCGTTGTCTTGTAATTCTCAAGGGAGAGTCGGCTTACCAATTCCCGGACGGGATCTTCCTGGGCATTTGCCTGCTGGCCGAGGATGTTGGTCCCAATACTGATGTCAACAGCAGCAACTAGAAGAATGGTTATTACTAGGATTCGTGCATGCATATGTTTTTCTCGTGCCGGGAAGGCCTTTGGGTTTGTTGACTGGGTCAACTAGCGTTGAACAATTCTTTGATTTGACGCAGAGCCGCTTCGATCTTTAGTTCGATTGCTTTTTCACCATATTCCACCGAGGCTCGCGATGGGTCGCCGGAGACGCCACTGCCTTCGAAACCACCGCCTAGGACTCGCTTGTTGTCTCGAATATGCTGTGGCGCGATAAACATCAGCTGTGATGTGTCACGGATGCCTGCATGGCTGCCAATGGACTCCTGGGTTTCGCCTTGGCTGATGAGCCAGTCGTTGACACCATTATCCGAATAGTAATCACCAACAAAATGTACGCGGCTCGGGGTGTCTGACCATTCCATGTTTAGCGTCTCGGAAACGGTGCGCATGCCGTTTTGATTGCCACCGCTGTCGCCGATGAAGACGATATCGGTGAACCCATGCACAGCCAAACTTCGAGCGGTGAATTCTAGCAAAGTTATGAAATGTTCCTGGGGAAGAGTTATCGCGCCCGAATAACGCATATGCCCCGTCGGAGGATCGAGGTTGCCCTCGGGCACGTAGGCAATTACCGGCGCCACCAGTGTATTGCCGAGCCGACGGGCGATCTGTTCAGCGGCGTAACTGACGATGAACTTATGCTTACCGAGAACCATGTGTGGACCATTCTGCTCGGTGCCCGCTGTGGCAACAATTACTGTGGTCGTGCCGTTGTTGATTGAATCACGGACCTCAGTCCAGGTAAGTTCGTCAAGGAAGACAGTGTCTGGTAACTGGGCGATCGCCGGTCCGACGAAGAATGCCGTGAATGCAATCACCGCAACAATTTGTTTAAGCATTGATTCCTCATTATTCAAAGTGGCTAGAAGCCTCAGAGAATAGGACAAACCAATATTGAATACACGGGCCGTAGCTGCGATCTATGATGAAATTCGCGGCCAGCTAAGTTTTTGAAGAGAAAACTTCAACAGTTGACAATTCCACCGTATACTGGGGAGCGATGAGAAAGCTCGCATTGGTTGGTTTACTGGTATTTGTTGCTGGAGTTGCCGGGGCGATCGGGTTGCCCCAGGAAACAGCTTCGGAAGATCCGAACCTCATTATTGGGCGCTACTGTTTCCGCTGCCACAATGACGACTTACAGACTGCTGGACTGACCCTCGAGTCGTTCGACGCGACACGTGCCGGACAAAACGCCGAGCTTGCCGAAAAGGTTATCCACAAGCTGCGGACCGAGATGATGCCGCCGCCCACCGCACAGCGTCCCGACAAGCAAACTTATGCCAGCCTGGTCGCTGCGCTTGAAACAACGATTGATAGTGCAGTCGCCGCGAACCCAAATCCTGGGAGCCGCACGTTTCAACGCCTCAACCGTGCTGAATACAGCCACGCGATTCGCGACATCTTGGCTCTAGACATTGACGCTGGGGATTATCTGCCGCTTGACACTATAAGTGCCAACTTCGACAACATTGCTGACGTGCAGGTTATGTCGGCAACCTTAATGGATTCATATCTCCGAGCGGCGAGCGACGTGAGTAGGCTAGCTGTTGGTGACCCAGAAGTGAGTGAAAGTGAGGCGACATACAAGGTGTCGCGCTGGCAGTCACAGCGCGATCATGTCGAGGGGGCTCCGCAGGGAACGCGTGGTGGAATTTCGGTTGTTCATAACTTTCCCGCTGACGGCGACTATTTCGTGCGGGTCGCGTTTCATCACGAAACTACAGGCGCCTTGTTCGGAAACGGTCGTGGCGCGCTCCACACGGTAGAGGGAGAAGAGCAACTTGAAGTTTCGGTCAACGGGGAGCGAGTGGCTTTGCTCAACGTCGGGCGCTGGATGCATACCTCGGACCCGAACGGCGTCTCCCTGCGCACCGAGCCATTCTCCGTGCGTGCTGGACCGCAAAGAATTTCAGCATCGTTCATTACTCGCTTCGAAGGTCCAGCACAGGATCTGATATCACCTCATGACTGGTCAATCGCAAGCACTAGCGTTGCGGGAGCATATGGGATAACGAGCCTTCCACATTTGCGTGACATGGTCATCAAAGGCCCTCAGGACCCGACGGGGGTGTCGGAAACAAGAAGCCGACAACGAATTTTCAGCTGTCGTCCAACGGCACCTGAAGAAGAAACTCTTTGTGCGCAACAGATTCTTCGTGATATTGGCGGTTTGGCCTATCGACGTCATCTCTCCGATTCTGATCTCGCTGCTTTGATGGCGTTTTATCACAGTGGAGCCAACGAACGCGGGTTTGAGGCGGGCATCCAAATGGCGATTGAAGCGATCCTAGCTAGTCCCCACTTCGTGTTTCGCATCGAGCAGATTCCACTCGGCGATAACGACCGCCGTACCTACCATGTTCGTGATATCGATCTGGCTTCGCGTTTATCGTTTTTTCTCTGGGCTTCGGTGCCAGACCGAGACTTGATTGATTTGGCCATTGCGGGGGAACTCTCCCGCCCAGGTGTCCTTGAGGCTCAGGTACGCCGGATGTTGGCAGACCCGCGATCAGAGGCCCTGGCGACAAGGTTCGCTAGCCAGTGGTTGCGTTTGCAGGATCTCGACAAGATCCACCCTGATGTTCGAGAGTATCCGGATTTTGACGAGCAGCTCCGTGGCGCAATGAGAAGAGAAACAGAGATGCTCTTCGAAAATATTCTTCGCGAGGACCGCAGCGTGCTTGAACTGATTGATGCTGATTACACCTTCGTGAATGAGCGTTTAGCAAAGCATTATGGGATTGTGGACATTGCTGGCACTGAGTTTCGCCGAGTGAAGCTTGAAGGGGAACGGCGTGGACTCCTTGGCCACGGGAGCATTTTGACCTCGACGTCACATGCTGGGCGAACCTCTCCAGTCATGCGTGGCAAATGGGTGATGGAGGTTTTTTTTGGTAGCCCGCCGCCACCTCCACCGCCAGACGTTCCCGACCTTGATGAAACGGGGAGTGTCGTGGACGGACGGTTTCTCACCGTTCCCGAGCGCATGGAAGAGCATCGCTCGAATCCAGCATGTAATTCATGTCATCAAGTGATCGACCCGCTTGGTTTAGCTTTGGAGAACTTTGATGCCACCGGGGCATGGAGAATCAAGGACAACGGGTCTCCGGTCGAGTCCACTGGTGTTCTCTATGATGGGACGGTGATGGAGGGGGCGACAGGACTCCGTGCCGCTTTGCTAGAGCGGCCAGAGGTTTTTTTAAGCACCTTTACTCAGAACCTAATGGCGTATGCTTTGGGCCGGAGGGTGGAGTACACTGACATTCCAACCGTGCGAAAAATTACCCGTCAGGCCGTTGCCGATGATTACCGAATCTCTAGTCTTGTGCTCGGGGTTATAAACAGCTCAGCATTCAAGATGGGCACTCGAGATGTTACGGAGGCCGTTCCATCTGAAAGGCAATGATGAACAGGTGTCACGAGAGGACTGGAAAAATTAGATGGAGTTCATAACGGGCAAGCACATCCCTCGTCGGAGGTTCCTGCGTGGGGCCGGTGCAGCTGTGGCCTTGCCGTTTTTGGATGCCATGGTTCCTGCTGGGGAAGTGTGGGGGAAGCGATCTGCGCAAAGTGATCCAACGCGTCTAGTGTGTATCGAGATCGTCCATGGTGCGGCAGGGAGCACCGATTACGGGGAAGAGAAGAACCTTTGGGCGCCCGCAGCGGTTGGTTCTGATTTTGACCTGACACCAAGTGCTCTTAGTCCGCTTGAACCGTTTCGGGATTACCTCACGATTATTTCCAACACCGATGTTGAAGGGGCAGAAGCGGTCATCCCGAAGGAAATTGGTGGAGACCACTTTCGCTCAAGTTCCACCTTTTTGACCCAATCCCATCCGAAACAGACAGAGAGTTCCGATCTGCATGTAGGCACGTCGTTAGACCAACTCTATGCTCAACGTTTTGGACAGGGAACGCCGATTCCCTCAATGCAGCTGTGTATCGAGAACGTCGATTTGGCGGGTGGATGCGCCTATGGGTACGCTTGCGCATACACCGATACGATCAGCTGGGCGACGCCTTCTCAGCCAATTCCCATGGTACGTGACCCTCGGGTGGCTTTTGATCAACTCTTCGGGGCGGGTGGCACCCCTGAGGCACGTGCTGCGCGGCGACGTGCACATAGCAGTATCCTCGACTGGATCGTTGGTGAGGTTGCCGATCTTCAACGGAATTTGAAAGCAGCAGATCGACACCGTTTGGAACGTTATCTTGAGAACATTCGAGAGATCGAACGGCGTATACAGCGGATAGAAGAGCGTAACGCTAGCGGGGAGGAGCGAGAGCTTCCTGCGGCTCCTGCTGGGGTGCCGGACTCTTTCGATGAACACGTGCAATTGATGTTCGACTTGCAGGCGCTGGCTTTCACGGCTGACGTTACGAGAGTGTTTTCGTTCAAACTCGGGCGTGATGCTTCCTCTCGTGTATATCCGAATAGTGGCGTTGATAGACCGTTTCATCCGGCGTCACACCATGGTGAAAGTGAGTCGAATATAGACCTATTTGCCGAGATCAATCGTTACCACGTTGGTCAGGTCCCCTATCTGTTACAAAAACTGCAGGACACGATGGAAGGCGATACACACCTGCTTGACAAGACGATGGTTGTCTACGGATCTCCAATGGGGAACCCGAACGTCCACAACCATAAGCGTTGTCCACTGATCGTTGTTGGAGGTGCAAACGGCAAACTGGAAGGTAACTTGCATCTGCGGGCTCCTGATGGAACGCCAATGGCCAACCCTATGTTGTCTATGTTGCAAGCCTTGGGTATGGAAGACATGGAAACGTTCGGTGACAGCACAGGAACGTTTGACCTGGTGAGCTGATGAGGCGTCCGGGCTTCAACGGGACAGTTCTCGCCGCGTGCTGGTTGGTATTTGTAACGGTTCTTCCCAGCGTTGCCACGCATTCTTTGCAGCAATCTGGTGCAATCGTTGCCGAGGCAGCAATGCGCAGCGACATAGAAGCGCTGCGAGATTTATTGAGGGACGGAGCTGACGCCAATGCTTCGCAAGGCGATGGCATGAGCGCTCTTCACTGGGCGGCGCGAAATGGCGATTCCGACATCGCCGAAGCGCTTATTTATGCTGGAGCCAATCTTGAGGCCGCCACGAGACTCGGTGGTTACACTCCTTTGCACCTGGCAGCCCGGGCAGGGCGTGGACAGGTTACTCAGATACTTGTCGAGTTAGGGGCGGACGTTAACGCACCAACCACGACTGGCGAAGTTACTCCACTCCACTTCGCGGCAGGCTCGGGCGATGTTGAGGCTGTTAGGGTTTTACTGGAACATGGCGCCATCGTCGACGCGCGGGAAATCCAGTGGGGACAAACACCCTTGATGTTTGCCGCTGCGAAGAATCGAAACGCAACAGTTCGTGAACTATTACTTGCTGGCGCGGACCCTTTAATAACCGCCAAGGTTGTCGATATCGCGGCAAGGGAAGAAATAGACCGCGTAGATCAGCGGGACGGTAGCTCAGCGGGAGCCGCACGGACACTTGCACAGGAGAGCCCGTGCCCCGTAAATGATACGGCGTGTCTGGCTCGGGTCATCGCGTCCAGGGAACGAGGTGTGGTGTTGCCCAACAGGCAGGGCCAGCAGCAGGGAGCACTTACGGGCTTTGCTGAGCGCGAGCGATTACTGGGAACAACAGAGATTGATCCACTGTCGTACGCCGATCTGGTTAGCAAGCAAGGTGGCTTGACGGCATTGCTGTTGGCGGCCCGCGAAGGTCACCAGGAAGCTGTGGAATCATTGCTGGCTGGGGGCGCAGATGTCGACCAGGTGAGTGTTGGGGATCACACGAGTTCCATGCTAATGGCGGCGATTAATGGCCATTTCGATTTGATGCTCTACCTACTTGATAACGGTGCCGATCCAACAATTGCGAGCGGTGCTGGGGCGACACCGCTGTACGGTGTACTTAATACCCATTGGCAGCCCAAAACACGCCATCCCCAGCCGACTGATTATCGGCAACAAGAAGCCTCCTATCTGGAGTCAATGACGGCATTGCTTGATGCTGGTGCCGATGTGAACGCGCGACTCAACCGGCCACTCTGGTACACCACTTACAATAACGATCTGTTGAGGACAGAGCGCACAGGAGCAACAGCGTTTTGGCGTGCCGCATACGCTACTGATATTGATGCAATGCGTTTGTTGCTTTCCTATGGTGCCGACCCCACTATTCCCACTGCGCGTGGGCCGAGCCGGTTTCGGACCAGTCCGGAAAGACTAGACGCTTCAGGATTGCCCCCTGTCCCCTTAGGTGGACCAGCGGTGTACCCAATCCACGCGGCCTCTGGTGCGGGTTATGGACAAGGGTTTGCCGCCAACGCACACCGCCACGTCCCGGATGCATGGTTGGCAACAGTGCGGTTCTTAGTCGAGGAACTCGGTGCGGAGGTCAATGTCCGTGATGTCAACGGTTATAACGCCATTCACCATGCGGCTGCGCGAGGTGACAACGAATTGATCCTCTATCTTGTTGAACACGGTGGTGATGTTACTGCTGTAAGCCGCCGTGGCCAGACCACGGTGGACATGGCGAACGGGCCGGTTCAACGTACCCAGCCCTTTCCAGAGACGATTGCTTTACTCGAACGACTGGGTGCCAAGAATAACCACAACTGCGTTTCCTGCTGATTGGAAGACAGGAAAGGCGAACAGTAGTGCCTGTACTACTGGCTCTCTCGGCGGATTGCACCTTATAATCTGCGGCAGCCATGAAGAGAGTTGCCATTGCGATCCTGGGTGTGGGATTCGTTTGCTTGAGCCTAAGTGCGGCTCCGTCCGCGCCACTTTCGTTCAAGGAACAAAACGAAGTCATTGGGCGCTACTGTTTCCGCTGCCACAACGATCAGCTAGTGACCGGAGGATTAACGCTCGAAGCCTTCGACGCGGCGCAGGCATACGACCAAGCAGAAATTGCGGAAAAAGTAATCCGCAAATTGCAGGCTGGCATGATGCCGCCGATCACAGCGCAACGGCCGGATGCTGATACTTACGCGGCTCTAATTGCCTCGCTGACGGAGACGATTGATGCTGCTTCGATGGCTGATCCCAACCCTGGGGGGCGATCTTTTCAGCGGCTAAACCGTTCCGAGTATAGGCGCTCGATAGAGGACCTCCTCGGCCTTCAAATCGATGCCGGTGCACACCTCCCCCCCGACACCATTAGCGCTGGATTCGACAACATCGCTGACGTACAGGGATTGTCTGCCACGGTTATGGATGGGTATCTTCGGGCCGCTGGCGAGATTAGTCGGTTAGCGATCGGCAACTCGGAAGCTACACCGCGAGAGTTCACTTACGAAGTGCCGCGCTACGCTTCGCAGCGGACGCAGGTCGAGGGAGCCCCTTTCGGTACGCGTGGAGGTATTTCGGTACTTCACAACTTTCCCGCTGATGGCCACTATTTTTTTCGTATGTCTTTTCAGCATGAGTCCACCGGGAATTTGTTTGGCAACGGCAGGGGAGCCTTGCACACGGCGGATGAGCCTGAGCAGATCGAGGTTTCGGTTAATGGTGAGAGAGCAGCGCTACTGAATGTAGAGCGCTGGGCGCATCGACAAGACTCCGAGAGTATGGAAATCAGGACCGAGCGGATTTTCGTGCGAGCGGGACCGCAACGTATTTCGGCAGCTTTCCTGAAGCGTTTTGAAGGCCCAGTGGAAGACTTAATGTCTCCACACGAGTGGAGTCTTGCGGACAAAAAAATTGGTTACTCCTATGGCATTACGACATTGCCGCACCTGCGAGACTTGGTTGTTGGTGGCCCGTACAATGTCACTGGAGTTTCCGACACTCCCACCCGAGCGCGTATATTCACATGTCGCCCGACGATGGCAAGTGAAGAGGAGCCCTGCGCCGAGCAGGTCATTTTGCGACTGGCTACCGGTGCGTATCGTCGTCCGGTAGGTGACAAAGAAATGGCGACATTGATGGCGTTTTATAGGGCGGGAAGGGGAGAGGTGGGCTTCGAAACTGGGGTTCGAACCGCGTTACAAGCAATCCTTGCGAGCCCGGACTTCATATTCCGATTCGAAGAACCTGGAACTGTGGGGGGAAGCGAATCGTATCGATTGAACGACCTTGATTTGGCTTCGCGTCTGTCGTTTTTCTTGTGGTCAGCTCCGCCGGACGATGAACTCCGGGAGCTGGCTAGTGATGGAAACCTGTCAGACGCGGACACCTTTGATCTCCAGGTGCAGCGTATGCTCTCCGACCGCCGCGCGGAGGCTCTGGGCAGCAGATTTGCGTCACTATGGTTGCGCTTACAAGACCTTGACCTAGTACACCCGGACTCGCTCCGCTTTCCCGACTTCTACCAGCAGCTTGCTAGCTCGATGCACCGCGAGACGGAACTGTTTTTTGAGAATCTAGTTCGCGAGGACCGTAGCGCGTTGGAATTGCTTACGGCCGACTATTCGTTTGTTGATGAGCGCTTGGCGCGCCATTACGGTATTTCTGGAGTGCTTGGCCAACAGTTTGTGCGTGTGCAATTACCGGCAGAGCGCCGCGGCATACTTGGTCACGGCAGTATATTGGCGTCGACATCGCACGCGAACCGGACCTCCCCGGTGATGCGTGGCAAATGGGTTATGGAAGTCTTACTCGGGTCGCCGCCACCACCACCGCCACCAGATGTTCCGGACCTTGAGGAAAATGCCGCTGCCGGTGCCGCTCGCTCGATTTCGGTACGAGAACAGATGGAGATGCATCGGGCTAACCCAGCATGTATGTCCTGCCACCAGGTTATCGACCCAATAGGTTTAGCGTTGGAGAATTTTGACGTTACAGGTCAGTGGAGGATCAAAGACCGAGGTGTTTCGGTAGACCCTTCAGGGCACCTCTACGACGGCAGTCAACTGGATGGACCGGAGGGGTTGCAGCAAGCGCTGCTACGCTACTCAGATGCCATTCTCACTAACTTCACAGTTAATTTAATGTCCTACGCTGTCGGTCGACGTGTTGAGTATTACGACATGCCAGCGATACGCTCCATCGTGCGTGAGGCTGCGGCTAATGATTACAGGATGTCTTCGTTCATTCTGGGGGTCGCTCGGAGTGCAGCGTTCCAGCGTAACCGCCAAATAATGTCCACCGAGGCAGGGAGTTAACGATGTATCTGACTAAGAAGCACGTTTCCCGCCGGACCGTCTTGCGTGGCGTTGGGGCTACTGTCGCAATCCCGCTGTTGGACGCCATGACGCCAGCTGGCGTGGCTCGTGCTACAAGTCAAGCAGACCCAACGCGCCTTGTGTGTATCGAGATGGTTCATGGAGCAGCTGGTTCCAGCGAATATGGAGCCTCTCAAAACCTTTGGTCGCCGGCCGCCGTGGGATCCGATTTCGATTTAACCCCTAGCGCCCTCAGTTCGCTCGAACCGTTTCGTAACTACCTCACGATTGTTTCTGACACCGACGTGGTTCAGGCAGAAGCGTTCATTCCGAAAGAGATTGGTGGAGATCACTTCCGTTCAAGCGCGGTGTTTCTGACTCAGGCGCATCCGCGTCAGACGGAAGGGTCTGACATCCACGCGGGTGTATCGATGGATCAACTTTATGCGCAGCGCTTTGGACAGGACACCCCGATTCCATCGATGCAACTTTGCGTGGAGAACGTTGACCAAGCTGGTGGATGTGCCTATGGCTACGCCTGTGTGTACACCGACACAATTAGCTGGGCTGCGGCCGATCAGCCGTTGCCAATGATTCGCGACCCACGTGTCGCCTTTGATCAGTTATTTGGTGCTGGCGGTACACCGGAGCAGCGCTCCGCTTATCGTCGCACTAACAGCAGCATTCTTGACTACATTACCGGGCGCGTAGCCGAATTGAAGCGCCAACTTGGTCCGGCTGATGTTGTGCGGTTGGATCGTTACCTTGAGAACATCCGCGAACTTGAGCGTCGTATTCAGCGTACTGAACAACGAAACGTTAGCGGGGAAGTGCGAGCGCTGCCTGAGGCACCTGCTGGTGTCCCAGATTCCTTTCAGGAGCACGTGCAGCTGATGTTTGATCTCCAGGCATTGGCGTTCGCCTCTGATGTGACACGGGTTTTCTCCTTCAAGATGGGTCGGGATTCATCAGCACGCGTGTTTCCGAGGAGCGGTGTCGATAGGCCGTTTCACCCGGCATCCCACCATGGCGAGAATGAGCGAAGCATCGAAGCCTTCGCGGAGATCAACCGTTACCACGTTAGCCAGATTCCTTATTTCCTTAAAAAGCTTCAGGAAACAATGGAAGGGGATACGCATCTGCTCGACAAGACGATGATTGTCTACGGATCACCGATGGGGAATCCAAATGTACATAACCACAAGCGTTGTCCGTTGTTCATCGTCGGTGGGGCCAATGGTGCACTCTCCGGCAATCTGCACGTACGGGCTGAACCTGGCACATCGATGGCCAATGTGATGCTAACGCTGATGCACAACCTTGGACTCGATGATCTCGAGAGCTTCGGTGACAGTACAAGCGAATTTGTCTTTTCTGCCTAAGGAGCATTTTTTGGACGAGAGGTACATCCTGACTTTGATTTTGCATCGATGTACATGGGTCGTCGTCCTGCTCTTATTGTCGGTGATTACCTTGGCTGCAGCCCCGGCCTCGTTGGTTGCCGACGCCGCAATGCGCGGTGACGTAGAGGCTGTCCGTATTTTGCTTCGCGATGGAGTCGACGCCAATGCGGCACACGGTGACGGTATGACGGCGCTTCATTGGGCGGCGACCAACGATAGCGCCGTGATTGCGAAGATGCTGGTGTACGCAGGTGCAAATATCGAAGCAAGCACGCGTCTGGGGCATTACACGCCGTTGCATCTAGCTGCCAAAGCGGGTTCGGCAGCAGTCGTTTCTATCTTGCTTGAAGCGGGTGCCACAGCTTCGGCGGCAACCTCTACTGGTGGCGCTCAGGCGATTCACTTCGCAGCCGCGGCGGGTATTGTCGAATCAGTCGAAATGCTGCTGGACTATGGCGCTGACGTTGACGCTCGAGAGGATATACGTCAGCAAACGCCGTTAATGTTTGCTGGAGCGTTTGACCGGGCCCCGGTCATCAAGTCCTTGTTGGCGAGGGGGGCAGATGTTGCCCTCACAGCCGAGGTTATCAATATTTCAGAGAGGGAAGTTTCAGACCGTGCGGATCAGCGTGGGGATGCCCCCCCCCCAACCAGTTCACCCCCGCAGCGTTACGCTGTGAATGAAGAAGAGCCGCTCTCGTACGCAGATCTGGTCGGCCATCATGGGGGACTGACCGCTTTGTTACATGCTGTTCGTGAGGGCCACGTTGAATCTGTGATGGCGCTGTTAGAAGCGGGCGCCGACATTGATCAGCCAAGTGCCGGTGACCATACGCCACCGATGCTGATGGCGATGCTCAATGGCCATTTCGATCTTGCCCTTAGCTTGCTTGCGTTGGGCGCGGACCCAGCCCTAGCGTCGGACGCTGGAGCAACTCCGTTGTATGCGGCGCTCAATCTTCATTGGGCGCCAAAGTCGCGTTATCCACAACAGCACGTCTATCGTCAGCAGCGCGCTAATTATATGGACGTAATGCGGGCAGTGCTGGAGGCCGGGGTTGACCCAAACGCACGGCTTACGAAACACCTCTGGTACATGTCGTACAACTTTGACCTCTTGCGAGTTGACACGAAGGGCGCTACTCCTTTCTGGCGAGCTGCCTACGCTCTAGATGTTCCAGCCATGCGCCTCTTAGTTGCGTATGGGGCCGAGCCTGGGCTTGCCACCGAGAAACCCCCACAACGTTTTCGACGTGAGCAAGATCGGGACATGGACCCCTCGGGTCTTCCACTGGTACCAGTTGGTGGTCCAGCGGTGTACCCAATCCATGCAGCCTCAGGCGCTGGTTATGGGCAAGGTTTCGCAGCCAATGCGCATCGCTACGTCCCGGATGGATGGCTCCCTGCGGTTCGTTATTTAGTTGAAGAGGTTGGCGCTGACGTCAATTCGCGTGACGTCGACGGGTACACAGCAGTTCACCATGCCGCCGCGCGTGGGGATAATGAGCTAATTCTCTATCTCGTTGGACAGGGTGCCGATGTGACCGCAGTGAACCGGAGCGGCCAGACTACGGCCGATATGGCGAATGGACCTGTGCAACGCATTCAGCCTTTTCCCGAAACACTGGCGTTGCTAATGGGGTTAGGCGCGATTAACAACGGAAACTGCGTATCCTGTTGATCTTTTACGCCACTTAGGGGCCGGGGTTGTTCTCTAGATCTAGATAGTTGCGCACTCGCTCGAACCCTTGCTTCATCCGATTCAGGTCATTTACTAGTGGCCCAAACGATATTCGAATCCCATTTTTGAGTGTCCTGCCGAAGCCACTCCCGGGGACAAAGATTACGCCAGTCTTTTCGAGCATGTCGTAGACGAAATTATCAGCCTCCCGGCCCACGTCAACGACCGTGTAGAGTCCGCCTTGCGGCACTATATGTCGCATCTTTAGAAATTCGTCTACGTAGTTAGTTAGATGTTGCGCTGCGGTTTTGTAGGCTGCCCGAGAGTTATCCATGTAGGTGAGTAGTGAGCCATCCGGTAGAGCACTTTCGAGGTAGGAGGCCAGCGCCATTTGATGAACCGTGTCAGGGCAAAGCACAACGCTTTGTTGGACGGCTTCAAGGGTATCGATAACGTCAGCACGTGCTTCGATCCAACCTAACCTTCGACCTAGTCCTCTGCACCACTTCGAGTTTGAATGAATCTTGATGAGGTTTGGGTGAACGATAGGGCTGGCCGCGAACTGGGCGGGTTGTTTTTCGGTGAAATATTGTGCCCGATACGCGTAGTCAACAGCGACGAAGCAACCATGGTGGTAGGCCAACTCGATTATTTCGAAGAATGTCGAGTCTGGCATGATGCCACCAGTAGGGTTGTCCGGCGAAGAAAAGAGCAGGAGTTTGGGCTTGTCTCTTTTCAGGACATCTTCTAACCGTTCCAGGATTTCGTCGGGGCTGGCGAAGTATGACCAGTCCTCAGTATCGAGAACTGGCAGTGTGAGGATGTCCACACCATTGTGACAAAATTCGAGTTGTGGAGGATAGTTAGCGTACGTTGGGTCGAACAACAGAACGTGGTCGCCTGGGTCAAGGAGAGCAAGAAACAGGCAATAGGTCAGCTGCGTGGAGTTAGCTCCGACAAGAATGTTGGCAGCCTCAAGCCCTTCTGTGGAATACAGTACCTGGTCCATTGCCACGAGCAGCTCTCGCAACTGCGGAAGTCCTGCTGTCGGTGAGTAAGCGCCGGCAGTGTGGAAGCTGTCATGATCGGAGACAATGCTTGTGTATGCAGAGCGAAGTTCGTCAGGCGCTGCATGGTTGACCCAACCACCAGCGAACGAGATGACATCGTCGGGATCGAGACCCATATTGATGATGTTTTCACGGTCCGCCAGCTCCATGATGCGGCGGATTGGTGACCCTGGAAGACCTTCCTTCCTTAGCCGTGTGCTGATCGGTGGGTTTGGCATCGCAACCATTTGACGTAATGAGAGAAAGGCGCTTTTCTACTAGGCGTTGGTCAGGCTCGGAATTCGCCGTGATGCGTGGAATGCCTGACTATGGATACTGGAGTAGAGATGAAAGACAGAGAAAAAGTCCATAAGTTAGGTGCAGCAACAGTAGGGCTTGCGATCTTATTTATAGTTGGCGCAGGGTTGCTTGAGAACATGAAAGCTTCCGTGCACCAGGAAAATACCATCATTGACCTCTGGAGTGACGGTGTTGCGACCTTTGGGGTCTTTGTTCCCGATGAGCGCCCGCGGGAACAGGGTCGCCGGGGACAAAGAAGTGGCAATCAACGACAGCCCCCACTGTATACCGCGGAAGGGGGTAAACGTCTGGCGGAGAATCCACTTTACGATTTCGTCTTTTTGAATCTTGAAGGCAGTTACGACGCAAGCTTTGTTGAGGCAATTGCTGAAGGATTGGCGAGCCAATCTGCGGTAAGCCGCAAGGCACTTCTGGTCCGGATTCCACCGATCGAGCGCGATGGACAAAAGGTGACTCAATTACGAGTACGTGAGGTTCTCGAAAAAGGCGCTGATGGTGTCGTATTTCCTCATATACGCAGCCCGGAAGAAGCTCGTATGGCTATTAGATTCATGACTGAGGCTGGCTCAGACTTGTGGTCAGCGTCTAATCCTAGTGGTGACAAGATTGCTATGATCATGATTGAGGATCCCGATTCGCTGGCACGAATCGAGGAAACAGCAAACGTTCCGGGCATAGGCATTCTCGCCTGTGGCATCGGTAGCCTCACAGGCGCTCTCGGTGGAGACCGAGAGGCAGCGGAAGCCGGCAACCAGAAGGTGCTAGCCGAGGCCAAGAGAATTAGGGCTGTTGATATGATTACAGCCAATTCCAATGATGTTAGCGGTCGCGTCGAAGAAGGTTTCCTTGCTCTGCTCATGCGAGGAGCGGGCGCAGACGAAGCCATTCAGATCGGGCGTGTCGCAGCAGGACGCTAAGCGAAAATACTTTTGTAAATAACATAGGGAGGACTCTTGTGAATAAGATCTTTTTCTTGGTTGGTGCATTGCTTCTTGTAGGGTTTGGTTCCGGTGCTGTCCTAGCACAGGACGCCCAAATGACCTTTTTTATTACCAGCGTTGGGTCTGGCAACGGTGCGAATCTCGGCGGCTTAGAGGGCGCAGATCGTCATTGTCAGGCGTTGGCTTCATCAGTTGGTGCTGGTGACAAGACCTGGCATGCCTACTTGAGCACCACGGGCTCGGGTGGTGTCAATGCACGCGACCGCATCGGCAGTGGTCCGTGGGCAAATTTCAATGGTGTGATTGTCGCTGAAAACGTCGACCAATTGCATGGTGATAACAACCTCACCAAGGAAACGATTCTTACCGAAAAGGGGAACGTAACGAACGGTCGCGGGGATGATCCAAACATGCACGACATCCTGACTGGTTCAGGCCTCGATGGAACAGCACAAGCCGGTGAAGCTGACACGACATGCGGAAATTGGGCGAGCAGTGGTGAGGGGAGCGCCTTAGTTGGCCATCACGATCGTCAGGGTGGTGGTGCTAACCCAACCTCTTGGAACTCGGCCCATGGCTCCCGTGGATGCAGTCAGGCCGACCTCCAAGGTACAGGCGGCAACGGGTTTTTCTACTGCTTTGCTGGACGATAACTAGGCAGTAGAGGCAGCGAAAACCGATTGGCTCAGCGCAGGCCCGCTGGTGGGAGCTAGCGGAAATTCTGGTCGTAACCGGCAACGGTAA
>CAYVUW010000031.1:0-4412 GCA_964455175.1 uncultured Acidobacteriota bacterium | reverse complement strand
ACGAGCCAGTTGGGACAGCGGAAACAGTCTACTCAGCGCAGCCTCTTCCCTAGGGGGAAACGCTGGGCGTGAAGGAAAATGGGAAAGGGCCCGCCCGGAGAACCGGGCGGGCTTTTTGTCAACGCTTGTCGACGGGCCAGGGGATGATGTAATCGGAGCCTGGTGGTACCGAGCCCATGCCCATGAAGGTGAACTTCTGCAGACGCTTGCCTTCATAAGTCTCTGTGGTGTAGATGTTGCCCTGCGAGTCCGTATCGATGCTGTGAACGGCGAAGAACTGACCAGGTTGGCGGCCTCCGTCACCAAAGCTGTACAGGACCTCCATGGTGGCACGCTCGATTACGTAGACCCTCATATTTTGACCGTCAGCTAGGTATAAAAAGCGCTGCTCATCATCGGGGGAGAACGCAATGTCCCAGGTTGAACCCTGAGACCGGGTCTCGGGGGCGATGATTGTCTCGTTTACGAACGTTCCGTCAGGTTGAAATACCTGAACTCGATCCTCCGCGCGGTCGCATACGTACAGCAGTCGATCGGTCGACATATCAGCACAGTGGACCGGGCCGCGGAACTGCGAAGCTGGTGTACCTCCCGGCGTGTAACGGCCTATGTTGGCACTATCATCAGGTTCGTTGCCGTAGGCGCCCCAGAAACGCTTGAATGCCCCAGTCTCACCGTCGACTACCACGACACGTCGATTCAGGTAGCCGTCGGCTACGTAGACTTCGTTTTCCTGTGGGTCGACGAACACCTTGGCGACGCGCCCAAAGTTCTCAGGATCAAGGCTGTTGCGCCGAGGCCGACCCCCTTCACTCATGCGGGCGCCGGAGCGGCCTACCTGCATAAGGAATTCACCGGCACGCGAGAACTTTAGTATCTGTGCGTCGGGACCCCCGTTACCTCCGATCCACACGTTATCCATATGGTCGACTTCAATGCCGTGATTCGAATCTGGCCACTCGTATTCACCGTCTTCAACCGGCCCTCCCCATGAGCCGACAAGATTGCCTTCTGAGTCGTATTCGAGGACCGGGGGTGCTGGTACACAGCATTCACTAAGAGGTGGGTCTTGGGCAGCACCTATCTCTGTCGTTCCCGACCTCGCGAAGCTCTGTTCGGGGCGATTGCGGTGCACGATCCAAACGTGGTCACGGGAATCAACTGCCACCCCGATCGTGTTGCCAAGGATCCAGTGATTGGGCATTGGTTTGGGCCAAAAGGGATCAACCTCAAATAGTGGAACCTCGTCAGGAGCTGCGGCGGCAATCGCTGCAGCTCCATCTACAAGGGCAGCCGGTGTCGAGGAGGCAGAGTCACTTGTGCAGGCCTGAACAATACCGAGGGCGAGAACTGCTAAGACAAGTGTCATACCAACAAGGAGATTGCGCCGCATAACATATCCTCCAATGGCCATTGATGAGCCCTGTTTGGGGCCTAGAGCTGACAGTATACTTCCTAATAATTTTGTAGACGGCAAGTAGGCTACGCAGTTTCTCAACATTCGTCCAGGGAGGCACCATCTTGACACCGCATCGCAAATCGGGCGTCGGCATCGGTCTCGTGGCCTTGGTGTTGGTGTTTTTGACGGGCGCGATTCCATCGGCCTCGGTGGCCCATGACATTGCTTCGGACGTGACAATCCAAGCTTTCGTTAAACCGGAAGGGCAA
The DNA here is from genome assembly GCA_964455175.1 of uncultured Acidobacteriota bacterium. Lineage (GTDB taxonomy): Bacteria > Acidobacteriota > UBA890 > UBA890 > UBA890 > UBA890. The sequence goes on along the minus strand of CAYVUW010000031.1, from coordinate 2,744 downwards.
CGGCTCTTGTTTCTGGTCCGGGTTCCTCTGGAAGCCATGCAGGACTATGAGTTTCCGCAGGTTGGCCGGGGTTACATTGACATCGAAGCCGCTGATTCAATGCTACGTGATGCAGCCATTTGGTGGATTGCAAACGCCGTGGATTTGTACGAAGACGGAACCTTACTTGCTGAGGGACAAATAGCTGCAGTTCATGTTTCGCTTCCGTCGGATAGGTCCTTTCGTACTTACGAGGAAGCTTTTGCCAATGTGACTGGACCGCCGCTGCCAGGACGTCCCCAGCTTCCATGGCAACAGGCTTTGCTCGACGTCCTGTTCGAATACCAGATCGAAAACGACGCGGCCAGGTACTCGATAGACCCCAAATTTGCTCGCCTCGGGATTCGCACTACCACAGTCCTACGCTTCAATACGCCGGGGGAGCCAGAACGCGCCTACCAATTCAACGGTGATCCGGGCCTTGTGCACCTGGATCCGAGTTTTCCCCAGGCAGTCTTTCGTTTTGTCGAGTTGGGGTTTTTCCACATTCTTGATGGACTCGACCACCTGTTATTCCTTCTCTGCCTTGTTATCCCGATTCGTGCCTTTCGTAAACTAGTGCCGGTTGTTACTTCCTTTACAGTGGCGCATTCGATCACGCTAATCGCTTCGGCATTAGGTTTAGCGCCGAACTCACTGTGGTTCCCGCCGCTGGTGGAAACGTTGATTGCGCTATCAATCGTGTACATGGCGCTCGAGAATATTGTCGGGGGCAACACAGGCCGCCGCTGGTTGATTGCTTTTGCGTTTGGCCTAGTGCATGGCTTTGGTTTCTCATTCGTGTTGCGCGAGACACTGCAGTTTGCTGGCTCACACCTGATTACTTCATTGCTCGCTTTCAACCTAGGAGTGGAGTTGGGGCAGCTCTTTGTTCTGGCACTGGCTGTCCCGGTGCTGGCCTGGGGTTTTCGCCGTACTATTGCCGAACGAACGGGAACGATACTTTTATCTGCTTTAGTGGCACACAGTGCTTGGCATTGGATGAGTGAGCGCTGGGCGCAATTGCGAGAGTACACATTCTATTGGCCAGCGCTCGACATGGAGTTTCTCCTGGCTATGACGCGGTTTGTCATGCTTCTGATGATTCTTGCGGGTACGGTTTGGCTTCTATTCCTGCTGTTCGGACGCACAGGTTATCCTGGTCGTACCGGCTCAGAGCCGAGGCCGACAGAGGATTAAAACCTGGTTTTCTCAAGCCGTGAAGGAACTCAGGTTGCAGAGGGCAGGTACTGCAGAAGTGCGACAGCCTGTAGACGTTGGAGCGATCTCCCGTTAGGATGCTGAAATTGAGGTTGCCCGCCTAACGCTTAGTTCGTCTGTCGGAGGTTTGGAATGACACGTTCACGTGGACTTACGTTGGTAACTACGGCCGCTTTCCTGATTAGTCTGGGAGTAGCCGTGTATGCGCAGAACGACGCCCCGATCGCCTACCGTACCGCCAAAGGTGTATGGGGACAGCTACCCGAGGGAAGGACATGGGGTGCGACGAGTGCTGTCTATCCAGCCGGTGATGGTAGTGGTGATATCTGGGTTGGAGAACGCTGTGGTGCTAACAGTTGCGCTAACAGGCCGGATCTCGATCCAATTTTGCGTTTTACCTCCGATGGCGAACTGAGGTACAGCTTCGGTGCCGGGATGATCCTCTGGCCTCACGGGATGTTTGTCGACGCCGACCGTAACGTGTGGATTACGGATGCGGTCGGGTTTGGTCGCAATCCGCGTCCCGAGATGGGACACGTAGTCTTAAAGTTTAGTCCGAGAGGTGAATTGCTTATGACGCTCGGCCAACCAGGGGTAGCCGGAGGTGGGGAAGATACTTTCCAGCAACCCTCTGATGTGCTGGTCGCACCGAACGGAAATATCTTCGTCGTCGACGGGCATGGGGTTGCCGGCAACAATCGTGTTGTGAAATTCGCCAGTGATGGCACATTCATTATGGAATGGGGGCAGACTGGGTCGGAGAATGGTGAGTTCCGCGACCCGCATGCTCTGGCGATGGACTCCCAGGGACGTTTGTACGTAGGTGATCGTGGCAATAGTCGTGTCCAACTCTTCACCCAGAACGGCGACCATATTGCGACCTGGACCCAGTTTGGTCGGCCGAGTGGGCTATTTATCACCGCTGCCGATGTTTTGTACGTGGCAGATTCAGAATCCAATGCTCGGCGAAATCCGGGATGGAAACGTGGCGTCCGCTTCGGTTCGGTTGCTGATGGGATGGTCGATGGTTTTATTCCCGATCCGGAACCGGATCAGGATAATTCAGGGACAAGTGCTGCCGAAGGCGTAGCGGTCGACGCCAATGGGGACGTTTACGGTGCGGAAGTTGGTCCGTTGATGTTGAGGAAACATATATGCATTGTCTGGTCTTGTACTCTAGAAGGCGGTGGTGGTGCTCGGCCGAACGCGGACGACTATGACGGCGCAATGAAGGCGATTCGTGGGGCTCTAGGTGCAGTAGGCGATCAGATGAGTGCGGAAGATGCTCCTGGACTTGAAGCTAGCGCTGCTACGATCGTCGACGGCATGTCTAAGGCGAGGTCCTATTGGCAGACCCGTGACCGCCGTGCTCTCCGGTATGCGATCAGCTCTCAGAGGGCTGCCCAAGGGTTCCATTCAGCAGCAGCAGCTGGTGATATCGAAGCAGCAGGAGTTGCTTTCGGCGCGCTCCGCGAGACGTGCTCCCCATGCCACGAGCAATACCG
>CAYVUW010000030.1:0-30230 GCA_964455175.1 uncultured Acidobacteriota bacterium | reverse complement strand
AAGCTGGGATAGCCACCGGCGACCTTGTGGACCACCTATGGAGGAAAGCAGGCCATTTGATTGCGAAACTTGGCGCTGACCTGTTCGGTGATGGTTTTTACCATGCAGACCTCTGGCCAGAAGGTGACGGTGACGACGGAGATCGTGGACCTTTCTTGTGGGCACGTGTTAAACGGACTGGCAACGAAAAATACGCCACCCACATTGGTGTTTTCCTCTCTCCCGGTCTCTGCAACCTGTCAATTGATCTCGAGAAGGACCTCCTGGATGCTAAGCAATCAGGCGAAATTCTCGAGCAAGTAATCAAATTTTTCCGTTCTGATCTTCCGTCGATGCTCGGCCCGGCAACTCGCAAGGACCTTCAAGTCTGGACCGATTCACAAAACGTTGTTGCCCTCGATAATTTTGGATCGGTCGACTTCACGGCATTCATGAATGCCAACCAAGATTCTGGCCATCCCTGGCCAAAAGTTGGCTACATCTTGAGCGCTCATGATGTGGAGGGCTTCGGGGATCGATGGGGCGAAGAGTATCGTCAGCGAGCCCAGTACTTGGTAGAGGTTTATGACGCGATGATTAGGAGTTTCGACCCTGCTGTCGACGAGTGAATCCCCTATGCCGAGCTCGGCTTTGGGCCGCTCTACCTGATCTCGATTTCGACTAATTCGAGTGGCGCATCACCAGGGTTCTTGAGGCTATGTTCAGCACCAGCTTCCTGGAACACCCAACTGCCGTCGGCAACCTGGACGGTCACTACTGGCAGTGCATGTCGATGTAGGGGGCTCGATGCACTTGGCTCAAGGGTGCCCCGGAACGAACGAAACCAGTGATTGTCTATCTCGACTTCGAAGCCCAAAGGTGGCGGGGTACTAGGTCCAGTCGAAAGCGCTGCAGAATCCGCAGCCGGCCCGTGGCCACGGTTGATCACCGCAATTAGCCGGAACAACCCGTCACCGACGTTGTCGACCCGGTGGGTAACTGGCCGGTCAGCATAGCGAATATTGCTAAATACCCTGCCTGGCGAACTTACAGGTCCCGTACCGGGCCCAACCCAGTCACGGCCCATGACCTGGGAACGCGTGCGCGAGGTGCCGATTGAGACATAGAAGATCGGGTCGGCGTGGGTGTGGTAAAGCGTTGTGTCCCCCGACGGTATCTGCACATCGAGAACGAAAGCTACGCTGTCTTCAAAGACAAGCTTGTGACGCGGTTCTTCGTGAACAGCCACAGCCTGCTGCAACAGCAAACCTATGATAAGACAGCCAGTAGGTAATACAGAGACAGAAAGCAACGTCGTCACCAAGAAACAAACTTCAGGCACATAAACAACGAGTAACCGTTACTGCGTGCCCTTAGGTTCGATCAGCAAGAAATACAGTTGTTGTTGTTAATTGCACCGAAGCGTTCAAGCAAGGCGATCGTCTCGAAAAAAGGCTGCACCCGCTGCTGCGGACCATTCGCCATGTCTATCGTTGTTTGCCCACGGCGACTGACAAACTTCGGGTCGGCACCACGCTCAAGGAGAAACAAGATCATCTCGTTATCTCCCCGCGAGGCGGCGTTATGCATGGCCGAGAAACCGTCGTGTGAACGTACGTTGACGTCTACACCGAGTTCATCGACGAGGTATTCAATGGCGTTAAACCAACCGTTAGGCACGTGGCGATGCTGCTGGCCTACACGTGAGGTGCCAAAACCAACGCCCGCGGCAGCGTGCAATGCATGCACAGCCGGATCACCGGGCTTCGATTTCGGCAGCCCTGAGGGGTCCAATTCCTCTTCCTCATCATCGTTCTCGCAGCCTTGGCACTGGAAAGGCTGGGTCCCGAAGTTCCGCCGAGTAGTGTTCCCGTAAGAGAGCGTTGAAATATTGGGGTCGGCACCAAACTCCACAAGGAGTTTCATGGCATCCACGTCCAGAGCATAGGCGGCACGCCAAAACGTAGTGGCACCAGAAAAGTCGACGCCCATGCGTCCAGCATTGTAAGCCGCGTACCAAACGTGCGTCGTTGTGCGAGCGTTAACATCGGCTCCGGCTTCAAGCAAGAGCCTCATCAAGTCGAGGTACGAAATTTCCTGCTGTTCATCTGCCGTAGGCTGTGGGTACCAGGTACGCAAGTGCCATTCCTGGTTGACCGTGGCGAATAGCGGTCCAACGCCGTCATCACTCAAATAATTCGGGTCGGCGCCACGACCTAGAAGCTCTTTGGCAAGATCGTAGTTCCCGTTGATTGTAGCTAGCAGAAGTGGGCTCGACTCATCGGCTGTACGATGATTGATGTCAGCACCTGCTTCCAGCAGCATCAATGCGGCTTCTGAACGACCGTCACGCACCGCGTAGTGGAGTGCAGTAAACGCACCCTGTGTACCGATTTGTTCGGTCCCCGAAAGAGCCCGCGGTGCATTCGGGTCGCGCCTAGTCGGCCTGGGGCGGTTATTACGACTCCCGCCGGTGCTACGAGGGGTGCCAGCTGGGTCATCTGGGTCCGGTGGTGTGGTTGCCCCAGTACCTGCTCCAGTCGGCGGATCGTCCGTTTTCGTTTTCTCCGCAGACTTTTTATCATCGGCCGGTGGATCGTCCGTCTTCTCCGCAGACTTTTTATCATCGGCCGGTGGATCGTCCGTCTTCTCCGCAGCTTTTTTAGTCTCTAGGGTGGGATCGGCCGAAGCTTGTGAATTGGCCGGTACGAACCCATCGAAGCGATCACGGAAGTCCGTACGTTCTTCCGGCGATTTCGAAGCATCTTTGATCCGGTTCCGCTTTGACCGCGATTCGCCGTCAATACGGGATTTGTCCGGATAGTCGGTCACTTTGGTGATGGCTCCAACATCTGCACCAGCAGCTACCAACGCCGTTATTGCTTCCAGCCGGTTATGCGCGGTAGCAAAGTGAAGCGGTGTACGTTCCAGGTACTGATCCCGGGCGTTCACATGGACGCCAGCGCCAATCAAGGCACTAATCGATGCAACCTGACCGGCCTGCGCAGCCAGGTGTAGCGGAGTTACCCCGGTGTCGGTAATCCGCTCTCCGTCACTGCCAGCCTCCAAAAGGCGTGCCACCGCACCGCTATTGCCCTGCATAGCTGCTAAATGGAGTGGCGTATAACTGCCCAAGCGTGTCATCGGCTCCACCACGGCTCCGGCGTATAGCAAAACCTCCATAGTGGTGACGTCGTCGGTCAGAGCCGACCAATGCAACGCGGTCATACCGTCGCCTTGGGAAGCGTTGACGTCAGCGCCTTCACGCAACAACGCGCGAACTGTATTGATATCCTCACGCATCGCCGCGTCCGCAACCGGGGACTCAGCTGCTGAGGCAACCAATATCGCCGGTACCGAAACGGCCATCAGCACTAAGATGGCGACAACGGTGGGCGCGTTAAAGTGTAGACGGTTCCGCATTGCTCGCCTCCGGGTCAGTTAAGCGTTACCAGCTTCCGTGGGGGGTGCCGACAACGAGAAAATCCCGTTGCTATCACCGAAGCTCTTCATATCGTCCATACCGAGCCTCTGCATAAGATCCAGCATCACGTTCGCCATCGGGGTGCCGTCATCGGCGTGGAGGTGCACACCACCATCCAATGCTCCACTAGCACCGCCCAGCATGATCAGCGGGCACCGGCGATGGTTATGCAGGTTGCTGTCAGCCATCGGCGAACCGTAGACGATCACGGTGTTGTCGAGGAGACTGGTGTCCCCTTCCATCGTGTTCTGGAGCTTTTCCATAAAGTACGGCAACAAGGAGACGTGATATTTGTTGATCTCCGCGTAGTCCCGCACTCGGTTATCACGTCCACCATGGTGCGAGGCTCCATGGAATCCGGCGTCGATGCCGCTTTCGGGATACACCCTGCTTGAGCCATCGCGCCCAAACTTGAAGGAGAAGACGCGGGTAAGGTCTGCTTCAAAGGCCAACAACTGCAGGTCGAACATCAACTTGACGTGCTCATCAAACGAATCGGGCACGCCCGCAGGGGCCGAAGGCAGCTCGCGTTGCGCACCACTGCTATTACGCTCTTCGATGCGCTGGATGCGCTGCTCAATCTCTCGAATGTTGTTGACGTACTGGTCCAGGCGCTGCTGGTCCGCCAGGCCCAGCTGGCGACGGAGGCCAGTCATCTCTTCCATAACCCAATCGAGGATGCTGCTATCGGTCTGGCGTAGCTGCGAACGCCGCTCTGGCGTCCCGCCAGCACCGAACAACTGCTCAAATACGGCACGGGGATCTCGAATCATCGGTAGCGGGCGGTCCGCCGCTGCCCAGCTAATCGTATCTGTGTATACGCAAGCGTAACCGTAGGCACAACCACCGGCTTGATCCACCGGCTCGACTGAAAGCTGCATCGACGAAATCGGAGTGTCCTGGCCAAAACGCTGCACGTATAACTGGTCCATCGACGGGCCTACGTACACGTCCGACCCCTGTGTCATCTTGGGACGAGCCTGGGTCAAGAATACCGCGCTCGAACGGAAGTGGTCGCCACCGATATGTTCGGGGATGAAAGCCTCGGCCTGCTGGCAATCAGTGTTGCTGACAATTGAGAGGTAGTCCTTGAACTAGTCGCGCGGTGCCAAGCTCCCGGCTGACAGGTCGAAATTCCGACCAATTCCCTCAGGCGCCCAGAGGAACTCGGATGCGCCAAACTCATTACAACCTGCCGCGCCGTGCACCTGCTCGATGCAGACCATCCGTGTGCGGCCAGCTGCCCTTCCCGCGGCCGTGCTGGCCCAAAGCTTACCTGCCGGAACCATCGCGTCGAGCAGGGGGACACCAAGCGTCACACCCAGACCGCGCAAGACTGTTCTGCGGGAGATGTATTTCTTCGAAATGTACATACGGCGGTTCTCCGATTTGTGTTCCTTAAATAACCCGTTAAAACTGTTGTCCTTCAGAACTCATTTCTTCTGTCGTTTCAGCCCTCGCCATCCGGAACGAATCACTGTTGACAATTCCGGTGATAAAGGAAGAAATCCGATAATCGTTCGCTTTTGCCTCGCCAAAAATCTCGCGGATCCTCGGCATATCGTAGTATTCCACCCTGCGGCCAATGGCATACGACATGAGGCTCTCAGTAAAGTGAGTGATGATAACGTCGGAGCGTTCCATGAGCGCCTTCTGCAAGTCGGCCGGCCCATTCAATTCGGTGCCATCGTACATCACAGCCGCGGTATTAATCGGAACACCACGATCCTTAATACGCCACGCCCCCGTAACATCGAAGTTGTCGAGGGACAGGCCAAGTGGGTCGATCATGTTGTGGCAAGAGCTACACGCCGGATTGGCGCGGTGCTCAGCCATTTGTTCAGCGACTGACTTACGTCGGCCATTTTCAGCTTCGCCAGTCTCTTCAAGGTCAGGTATGTTCGGCGGCGGCGGCGGCGGCGGGCTGCCCAGCAACACCTCAAGCACCCAGAGGCCACGCTTGACCGGCGACGTCCGGTTTCCATGAGACGTCATGGTCAAAACGCTGCCGTGCCCGAAAACACCTTGGCGACGATCGTCGGGATAATTCACCCTGCGAAACTCCATCCCTGTAACACCGGGAATACCGTAGTGACGTGCTAGGCGCTCGTTGACAAACGTATAGTCGGCGGTGAGAAGTTCGAGCACGCTACGATCCTCGGCAACCAGATGAGCGAACAACAGCTCGGTTTCGCGATGCATGGACTCGGCAAGGATTTCGTCAAAATAAGGATAGTCCAATGCGTCCGGATCTACTTTTTGGAGGTCTTGTAGTCGCAACCACAAACCTGCAAACCGTGTGGCAAGAGCCTCAGCACGCGGGTCCGCAAGCATCCGCTGTACCTGCCCGTCAATAACTGTGGGGTCTGAGAGCTCGCCACGCATTGCCAAATCGATCAATTCCTGGTCGGGCGGCATGGCCCAAAGAAAAAAGGAGAGACGTGAAGCAAGGTCGATGTTGCTGACCGGGTAAATTTCACCCGGGCTAACACCCGCTGGTGTTTCCTCCATCCGGAAAACAAAGTGTGGACTGGCTAGGATCGCCTGCAACGCCGTCCCGATACCACCCTCGAAACCACCGAAAACTACACCCTGGTTATAGAAAGACATAAGGGCATCGATATCGGTCTCAGTGGTCGGCCGCCGATAAGCTTGTGCAGCGAGCCGCGAAATTATGCTCTCGGCACACGGGGCTTCCTCTTCGGGAGAGGTCGGGCGACAAGTAAAGACCGCGCGGCGTGTTGGAGTGTCAGAAACGCCGGTGACATCAAACGGGCCGACGATGGACAAATCACGCAGGTGGGTAAGCGTCTCGACACCGTAGCCGACGCCGATCTGCGTGTCGGCCAGAGTGTTATCGATCGGCGTAATCAGGTCATCAATAGATAACCCGCCTTCATACTGGGCCACGAAGGCTGCCGCTACCCTATGCGCACCAGCACGCACATCAACCGGGCCTACGGTGATTGTCAGGCCAGCAGGATCCATTTCCGACAGCCACCGGTCAATATCGAGAACTCCGACCCGCTCACCGTCTATTGATACCTCAATCTGCTCTTCAAGGAGTGTGCGGCCAAATAACAATCCAGTAGGCTCACCGTGCAGCAGCATCCGAAACTCATACTAGCCGTCAGCAGGGAAGTTGTGAACACCCGAGAGGCCTCCACGGGTGCCAAAAGGTGCCCCATCAGCCCGTCCCTTTTGTGACTGAGTTCGTGACACAGGGTAGACAGTCGAGCTAGGACTTGCGAAGGGATCACCAATGGCGGCGCGACTAACGTGGCCAGCGGCCCGCAGGTAGCCTTCCATCACTGTTGCTGACGGCATCTGAACGTCGGCAATGTTGTCAAAGCTAGCGCTAATCGTGTCGGGCGGGAGAAACGTGCTGGCATCAATTTCTATACCTAGCAAATCCTTAACCGACGCAACGTATTCCGCGTGGTTAAGCCTCTGGAAGGTTCGCCTACCGGGATTCGGATTGCGCCCAGCGTGGTCGTCAACAGTTGTTTCAAGCGCCACCACCAAGGCATCAACGGTTGCAGCGTCCGGCCGTTGTACCTCCCTTGGCGGCATCATGCCCGCACGCAACTTGCGGATCATTTTTTCAGCAATTTCAGGGTTCTCATAGGCATGTTCAGCATCAAACGACTCAAGCGACAAACCGCCCGTCAGCAACTGATCGTTGTGGCAACGGAAGCAATAGCGCCCAATCGTCATGTTCTGCTCCTGATAAGACATCGGAGCGGAGCCCTTAGCGACCGGTCCTACGGAAGCAATAGAACTAACTTCCAGGGCCGGCGAGCCCCCCGCCAATCCAGTATCGACGGAGACAGCAAGGCATAGAATCGATGCGATCGATGCTGCTAATGCGAACTTTCTCATGTACGAATTACCTCGCGCACACCCAAAAGCAAACAGAAAGGGTGCTAGAAACATATAACGGGTGCTTTAGATTAGTCTTAACAATGAATTATTGGCAAGGGCAAATAAGGAATGTTTCGGTTAATTTTACATGCTTAATATTCTCAAAAAGGCCCAAATTCGAGAGAAATCGCGATTTCTGCCAGTCAACTAGCCCACTTAAAGTTAGAGATCACATGAAATATCGCCTGGCACACCGTGATCATTGAATCCAACATTGACGCATAATGCGAAAATTAACCTAGGAACAAGCCTTATAAACTCACTCATACGCAAACATAGGCCGAAAATGCGGGGGAATCCTTTGAGACCGAAAAACACTGTCCTGATAGCGTCAATGGCCATTACGGTTTTCTTTGGATCGTCTTCAGCGGCTCCGCTGGTAGCACAATCGAGTGGATTCCGCTTTGAAACTCATGATACGACAGGGATGGCATGGTTTAAGGGGAATACTCACACACATACGCTGGAGAGCGATGGCGACTCCTCCCCGGAAGACGTCGCCACCTGGTATAAGGAAAACGGGTACAACTTCTTGGTGCTCTCCGATCACAATGTGCTAACCAACCCGGCGATTCTTTCGCACATCTTCGATGAAAACTTCATTCTGATCCCGGGCGAGGAAGTGACTTCGAGTTTTGAAGACAGTTCCGTACACATTAACGGTATTAACATCAACACTCTCGTAATCCCCCAAACCGCTGAAACTCTTGTCGGCACAATCCAGAAAAATGTCGACGCTATCCGTGAGGTCGAAGGAGCGCCGCACATCAATCACCCTAACTTCGGGTGGTCATTTGGGGCCGAGGAACTTGCTCAGATCGAAAACAATCGTCTCCTTGAGATCTACAACGGTCACCCAACCGTGCACAACAACGGGGGCGGCGATGCGCTTGGCCTGGAAACCATCTGGGATTATTTGCTCACCCGTGGCAAACGTATCTATGGAATTGCCGTCGATGACGCCCACGACTTCCAAACTATTGGACGCGATCGATCCAACCCAGGACGTGGCTGGGTCACTGTACGGGCCCGTTCTCTCGATCCGCTCGAGATCGTTACTCACCTGGAAGAGGGGCTGTTTTACGCAAGCACAGGTGTTGACCTCGACGATATCCGGGTAAACGACCGGCGCCTTGAAATACACATCCGCCAACGTACCAACTTCAAATACCTGACCAGGTTCATCGGCGCTGGGGGGAAGATGCTTTCCGAAACCCCCGAAAATCCAGCCGTTTTCGAGCTCCGCGGTCCCGAGGTGTACGTGCGCGCGGTCGTCTACGACTCCGGAGGTTGGCGCGCCTGGGTGCAACCCGTTTTCACTGTCAGCAACTAACTCAGGTCCAATCTGAAATCTAGAGACATCGGCCTAAAGATTGTTCTGCTGTCTTCCCTAACCACGGACGTGATGATTAGCGGTAACGCGACGTGATGGAGCTAGAAGGACAGTGCGCCCGCTTTACAGGAGCCCAGAAAAATAACCGCGGCGATTGACGTCCTAAGAACCCTTAATTTAGAAGCCTTTCTCGATGTTCCATCCGCCGAAGTGCGAGAAACAACAACATCGCGCCAGCAGTGAAAACTGCGAGGCGATTGATCAACATTTTTTCAGCCCAGACTGGATCTTCGGCAATAACCGTCATCTCGAATGGCTTCAGGAACAGATCCCAATTTGTCCCTTGGAAACTTTCGTAAGTAATCAGGACCAAAATTATAAAACCGAGTCCCAACATGCCGGCAGCATTGGCGCTGCGAGTGAAAACAGAGAAAAAGAACGTTAGGTTCACAACCAAGAACGCCGGCAGAAACGCGTTTAGCCCACCCCATATGTATGGGAACTCCGCGAAAAAATAGTAAGCAATAGTGCTCATGATCATCATTGTGACCAGTAGCACGGCGTACACCGAGAGCATCCGCAAGCTCCAGACAGTGTGGTGCGAGCTTGCGGTGCTAAATAACACCTCAAGGGTATGCTGGTCACGCTCCCGGGCGATGAGGTCCATGGCTAGGTAGATCCCGAGGACCGTGCCAGGCAACTCAACTAGGATGAACAAGGCATCGTCGACGCCGAAGCCCGAGTTCGGCTGGTATACCGCAAAGAGGTAGAGAATCGTGTAGAACGTCAGGAGGCCAAGCATCATGAACAGCAACTTGCGCCGGAAGACGACCCGACCACTGAGACGAAACAGGGACACTAAGCTGCTTGTCAGCTCGCGCCACGGCAGCATCGCCTCGACATCCGGCGTTGCCGCGTCCAACGTCGGCGCGAAATCACCATCGTCCGACTGGGAGCCCCGACGGACGTCACTCACGCCGCACCTCTGTGCTGACCGAGCAAGTAGATGTACGCATCTTCTAATGACGGATCTACTTGTTTAGCCTTAAATTGCGCCGGTGCTTCGTCTGACAAGAAATGGACACGGATACCAGCCGGGGTCCGCAGGTGGGTGATGAGATTGAGATCATGCTCAAGATCATTGAAGAAGTCTTCCTCGAGCACCGCTTCCCATACCTTGCCTCGTGCCTGCTCGCGCATCACCTGTGGCGTGCCCGCGTAGATGCACTGTCCATTGTTGATGATGGCCAGCCGGTTACAGCTGCCAGCGACATCCTCAACTATGTGAGTCGAGAAAATGACGATGCGATCCTTGCTCAAACGGGCCAGCAAGTTGCGGAAACGGATGCGTTCGACCGGATCGAGTCCGGCGGTCGGCTCATCGACGACCATAATTTGCGGCGTGTGCAATAGCGTCTGGGCGATGCCAATACGCTGCCGCATGCCACCTGAATAGGAGCCAATCGTATCTTCTTTCCGATCGACCAAGTTGACTTGCTCAAGCACATCCATGATCCGCTCTTTACGCTCAGCGGAATCGTTGAATCCTTCAAGTAGCGCTCGGTATTCAAGATACTCGTAGCCAGTCATGTGATTGTACGAGCCAAAATGCTGTGGCAGATAACCGATCAGGCCCTGAAGGTGTTCATGCTCATCCAGGTTGACCCCGTTGACCGAAACCGAACCAAACGTTGGCTCTAGAACCCGGGTGATAATCCGCATCATCGTCGTCTTGCCTGCGCCATTCGGCCCCAGTAGACCGAACATCCCACGACCGATTTTCAGATTGACACCACGCAATGCGGTGAATTCCGCAGAGCCAGCCCCGATGATTGGCATCTTCGCGGCAATTCGATAGATTGGCCGTCGCAGCCAAACCGCCCGCCCTATCATGTCTTCGATATCGACCTTGCCGGCTTCAACCTGACGTGCCAACCACCTTACGCCACGGACCACAAAGAACAGCAAAGCGCAGGTAATCGTCAGCGACCAAGCATCGAGGCGACGCTGCGTGTAATAGAGGAATAGCGTCAAAAAACCGTAGCGAACGACAAAGCGGAACGCTCGAGGCGACCCCTCGACAACCAATGAGCCAACAGCGTGCACCAGATGGACAAGGAGCCCCCAAGTTGCAATCGAAATCGCAAAAAGACCCATCCCTGCTGTAGCGTAAGTGTGCAGAAAGATCAGAAGCGCAAGAACAGGAAGCTTCCAGATCAACCCATCCTTTACGGCTCCCCGATCAAGTACTTCGAGTCCTTCATCGAGCATATGCCGAGCACGGCGCTCGAAGCGGCCCCACTCCCGCCGGAACCTACCAGGGGCTCCGTATATTTTGGTAAGCGTGTGGAGCTCCACTGAGTAAATTGGCTCCCGCCGTGTATGCAGGAGCGCGCGCGCATGGTGCGCACGCATAATGGTCCACACCGCCGTGAGGAAAAGGAACCATATCGGAACCACTGCAATCGACGTCCAAAAATAACTCTCATAGCGATACTGAACACCGTAGGTGGCCGCTATCGTCATGGTCGAAGCGATCCCAACACCGATCCAACCCATACGCCGCAGCCAATCCCTTACTTGGTCAATGCCCATGTAGGCCACCGGCACGAAGATCAACGTCGAGACCATCGAAACCGCAAGCCCGCCAACCACAGTGATGGCAAACGGTGGCCAGATCTCGAAATCACCGCCAAACTCCAAGGTGAGAGGGAAAATACCGAGGAGCGTCGTTGATGATGTCATCAGGATTGGCCGCACCCGCGAGCGGCCCGCGGTAAGCACAGCGCGCTCACGCCGAAAACCCTGCTTACGCATGCTGGTCACAGCATCAATCAAAATGATGCCGTTGTTCACTGCGATACCGATGAGGACAACGAAGCCGAGTAGTGCCATCGGCCCCGCTTCTGAGGTCAGACCGGTGCCGGTAAACAGCAGAGCCATACACGAACCAATTACCGCAGTCGGCAACGTGCAGAAGATAACGATCGGTGAGGAAAACGACTCGAACAGTGACGCTAGGATCATGTAAACCAAAATGGCCGCAATTCCCATCATCCAGTAGTAAATCGTGTCGACCTCTGCCTCGGTTACCTCAACTGTGTACCCCGGCGGCAAGATCATGTCGTTGATCACCAACCGCACGTAGGCACGCGCCGCATCAATGCTGGGTTGTGACTCCGACACCTCGTCAGTAAAGCGGTAGGTAAGGACGACACGACGTGATTGGTCCGTACGCAAGATTGTGTTGCGCCCTTCATCGGTTCGAATACGAGCAACCTCTTCTATCGGCGTGAATTCGCCCGCTGGAGTCAGAATCGGCAACTGCCGCAACTCGTCGAGACCGATCGGGTCTTCCTCAATTTCGTCAATATAACGAATCTCGATTGGCGTCTCGGTGCCGTCAGCTTCAAGATAAGCAGTCGACGTCTGCACGCCCTGCGGGCTCGCCTGACTAATTGCCCCCAGTACTGTGTTGACATCCAGCTGGCGATCGAACATAGCCGCTGCGTCAGGGATAACCTGAACCTCGGGACCGCTTCTCGCCAGGTCAGCCCGGATGCTGTCGGAGTTGACGTCAAGCACCTCCTCGAGCCGATATTCCAAGTCATCAGCAATCATCTGAAGCGTAGAAAAGTCGTTGCCGCGGACGACAATAGTCTCCGGCGTCGCACCCTGGCCGAGTGCAAAACCACCGGTCGCACCCCCGCCACCACCGCCGCTTCTTCCCCCACCCCCAAACCCGCCACCGCCACCTGAGGCCGGCGGATCGAAGTCAACGTTCACGTCCCCGCGGTCGATGTCGTCGAGGGCATCGTCGAGCGCCTCCTTTGCCATATCGACGGTCATGCGATCCGGGTAGTCGGCCCGATCAACAAGCGTAACGTTCACCGAACCCTGTGCTTCCTGAACGCTTGTGGTGAAAGTCTCTACGTCGTCGAGTTCAGAGACGACCTGCTCGACCTTGATGACAGCTGCATCTGTGGCCTCAAGGGTCGCGCCTTCATCGAGCGAAACGTAGATAGTGAAACCGCTTTCTTCGGCTACGGATTGCTGCTGCAACATCAAGAAAAACGCGGCGATTAATGTTGCCACCAGGGCCACGGCTACACCGACAGCGAGGCGCACACGATGACGCAAGTTTGCCTTGAGCACGACTGTATACATCTCGAGCAAGCGACCGGTCCCGAGGGGCCGGAGCGAAGCGCGTGACAGTGTTCGTGCGCCGAGCATCGGAACGAGCGTCAGAGCAACAAGCAACGACGCCATTAGCGGAAACGTAATCGCCAATGCAAGTTCGCGGATGATGTCCTGGAATTCACTCTGGATAAAAACCACCGGAATGAATACAGCCACCGTCGTCGCTGTTGAAGCAATAATCGCGCGGCTAACTTCGGCTGTCCCTGTGCGAGCCGCTTCCATGGCTTCTTTGCCAGCTTCAAAGTGCTTGAAGATGGACTCCATTACGACGATGCCATTGTCAGCGAGCATCCCCATCGACAGCGCCAAGCCACACAGTGATAGCACATTGAGCGACAGGTCCCAGGCGTACATAAGGTTGAAGGTCAGCAGAAGAGACGAAGGTATCGCCAGCAGCAAAATTCCAACGAACTGGGCACTTCGCAGGAACAAGAACAGCACGCCGAGCCCCAGAAACACACCAATAATCGCCGCTTGTTGAAGCGTACCGAGGGCCTCCTGCATAATTTCCGCTTGGTCTTCGGTAATGGTGATTTCGATCTCCTCGGCAGCGAACTGTCGATTGAGTCTTTCAACGGTAATAAGCAGGTTTTCAGCAATGGAAATCAGGTTTCCTTCGTTTTCCTTCTGGATGCGAATGCTAACCGCCTCAAGGCCATTGACCCGGCTGTAGTCGGTACGCTCCTGGAGCCCATAGTTGATCTCGGCGATATCACCAAGAGTAAGCTGGCCATCTTGCCGCACGACGACATTGTGGACCTCGCTGAGCGCCGCAAACTGTCCCGACACACTGACCGGAAAACGTTGATTAGCGTCGAACACCCGCCCGACGTAGGCACGCGGGACGTTGACACTATTGATCGCTCCGGTGATTGCGTTCATCGACAGCTGGTGCGCGGCCAGAAGTTCAGGGTCAACGATGATTTCAATCGAGCGCTGCTGTCCACCCAGAGGGGTAGCCGACACCACACCATCGACCGCTTCAAGCTCGGGCCTAATCTTCTGTTCGGTAAAGTCCCGCAACCAGTTCAGATCACCGACACCAAGCACTTGAAGCGTCATCACGGCACTGGTCAAAACCGAAGTGTCGAAACGCTGCACGGTCAGCGTCGTCTGCTCTGGAAGCGTCGGTAGCAGTTGGCTCGCGAGCCGGTTGACCTGTAGTTCGGCGATCTTCATATCGGTCGCCGGTTCGTACGCTATTGTTACGCTGCCATTGGCAAGGCGCGACTGAGAATCAATCTGCACGACGTTCTCGAGCTTGCCTACCTCCTCCTCTATCGGCATCACAATCTCACGCTCGATTTGTTCAGGCGACATCGTGCGCTGATTAGCAACAATAAAGATCTCTGGAAAAACAACCTCGGGCATCAACTCGACGTTAAGTCGGCCGAGAGAAACTACGCCTAGAAGACCAACTCCGATGAAAAACATCGCCGTGGTGACAGGGCGACGAATGGCAAGGTTGGAGATCATGACCGGCCCGTTGCGCCCAGTCGCTCCGGTAACCGGCGGACGCCTTCAATCATCTCGTAGACCACCGGAATGATGACTAACGTCAACAATGTTGAGGTCACCAGTCCGCCGATCACGGCGATTGCCATCGGCGCTCTCATCTGGGCCCCCTCACCAAGACCAATTGCCATCGGGGAAAGTGCCAGAACGGTGGTGGCACTGGTCATCAGGATCGGGCGCACCCTGTCTTGCGCCCCCTGCATAACAGCTTCACGAATCGACATTTTGGTGCGCAACTGGTTAATGTGGTCAACCAGAATGATGGCATCATTCACCGCGATTCCTCCCAGCATTATGACGCCGATATAAGCCATGATGCTAAGGGGTTCACCTAACGCCCAAAAGGCGACCACAACACCGACACCGGCGAACGGCACGGTGAACATCACGGTAAACGGATGCAGGATCGATTCAAATAGCGATGCCATCACCATATACACGAGAATCACGGATAGCCCGAGAGCGAAGCCGAGGCTGGCAAATGATTCGGCGCGCTCACGCTCCTCTCCGCCAAGTTCCGTAGCGTAGCCAACCGGAAGCGCAACCTGTGCCACGAGACCCTCAACCTGGTCGATCGCGTCACTGAGCACAGCGCCCTCAACCAGGTATCCGCTGATTCTCCCGATACGCCTCTGGTCTTCTCGCAAGATTTCACGGGGGCCCTCGACGGTGCGAGGATCTGAGATGTCGCCAAGGGTTAGGATCGCACCCTCTGGCGTATCGATACGAATCGAACGCAGCTCGTTGAGCGTGACGTCATCAAAACCGACTCGAATATCCCGCGAGCGTTGGTCTTTCGAGAGTTGTCCAGCAACCTCACCGGCTAGCCGGCGCTCAAGATCAGCTATCAGCGATTGCGGAGTGAGGCCAAACGCAGCAACGACATCGTCGCGCAGGTTCAAATCGATTTCTGGCTGTCCGCCTTGAAAACTCGTGCGCACGTTATAGACCGCAGGCAACTCCTCTACCAGCGTTGCTATCTCACTGGTAAGTCGGCGCAACGTATCGAGATCATCACCGATGATCTCAAGTTGTAACGGGGCCGCCTCCGCTCCGAGAACCCCTTGTAAAGCCGTTTCTTGTAACTCGTACTTAGCCTCCAAGTCTGGGATCTCAGTTATTTCTCTGTCGATAGCTTCGACTATTTGCCCAATGCTTCGACGAGGACCAGTCGACAACGCCACCGAAAGATTAGTGCGGTTTGGCCCGCTCGGATCCGTAACATTGGTCACTCGCGCCGGATCTTGGCCGGAGCGTGTGTATACCGTAACCACCTCGCCAGAACCCAGTTCCTGGATCATCGACCCAACGCGGGTCGCAACCCGGTCGGTCATCTCTAGACGAGAACCTTCGGGCAACGCAACATCAACACTGAAGAGACCCTGGTCTTCTCGCGGAATAAACTCCATCGGGATCCCCAGCGCCATCAGGAACGTGCCCCCTGCGGCAATCCCAATAAAAACAAAGACAACGAACTTGTGGTCAAGAGCTAAGGACAACCCGGCACGATACCAGCGCCTTTGCTTAGGTCTTCCATCGGAACTTTGCCGGCGTAGTAAACGCGAGCTGATCATCGGTACCACCGTCATCGCAACAATCAGGGACGACAGGAGAGAGAACACCACCGTCCAAGCCTGTTCCTCAAAAAGCTCACCCACTAGCCCCTGGACAAAAACGATCGGCAGGAAAACTGAAACTGTCGTCAACGTCGAGGCCAGGATCGCAACGCCAACCTCGGAGGCACCCTTAGCTGAAGCCTCATAAGGATCGGCGCCAAGCTCCAAGCGCCGATAGATGTTCTCGATAACAACAATCGCGTTGTCTACGAGCATGCCGGCGCCGAGCGCCAGCCCCCCTAACGTCATGACATTGAGCGTTAGGTCCTGGAAGTACATCAGCGTGAACGTGGCCAGGATGGATATCGGAATTGCCATGCCGATAACCATCGTCACAGTGATGGAACGCAAGAAAAGGAACAAGACGCCGACCGCAAGCAGCGCACCAAACAAAGCAGCTTCTTCTACCTCTTGGACAGCCGCCTCGATGAACCGAGCCTGGTTTTCAACGACGGTAAACTGAACGTTGGGCAAATCGAGTCCCAGTTGGTCCATGTCGGCGAGCACGGTCTGCACAACGCCGACCGTACTAGCATCAGCCTCCTTGTAAATCGCGATGCCGAGACACTCGACGCCATTGAGCCGCACTATGGTCTCGCGTTCGGAGTACTCGAGAATGACGCGACCAACGTCTTTGACCTGCACAGGGACTCGCAGAGCACCTTCAGTCGCTGTGCCTGTGCCTGCTCCCGCGCCTGCTTCGGCAGCGGCTCCACTTTCCTCGACAGCTCCAGCACGCTGACCAACGATTAGATTTTCGATCTCAGTGATGTCAGTGAGACGACCCAGCCCTTTTACCTGGTACGACTGATCACCTTCCTCTAAACGACCTCCTGACACATCCTGGTTGGCCTGTTGGATCTGCTGCACGACCGTACTATCCGTAAGGCCAAAGGCTTCCAATAGGTAAGGGTCGAGGATGACCCGAATCTCTTTTTCAGCATCACCCTCAATCTCGGCTGACGCGACACCATCAAGGGCTTCTAGACGAGGTTTTACTAAGGTGTCGACAGCACCGAACAACTCATCAAGGTCAGCGTAGTCAACTGATGTCACCGCAATGCGCGCCACTGGAAGCGCTTGCGGATCTTCCTGCGTTACATCGAGGGTTTGAATCTCGTCGTCAGTGCCATACGTACCCATGCGCTTCTGCACATCAAGAAGCGCGAAGTTCATGTCGGTGTCCCAATTAAACTCAGCAACAACGACAGCTTGCCCGGTACGTGTTATCGAATAGACGCGATCGACGCCGCTGACAGTACTGATGTCGCGCTCCAGCCTCCGCGTGTAGCGCTCTTCCATCTCCTGCGGAGACTTGCCGGGAACCTTTACGTCGACCGTAATAACCGGTGTGTCTACGTTCGGCAATAGGTCGGTTCCCAGCCCGTCTAGAGAAATCCATCCGAGCAGCACCACGGCAAAAGTCGCCATCGCGATGGTGACCGGGTAACGGGTTGAAAACTCCGGTAGTGACATGTCAGGCCGTCAAGTACTTGGGGAGCAAACTTGCCGATTCAGTTGTTCATTCCCCTCGGCCCGCCCTCACCAGTAACACGAACCTGGGTTCTCGAGCGAAGCGTCTCAAAATTCCTTGTGATCAGCCGCTCGCCTTCAGAAAGTCCTGCAATCACTTCGACCATCAGGTCGTTCGACAGGCCGGTCTCGATATTCCTCTGCTGCGCACGACCCTCTTCCTCGACAAAAACAACGCTACGGTTTTGCCGACTCAGTACCAACTCCTTAGGGATAACAATAATGTCAGAGCGTTGCTCCACGACGATGTCCGCTTTAATAAACATCCCAGGCCGAAGGATTAACCCGGGGTTGTCAACCGCGACCTCAACACGGAAAGTTCGCGTCGCCGGATCGAGCGTTGGGTCAAGCACTGATACCGCACCAATAAACGTCTGGTCACGAAAAGCGTAGTTAATGACCCGTACTTCCTGCCCCAGGTCGATGTTCGGCATCTGCGAATTAGGAATCTTCAAGTCGGTAATCACTTGGCTATAGTCAACAACCTGCCCGATCACCGTGTTGGCTTCCACGATGGTCTCTTCAGTCGTATCGACGAGTCCGGTTAGATAACCCAAGATTGGCGCATAGACATCCATCTTCCCGAGCTGGATATGGGCATCAGCAATGTCAGATTCAGCGTCGGCGACAGTTTTCTGCGCTGCCTGCACCTCGGACGCCACCGCCAAACCCTCTTCGAACAACGCTTGCTTTTCGGCCAAGTTGTTTTGGGCGTTTTCTAGACCTAGTTGCCGTGACTGCAGCCGAATACCATTGACATATTCCTCACTCTCGATGCGTGCGATGCGGTCGCCTCCATTAACGCGGGCCCCCTCAACTGGCTTCTTGCGATTCACACCTTCAACGTAGAAAAGGTCCCCACGAACTTCGACGAGAATGTCGGCGCTACGCGAAGCACGCAAACTGCCAGTCGTTGAAACGAACGACTCTATGGTCCCGCGGGCAACCGGCTGTACGGTAACCGGCACGACAAGATCGACGACGCGTTCGTCTGTCTGGGCCTCACAACCGCCAACCATTAGCATCAGTATGAGCAGGAGTGGAAACTGTGGCGACTTCATCTTTCGCACTTCACTTGTCTTTCATCGTGGGGATGGGAGCTGCGGAGTTGAGTTGCTCCATCAAAAGGACCTCATAACTCTTACACCACAAGTGCTCTCCAGCAATGTCACTCTTGGGAGCTATTACAAATCTTTACAGACAGTTTACGAACACCGAACGTTCCCTAAGAGAACAATAGACTTGGGTGCGGTATCCTCGCAGAAGTAGAGTTTACATGCAGTTGCAGATCCCAGCATGTGAAGGCAGTTTCACTTCCTCCTGCTCCCCATTGCAAGGCCAATGGACATCCAGATCTCCTCACTGAGCAAGACCTATCAAAAAGGGGCGCGCCCAGCGCTCGACAATCTGAGCCTGCGTATAAGCACCGGCACCTTCGGCCTGTTAGGCCCAAACGGCGCCGGCAAAACAACGCTGATCAAAATCCTGTCGACTCAGATGGAGCCAACAGCGGGTGAAGTAACGATAGATGGCTTGCACATCAGCGACGGCCGCGGGGAGGTCCGTCAGAGACTCGGCTACTTGCCGCAGCACTTCGGTGCCTACCCGGACCTGACCGCCTTTGAGTTCCTCGACTATATGGCTCGTCTGGCCCACATTCGGCCCGGCAATCATCGCAAGCAGGTAGTTGAGGAGGCACTGGAAGCTGTAGCAATGACGAAGGTGCGCGACAAGTACACCGGAACGTTCTCGGGCGGTATGAAACGTCGCTTAGGTATAGCCCAGGCAATCCTTGCTGAACCCGAATTCCTGATCGTCGACGAGCCCACGGTGGGCTTAGATCCGGAAGAGCGGATCCGATTCCGCAAGATCCTTGGCCGATTGAGCCGCGATCGAGCCATCCTAATCTCGACTCACATCGTCGGCGACATCTCAAGCACTTGCGAAGATATTGCCGTGCTCAACTTTGGACGACTATTGTTTCATGGTTTGCCAGAGGACCTGGTAAGGCACGCCGAAAACAAAACCTGGACGCTGCACGTCGACGACGAAGGGTTCGCTAAGGTACAAAAAGACTGGGACGTTGTCACCGTTACCCCGGTAGGTGATGACCTGACAGTTCGAATTGTCGGAGATGGCACCCCCCCCACAGGGGCTGAGCCTGAGCCTCCGAACCTCGAAGACGCATACATCTATTTTATGGCGACAGATGAACACGCCCCCGATGAAAACGGGAGCTATTCATGAACATTCTACGCAACATCTTTGGCGTTGCCCGTTACGAGCGCATCATGTTGATGCGAACTACCAGGTTTCGTGCCCTCGGCTTCATTGGTATATCGATCCCAACGTTGCAAGGCATTGGGCTGGCAATCGCCGAGACTCAAGGCTGGCTGGCCGATGGAGGTCAGCTCTCGGCCCTAGGCCTCAGCGGGTTCATGCCGTTTTATATGTACACCTACTTCCAGACCATCCTGATTGCCTTCGTGGCTGGGAATTTCCGTGCCGTCGATGAACGCGCCGATGTCGAGGAAGTTATTGCTTCGCGACCGCTGACCACTGCTGAGTTGGTGACAGGCAAGTACGTCGGTGTCGTTCAAGCACTGACGACTCTAAGCCTCTGTGTTCTCACCCTCACTTTGGCGATCCAGGCAGCGAAAATGAGCATCACCGGCGACCCGTTCTTGCTTACACCTTACCTGGCCTACTTCGCTTTGATGACGTTCCCGGCATTGATCTTTATGTCGGCGTTGACGTTTTTCCTCGGAGCCACGCTGCGCAACACCACAGCGACTGCCCTCGTATCGATCGCGTACATTATCGCCGTGTTGTTTTTCCTCGGAACACGTTACGGGGGTATTTTCGACTTTGGTGCCTTTTTTGCGCCACTGTATTTCTCTGACATGGCGGGACTCGGAGACGTTGCTAGGGTACTTCAGATCCGGGTTTTTTACTTGACACTTTCGCTTGCCCTTCTGGGACTCGCAATCGCGAGTTACCCGCGTCTCCCAAAGCCAGGCATATGGTCGAAGATGGGCCATGTGATGGCTGTAGCCGGGATCGGTGGCGCGGCTATCTTGTACATCAGCATGGCGCAACAGGACATTGCTCGAGACCAGAACCGCACCGAGTTGTTCACGATCCAGCTTAGCTACGCTGACAAGCCGGTCGTCGAAGTGCTGACCTACGATCTCAACATCGAGGTCATGAAAAATAGAGTGCCGCTGGCTGCCACCGTCGAGATGCAGCTTGTCAACGACAACGAACTTCCACTTGAGACAATGATCTTCACGCTCAACCCGGGTCTCGTTGTATCAAAGGTTGTAGATGTGAATAACCGTGATCTGTTGTTTGAGACCAAGGGTTCGGTCATAGAGATCACTTCGCCGTCAAGTTTGGCTCCGGGCGATCAAACGACAATTCGGATGACGTACGCGGGAGATATCGATCGCAACGGATTCGACCTCTTGCGCACCGCGGCTCGCATCGAGAAATGGCAAGGCCCAATTCACAAAGGCGATCTAACCGCCTGGATTCGAGAAGATTCGGCTTATCTGCCACCACGAAGCCGATGGTATCCAGTCCCTGGCGTGGATTATGGGAATCATCAACAACGGCCGGTCTCATTTTCAACTGGACGTATCACGATCGATGCGCCAGTAGGTCTTAAGGCAATCACCCAAGGTGTACCAACCAAAGAGACCGACGGGGCAGGACGTAGCGTTAGCATTTGGGAAATCAACGTTCCGGTGCCTCAGTTGTCTCTGAATCTCAGTGCGTACGAGGTGTTCACCACCGACGCTGGCGGAACCGAGGTCGCCCTCTATGTTCATCCGTTGCATATGCGACAAGTCTCGTTTTTTTCGGATGCCGTAGAGGAAATCGACGGATTGGTAGAGCAGTTGCTAACCACTATGGCTCAGGAGACCGGCCTGCCTTATCCGTACGAGCGCCTGGCAGTGGTCGAGGTCCCGTTCCTTGTTCAGTGGTACTACGAAGGGTGGGAGGAAAGCGGAGGCCTTACCCAGCCTGGCATCCTGATGGTCGAGGAAGACACACTAGTCGGCCAGCTAAAGCGCATGGCCAATAGGGTTAACCGCACGATGGGATCGGAGCGCGGCCAAGGCCAGGAACCGGCACGGGTGAAGCGTGACCAGATCGCCGCTGCTGTCTTCTCCGTATTTCTGAGTCCCGAAGGATACTCAGGTGGACTCTTCCGCTCGCCGCTCGTGCAGCTATGGTCGTTTAACCGTGGATTCGAGGGTGAAAACTCTTCATTGCTAGCCCGCGGCATGCCCGTCTATATGCAAGAGGATCTGACACAAGAGATTCGTTCCTCTATGTTCCAGGACCGGCGAGGGGGCGGTCGCGGTGGTGGCGGGCGTAATTTCGCAACTATGTCGCGAAGCCGACCGCAGGACCATGGTGCGAGCATGCAGGTCAGGGTGGGCAGTGACGGGCAATCACGTCCCAGCAGCCCAGGTGGTGGCAACCAAACCGGTGGTGGAGCAACCTGGGACGAGATGCTCGAGGCAATGCAAACGCAGTCACTCTCAGAGCTTGACCCCGACGCCGACCCAGATCTTTACCGTTCTGTACTGGATGCTAAGGGCTTGACGATGTTTCGGATGATTGAAGCGGTGGTCGGATCTGATGAGTTCATCAACACGGTCGAGTCGTTCGGTGAATCATCGCAGTACCGCGACGTTTCCTTTGAAGAGTTCGAACGCGCCGTCGTTCCAGAAGGAACCGACGAGGAGGACGTCAGCCGCCAAGGGCTTGATCGCCTCATCAACGATTGGGTGAATGGGACCTATGTGCCCGGTTACACGTTGACTCGGAGTGAAGCAAAGAAGCTCGAGGATGACCAAGGCAAGGTCGTCTACCAGGTCATGGTGCGGATCCTCAATGGTGAGCCTGGTCGTGGCTTTGTTCAGGTCCAGGTGCAAGGCCGTGGCGATGAAATCACCAAGAACGTCGAAATCGCAGGCGGCCAGGAAATTGAGGTTTCGATGGTGATCGGTGTGCGCCCCTTCATCGTCACCGTGGAGCCCTTCCTGGCCAAGAACCGGCGCCCGCTGCGTTCGCCGTTGCGCGTTGGGGAAGAGGTGGAACCCGGACTTCCAGAGGAGTACGTCGCGTTGGTAACCGCCGAAGAGGCAGCGTACACCGAGATCATAGTCGACAACGAAGACGAAGGGTTCTCGATGCCCGTGCGCCGTGTGCAACGTTACATGCGCCCGGGTCTTGAGGGCGGCAACTGGAATGTCACAGCAAATCGTATAGCTTTTGGCCGCTACGAAACTAACTACCGGAGCAAAAGCGGTGGAGATGGGGCCCAACCAGCGGTCTGGAGTACAACCCTCCCCTACGCTGGTGAATACGACGTGTCTTACTATTTCTTGACGCGCCGTATCAATGGACGAGATCGAGAGGGTTTCCGGGGTGCTGCTGACTACTACTCGATGGCCATCAGCCACAGTGGGGGAACCACCGAACTTACGGTCAACACTGATCAACTCGACCCCGGCTGGAATGCATTGGGCAGGTTCACTTTCGAGGCTGGGGAAGAGGCACGTGTCGAACTTTCTGACCTCGCGGAAGGCAACCTCTACGCCGATGCTGTTCGCTGGCGTTACGTTGATCCGAACAACCCCAACGCCGTTTACGACGAGGGGGTCATGCCCTGGGAGTGGAGCTTCGGTGGTGGCGGAAACCGTCGGGGTGGACGCTAGCCAAAACTAGCAGCGGGAAGCTTCACGGGCCACGACAAAAGGCCTTGGACCGGAACTTACCCGTGCACTTTCACAACAGAGAAACGGCGAATCTCCAGGTTGGTATCGCGAGGAATTTGCGCCTTTTGGCGCGCCAGTTCAATCTGCTGCCCGGCTTTCTCTACACCTGCAATCTCCGGTAACAAAACCCCCCGTCTTCCACGACCGTCGCTAACTTCGATGCCAAAGCACCCCGGATCGAGTTCTTCGGGAGAGTCAACGGTCTCAAGTGGGCCGAGGATGGAAACCTCAACGTCGGTTTGTTCGAGCTCCGAGAGAGTCAGAGGAGGAAACCGTGGATCCTCGAACGCTGCCGCGCAGGCTCGATCCATAGTCTCTTCGACGAGGTTGGCGCAAAGCGGCCTGAGACTTCCTATGCAACCACGCAGTTCACCCAAGATACACAGCGTTACGAAGACCGGTGATGGCACAGCAAGCAAGCCGCTAGCTTCAACGATCTCTCGGGGTTCGCAATGTTCGAGTTTGGCACGGATGGCTTCGCGACCGATGCTAGGTAAGAGCTTTGCGGCTTCAACTAATGCCCGCGTATCTGGGAGATCGGTCATGCCGGAAATAATACTCGGCGACAGCTCGCTTTCGGGCACTGGACGCGCCACGAATTCATATTGGTCAGCACACGGAACCGCATCAGGGTAGAGTGTGTCCCATGATGCCTATGGTGTTTTACACCCATTCAGGGGTGCGTTACCTAGTTCTAGTCGCTGCGGTCGCCGCGGTTGTTTATCTGCTCGTTGGCATGCTCCGCGGTGGGCAATTTGACAAGCTTGCCAAGATCCTTACAGCTGCCTACGTAGGCCTGCTTGATTTGCAGGTAGTCACCGGGATCGTCCTCTACTTGTTGATTCCGAGCTACCCTCAGCTTTTGGGGCACGTCGTGATGGCGCTCGCCGCGGTAACCGTTGCGCATGTGGCCAACATCATGAATAAGCGACGAGACGAGCCGTGTTTGGGTATCGCCCTGGCCGGCGTCGTCATTTCGTTGATTCTAATCGTTGGCGGAATCTGGGCAATCGGTCGAGAGATTCTCGGCACAAGCAGCCTCTAGTTAGCGCCCTTCGAACCAGGCTTGTCTTCTGGGCTTTTCGCTCAGTTGCCTGGCCCTGGATCAAACGCGCTAACCCGCTCTGTCCAGGCGTACATGTGAGGCAGGTCTTTAGGCAGGTCGAATAGTTCCAAATCCTGGACTCTTCGAATCACTCCCACGGCTGTGACATCAGCAGCAGTCATACGCGTATGAGCCAGCCACTCGTTGTTAGAAAGCACCGCCTCAAGCTCAGTGGTCGCTTCCGCAAAAAGCTTGTTCGCCCGTGCGGTCTCCGACTCGTCACTCACTCCAGTAATGCGCTGCTTCACCATCATCCATAGCGGCTCATGCAATGTGACCCGTCCAAAAGCTTCCCATTTCTCGATTTCGCGCATGGTGAAATAGTCCGTGCTGAACAGCTTCGGCGTATCGGGAAAATTCGCCTCGAGGTAGCGCAGGATGGCTGCTGAATCAAACATGATTGTTTCACCATGGACCATTACCGGCGTAAAAGGCTGGCCTGAGATACGTACGATCTCGCCACGGTCAGATGGGTCAATCGTCTCGAAACGATAGTCGATTCCTTTGAAACCAAGAGCAACACGAACTTTGAAGTTGTTCGATGTTTCGAAGCCGTGGATAACGACCTTCGACATTAGTAACCCTCTCAATCTTGTTCTAGCTTAATTGGCTGCAACAAAAACACGGTCGCACGCTTCTAGTTTGCCCGCGGTTGCTCTCATCTGGCCTCCTTCATTGGCCCGGCTCAACGTAGATCCCCGGTGCGTAGTCCATCGGGGACCAGACGTCGGTCGGAAAATAACGGGTAATGATCTCGTAGAGCATTGGGTCACGCTCGCGCATCTGCTGGCGTGTCTCGAGTTTGTATTCCGAGTTTTCGTGTACGACACCATAAAAACAGTCGAGGCCAACGGCGAAGTACTCCCCGTCGCGCAACGCCTCAATTTCCATTTGCAACTCGTCGGCCATTGAGGGATCGGCCAATCCGGGGCCATCGAGATACTGGGGAGGCCAGTAGGTACCTTCTCTGAGGGCATTAACGTAGGCAGCATTGATCTCAGCGATGACGTCGTGCTCGGGGTCGATGAACGGCAACCCGCTACGGTGAATCGAATGGCCAAATTCCTCCACCGCAACATGTCGATTTAATTGATACCAACCCTCATGGATTTCTCCATCCTCGTCGCGCCAGGCTACTCCTTCTTCCTCGATATAGGTCGTGGGCCTCTCAGGCCGCGCTCCCCCGGGACCAATATCACCGGGGTGATCGCTATTGTCACGTGCCTCGGCGACACCGCGTATAGCAACCCGAATGTTGTTTGAGCTCATCGCGACCCGAAGATCAGGGCGGGCACTCAACAGCTTGTTAACTGTCTGCTCAACCTTGCGAATTGCCCGATCCGGAACGGCATCTGAGGTGATGATCACGATTCCCTTCGTGTAGTCATCTTCGTAGGCGTTTGCGTACTTCCTGTAGAAAGGATGCACTCCTGGTGGTGGGGTAACGATTTTGTGGTTCGTCTCGATAAGCGGAATGGGCGGAATGTGTTGGTCATGGGGAGTGAAGAAATACTGCCAAGCCATAAGCTCGATAACCGAGTTCGAGATCAACTCTCCCTCTGTGCCCGTGTCGAGCAGTTCCTGTGCACTTTCAAGAGCGCGTCGAAACGACGGCATACCATTCTCGTCAATATCGAGTTTCTCAATAAGACGTTGGGAGTCACGGACCGCGCGCTCCAAATTGAAACTCGTGTATGACCCAACAACAGCCCCCATCTCTGTCGGAGTTGGTGCGGCGCACCCACCCGCCATAATTAAGGCGATTGCCACGCTGTTGGAAAACAAGGCTTTTTTCATCCTAGGTCTCCTCACTTCCTCACAAAAGAAGGTTCTTTGTCCAAGGAACACGTGCTCTGCCTATGCACGCTCTTGAATAGTGGTCTCGAACCATATCATTCACTAGAATGAAAACTCGACATGAACAGATCCCTATTTTGCTCCCTAGCCATTTTTGCTTCATTCCTGACCTGGTCGGCAACCGTACCTTCCTCATTCGCAACCATGGAGGGAAGGAGCACACAGTTTCCAACCGATCCCAGGGAGGCATACGAACTAGACGAAAGCAACGTTGGTACGTGGGTAGACGGCCCAACCCGCCTCATAATTCTTAAGGAAGAAAAAGAAATCTGGGACGGTCTCGAAACGGATGAGCAACGTCGAAGGTTTATCACCTGGTTCTGGGCCCGTCGTGACAACAACCCGAGGGATACTTCGCATCCCATCAAGGCCGCTTTCTATTTAGGGGTCGCCGAGGCGAATAAGCGGTTCAGTGAAATTCCCAGGGGATGGAAGACCGATCGCGGTCGAGTTTGGGTTATTTTTGGGAAGCCGACGCTTACACGAGAAAACTTCGGCGGAGACAAGCTCATATGGAACTACTTTGCCCCAGGAATGGAGAGCATCCTAGGTTTCGATAGCGCGGCGGGTGAATTCAACATCTATTTTTCACGCCTGCCGCGAAGAATTCGTGCCTATCGAATTGATGGCGGCCTTGCCCCAGGTGCATGGCCCGCCTATGTAGAACGAGCCATACAATTCGTGCGCGAGACCATGGTAGTAGACCGTACCCTGGAGTTTTCCCCCATCGGAAACTGAGGGGACCAAAGTTGCGGCTTTCCCCTGAATACCCCTACCCAAAAAGAAAACCGCACGGCATCCGGTAACAGCCGAATACCGTGCGGTCTCTTGACTCTGCGGGGTGCTCTCCTAGAAGTCGATCCGGATACCCATCCGGAAGTTCCTCGGGTACTTAATCCGTCGTGTCTGCCCGAAGGACCAGCTGCTGTTGACATCTTCGCGCGTGATCACTTGTCGGACAGTGGCCGAGTTAAAGACATTGAACAAGTCGGCGAGTACACCAAACCGTACATTACCGACGTCAAAGGACTTCTCTGCCCTCAGGTTGATGTTATTCCTCCACGCGTATCGACGCGAGGAACGTGGCTCAACCCACCTATCCTTGCGTCCCGATAACTCCACGTCGGTGGTTTCAGATCCGTCTCTGAAGCGCACTTGCTTCGTATACGGATACCCAGAGGCTCCTAAGTAGTCCCAACCGAAGTTAATGCCGAAGGGAAGAACATACGTACCTACGACTTTGATCTGATGGGGCACATCGTGGGCCAACGGTCCGGCAGCATAGAACCGAATGTTCGGGTCAGTCCACAGAGCCGAAGGTCCGAGAGACGAGCCACGACCGTTTTCAAAGTCTGTGTCGTCAGTACCCGTATTCTGGCTGTAGACATACGATCCCATCATCTGCCAGTTGTTACTGAACCGTTTCTCCAAAGCAAGGGCGAGGGACCAAAAATCCCTGGTCTGCTCGAAGCCATCAATATTGGGCCCAAGCCAGCTCTTACCTTCGATATCCTCGGTGTTCATAAAGGAATATACGGCCTCATCTCCATTCAGCAGGTTGTACACAATGAACGGATTGCCGGACGCGTCCTGCACTGGGACGGCTTCCCATTCACCGTTCAGACGTACCTTATCCATGAAGTCTTGGGTGTTTCGAACCACACCCGAAAGCTCGATAGAAAAGTCGGACCCAAGCTGACGCTCTATCCCGAGAGTCAGCTCTTGGAAATACGTCATCTTGATATCCGGGTCGATCTCCAAGCCCGCCGGGGCGAAATACGTCTCGAGGATTTCATAGTCACCGAGATCCGCGTTCCACTCCGAGAATTGCCATTCAACCGCCGAGAAGCTCTGAAAACCAGCGTACATACCCGCGATCATCTGCGGGAAGTACCTGCCAACATGGCCCTTTATAGCGGTCGTACCGTCGTTGAAGACATCGTAGGCAAAACCGAATCGCGGAGCGATTGCGAGCGGTGGTTGAAAATGATCACCAAGGTCTGCCATGTAAGAGGGATAGTTCGTGATCGCTCCTACACGTGCCTTCGCATTGCCCTTGTAGTCTGTGGCCCGGAAACCTGCGTTAACCGTCAGCTGGCCATTGGCCATCGTCCACGAATCTTGCACGAAGAACGAAGCCTGCTGGCCCAACGGGTCGATCTCAAGACTCTGCCACTCGTACCGGTATCCCGGCTCGCCGACCGCGAAATCGACAAAATAGGCGGCGCCGCCATTTGTTTCACCGGTGTAGCCAATGTTGGTTTTGGGCATCGTCCAGTCACCCTGGAAACCAACTTTGAAGTCGTGCGATCCGCCTAGGAAATCATCAGCGTAGTGAGTCAGCGCAAGGTTTACCTGATAGCGGTTACGGTAACCGTCGAAGAAAAAGCCGGGGCTCCCAGTAAGGATGTCATCTCCCGTGGGGCCACCACCCAGGATCAGTCGTGCCGGAGGTAAATCGAGAGCTTCCCTGTCAAAGTCTCCCCTTGCAGCAAAGTTTCCACCGAACTTGCCATCTAGGAAAGTGTTGTCAGAGAAGATGTTGATGTAGTCGAAGTTGAAGCTCCGAATGCGGTTGTAGTTAGGAAGGTTTGCCGCACTCTCGATCCAGAGTTCACCGGGGTTCTGTCCTTCATCCCTCTCCGTGTTGAGGTGCGCAGAGAGTTTCGAACCTTCGGTGATTTGCGCCGTCAGCTTAACGAGATAAAGAAGGTTCTTGTCAAAACCTGGCTGATCCGCAAAATCTTCGGATGCTTCTTCTGAAGTTTCCCGTCGAACCGACCCGTAGCCCCAAAGCTTGTCACGAACGAGGGGGCCGCCAAGATCGAAGTGATAGTTCTTGTTGTTACTCGTCGCCTGGCGAAAATTGGGGTCAGACGAGTTCTGGCTGTTCCATTCATCACCGCGGTAGAAGAAGTTCCCCGCAGCGTGCAGCTCGTTCGTTCCCGTCTTACTAATGAGGTTCACGACGATCCCGCTGTAACCACCAACCTCGGCAGCTCCGGCGACGCCTGTAAAGCTCGCCTCTTGGAGGTTGTCAAAGTCCATCTTGACTTCAACCTCTCCACCTTCGGGACTGTTCATCGCGACGCCGTCAAAGACAAACTGCGTGCCCTGTGTCGTACCGCCAAAGGCCGAGTGGTCTCTACCCGAACCGAGTGTACGACCGCCCGCCGGGCCGCCATCGGTGTTGCCGACGACACCAGGAATGTAGTTGATCAAGCCCGCAGCGCTCCTACCAGAAGGCAACGCTTGAGCAAAATCGGCCGTAACAACAGCGTTGGCGACTGAGGAGTTCTTCACATCCACCAACGGTGGCTCTCCGAGAACCGTTACTTCGTCAGTTGTACCAAGCTGCATCGTGAAGATAACTTGCAGCTTCTGGGATACGGAGACCGTAATGTCTCCCTGCGCCTGAGGAATAAAACCGCCCATGTTAACCGCGACCGCATACGTACCTGGCGGCAACGCCGGGAATCGGTAAGTGCCATCGGCGCCCGTGACTGAAACCTTGTCACCACCGATCAAGTTCGCGGAACTCAAGGTGATAGTTGCACCGGGAAGGACTGCGCCCTCGGCGTCATCAACACGTCCTTCAATCGAGCCAACCCTTGATGCCTGCGCAAAGGCGCTAACCGGAAACAACATCACCGCGAAAGCAGTGATGATCAGAAACATTCCGAGGTAACGATTAAGCATTTACTACTCTCCTTGGAAAAGTACGGAGGCACTCAGGGCTTATTCGAAAAGCCGGTTCCATGCCGTACCGCAGAGACCAAACTCTGAAACGTTATTCCTTGTGAATCTTACTCTCTTAGTTACAACCGTAACAAACTAACTGCACGGTGCATACCATAACACTAGTCGACCCAAAGGTAACTACTTTCTA
>CAYVUW010000029.1:0-30981 GCA_964455175.1 uncultured Acidobacteriota bacterium | reverse complement strand
CGGGGGGATCCTGGTCCGGCATCAAACCAGCAGCGGCGGGAAGTGTTGGGATGGCGTCGAGATGGGTGTGCGGAATCTCAACATTCACTACCATCCCGCCGAGAAAGCGTGGTTCGTCGCGGTTGTCGACCTGGATTCGAACCAGGTAGGTGCCCGTTGATGGATCAGCACGTTCGGTAATGCCATCGATATGGCCATTGGCGACGAACCCGGACTGATTGGTACTTTGAACGAATGCATTCGTGGCCTTGCGAACGAAGAAGACTTCGTCTTCGGTGAGGCCTACCTCAACGGCGATCCTATCTAGATCAGCGAGTACGAGAAGGGCCCGGTCGCCAGCCACGAGGGCACCGGGGTCGACGTGACGCTCGACGATGCTACCTGTGAAAGGCGCCACGATTTGGGTGTCGTCGAGTTTGTCTTGGGCGCGTTCGAGCCCAGCTTCGGCGTTTCTTAGGTCGGCTTCAGCAGCCCGCTTCGTTGCCAGCGCGGCCTCATACTCGCGCTCCGAGATCGCCCCACGGGCTCGGAGCGTCTCCGTCCTATTAAGTGCAGCTGCGCTCTCTTCGAAACGAGCCTGTGCCCGCAGTTGGGTGGCCTCAGCCTCCCGAAACGCGATTTCGTAGTCGTCGGCCTCGATACTCGCAAGCAAATCTCCGGCCGCGACCCGTGCCCCAATATCAACGTGAACTTCTTCGACGCGGCCACTAACCTCGGAGGCCAGCGACACTTCCCGCCAGGGTGAAACACGGCCGACCACCTCAACCGATAGGTCGAACGGTTGCAACCCCACTTCCGAGACAACCACTCGGGGCACCGTGGTTTCCGCGCGCTCCGCCACGATGGCGTCCTGAGGCGGGCGAAAAAACACGAATGCCACGGCCATCAGACTCAGGGCCGCGAGTGTGATGAAGACTTGGCCTAGCCGCATTGTCCGCTGTTTGGTGGGAAGGTCACTTCAAGAACACTCCGAAGTCGCACGGAAGGCGAAACTACAACACAGTCAAAGGGAGTATGAAGAATTGTACGGGAACAGTGAGTGAGTTGCAGCCCTTATAAGTAGGGTAGGAAGTTCTAGCGTCCTTCCCGAGCTGTGACGACAGTCTAATTAGATTTCCGAAATCTCCGCCTCCCAGCTGATCTTTACCGAATTGCCTAGACTCTGGGCGGTTGGGCACTTCGATTGGTGTGTTTCGAGTGCCCGGTCGACGGTTTCACGAGCATTGGCCGGAATGCATAGCTGATAGGTGATGTGTATTTCGGTCAACGTCGGGATTTTGTCGATGACTTCGTTGATGCCGGCCACCTGAGCAGAGACATGTTTTGGCTCTAACGATACTTGACGCACCTCCAGTGCGCCGTTAAGTGTGCCGAGCATTCAGCCGCCGGTGGCGGCAACGATGTAATCCACTGGAAGGGGCAGGTCGGGTGCCTCCGTGAGACGATAGTGCTCCTTAACTGGGCCGTGGACACCGAAGTCGAGCGCTGGGCCGACAGCGATATTGGCTCGTCTGTGTAGCCCATCAACCTTCATAACGGTCGCGATAGCTGTGTAGAAAGGCTCGCTCATTATTGTCCTTTCGATAAGGTGAAATTAGTCGGGATTCTGCGTTGTCTGTGTCCCGCTCCGGTACTGGGGCGGTACTGTTCGGGTAGTGTTACATGAGCTGAAATTGGCGTCGATTGGAGTTCTTTGGGAGGTATTCGGATTATGGGTCGTTTGCGCGTCATCGTTGTTGCTGTCGTATCTGCCTTCGCTGCTGTCCTTTTCATCGCTGGTTTGACCGCCGGTGGGCAGATGGGGATACCTACGCCGGCGGAGTACTTCGGCGTTGAGATTGGTGATCCCGGCGTTCTGATTAAGCACGGCAAGATCCTCCAGTACTACCAGAATCTCGAGAGGCTTACCGACCGCGTAAAGATCAACTTCATCGGCGAGAGCACGGAAGGGCGGCCATTTTATTACGCCATCGTGACTTCGCCCGAGAATCATGCCCGCCTCGACGAGCTAATGGAGATGAACGACAAGCTCTACGATCCGCGCGGCGTGTCGGATGAGGAGGCCCAGCGGATCATTCGCGATGGCAAGACCTTCGTAATCACCAACCATCAGATCCATTCGACCGAGGTGGGCGCGTCGCAGGGTGCCATCCTACTGGCGCACCGGCTTGCCTCGGGGAACGATCACGAGGTCCAGCGCATCCTTGACGAGGTAGTACTCATCCACGTACCCGTACACAACCCTGACGGCCAAGAGATGGTCTACGACTGGCTCGCGGAGCATCGAGGCACGCCCTACGAGAACAGCGCACCACCGTTTCTCTATCAGAAGTACACCGGCCACGACAACAACCGGGACTGGTACATGTTCTCCCAGGTGGAGACGCAGCTCTCCATCCAAATGCAGAACGAGTTCCATCCGCAGTTCACCCTCCATCAGCACCAAATGGGATCGAATGGCAGCCGTATCTTTGTGCCGCCGTTTGAGGATCCCTGGGAGCCTGGGGTCGACCCGGCCTTGATCGCATCGAACAATCTCATCGGTACATTCATGGGCCAACACCTGACCGCAAAGGGCTACGTTGGGGTGGAGTGGAAGGAGCGCTACGATAGCTGGACGCCGGCGCGTGCCTACGCGCACTATCACGGCGGCTCGCGCATTCTTACTGAGGTGGCATCCTCCCGCTACGCGGACGATTTGGAAATCCCCATCGAGCTCATTGGCGAGGACTATAAGCGCGCTCGCTGGAACTTCCCCATGCCGTGGCTGGGGGGCACCTGGACGTTCAAAGAGGTTGTCGATTATCACTATCAGTCGTCAGTGGCAGCGATGCTCGCTGCCGCTGATCTCGGCGAACAGTTACGGCGTGGGATGTACGTTGCTCAGCAACGGTCGGTTGAACCGCCCGAAGGTTCGCCGTTTGCCTTTGTTTTTCCCCTTGAGCAAGTCGATCCGCCAACGGCGCACGAGCTGTTCCAAGTGCTGGAAATGGCTGATGTGGAGATAGAGAAGTCGACAGCCGACTTCATCGCCGGCGGGCGTAAATACGTGGCCGGCAGCCACGTCGTGCTCTTCGCGCAGCCGGCTGGCCGCTTTGCTAAGACCTTGCTCGAACGCCAGGACTACCCACAGATCTATCTCTATGAGGGCGGGCCGCTTGATCCACCATACGATGTTACAGCGCATACGCTGCCGCTATTGATGAACGTAGCCGTGGACTTCATTGACGAGCCGTTCGACGCTGATCTGGCCGCTGTCGAGAAAGTTTCGCCGCCGACAGGCTCAGTGGTAACTGGAGGTGCCGACGATACGGACGTTACGGCGCCGACCACATACATTCTCGATGCGCGTGTAAATCGCAGCTATTCCGTGGCAGCAGAGATTTGGGACGAGGGACTAATGCGTGCCACCGAGAGTTTCGAAGCAGCCGGCCGTACTTGGCCGGCGGGTACATTCGTGGTGCCAGGTTCAGGATCGGTTCCCGGGACTCTCGAGACCGGCCGAGAGATGGAGGAATTAGCCAAGCGCTTTGGCATTGAGATTGTCGCCGCAGTCGAACCTGTCGAGGCACCATTAGCGTTGGTGGAGCAGCCTCGTATTGCTATCTACCAGAGCTATTCGCCGAGCATGCCAGAGGGCTGGTTTCGTTGGGCGTTGGATCATTACGAGATCCCCTTTGACATCCTCCACTACGATGACATCGAATCCAGCGTGCTGGAACGCTACAGTGTGCTGTTCCTACCACCTGGCGGCAGTTCACCGCGACAGATGGTTGAGGGCCGTGGTGCCAGCGATGGCCGTGGTGGTGGGCCGGTGCCTCCGGAATACGCTGGTGGTATCGGTGACGACGGCGTGCTGGCGATTCAGGGTTTCGTCGAAGAGGGAGGGGTGTTGTTCACCTGGTCGAATGCTTGGACCTTCCTGGCTGAGTACATGGACGTCGATGTTGAAGCCGTCAACCGCGGGTTACCGCAAACCGAGTTCAACATCCCAGGTTCGATCCTTAGAGTCGACGTAGACACGGACAACCCCCTCGGATACGGCCTCCCGGAAGAGACGGCAATCTTCTTTCGCAACGACGATGCGTGGTCGCCCGAGACGCCAGGTTCGAACGTCGTTGCCCTCTATCCCTCCGAGGATCTCCTTTTGAGCGGTTGGATCCAGGGTGAGCAATACCTGGTTAATCAGGCCGCCATGCTGGAGATCCCACGAGGCAAGGGCCGCATGGTGATGGCTGGGTTTTACCCGGAGTACCGTGCCCAAGCGCACCTGACTTACAAGATGATGTTCAATGCCATCTTCTACCCGCGTGGTGAGGCGAGCCGCTGACCCGTCCCACTGAGTTTGGG
Source organism: uncultured Acidobacteriota bacterium (assembly GCA_964455175.1). Taxonomy (GTDB): domain Bacteria; phylum Acidobacteriota; class UBA890; order UBA890; family UBA890; genus UBA890. The sequence goes on along the minus strand of CAYVUW010000029.1, from coordinate 26,631 downwards.
ATCGGGCAAGCTCAGAAAATCATAGGCTCGGTTACCTGACATGCTTAGATGTTCACACGTAAAAACTTTTCAGCATTGTTTCCCATCTTTGACCCGAAACCGATGCCTTATCTGACGGCTCATGTTCTGGATCGTGTTAACGAGTGGTTTGTACGTACCCGTCTTTCAGGACGCATGTCGTCGCACTGTGGGACCTCGATGGTTGAACACATGAAGGGACTGGGAGAATCGATTCATCCGTCACCTCAGATACTTGGAGGGTTTGAACCTGAACAGGTATCCAAACTGCTTTGGAAGACGTCGTCGCCTTGGCCCGGGACGGACGGAAACAACAAAACCTGGTACGCGGAACGATTCGTGCCGCGGCCGAGGACTTCTTCTAGCGGTTTTGACCAAACACTCGCGGCGGGCGGTAAAGAGCAATCCCCGGCCCTTATTTTGCTACATGGGTGGTTGATCGATCGCCCGCAGCTGCCGATCTACCGGTCGTGGGCCCGCCATGCAGCGAGGCGAGGCATCGAGGTCTGGATGCCGTTTCTCCCATTCCACATGCAGCGGTCTGAACCGGGAGAGATTGCGGGCCAGAGGGCACTTTCGCCGAACCTAGTGGGCAACTTGGACATGGTGCGCCAGGGGGTTGCCGAGGCGCGATTGCTCGCCCGCTGGCTTCGAGGTCGGACTTCTCGTGTTGGGATCTGGGGGATGAGTCTGGGTGGTTTGGTGGCGGCGTTGACCACGACGCTCGATGACGATTGGGACGCTGTTGCCTTATGGGCGCCTGTAGCTGAACCTGACGAAGTGCTTTTCAACAGTGGCTTGGTCAAGTTTTTGCGTGAGGCCGTCATTCAAAGTGGGGTCTCAAAGGACGACTTCGCTGCTCCCGAGATTGCCTCGATGATGCCGAATCGTTCCGACACCAAGATAGATCCCTCTAAGATGTTGGTTGTTGCTGGCGACTACGACCAGGTGGTTTCCCCGAGTTCGGTGGAACGGTTAAGCCGCCGCTGGGGTATTGAAGTCCACTGGGTGAGGCACGGCCACATTAGCCTGATGCTGTCACGGGCTCCGGTGCGGTATACGGCGAATTTCCTCGAACACACTCTTTTCGCGTAACTGGACCTTGTAGGTTGCCCGAGCTTCCCGAGGTAGAGACAGTACGCCGTGGCCTACGACCGCTCGAGGGTGCGACGCTGGAACGGATCATCGTGCGCAAGTGTCAGCTTCGTCGCCGGGTAAGTGTCGCTGCTCTCCACAATCTTGCTGGAGGTGTTGTCGCACCTTTGGGCCGCCGAGCCAAGTATCTCCTGATACCAATGGTCAATGGCGGAGGTATGATCATTCACCTCGGGATGAGCGGCCGGTTGTTTATGGCGAATCCTGGCGATCCGTTGGACCCGCATGATCATCTCTCATGGTGGCTCAAGCAACGCGGAGCGACCATAGAATTGCGGTTTCGCGATCCACGCCGTTTTGGGTCGGTCACTGTGTTACAGCAGGGTGATCTTCGTGAGCATCCACTGCTTACGGATCTTGGGCCAGAGCCATTGGGTAACGAGTTTACTGCTGACTACGCATTCGCAAGATCCAAACGATCTCGCCGACCCATAAAAAATGCGTTGATGGATGCTCGTTTCGTCGTTGGTATCGGCAATATCTACGCTAGCGAAGCGTTATGGTGTGCCCAGATCAATCCGAAAACGGCTGTTTGTCGAATCTCGAGACGGCGCTGGGGGAAGTTAGTATGGGCAGTCCAAGATGTCCTCGGCCGGGCGGTTTCTGACGGCGGCACGACGCTAAATGACTTCTATGGTGCTAGCGGTGATCCAGGCTACTTCCAGGCCCGACTAAGAGCCTACGGCCAGAGAGGAGAGCCATGCCATCGGTGTGGTTCGCTGATACGACGAATCAGTCAAGCTGGCCGAGCAACCTACTATTGCGTATCTTGCCAGCATTGAGAAGCACATAAGATGTGATGCTATCGTCGTGTCTCAGCTTAGCAACAGTCGGGCCGATTGTTTCACATGCGTTCCCGCACCTCTTTCTCAATTGCGAGGTTCTCTGGGAACTCGCCTGTGGAAAGCTTTGAGTAGATCATCTCTTCGTTAATCATGATCTCGAAACGACCGCCATCAGAGGGCAATAGCGTTAACTCCCCTATATTTTGCTTGAATTGTCTTACGAGATGGTCCGCCAAACTGACGGCCTGAGTCTCGTAGTTTCAAGCGGCGCAATATTGGATGCTGATTCGCATTCTTATCCTCCGGTCTGGCAGACTTCAATCGATTGGACGGATGTTGTATCGCGGACCGTCAAGTTATCTGAGAACAGATAGAATTATAGCTATGCTCTTGATCACCTGCCTGTCATCGTACTGGGGTCGCCCTGTTGCCTATTTGCGCAACGCTTGCTTTGCCATGCTTACTCTGTTGTTGGTGGGTCTGGCGTGCGGCGGATATTCGGGCCCGCCGCCCATTGACGAGGCCCGCGAAGGTCTGAGGCCTGAGCACCACATCCTCTATGAAGGAGAAGAGGGTAAGACAGTCCTCGAACTTCTGGAAACCACCGTTGAGTCAGTAGCTACAAAGGGGCAGGGAGAAGAGCTGCTTGTTACCACGATCAATAGTATTGAGGGTGGTCGCGAAGGGCGTTACTGGCTTTACTACGTCAACGGAGAAGCGGGGTTGATTTCCGCTAGCCGTATGAACACCGTCGAGGGAGACTCGGTCGAATGGCTGTTTGTCCGTTGAAGCGTTGAACCGGCGGCTCACCTCAGCGGACTTATTGCTGGTCGCGACCTGCATCTTCTGGGGAACTAACTTCGTTGTCATCAAGTCAGCGCTGGCCGACTTTCATCCTCTGGCATTTACTGGATTGCGGTTCGCGATCGGTGCCACGCTGTTACTTGGGTTGCAGTGGTGGCGTGAGGGACTGCATGTATTACGCCCTATGCTGCCTCAGCTTATCGTCCTCGGCTTAATTGGCAATGTTGCCTACCAGCCGCTGTTCGTCTACGGCCTCGCACAGACCGAAGCCTCACAGGCCAGTATGTTTGTCGCGACCACACCCCTCTGGATTCTCGTTCTGGCAAGATTCACCGGTCACGACAAGTTCAGTGGAAGGGTAATCGCCGGGGTATTGATGGGTTTGGTTGGAGTAATTCTGTTGCTCTGGGAGAGCGTTAACGGCGCTGGATCAGAGGGAAAATTTTGGGCAGGAAACCTTCTGTTATTAGGCGCGACGGTTAGTTGGGCAATTTATACGGTCTATTCGCAGCCACTGCTCCTGAAGCTACGGCCGCTTGCTCTCACTTCAGCCACGATGGCAGCTGGGGCACTCCCATTGGTTTTAGTTGGCTTGCCTGAAATAGTCTCAATACGTGTCAATGAGGTGAGCTTCGCAAGCTGGCTTGGTTTGCTCTATTCGTCTCTCTTGGCGTTGGTGTTCGGCTATTTTTTTTGGGCTTACGCAATACAGACCATTGGCTCGACGCGTACATCCTTATACGTGAATTTGGTTCCGGTTATCGCCACAGTCAGTGCTTGGGTTTGGTTGGGTGAACGACTGTCACCCCTTCAATTGTTGGGAGCGATTGCGGTAATCACTGGAATCACTTTGAGCCGCCTAAATTTACGTTCTGAGCAGTAACTTGGCTTGATTGCAAGATGCCCTGTTCCACAAGTTGAAAGGGAAGTAACGGATGTTGTCGGGGCGGGCATGGAGCACTGCAAGAATTGCTTAGAAGTCTCAGGAGTAGAAACGTTGCCGACAGTCACCCTCTGGTCGCGCTATTGTGACGGTACTAGCAGCGCTTTACACAGAGTGAATGACAGTTAAGGAGGGTCGCCATGGGATGGTTCGACAACGAGCAAGATCAGCACAAATCGAACGCCATGGTGCCGCAGCCGGAACCTCGGCGCCGGGCAGCCACAGCAGCGTCTCCCGAATCTGGATCAACGATGGGGCGTAAGATCCAAGTTGATGGCACCATTGTTTGTGAAGAAGACCTGACCATCCTTGGGCGTGTTGATGGCAACATCCACGCCCAGGGCACACTGGTGATCGCCAAGGAAGCTGATGTGCACGCCACGATCGATGGCCAACGGGTCCTTGTGCACGGCAAGGTTGACGGGGATGTACATGGTTCTGAGCGTGTGGTACTTGGACAGACAGCTCGGCTAATGGGCAACATCGAGGCCACAACACTTGAAATTAAAGAGGGTGCTTATTTCAATGGAAATGTAGAAATGCATCTGCCAAAGTCTGGTCCCTCCCCAGGGGAGGCATCTTCTGGCCAGGATGAAACAGATAAGAGTTCCACTGACGATGTCGAAACCTCCAGCCTGAAGTCAGTAGAGGATTCTTCCGCTGATGAAACCTCTGCTACCCAAGAGCAGTCAACATCCTGACGGTCGGACCGGGATCGGATAGTTTGGAATGGCCAGGCAAGCAACGAGTCACATAGGCAGCACTGCTCCCGAGCAAGCGAAATACGCTTCGACCTTATTCAGCAAGTTCTGTATCGACATCAAGGCCATGGAGGGAACGGCACCGCTTTTGGATCTAGGGCCCAGCACAACAAGAAACGTGATGTATTGGCTCCGCGAAGCTCACCCGGTCAGCGCGTTTGACATTATGGTTCATGAAATGGCTGACCGGATCAGCTTGGACTATGAGGACTGTGCTTTTGGGGGTGTGCTGGGTTGGACGGTCCTTTCGCATCTGGGGCCAAGGCAGGCAAGGCAGCTGATGCGGGAGATTGGCCGTGTTCTGCGACCTCGGGGCTGTCTATTTGCGATATTTGATGGCGACGGGCGTAGGACCCCAGGCGCCCAACGGTATCAAATCATCGACGCGGAGAACCTAGAGTTCGAGCCGATTGAAGGGCGAGGGGCGCCGCGTCCTGTCCTAACCCGTGAGATTGAGACACTTTTCCAGCCATTCAGGGAGACCCGGATCATGGTCATGCGGCATGGGTCGCGTGAGGTACTCGGGAAGCAACCCTAAAAGATCTTTGAGTGCAATCGGGTTCGTAACATGGCTGAGCCAGCAGATACAACTCTCCCCGGCACGGTACGAATGACGATCTTTCCCTTTCGATGGCCTTGGTTTTTTAGTGAGGCCATTGCCCAACGGGCCTGCAGCGCGCAGGTAAGCCCCAGGCAGTGGACTGTCAACCTGACCTGTCGATGATACTAAATCAATGGATGACGCTGAGCGTCACTGCACTCGTAACGATCGAACACAGCACCGCGAATCCCAGAAGGAGATAGGTCAAGAAACAGACAGATCTCCTCGAACCACGGGCTGTTGAAGAAATTCTCAGGGGCCTCGAGCTCGTAGATGCGATGCAGCTTCTCGCGCTCGCTCGCGGTCAGAGCTCGCTGGCCACGCTTCTGTGAAGAGTAGGCCACGTCTTTAATGGCCTTTTGAATGACGGCAACCCATAGGCTTCGACAAGCTTCATTGTCCTTGTCTTTGCCGTCGAACAGCTTGAAAGGGACTACCGTCCCTTGTACAACGCCAGACGAATTGTCTGCCATCCGAGCCTCCCTCCGGTTGGCGAGGCCATCATTTTATCAAAGGCCTTGATCAAGTCTATCCCTCCGGCCATGAAGTTGGCCGTTGTTGGGTAAGATTGATCTTTATTACTCTCGCTTAACCAAGTTGTTAGACAGAGGAGATCCGGTCCATGCCATTGAGTGGCTTGCGTGTCGTCGATCTGACTCGAATCTTGGCTGGCCCGTTTGCCACCATGATGTTGGGTGACATGGGCGCCGAAGTTTTGAAAATCGAACGACCGGGAAGTGGTGATGATGCTCGTAACTGGGGCCCTCCGTTCATCGATGGCATTAGCACCTACTTTCTGTCGGTTAACCGAAACAAACACAGCGTGACTCTCGACCTCAAATCAGAAGTTGGCAAAGGTGTACTTTGGGAACTCATCGAGACAGCTGATGTCGTGATCTCCAATTTTCGTGTTGGGGTAATGGATTCCTTGGGGTTTTCCTTTGAAGAAGTTGCCGAACGCGCCCCGCGCTGTGTGTATGGCCTGATCAATGGCTATGGCCAATCGGGTGAGCACGCCCAAAGGCCATCATTTGATGTCGTCGTGCAAGCTGAGGCCGGTCTTATGGACCTGACTGGCTACACCGATGGGAAGCCTACAAAGGTTGGAGTCTCGATTGCCGATGAGATCGCCGGCCTTTACATGGTTCAAGGGATTCTTTTGGCGTTGCTTGAGCGGCAACAAACGGAACGAGGGCAACTCGTGGAGGTAGCCTTACACGACGCGTTATTGTCGATGTTCACCTTTCAAGCTCAGCGTTACTTGTCGGCCGGATTACAGCCGCAGCGTATGGGCAATCGTCACCCCAGCATTGTTCCTTATGAGACGTTTGAAGCTGCTGACGGTACGATTGTTGTAGCCGTTGGCAACGAGGGAATTTGGGAACGCTTTTGCACTGTGCTTGGCGTTCAGCACCTCCTTGGGAACGAGAGATTTACGCGAAACCCGGACCGGGTTGCCAACCGTGAACAACTGGAAAAGGAGTTGGCACCAGTGTTTCTTGGGCACCCGGTTGCTTACTGGGAGGAGCAATTGAGTGCCGCTGAAGTACCTTGTGGCCGTGTTCGCGCTTTGAACGAGGCAATTGAGAGTGAACGTCGTACTGGTCGAGACATGGTGGTTGAGATCGACGGCCTTGAGTTTCTCGGCGTACCGATCAAACTCTCTCGCTCACCTGCGCAAGTGAAAGGCAGACCGCCGCAGCTCGGCGAGCATACAGAGGCAGTACTTACTTCGTTGGGTCATACTGTTGAGGAGATTGCCGAGTGGCGCGACGCTGGAGTAATTTAACTCGCCATGTTGAAAACCCGAGCGCTGGCGGGACTGGAGGTGGCAAGATGAACTACAGAAAGGCCAGTGTTCTGATCGCCTCATTGCTTTTCGCCACAACCTTGATTCACGCTCCTCTGCACGCGAGTTTCCAGCAGTCTGCCTTCGTCGAGTCAGAGCTCCTAGTTCGTTTGACGATGGAGCTTCCAGTCGAGATAGAAGTCATGTTTGATGCCTGGACGACTGCCGACCAGTTCGTTCAGTGGTTCCCAGGCTGGGCCGAAATGACGGTTACCGACGGCGGTGAATATCGCTTTGGGTGGGACGGCTGGGAAGAAGAGTGGGCAGGTAACTACATAGAGGTGGACCGTCCGACGAAGCTGGTTTTTACCTGGTTGCCGCCGGTCGCTGTGTTCCCCATTGGTGCCTATGAAACAACGGTCACGCTGTCCTTCGAGGATTTACAAGGCACCACTCGGATGACCCTAGAACACAGTGGCTTCCAGGCTGGGCCGGAGATGGAGAGCCATAAGGAGGCTTGGAGTGGCTATCTTTACAACCTCCGGGCTTATCTCCTGCAGCGCTAATCTGACCTGAGCAATGGACATTCTGAAGCGTTACCTCTTTTTGTATACACGCCACCGGGTGCCCTATCTCCTGGGGGGCGTCTTTCTAATTGGCACCAATGCCATTGCTTTAGCGATTCCCCGGGTCTTTGGCTGGGCCATTGATGACCTTGAGGCCGGAGCGACTCGTGGACTCATCTTGTCCTACGCAGGCGCCATTGTTGTGTTAGCGGTTTTCCAGACGGTAATGCGAGTCGGATCACGCATCTTTGTTTTGAGTGTCTCTCGCCGGATCGATTATGAGATGAAGGGGATGTTGCACAAGCGGCTGATTCATCTCGCCCCATCTTTTTTCGCGGCGACGAATACTGGCGACTTGATGTCCCGTATGACGAACGATGTCATGTTGGTGCGCGCCCTTGGCGGGCCTGGCGTGCTGTATTTTTTTAATGCCTTCGTCATGTATGCGCTTGGACTTGCCTATATGGTCTCGATTAGCTGGCGCCTAACACTTGTTGTTTTCCTGCCGCTGCCGATCGTGGCCGTGCTCGTCCGAATTCTCGTGCATAGGGTGCGCGACTACGTTACTAGAGCGCGCATCGCTTTGAGTGACCTCAACACAATCGTTCAGGAGAACCTCTCCGGTGTGATGGTGGTTAAGTCGTTTGCTCTTGAGGAAGCGCAAAACCTCAGGTTTGAGAATCAATCAGCAACCTACATGGATTTCGGTCTCCGCGAAGCCTGGACACGTGCCCAGATGATCCCTGTGGTCGGTCTCGGTGGTGGCTTGGCAGCGGTCGTTGTCATTAGTTTCGGTGGCCGCATGGTTTCAGCAGGAGACCTTTCGATTGGTGACTTGGTTGCGGTGATGAGCTATGTGGGAGTCATGGTCATGCCCACAGTGGCGCTGGGCTGGATTTTGAGCTTGGTGCAACGTGGTGCGGCAGCTCTTGAACGGCTCGATGAGGTTCTTGTGGCGCCGATTACCATAAGCTCCCCAGATTCACCGCGCCCAATTGGCGATGGACCGCTATCGGTGGTGATCAAAGGTCTCAACTTTCGTTACGACGATCACCTAAGAAATTACGGTGGCATTCTGAAGCTTGACGAAACTTTTGAGAGCGGTCGTCGGCATGCACTGCATGAAATTGATTTTGTTGCAAAAGAAGGTGGCTATGTTGCCATCGTTGGCAGGGTCGGGTCTGGGAAAAGCACGCTCTTAAAAGCTATTCAGCATCTCATCGAGGTGCCAGAAAGATCTGTGTTCCTGGGCAGTGTCGATGTGGTAGAGGTTGAACTCGACGAACTGCGGCAAAGAGTCGGATTCGTGCCGCAAGATGACTTTCTTTTTTCGACGACCGTATTTGACAACATCGCCTACGGACAGCCCGATGCCTCCCGGGGCGAGGTTGACGCAGCAGCACAAATTGCAGGCCTTTTGGTTGATTTGGAATGCCTTCCAGATGGGCTCGACACGGTCGTCGGCGAACGTGGTGCGACGCTTTCCGGTGGACAACGCCAGAGGGTAGCAGTGGCCCGCGCCATACTCATCGATTCTCCCATCCTGCTGCTGGATAATGCTTTGTCGAACGTCGATGCAGAGACCGAGCGCAAGATCTTGGATGGCCTACGGGCTAATGCTGCAAGTAATGCAGGGCGGACTTTGGTGGTGGTGAGTAACCGTATTGGAGCCATCCAGGATGCGGACCACATATACGTTATGGACGAAGGTCGCGTCGTTAATCACGGGTCGCACGCCCAGCTAATTCAGCACCCTGGATTGTACGCCAACATGTTCGAACGACAGCAGTTAAGCGCCGAGCTGGAGCAATTCTAGAATGCCTAAGGGACGCGACCTTACTGTTTTGCGCCGCCTCGTCCCGTTTGTTCGGGTACATAGAAGTGTTGTGGTTGCTTCGGCTTTATTATTGCCGGCACTGGCTGCGAGCCAGTTGGTGCAGCCTTACCTGATTCGTATTGCAATCGACGGCTACCTGGCACCGGCGTCCAGGGGTGTCCCGGGTGCACTCTCCGGTTTGACCGGGTTGGTCTTGTTGTTTGTCGCGGTGCTGTTCGGCGAGATGATCATCCGGTTTGCTCAGATTTATCTGATGCAACTCGCTGGGCAACGCATAATGCACGACCTTCGCTGCACCGTGTTTCGCCATGTGCAGCGATTGTCGATGTCATTTTTTGATCGTTATCCTGTTGGACAAACTATGACTCGTGTCACCAGCGACGTTGAAGCATTGAACGATCTAGTTTCTCAGGGGATCGTTTCGATCGCCCGTGATTTAACCATGGTAGTTGGCATCATCGGGGTGATGTTGTGGGTCGACTGGCGTTTGACGCTCGCGTCGTTCGTCGTCGTACCCTTACTACTTGGCATTCTATCGTTCCTACGTACTCGCCTACGAGCTGCCTACGATCGTGTGCGCAGTTTGGTGGCTAGGCAGAATGCTTTCTTACAAGAAACTATCTCCGGGATAGAAGTTGTGCAGGCTTTTGTCCAGGAGCGCCGCAACCAAAAGGATTTCGCTAAGGTGAGAGGCGACATCCTGGAAATCGAGTTACACAGCGTCCGTCTGTCATCCTGGCTATCGGCATTGGTACAGGCTGCGACCACTGTGTCAACGGCGTTGGTGCTGTCGTACGGTGGCTTCGGAATCATCGAGTCGACAGTGACGTTGGGCATTTTGGTGCAGTTCATGATGTACCTGCAGCGTTTTTATCAGCCGCTCGAAGACCTTTCCGACAAGTACGACACGTTGCAACGCGCTGCCGCAGCTACCACTAAAATCTTTGGACTTCTCGACGTTGAATCCGATGTCCGTGAGGCTTCCAACATGGTATCGATGCCTCAGTTCCGGGACCGTATCGAGTTCAAGTCAGTGACTTTTGCCTATCCATCTGTTTCCGAGGCTGCTGCCGCTGCCAAGCTTGATGAAGCTAACATTGCGATCTCGACTGCTGCGCCAGTCCTCGAAAACTTTAATTTGACAATTCACAAGGGTGAGAAAATCGCGATTGTTGGCGCAACAGGGTCAGGCAAGTCAACAATTATCAAACTGCTGCTCCGCCATTACGATGTCCAGATGGGATCGATCACCGTTGACGGCATCGATATCCGGGGAATGGATCAGCAGTCATTGCGGCGAGCGTTTGGGACGGTTCCGCAAGATGTGTTCATGTTCACTGATACGATCGCTGCCAATGTTGGACTAGGGATTTTCGATCGCAAATCGGTCAAAGATGCTGCCCGTGTTGTCGAGGCCGACCGCTTCATTACGACGCTTCCCGACAGTTACGATACGCGCCTCGGTGAACGTGGGGCGAACCTGTCTTTCGGTGAACGGCAGTTGTTGGCGTTCGCACGTGCACTCGCTGGTGGTCCTGCGGTTCTGGTTCTCGATGAGGCCACCTCAAGCGTTGATTCAGAGACGGAAGCTCAGATACAAAGTGCTCTCGACAGGTTGATTGAAGATCGCACGGCGGTGATTATTGCCCACCGACTGTCGACGATTCGTAACGTGGACCGTATCGTCGTGTTGCACCATGGTGTAATCCGAGAAGTTGGCACTCATCGTGAACTACTTGATCTTGATGGAATCTACGCTCGCCTTCACCGCTTGCAACTCCAAGAGATGGTGGGAGCCGACGGGGTTACCTGATGGTCTGTATTGCGTTGGTTGGGTGCTCGATGTCCCAGCAGTCCTTAAGCTTGCGAGGTTGGGCACGTTGACTTGGCGGAAGGGTTCGGGCGCCTTTACGACGGGCGGTTTGACTCTTTGCAGATGGACACGCAAGCTTGGCGTGACCCGATGGAAACTAAACCAAGTCTGATTCTTCAGGGGAGCTTTCATGTCCACTAACGTGCCCCCAGTAGCACAGGACCTCGATACTCTGTGCGTCAATACTATTCGTACGCTGGCGGCGGATGCCGTACAAGAAGCCAACTCGGGCCATCCTGGGATGCCAATGGGTGCGGCGCCGATGGCCTATGCACTGTGGATGCGCTTCCTACGGTTCAATCCAGAGGACCCTGCGTGGCCGAACCGTGACCGTTTCGTGCTTTCGGCTGGCCATGGATCAATGCTTTTATACGCCTTGTTGCACCTAACTGGCCACGACTTGTCGCTACGGGACATCAAACAATTCCGGCAGTGGGGGAGTGTCACACCGGGGCATCCCGAGTTTGGCCACACTCCGGGTGTCGAGACGACCACTGGGCCGCTAGGCCAAGGATTTGGCAATGCTGTTGGAATGGCACTCGCTGAGGCTCGTTTGGGAGCCGAGTTCAATCGCCCTGGTCACGAAATTATTGACCATCGAACTTACGTCATCGCCAGCGACGGCGACATAATGGAAGGTGTCCAGTCGGAGGCAGCGTCAATCGCTGGCCATCTGGGACTTCACAAGCTCACGGTTCTCTACGACGACAACTTGATAACTATCGATGGTTCCACTGAGCTTACCTTCAGTGAAGATGTTGAGAAGCGCTATGAATCCTATGGCTGGCACGTGCAGTTTGTTGAGGACGGCAATGACGTCGCCGCGTTGACCGACGCCCTGGCTTCAACTCAAGCTGAAGACGATCGGCCGTCATTGATTAGAGTGCGCACTAACATTGGCTATGGCAGCCCAAACCGACAGGATACGTCGAAGTCGCACGGTGAACCGCTGGGCGAAGAAGAAGTTCGACTGACAAAGGAAAATCTCGATTGGCCAGCCAACGCTAGGTTTGAGGTGCCAGCCGAGGTGGCTGGCCACTTCAGGGGGGCGGGTGAGCGGGGTGGTTCTTTGCAGAAGCAATGGCAGGAACTGTGGAACTCGTATCGCCTTACCCACAAGTCAGAAGCGAATGAATTAGAGCGCCGACTCGATAGTCGCCTCGCTGCTGGTTGGGATGAAGATTTGCCCCTGTTTGTTGCCGAAGATGGTCCGATTGCGACGCGAGCCGCCTCGGGGAAAGCGCTTAATGCCCTTGCCGTCCGGTTACCGGAATTGATGGGAGGTTCGGCTGACCTGGCAGGTTCCAACAAGACTGACATCGTCGGTGAAGCGGACTTCAACAACGGAGTCTACGATGCCCGCAATATTCGGTTCGGGGTCCGCGAACATGGCATGGGAGCAATTCTCAATGGTATGGCACTGCACCGTGGTTTTATCCCGTACGGTGGTACGTTCCTAATTTTTTCAGATTACATGCGTCCTTCGATTCGGCTAGCGGCGCTCATGGGGCAGCGGGTCATTTACGTGTACACGCATGACAGCATAGGGGTTGGAGAAGATGGGCCGACGCACCAGCCGATTGAGCATCTGGCCTCGTTGCGAGCTTTACCAGGTTTAGTGGTCATCCGGCCGGCTGATGCTAATGAGACAAGCGAGGCCTGGCGGGTGGCTGTGCAGTGCCCCGACGTTCCTACAGCTTTAGTACTGACGCGTCAGAAGCTTCCTATTTTGTCGAGCATCGTTGCAGACATTGCTACTGCAACCAATCTTGCCCAAGGCGCCTATATCTTGGCCGACAATCGATCTGGTGAGCCAGATATCATCTTGCTGGGATCCGGGTCAGAGGTTCATATCCTACTCCAAGTGTGGCAACGGCTGATTGCTTCGGGCGTCAGTGCTCGTGTTGTCTCGATGCCGTCGTGGGAACTGTTCGAGCAACAGGATGAGTCTTATCGCGACAAGGTGCTTCCGCCGAATGTCGAGAAACGATTGGCAGTTGAGGCTGGATCATCTTTTGGCTGGAGTCGCTACATCGGTCTTTCTGGGGAAGTAATCAGCATTGATCGTTACGGCGCTTCTGCTCCTGGAGGGACCAATATGGAGAAGTTTGGGTTTACTCCGGATAACGTCGAGAAGCGTGCCCGGGCGCTCCTAGCGACCTGATTGCGACATTGCTCTCCCGACAACGGTGGGCTGATGGGTGACAATTCTTTGTGGGGTTTGCGTGGGCGAGGCCAAGGTGTTTGGTTATGTGGCCTGCGGCGGTTGCTGACTGAAGCCGATTCACTTGCAGAGCTTGCGATTGCGTATGGAATAAGCGGGATCGAGACCGATCTTTTAATGCTGGCTGGAGCGGTTGAACGTGGGTCCGAGTACCGCGATTCACTTGCCAGTTGGGCCAATGGCGTATCGGTTGCAAGACCGGTTGAAGCACTTTTGATCGAAGAGGCATCGATCGGGGCACGTTTGCTTGCCCCTGTCTATGAGGAGACCGAGGGTCGCGATGGATACGTCAGTGTTGACGTTGATCCTTCCCTGGCCGACGATGCCGAAGAGTTGTCGATGGCGATTCGACGGCTGCATTCGGCAATTGACAAGCCTAACGTTATCCCACGGTTGCCACCCACAAAGTCAGGGTGTGCTGTGTTTGAGGCTTTTACCGCAGAAGGGTTCAGTGTACACGTGGGCCCGATTTTCTCAGTGGCTGCGGCTGAGCGTGTTACCGAAGCGTTTGCCCGCGGTGCGCTACGACTTCCGAAGGAGACCGAGAAGGCACGTGGTTTGGCATCAGTGGTTTCGTTTGGTCTGGCATCTCTGGATGAGGCCATTGACGAGCCTCTAAAAGGATGGATTCGCACTGCCGATCGGGACGTGAGTCGTGCCGAATCACTGCTTGGCAGCGTGGCAACGGCGATCGCCAAGGTAGCGTGTCGACACCAGCGCGACCTGCTGTTCCAGAAACTTCCTGGTAGCTTACGTGAATCGGGCCCGCGCTCATTGCGGTTGATGTGGACTGACTTGGCTACCGGCGATCCTCGTCGCCATCGACTCCGGTACATTCACCGGCTTATTGGACCCGACACAATTGCGGCGATGCCACTTGGTTTGATGCGTGATTGCGCGTGTGCCCCTTTGACTGAATCGGCTCTTGGGCAGCGTGTTGATGATGCAGAAGAAATTCTTGAAGAGGTCGAGAGCCTTGGGATCGATCTCGACGCGATTGGTACCGAACTCCAAGAGCGATACATCGCACGCCGCAGGCTGCAATACGGTGAGCTTGACAACGTTATCTTGGCAGCGACTAAGGATAACGTTGGAGGCAAAAGACAAGTAGATGAAGTGGCCGGTATCGTTGCGCCGTTGTCCACTTCGGAACTGGAAGTCCCTTCTGCGCTCATAGAAGCTAAGAACATCGACGATCATCTCCCGACCCGGTTATGGCTCAAGGATAGCTCGTTGTGGAGTGACGATCCGACTGCCCAGGATTCCATCCGTAACCGGCTTGGGTGGCTCGACCTTGTCGAGTCGACACCGTCAGCAAGCACTTCCAGCCGTGGATTTGTCAAGCGAATGGACGATGGCGATGTGGACCATGTCGTTTTGCTTGGAATGGGGGGCAGCAGTTTGTGTGCAGAGGTCTGTCGCCAGGTATTCGCCGTCAAAGATGTTTCGGTTGTGGACAGCACGATTCCGACGACCGTTGCCGCCGTTGCGGCCAGCGTTGATCTGGGGCGCACCTTGGTAATCGTTTCTAGTAAGTCGGGTACGACAATCGAGTTACAGGCGCTACTTGATTTTTTCCACGCGCGCTGCACGCCAATGTTTGATCGACCTGGTCAGCGGTTTATCGCGATTACCGACCCCGGCACACCGCTTGAGCAGATTGCCTATGAGCGAGGCTTTCGGTCCTTGTGGCTTGCTCCAACCGATGTTGGCGGGCGCTTTTCAGCGCTTTCGGTGTTCGGCATCTTGCCAATGGAGCTAATGGGAATCGACTCGATGGCAATCTGGACTTCGGCTCGGCGGATGGCTGCGAGCTGTGACGCCGGTACTAGTGTCCCTGATAACCCGGGAACTCGCCTTGGGGCAGCGCTCTTCAATGCCTATGAGGCAGGCCGCGACAAAGTGACCTTTGTATGCTCGCCTTCACTTACGGCTTTTGGTATGTGGGCTGAGCAGTTGATCGCGGAAAGCACCGGCAAGGAGGGTGTTGGGTTGGTTCCGATCGTTGGCGAGCCGGCCGGGGAAGCTGACCAATATGGAGATGACCGAATTTTCGTGGCCCTGGAACTCGCTGGTGAAGATGACTCCGGACATGACATATGGCTCGATGCCTTGTGCCAAGAAGGACACCCTGTGATGAAGTTTGTTCTTGACGATCGGCACCAAATTGGCGCCGAATTCATCCGCTGGCAGATTGCTGTAGCTAGCGCAGCTTTCTTGATGGGGGTCAACCCGTTTGACCAGCCGGATGTTCAAGAGAGCAAAAATCGCACGAAGGCGATTCTTGACTCCTACAAGGCTGGAACTGGCATGCCGGATCGGGCGCCAATTGCCATGGGCTCTGGATGGGTTGTGTTCGCGGACTTGGAGCGTGACGAGGAGCTTGGGCGACGGCAGACTGGTGACGGGTTGGCCAGCTGGCTGAGCGCTCACTTAGGCCGCGCTCAGGTTCCAGACTATGTTGCTCTACAGGCTTTTGTTGCCCGTGAGCCGCGGACCCTTTTGGCCTTTCAGGAAATTAGGCGGTTGCTGTTTGAGCGGCTCGGTGTTGCTACGACTCTGGGCTGGGGACCGGCGTTTCTACACTCGACTGGCCAGCTTCACAAAGGTGGTCCGGACAACGGCATTTTTTTACAGATCACAGCTGATGACAGCGAAGATATCGAGATTCCGGGTGCTGGCTACTCCTTCGGGCGGCTGGTGAGGGCGCAATCATTGGGGGATCTAGCGGCCCTGGAGGAACGTGGGCGTAGGGTTCTTCGCGTCCACCTTCCCGATGTGGCCAGCGGTGCTGAGGCTCTTCTAGAAGCTGCTGATCGAGGCCTTGCCTAGAATGTTGCGTTTATATTTTAGCTGTCGGTGGGTGGTGTTACCCGGATCTTCGAAGCAGCACGGAACCCCAAGCTGACACGGTTTCCACCGAGTGGTCGGACCTCCACTGTGTCGGCGTGCTCGTCACGAGCTACAACCTCGACTGGGACTCCAGGCAAGAGACCATAACTCTCCATCAGGCGCAGAAAATCGCTAGTCTGGTCGGTGACCTGTACCAACATAAGCGCCTGCCCCACCGGGCATGTGATCAGGTTAGCGTAATCCGAGGTCGCTACTTCACCTCCTGCGGTTGGGATCGGATCGCCATGTGGGTCGACTTCGGGTCCCCCAAGCATTGTGTCGATGTGTCTGAGTAGGCGCTCGGACACAGCATGCTCCAGTAGCTCCGCCTCACTGTGAACCTCGCTCCAATCCATGCCCATGACTTCGACGAGGAACAATTCGACGAGTCTGTGACGGCGTAGCACGTGAGAAGCGAGTTTCTCCCCGGCAGAGGTTAGGCAGACACCGCTGTAGGGTTCATATTTGACGAGGCCTGCTTCGGCCAAGGTCTTGACCATAGCGGTGGCAGTGCCGGGTGCGACCTCGAGTGCCGAGGCAACCTGGCCGGTAGGAACCAGTGAGCCCGGGGACGTCAGCTGCGCCTGGTAAATCTGTTTTAAATAGTCTTCGACGGTGCTCGTAGCCATAGCATTTTATTGGAAAGACAGGATTCTACACTTCCTTGACGGGCAACTCTGCAACTTCTGTGGTCTCGACCGTTTTCGCAAACTCCCGAGGGGTTATGTTATAGGCGCTTGTGTTGGACTGTGATTGCGTCTTGCTTGTCTGTCTAGATCGGAGGCACATGCACAAATGCTACAAGGGAAGGCGTATCGATCACGGTGGCTTCGATGAGAGCTGCCTAAATCGTAATTCAAAGAAACAAAGCGTTGTATAAGTGGCGTACAGATGATTCAACAACCGGATGTTTGCGATGATAGGCTGGGGCAGTGATGAGTTGGAAGAGCGATTTCGACCTTGGCGGTACCACATACCTTAATGGAGCTAACCACGGCCCCTTGCCACGGGTTGCAATCGATGCTGCCAACGAGGCGCTTGAATGGAAGCGTGACCCTTCGTCGATCGACGATAGTATCTATTTCACCTTGCCCAACCGGGTACGGCGAGCGGCTGCACCCTTCTTCAACTGCGATCCTGAGGATTTGGCAGTGACCACCGGTGCCTCTGCTGGCATGTCATTACTTGCTGGAGGGCTCGAGTGGAAACCGAAAGACCACGTTGTAATCCCTGCCGGAGAGTTCCCAGCCGTCTACCTTCCGTGGGTTGCGCTCCGTTCTTCTGGAGTCGAGGTTACCGTATTGCCAACCGATGGTGGGTTGACACCTGGGCAGATCGTTGAAGCGTTACGTTCCACTACCCGGGTGGTTGCTGTAGGGCACGTCAACTTCGCAACTGGGCACCGTCTTGATGTCGAGGCCATTGGCCGAATTTGTCGCGATCGTGGGATCGCCTTTGTCATCGACGCGACCCAATCAGTCGGCTCTGTGCCTTTCGACGTGCGCGCTGCTGGCGCCTCTGTAGTGGCAGCAGCAGGCTACAAATGGATGCTATCGCCCTACGGGACAGGGGTTTTCTATGTCGATCCGGAATGGGTAAATCGACTTCGAGTCCCATTCGTCAACTGGGCAACAGTCAATGGGGCTGAGGACTTCAACAAGATGACGGAACTGGCCATCGACTTTCGCGCCGGCGCGACGCGCTGGGATGCACCAGAGACCGCATCGTTTCTCAACTGCAACCCGATGGCTGCTGCACTTGAGTTTCTTGGGCAGATCGGTGTTGAACAGGTTTTCGCTTACACCAGATCCTTAATAGACCGCCTCGTCGACGGTTTGCCCACGGGTTTCCGTGTTGAGAGTTCTCTGGCGGATGAACATCGGTCTTCGATCTGCCGTCTCGTTGCCGACGATCAGGAACTCACGCGAGCTGCCTACCAGCGATGCCTTCAGGCGCATATCTCAGTCAGCATGCGAGAGAGTGGGCTCCGTGTATCACCTGGCGTGTGGAACTCTGAAGGAGATATTGACCGTTTGCTTCAGCAACTTAATAGTCAATGAATGGGCCAAATTCGTGGATACGCGCTGGAGGTAGATTCCTCAGCACTAGCATCGAGTTCCGGCCGCACCTTGTTAGCCATTGTGATTTCTCTGACTGAGCTTCACGCAACCGCGTTCGGAGGGCTCGCTGTGCGAAAGCCCGCCGGAGTGCCGGAAAGAAGACGTATTCGAAAAGTGTCGCCGTTCCTTGCTCAGTTACAGCAGCGAGCATGGGCTCAAGGATCGCATTGATGGTAGCTGCATCAAAATTGTTGAGTGGTGCGCTGCAGATGGCGAAATCGAACCGATCCCCTTTTGTCAATTCTTGTGCGGGAGCGTAGTGGATATGGATTTGATCGGCTACTGGTGCCAGGATTTCGTCCCGGTGAATGGCGCCACCCAGATATCGGACAAATTCTTCGTTGATCTCGTAACAGTCAAGTTTGTCCTGTGGCCCCATGCAGGTGCAGATAGCACGGGTGATAGCACCAGTTCCCGGACCGATTTCCAGGATGCGAACTGGGGTATTAGCATCAGTAAGGCGAAATCGTCGTAACGGTGCTGCCATAGCCTCCGCGAGGTATCGGGATGATGGCTGTATGCCCCCCGTTTCTTCAAAATTACCGCGCACTTGGGAAAAAAAAGCGAAACGTTCGGAGATGCTCATATCGAAATAGCCTATCTTGAGGGATACTCGATAGCAGCCTGGCCCTTTGGGACTATTGGCTTTTGATGTTGTGAGCGAAATAAGGGATCACGGAGAGGTTCTGTTTCACAGGAGGGGTGGGAAACCTGGATGGCAAAGCGAAAGGCTACACGAAAAAAGAAACCCGAATCTTCGCGCAAGAAAACGAAGAAGGGTGTAACTAGACAAAAAAAGGCAAAAAAGACACGAAGTGTTTCGCCATCGGGTGGTAAAGCAGCGAAGAAGAAGGCGGTTAAGAAGAAGCCATCGAAAAAGAAAGTTGCCAAGGTGTTGAGATCCGGCAAAAAAGCCAAAAAAAAGGCGAGGGCTAGGTCGAACGAGCCTGGTTTGCCACTCAAAGAAGTACGAGCGCGCCTTGGCCTGATCGGTCCTCAACTCACGGAGTTGAGCTGGCTCGATGGTATCTACATCTATGGGGAAGAATTGTTGAAGGAACCTCGACTTCAACGCATCAACTTCATCATTGTCTATCGAGGCTTGCGGAGTGCGTCGCGTTTGGACGCCGCTGAGGCTGAACTTCGGATGCTGATCACCGCGGTTCTTCCTGTGGAATTCAATTTGAGCACCGGCACTCCGGTGATAGGCCGGCTCTTGGCTGAAGGAAACCCTGCAGTGCAGGCTTACCTTGGCCACTCTGAGCCAATTTTTGACCGGAATAACTGACCCCTCAGATGAGCTCGGTTCCTGTAAGCCCGAGGAGGGTATTCGGTGTCGAGTTCAGTGGTGCGTGTGACGCTGGGCGACACACTTGGATTTGTCGGGCCCACCCAGGCACGAATGGGATTCGTGTCGAAAGTATTGACCCACTTAGGGAGCTGCCCGGAGGAGTCATTGAGCGGGAAGCTGCGTTGCAGGCACTGGTGCAAAAGGTAACCGAATCGTCACGTTCCGCATGGGGATTCAATTTCCCCTTCGGTCTACCCAAAGCGATTCTCGATGTGCTTGCTCCCGGTGTTTCGGGTCATGCGGACCAGCTTCGAGTGATGGTCAGTTTGGGTAAGGCTGGCAAGTTGCTCGAGCAATGCACTGGGATATCGCCTAGCGCCGAGCTTCGTCGGAGGACCGACGATGAAGCATCGACGCCGTTTTCTCCTTACAATCAACGTGCCTATGAGCAGACCTTCCATGGTCTTACTGAAGTTTTGGGGCCGCTACGTTCCCGGCCAGAGGTGGCTGTATTGCCGTTCGATGCACTTCCGCAAACTGAGCGACAGAATGGTGATCGACTCCCCTTCAACCGTGTTGCATCAGCTGATATGCCACACATTTACGTTATGGAGGTGTGTCCAGCATCAGTACTGGCCAAGCTTGGTTACCCCACACATGGCTACAGAGGCGGGAGCGAATCAGAGTCTGAAGCACGAGGGGAAATGTTACGCCGACTGATCAATGACGGCTTGATGCGGCCGATGACGCGTGCTCAAAAAGGCCGTGTGATGGAAAATCAACAAGGTGCTGCACTCGACTCGATCTTCGCGGCGGTGGGCGCTTGGCGAGGCACCAGAGACTATGACCATGCAGCCTTGCGAGCCGACCCGATGTACGGACTCGAGGGCTTTGTGTACACCTGAAGTGAATCCTCGACTGCATACTCAAATAATGGGCTCGGGCCGGCCAATCGTGATTCAGGCACCAGCCTGGGGGCCAAGCAGTGATTTCCTTCGGCTGACGCTTGCTCCATTGCTCGAAAATTTCCAGGTGATTACTTTCGACCCGCGTAATGTGGGGCGATCACAGATTGTAGAAGAAGACGACGCGCAGGCTACCGAGAAGCTGGTCGATGATCTTGAAGCGTTACGTGCAGAACTCGGACTCAAGCGCTTCGTATTAATCGGTCATTCCCACGGAGGCTTTATTTCGATGGGCTACGCAGTGCGGCATGGTCAATACCTTGACGCGTTGGTCTTGCTCAACACGACACTGAGACATGATATTGGTGCCGAGGAAGCGGAAATTATCTTAAGTGCCCTCGAAGCAGAACCTGCACGTTGTGACGCCGTTGCCCTGTTTCGTGAAACCGGTGGCAGATTGGGTACCGTTCAAAACGATCTCGACCTTGCTCAGAAAATGAGACGGCTCTTGCCAGCATATTTCTACGATATGGAAGGAATGCGCCGGTTTAATACGCTCGCAAGATCGGCGCAACCACCTTCTTCAGAGGCACTGGCTCGTGTTCCCAAGGATTTGGAACCATGGGTTGAAGATGGGTTGCCTGGCGTTGATGTTCCAACTCTCGTCATCACTGGCGCGCACGATGCTGCGACGCCGCCCCTCGCTGGCCGGTACATCACCGATCTAATTCGGGGGGCACGGTTGGAAATCTTTGGGAGCTCCGGACATCATCCGTGGGTTGAGCAGCCAGCATTGTTCCAGCGAACCCTGCAGGCGTTTCTTGCTGGACTCGATATTGATTTCGGTAGTCGAGTTTAAAGGTCCGTCGATACACTCCGTGAGTCGATGTAGGATAGTGATATGAGCGAAACAATCGAAAAAAGCCAAACCGAACGCATCAACGAAAAGCATCAGAAACACATCTTCAACGCGGTTTTCAACTACTACGAAACACCGCTTCCTTTGCAGCGGGGAAGGGGCGTTCATCTTTATGATTTCGATGGTCGCGAATATCTCGACTTTTTCGCTGGCATCGTTACGGTCAACGTAGGCCATTGTCACCCGAAGGTCACTGCGGCTATCCAAGACCAGGCGGCAACCTTGGCCCACACCTCGACGCTATATCCAACAGCACCGATCGTTGAGTTGGCGGAAAAGCTTGCCGAGATTACTCCTGGTGATCTTAATCGGACCTTTTTCACGACCAGTGGGACCGAAGCAAACGAAACTGCAGTGTTACTCGCGCAGCTCGCAACTGGGTCACAGACCATTGTTGCCTTGCGCCATTCGTATAGCGGACGTTCGTCGGTAGCACGGTCACTGTCGGGTCAAGCGCCTTGGAAGATGCAACCTAACCAAATCGCGTCTATCGTTCATGCACCCGCGCCATATTGCTACCGCTGTCCGTTCAAGCTCACGTATCCTGAATGTGGCGTTGCGTGTGCGGAAGACCTTGAAGAGCTAATTGTCACTTCGACGCCAGGTGTTGTTGCTGGTTTTCTTGCCGAAACAATCCTCGGTGCGGGAGGCTTCATTGTTCCGCCTAAGGAATATTTCCCGATCGCTGTTGACATCATTCGCCGGCATGGTGGGCTGTTTATTGCTGACGAAGTACAGACGGGCTTTGGGCGCACCGGTGGTGCCTGGTTCGGAATTGAACATACTGGTGTTGAGCCTGACATCATCACTATGGCGAAGGGCATTGCGAACGGCGCGCCTCTTGGTGCCACGATTACGCGTGATGATCTGGCCGACAGGTTTAACCCTGGGCTAAGCATATCGACGTTTGGCGGAAGCCCCTTGGCCTCGGCAGCTTCATATGCATCGATCTCGGTGATCGAAGAGGAAGGCCTTCTCGATAACGCCGCTCAGGTTGGCGCCCACTTGAGCCAGCGGCTCAATGAGTTAAAGGAGCGTTTCCAGGTAATAGGTGACGTTCGTGGCATGGGCCTAATGCAAGCGATCGAGCTAGTCAAGAACCGTGAAACTAAGGAGCCCGCGCCTGACGTTGCGGTACAGCTCATGGAAGAGACGAAGGCGCGGAGCCTATTGGTTGGTAAGGGAGGTCTCTACGGTAACGTTCTTCGTATCGGGCCGCCTCTGAATATCACGACAGACCAGATTGACCAGGGCGTCGATGCGCTGATCGCTAGCTTCGAGGCCCTCGAATAGGCTTCTCCCGCGATTAGCAGTATTTATTGCCATAACGAGAATTTCCTTAGAACGGCAAGTTCGGGGATTTGGGTTCAGGACACTGGAGAGGCTAGTTGCGGAGTATGGAATGGGTATTCGGGCGAGAAGTAAAACTAAGGTGTAACTTTCGGGTTACAAGGTCTCGTCTGGTCGGATGACCAACCGAACATACAGCCATAGAAATAAAACGATTACGAATGGGCTTCCGACGACGAGCCAGACTGGATTGACCAGAATCCCGAACAACAAGGTAATCACTCCAGCTACCAGCACCAGTCCCACGGTCCATGGAGGGTGCGGGAAGGAATTCGGAGCTGGTTTATCTGCGTTATCCTGATCGTTCCCTGGAGCTTGTGTACTGAGCCGCGCCACTGGACGCGTTGCCGTCGGCACGTTGAACCAATTCCCGATCATAGAATTACCTCATGAATATTCATGGCGCGGGATTTTAGCAGGGTTAAGCATGAGTCCGATGCGGTCCGACACATCGTAAACAGTTATTTCTGGGCAGTTACGTACTTCTGAAAAAAGATGCTCGAGATCTGGCACAATCCGCGTTGTTCAAAAAGCCGGGAAACCTTGGCAATCATCAAGGAGGCTGGTGCTGAAGTCAGGGTTCGTCTTTATATAAATGATGTGCCTTCCATGACTGAACTCGAGAAAGTATTGCAAGCTCTGGAAGTGGACCCGTTGGCCTTGGTGCGCATTGGCGAATCGGTTGCCAAAGATCTCAAATTGAAATCGCGAAAGCTAAGTCGCCTGGAATGGCTCAGAGTTCTGGTAGCGAACCCGATCCTTATCGAGCGCCCTATCGTGATTCGTGACGATGGCCGCGCTATCGTCGGTCGACCACCTGAAAATGTGCACGACCTCCTCTGACAGTATTCGTGGGCCATCGAGACCCTAGGTCGTCATCCTCTGCCTTTCGGTGTTGGCTGATCGTGACCCTTGATTGTATGCGGGCAGTATGGAGCCTCAAGCCGTGCAATCTCCTCTTCGGAAAGTTCGACATCGAGGGCCGCGCAGGCGGCTTCAATGTGCTCAACCTTCGTCGAACCAATGATCGGTGATGTGACACCGGGCATGGACAAGATCCAGGCGAGTGCCAATGCTGCCGGTGCCTCATTACGTTCGGCGGCAAATTCGAGAAGGTTGTCGACGACAGCGAAGTCCTCCTCGAGAAAGTACCAGTCCTGAGCAAAAGGGTCGTTGTTGGAGCGCCGCGTTGGCCCCTTTTCGTCACGCGACCGATTTCCAGTAAGAAAGCCTCTTGCTAACGGGCTCCACGGGATTAAGCCGACGCCCTGGTCGAGGCACAATGGAATCATTTCGCGCTCTTCCTCACGATAGACGAGGTTGTAGTGGTTTTGCATCGAAACGAATTTATGCCAACCGTTCTCGCCGGCCTTATATAGGGCTTTGGAGAATTGCCACGCTGCCATGCTGCTTGCTCCTAAGTACCGTACTTTGCCGGCACGGACCAACGAATCGAGAGCTTCAAGTGTCTCTTCGATTGGTGTCGACTCGTCCCAGCGGTGTATCTGATACAAATCGATGTAGTCGAGACCGAGGCGTCGGAGCGAATCGTCGCAGGCCGCTAGGATATGTTTGCGTGACAGCCCCCCGACGTTGTGAGGGCGATCCTGACTATACTGGGCCATTCCTTCTGGGGTGAGGGGAAAGAACACTTTGGTTGCGAGAACGTATTCGTCTCGCGGTGCCAGCTCCCGTAGTAGCTTTCCTGTGACTTTTTCGCTGACACCGTTGGAATACATGTCTGCTGTATCAAAGAAATTGATCCCGGCCTCGATGGCGGTCCGGAAGTGCGGTCGCGCCTTTTCTTCATCGAGGATCCAAGGGCGCCAATTCGAATCGCCATAGGACATGCAACCAAGGCAGATGCGCGAGACTTCGAGTCCCGTTTCCCCAAGTTTTTTGTAGTCCATCTGTTTGGTTCCTGGTGAAAACTGGTAAAACTACTAGTGCAATGTGTAGACAATCTATCTGCTGACGATAGTCTCGAGATCCTACCCTGTAAGGTTGCTTAAGGTGGGCGGGGCTCCATTGTGGTCGGTTACACTCGAGTTCAGAGGCGTTGGCCTGGCCTTGGTGAACCAGGTCCACTGTAGGCTGACTAGAAGCCCACCATTCAAGATAGCCGAGTGGCCGGCCCAATCTTGTGGGACCACGTTCATGGGTTTATAAGCCGACCGCCACGACTCCGAGCGTATCCAATCAACAATTCAACGCTACGGTTGTAGCTCAAGATGCCTCCCGGCACCCGATTGGTTCTTAAATAGGCATTGTTCATCGAACGGGTCGTGCGACTCGCATGCCCTTCGAACTGTTGCCAATATTCATTCGCGGCCCGGATGTCGCGTTGTACGCCGGGTAATCGCTGGCGCACAAGCTCCCGGGCATGGTCAGTGTCGTAACCTGATAGTGCTGACAGAAGCTGACGTTGAGCGAAAACATATGCTGAATAGCGAGGGTATGAATCGTCCGAAAGTGAGGCCGCAAGGTAGCCAGCGAAATTGGCTTCATCTTCGCGTGCGAAACCACGTTGGTGTGACATCTCGTGAGCAATCACCTGCGGTGTACTAACGTCAGGGGTGCCACGGTTATAGTTTGCTTCGCCGGTCCACGGAAAATAAAAACCTGAGGTCTGTCCATAGTCGAGCACTACGGAGGCCCAGGATCTTTTGGGATTGCCGAACCCGAGCAGTGCCGCCCGAGGCAAGCCGAGGATCTCTTCGGCGAACTTCCAGGATGTAGATAGTTGTTCGACAAGCGTGGCATGTTGTGGGCCGATGGTAGGTTGGCGGAAGTCTTCACTGCCCGTGATGCTTACGTATTCAAAGTTGGCTGCATTGATCATTTCTTGCGCCAACCGTGTCAGTTCTTCTACTTGGGCATGGGAGCCGTCCCACTGCTGGCGGCTCTCGAGAGAAGGGCGAGCGTAGTTGAATCCCCACAGTAGGTAGAAGGTTGTAACTACGATGCCTAGGTCGGCACCGAGACGCAGAACACCAGCTAAGACAGCGTTAGTGAATTGGCGGTCGTCGTTGCGGGTTTCGCTAAAGCCTTTGATGACACCGGATAGTTGGCGGGCAACGAAAACAACGACCAGAATTTCGGCCAGGGAAACCGGAATAATGCCGGAGATGTTCGACAGCAGTGAGGCAAAAAACGGACCGATACCTCTGCCGTAAATCGTCTCTGTGAAACCAGGAGCCATCATTAACAGTCGAAACAGGCCAAAGGTGACGACACCGGTACACGCAAGAGCTAACCGTGATCGCCAATGGAGCCTATGTTTCGTCACTGTAGATATGCCGAGAATTCGAACAACGGCTAGCGGCGAGGCCAGAAGAACCCTTCGCGTGCCCGGAACTCGTCGACGTCGTTACGGCTAATTTCGATCTTAATCTCATTCCATTCCGGTTCGGCATCGGACGCAGCGGGATCCATGGTAAAGCCGAGTACGTAGCGTAGACGAGTGTCTTTGAGTACTTCGAGAAACCCGAGGCCCATGTCGCTACCAAAGAATGGAATGCCTCCCGTATCGCGGGCTAAAGCATTAAGGGGATCCTGTAGCGTGGACCGGCCAGTGAAGCGAGTGACGACTGGCGGGATACGGTCCGCCGTAGCTTCCATGAATGCTCCCTGACCCAGCGTGCCCAGCGAGTAAATCGTGCAGCGACATTTCTGCATGACGTCTATCAGACGGGTGACGTCTTGCCCAAGATCGCTTCGCAGGGTTCGGACCTCCATTGGGTTGAGCGAGGGGGAGTAACTAGCGTACTCGACAAGAGTTGAATAGTGGATACTACC
>CAYVUW010000028.1:33396-33714 GCA_964455175.1 uncultured Acidobacteriota bacterium | reverse complement strand
CCGTGCCCTGTAGCAACACGCTTGGCCAGCGACGGCGCTAGTTTGCCGATTCTTTCTAACTTTTGCTAAAGATCACCAGGCCGAGCCGAATTCCAATGATGCGACGCAACTACCGGACATTGAGCATCATCGAGAAAGTCAGCAGCCCACTCGGTGTCGAGTTCAACGTCAATGAATGCCGCACCGGAGATCGAAGCTTCTTCGAGGAAACGTCGCCGGTCTGACTCGTCGCCGTCAAAGCCACCATCCTGCCACATCGGCCTCAGGGTAAAACCAACCGGGACGGGACTGTTCATCACTAGATCAGTTAGGGCTTCG
>CAYVUW010000028.1:32977-33386 GCA_964455175.1 uncultured Acidobacteriota bacterium | reverse complement strand
GCGCGCGTGAGGTCTTGCAGGGTATCGAGCGCATCGAGACGAAGCTCGACCAAGTCAGCGCCTTCGAGATGGGCGAACTGCTCCCGCTGTGCAGCTGTGTTCGGCTCACCTAGACTGCCACAAATACGAGTGTCTGAGCCAAACGGCCACAGGGGGCGACGCTTCATTGTTTGACCAACTCGCGGATCTCGACCACCAAGAACGGAGACAAGCGCAACTTGTCTGTAAAGTCGGCCACGACGCTAGCCCTCAGTCGGTCCCGTCACGGCACAAAGCCACAGCCGTCGGGTGACTAATACTGGGTTTATTGCCACACAGTGCACATTCAACATCACGGGTGACATTCACCGATCGAAACGACGTGCCGAGCATATCGACAAGCAATAATCGCCCCACCAGTGAAGATTCA
>CAYVUW010000028.1:0-32900 GCA_964455175.1 uncultured Acidobacteriota bacterium | reverse complement strand
GCACCGATCGCAAGTTTAAGCGTCTCGGTCGCTAGAATTGTACCGACAACGCCGGGCAACGATGCCAAAACCCCAGCCGCATGGCATGGCGCCTGCTCGTCTGGTGAGGCAGGGAAAATGCACCGATAACAAGGGCCCTCCGGTGGGCATACGACAGTAATTTGGCCTTCAAATTGGTAGATACTGCCAGTAACGAGTGTAGTTCCAGCTAAGACGCAGGCGTCGTTGACAACATACCGTGTCGCAAAATTATCGCTACCATCGATGACCAGGTCCCACCCCTTGATCAATCCAACCGCGTTGGTGGCCGTGAGCCGATCAACGATCGATACCAACTCAGTGTCCGGGTTCAAGCCACTGAGGGCCTCCGCTGCAACTCTGGCTTTTTTGCCATTGAGGTCATCTACTGAGAACAAAATCTGACGCTGTAGGTTCGACAGGTCAACGCTGTCATCATCGAGCAACCCGAGCTTGCCAACACCTGCCGCGGTCAGGTATTGCGCCGCCGAGCAACCAAGCCCACCAACACCCACCAGCAACACACTAGTGTCGAGCAGCCGCTGCTGCCCGGTGTGGCCAATGTCTGGCAAAGCTAGGTGCGCTTGGTAACGTTCTGCTTGCTCTGCTGAGAATCGTTCGTCACTCATTAGACTTTGCCCTCTCCCCGCAAATCCCAATGGATTGGCGCCGAGCGTCGATAATCCTCCGATTCCACTTGGATCGTCGTATGAGTGATTGCGAACTGGTGCCGAAGCAGTTCGTTGATTCGGGTAAGCAATGTATCTGATTCCACCAGCGTCGCCGTACGGGCCTCAACGTGGCACGACATCGCGTTCATCCCGGAGGTAAGGCTCCAAATGTGTAAATCGTGAACACCGATAACACCTTCAATCTCCGCAATTGCCCTACCTACATCTTCGAGTTTCATGCCCGATGGAATTGCCTCGAGAAGCACGTCCACCGACTCACGCAACAAACGATAAGCGCTGAAAATAATAATGAAGCCGATCAGTATCGAGAGAATCGGATCAACCAAATAATTGCCAGTCAGCAACATAAATAGACCACCTGCCACCACCGCAACGGACGAAAGAAGGTCGCCGAGCACGTGCAGATAGGCGCCGCGCATGTTGAGGCTCCCTCCATGCCCAGACAGGAATACAAGCCCAAGGGAGTTAGCCAAAAGGCCGATGGTCGCCACTACCAACATCGTTCCAGTTGAAATTTCCGGAGGCTCGAAGAAGCGCTCATACGACTCCCAGAAAATGAACAGCGACATGACGACTAGGGTGACCCCGTTAACGAGTGCGGCAAGTACTTCAAGTCGGTACCACCCATAGGTCTTGGTTTCTGTTGCTGGTCGAATGGCCAACCCCAGTGCCAAATAGGCCAGGCCAACCGCCAACACATCTGTAAGCATGTGACCAGCATCGGCAAGTAAGGCCAGGCTATTCGACAAGTAACCACCAACGACCTCGGCTACAAGGATCGCAGCAGTGAGCACTAGAGTAATCCGCAAACCTCGCCGCTCAGCGACACGATGGCGTCCAGTGGAGTCGGAACGGCTCTCGTTACTATGAGAGTGGGTGTGGGCGTGCATTCTGCGATCCTAGCAGGCTAACGGGCCGCTGCGACTTGGCCAAGTGTCTGTAGCAGAATATGGGCAGCGTTTGCCGCGGTGATGCCGCTCGGGTCGATGCCGGGGGCAACCTCAACGATATCGAACGCCACCACCGGCTGGTACCGCCAGATTTCAGCTAAAAGCGTAAGGACTTCTCGAACGTTGGGCCCGCCCCCCACCGGGTAGCCGGTTCCAGGGGCATGGGATGGGTCCAGCAGGTCAATGTCTAGGCTGATGTACAGGGGCATCCCGGCCGTCAAATCTTGGATCTTGGCCGCCACCGCTGCGCTGCCGGATGAATGCCACTGGCGCGCCGGAATTACGAGCCCAGCCGTATCCATGACCTTAAGTTCTTCAAAGGAGTATGACCGTACCCCAGCAATGCACGTTGTGGCACGGTCGAACCCACCCCGGTCCCACACTCTTGGAACGACACAGGCGTGCGACAACGGATCGCCGTCGTATGACTCAAAGCAATCAGGATGCGCATCGAGCAAGATGAACGCCATTTCCCCAAGTACGTTGCGTGCTGCGGTAGCAAGCGGCGGAGTCACGGAGTGGTCCCCTCCGACACCCAGTAAGAACGCATTGGGGTTCTTCTCTAGAGCCCGTGTGCCGGCATCTACAATCGCTTCCCATCGCTCTTCCCCAGTTGCTTCGACAGGCCCAACATCGCCGCAGTCGATGACTCGAATGTCTCGGATGGGACAGCCAACTTCGTTAATCGCTTCGGCAGTGCAAGACCATTCACGGATTGCGGATGGCCCGGCCTCAGCCCCTGAACGAAAAGCTTGGTTGCTCCCAAACGGGCAACCAACGACTACAACCGTCTTGGCAGCCTCCGTAGTGCTACTAAGACCAAACCAGGGGTCAATGGCACGCATGTCGCGAGGGTGCCTACAGCGCTGTGCTGCGTCAAGCTCTACGATCCGAACTGCGCAACGGAATCAAGCATTTTCCGTTTTGACGCTCTGCCATGCCACGGCTACGCTCTTGTCTCCCCATCTTGAGAGAGGAAGAGAGCCAGCGTGTCGTCGAAAAGCAAATATGAAGGCTTTACCACAAAAGCGGTCCATATCGGACAGGATCCGGACCCATCTACTGGCGCCGTCATCCCACCAATCCACGCTACATCTACATACATTCAGGAAGAGTTCGGGGTTCCGGGCGAGTATGTCTACAGTCGCAGTGGCAACCCAACACGTCGCAATCTCGAACTGAACCTGGCAGCCCTTGAAAATGCGGATCATGCCGTCGCCTTCGCGAGTGGCACGGCTGCCGTTGACGCCTGCCTTCGTTTCTTAGGGCCCGACGACCACGTTGTGTGTTCCGAGTCCGTCTATGGCGGCACTTATCGGCTCTTCGAACAAGTCTTACGCCGCACCAGCGGACTCGACTTCACATACGTCAATACCTCGGACCTTGAAGCTACCGAAGCCGCATGGAACGAGCAAACCCGGATGCTGTATATCGAGACGCCGAGCAACCCACTAATGCAGTTGACTGACATAGCCGCGGCGGCAGAATTAGCCCAGAGCACTGGCGCCCTACTGGTGGTCGATAACACATTCATGTCTCCCTACCTACAGAGACCTTTGGATTATGGGGCCCACTTGGTACTGCACTCGACAACAAAGTTTCTCAACGGGCACTCTGACAGCATTGGCGGTGTCGTTTGTACCAATCGGGAAGATCTTGCAACCAGCCTCGACTTCATCAGCAAGAGTGCCGGAGCAACGCTGTCACCGTTCGAAGCCTGGCTCATCCAACGCGGTGTTAAAACTATGGCACTGCGCATGGAACGCTCGCAGGAGACTACAAAGAGGCTCGCCGCGATCCTAAACGATCATCCGAAGGTCCAACACGTCTATTATCCGGGCCTAGAGGCCCACCCGGACCACGCCCTGGCAAAGCGTCAAATGAGCGGCTTTGGAGCTATGTTGAGTTTCGATCTCGCCAACTTCGACGCTGTCAAAATCTTTCTTGACGCTCTCAATGTGATGGTGTTGGCGGAAAGCCTTGGGGGCGTGGAAACATTGATTTCGCACCCAGCCTCAATGACACACGCCTCGATTCCGGAGAACGTGCGCCGTGATCGCGGTATCGGTGACGGGTTGATCCGTATTTCAGTTGGCATAGAGGATACCGAGGACCTGGTGGCGGACCTCGAACAGGCATTGGAATGCTTAGGCTAGTCAAGCTGTTTAATTAGCCAATCCAAGTAAGCAACTGAGCCACCGACGACAGGCAAAGCGACAACTTCCGGGCAATCATACGGATGCTGTTTCTCAAGGGTAGCTGTCAACTCTTTCAGGTGTGCCTCGTCCGTCTTACAGACTAAGAGGACCTCTTTATCGTCGTGAAGGGTGCCCTCCCACCAATAAAGAGAGCGCACACCCTCGACGATATTCACACATGCTGCCAACTTTCCTTCGACCAAAACGGACGCCAGCCGTACCGCAACCACTTTGTCTGGGGCCGTACTTAACACCACCATTGCTTGCTTTGACATCAACCCTTCCAGTTCTAAATAGAATGCCTCGTCTGCCCCGAAGTGGTTGTCATGAAAGGACTTCCCTGCTACCATCCGCCTCGCTAAGCGCCAAGCTTACTTGTAAGCTTTATGCTTAGGGGCGAATGCGGCGGCACGTGTATAAATGTATAAATGAGACAGATGACAACCGCTTCTACGCGGGCATCATCGGCAAAGTTCAAGCTTTTTGCAACGCCCGGTAGTCCACTACACCGGAGCTACAGCCTCCTTCTCTTCATACCGGGTTTGCTATGCCGCTGATCACGCACATTCACGCCATTGAGATCCTCGACTCGCGTGGCAACCCAAGTCTCGAGGTTGATGTGATAGCCGATGACGGCAGCTTTGGCCGCGCTGCCGTCCCATCAGGTGCCTCCACCGGCCACGCCGAGGCCCTTGAGTTACGGGACGGCAATCAGAATCGCTACAACGGCAAGGGTGTGTTGCAAGCAGTCAACAATGTCAACGGCACCCTTTACGAGGCACTCGCTGGTATCGAAATTACCGACCAGATTCGGATCGATCGCACTCTCCTCGAAATCGACGGTACTGATAACAAATCAAATTTGGGCGCCAACGCACTTCTAGGTGTCTCTCTCGCGGCAGCTAAATGTGGAGCTAAAGCCAGCGACCTACCTCTATTCCGTTACTTAGGCGACGATCAAACCAACATCCTTCCAGTGCCGTTGTTAAACGTTATTAATGGCGGAGCACATGCGGACAATAATCTGGATATCCAGGAATTCATGCTCGTGCCGGCCGGCTTCGACACTTTCAAGGAAGCCCTCCGTGCTGGCACAGAGTGCTTTCACACCCTGAAACAACTCCTCAATGACAAGGGGCTGAGTACAGGCGTGGGGGATGAAGGCGGCTTCGCTCCTGAATTAGCAACCGCACGCGAATCCCTTGATTTGCTCATGGCTTCCATAGAAACCGCAGGATTCAGACCGGGAGACCAGGTCTACGTAGCACTCGATGTTGCCGCCGGCGAAGTCGGCACCCCCGAAGGACCACCGTATCGTTTGCCAGGCGAAGGTCTCGAGGATGCCTCATCTGAACAACTTACTGACTGGTACGCCAGTCTGTTGGCTTCTTATCCACTCGTCTCGATCGAGGATGGACTGGGTGATGAAGACTGGAACGGCTGGAAGAAACTTACCGAGGCACTTGGAGAAAAGGTCCAGCTTGTTGGCGACGATCTATTCGTGACTAACACTGACCGCATAAAGCGAGGTCTAAGCGAAGGCATCGCTAACGCTGTTCTAATCAAACCGAACCAAATCGGTACGCTGAGCGAAACTCTGGCAGCGATTAAACTAGCTAGTAGTAGTTCTTATGGCGTGATGGTCTCCCATCGTTCTGGGGAAACCTGTGATACAACTATCTCCGATCTCGCTGTGGCATCCGGATGTGGTCAAATTAAAGCTGGTTCGGCCTCGCGCGGTGAGCGTATTGCTAAGTACAATCGTTTACTTCGGATAGAAGAATCGTTGGGCGAAATGGCTTCTTTTGCGGGAGCAACGACATTCCGTCAGACTGTGGGGAACTGACATGCATGTCCGAATTCGAATTCCACGCCGGAAGCTACGCAAACTAGTATCGCGCAATCAGAAGAAGCGATCCGGACGAACGGTGCTAATCATCACACTGGGCGCAGTGTTCGGCAGCATCTATGCGTTGCTCGGTGAAAGCGGGATAGTCTCGATCATGAAGATGCGTGCACGTGCCACCCAGTTACGCTACGAAATCTCCGCCAAGGAGCAAGACAATCGCGAGTTGCGCGGCGTGATCCGTCCATTGCGTGAGGCTGATCCTGAGGCCATCGAACGCATTGCCAGAGAGAAGCTTTACATGGTACGTCCGGGCGACACCTTATACATGTTGCCCCCGGAATCCCGGCCTGCCCCCCCGGTGCTAAACGAGCCCGGATCACCAACGGCACCCCCCGTGCCATCTAAGCGCTGAACGGGTCAATGGCACGCGTTGGCATCTTCGGCTGGGGCATCGTCGCTCCCAATAGCCCCAATATAGATTCCTTTGCTCGCAACCTCTCGTCGGCCAAATCCTGGCTCACGGCTTTTGACGGATTCGGCCCATCAACTTTTTTGGTTGGCAACCCTGATTTCGACTTCAACGATTACCGAAACTGGATCGATCAACGCTTTCCCCCAAGCAAGTTCCCCCAATTAACGCAGAAGATGGGCTGTACGACACTTTACGCCCTCGGTGCATTCATCCAATCGCTGGAACAAAACCCTGGGATTGAAGACACCCTGAAGGATTTAGGCTCCGAGGCCCAAGTCCTGATTGGCTCCGGTGTCGGCGATCTCCCAACTCAGTACAACATCAGTATCGAACTTCGAAACGCACAACGACGTTGGAACCGATTCTGGGCAAACCCTGAGCAAAATGACGATCGCGCAGGCTACGAAAAAGCCGGCGAAACTGAACGTGTGAAACTTTCGGAAGAATGGAACATTCCACCGGATCCTCGTCCCTTGCCTGTCGATAGCTTTGAACGGGAGGCCGCCTACGCCAACTGGGATGAGTTTTGGATGCAGCGATCGAAAACACTGCGACAGTATCTCGCCGAGTTCGAAGCGATCGAATCCATGGCGATAGAAGGCAACATTGAAACAGGAAAGCTCCCTCTAATCCGTAAAAAAAGGGGTGGCCTTCGACGTCTACAAATGAAATGGGGATGCCCAGAGGCGCCGTGGCTATCGGTTTCCCCCAATTTGATCTGGAACATCGTCAATACACCAGCAGCACAGATCTCGATGATAGGCGGCCTAACCGGCGCAACGTACGCACCGGTTGCCGCTTGCTCTTCGTTTGGTGTCGCTCTCAAAGTCGCCATGCAAACTATCAACTCAGGCGATGCGAAGGCGGTCGTCGTCGGCATGTCGGACCCGGCACCCCATCCCCTCCTCGTTGGTGCGTTCTACCGAGCGCACGTTGCCGCCGCCAACGGCGCGCCGTCACTTCCATTAACCAACATGCTGGGTACTCACATTTCTGGTGGGTCCGCAGTTTGGATCGTCGGAGACTACGATTACATGACAACGCAGGGCTACAAAGCCTTGGGGCTGGAGATTCTAGGAATCGGTGTCACTTCCGATGCTCGACATATCATCACGCCTTCTAAGGAAGGACCGCTGAACGCTATCCGCATGGCCATAGACAGCGCCAACGTCTCGGGCCAGAGTTTCGGCACCTGGGACTTACACGCGACTGCGACACCTGGAGACTCTCAAGAGGTCAACACCTTGCGAGAAGTGTTTCCAAACAGCCTACTAGTCACGGCTCGCAAGGGAGTGTTTGGCCATGGCATGGCAGCGTCCGGCGGCTGGGAGTTAACGGCACAGTATCTGGGTCTGGCGAACGGCAAGCTAGATCCAACCCCGCTAACTGCAGACATAGTTAATCCGGAGATAGCAGAAGCGCCTTACGAATATGTCTACGACAAAGCCCGGGAGGCTCCTCCTGGGCTCGCCGGTAAGCTTTCGATGGGTATTGGTGGCGTTAATGCTTGCGTGGTTTCCCGACCTTGGGACGAAACTCCTGCAAGCTGATTCACTCTGGCAATAATTCAGTTAGTTTCCAAGTTTCGTCGGGCATGCAATCACCGATCGCGTTCTTCTGGCTATTGTTGATTGACGGACTCGGTGCATTGGCGTACCTTCGAACTCCTGGTTGCGGGGTGGAGCAGTCAGGTAGCTCGTCGGGCTCATAACCCGAAGGTCGGCAGTTCGAATCTGCCCCCCGCTACTCGGCGAAAGCCGCCACAGAAAAGGGGTCCAGCCGCTTTGGCTGAACCCCTTTTTTTTTGAAAAGCCGGAAATAAACGACTGGCCAGGTGTGCCGCTTGTTTCTCTCTTAGGAACCTTTCAACAACGACCCATGCAAAAGAACCCAGACAACATTAAGTCCTAACGAACTGTAATGCTGGGGGCCATAGGCTTGAGCTCCCTGATAAGAAAAAACAATTGCGATTAATGAAACGACGATAGCGGCCATACTCATCTGACGAGCAGCGTCCCCGCCCGAGTCACGGTTGACTACATAGACCGCACCCAAACCAAACAAAAAGAGCCCGCACCACTTCAATATGAACGAGAGACCTTCCACGTTGGCCTGACCCTCCCCCATATAAAGCATTGTGGCGTGGACTGGTGCAAAGAGAAACCACACGCCATAACCAATCATCACAACACCGTAAAGCATGAAAATGTTCGTGCGATTGAGCAAACTGTCCTCCTGCTATTGGCAAAAAAGACCGCAACTACTACGTTTCGACACACCGTCGCCTATTTAAATATCACAAGATTCCTACTCTGGCTACAATCGGCTCTTATTCGGGCCCTGGCTTATTCGGGCCCTGGATCGAAGTCTGGAAAGGTTCGATCCCTCTCGGAGATCACCTTGGGCTCAATTGGCCACTGAAAGTCGAAAGTCGGATCGTTATAGCGAATTCCACGGGCTGCCTCCGGAGCAAACATCTCACTCATATAGTAGTGAATCATCGTATTCGGCGAAGTCGTCACCCACCCGTTGGGGCAACCAGCCGGCACATGGAGACTCAACCGATCCTCGGCCGAGATTTCCACGGATACCCACTGCATGAAGGTCGGGGATTCCGGTCGAAGGTCGAGAATTATGTCGTAGAGGGATCCAGTCATGCAGGAAAGCGTTTTCGCCTCTGCGTCGGGGCCAATCTGGTAGTGAAGCCCACGGAGAGTACCGTAGTGCAGGTTCTCAGAGAGGTTCCCTTGGACTGCCATCGGTGCTAGCCCATGCGCAGCGAATTCCTCCGTACAGAAATGACGCCGGAACGCCCCCCTTTCGTCACTAAAGACCTCAGGCTCAATAAGCCAGACTCCGGGTAGCTCGAGCTCAATGAACTTCATAAAACGATAATCACCTGTCCACGGGAGAAAGGAACACTCATCCCTTCCCGCCGACCTAGCCCGGTGCGAATATGCCCGAGAATTTCATCAAAAGTCCGGAATGATGTGAGGCGTTGGGAGGGGCACGATGAAGCGCCCACCGTCTTCGATATAGTCCTGCTGCTGGCTCACAATCTCGTCCGTGAAATTCCAGGCGAGAATCAACGCGTAGTCCGGGCGATCTTCTACTAAACGATCAACTGGCAGAACCGGCAAGTGCATGCCTGGCGAAAAGGTTCCCTGCTTAAGAGGGCTCTTATCGACGAGGTAAGAAACCACGTTGGGGCCGATCTCCATGAAGTTAAGGAGAGTGTTGCCCTTGGCCGAGCTACCGTAGGCAACAATACGTTTGCCTTCACCCCGCAGACTATTCAAGAGACCCATTAACGAAGAGCGTAGTTCGTACACCCAAGTAGCGAACGCCTCATAGGTTTCGAAATCGCATAACCCAGAATCCCTTTCCTCTGCACAAAAGCGAGCCGGTGCGTCAGTTACCACGTGACCGGCTCCCTGACGCTTAACAAACACCCGGAGCGAACCTCCATGAACCGGCTGATGCTGGACATCAAAGATTTCCATTCCGTGCCGTTCGAAAAGCGCCGACAGGGCAGTCACTGAAAAGTAGGAAAGATGCTCGTGATAGACCGAATCAAACTCCAGATGATCGATCATGTCCCGAACATAGGAATTCTCAAATACAAAGATGCCCTCGTGGTCGAGGGCTTCGAGAAGCCCCCGCACAAATCCGTTCATGTCATCAAGATGCGCGAAAACGTTTGTCGCAAGAATACATGCAGCCGGTCCATATTCCGTGCGTATCCGTTCTCCAACGTCTTCGCTGAAAAACTCGTTAATAGTTTCGATTCCACGCTCTGTGGCAATCTCCGCAATGTTCACCGCCGGCTCTACTCCAAGAAGACGTAAGCCGCGATCTTCGAAGTTGCTCAGGAATGTGCCGTCATTAGACGCCACTTCGACCACGAGTTGGTCTGGCTCGAAGGCAAAACGTTTTGTTACTTCGTCGGCAAAAGACGAAAAATGTGCTCGCATCGTATCCGAGGTTCCAGACACATAGATGTAGTCACGAAACAAAAACGCCGGATCAACGATTTCAAGCAGCTGAACTAGGGAGCAATCAGCGCAAAGGAAAACCTCGAGGGGAAACCTCGGCTCTTCATCATCGAGCTGCTCCTGTCGAAGAAACCTATTTGCCAGTGGGGACAAGCCGAGGTCGAGGAAGCGCGAAAGCCGGCGGCTTCCACAGATCCGGCACTCTTCACGTCTCGTTGCGAGTTGTCCCATAGAAACTAGTCCTGGATCAGAGATAGTGCGGTTCAGGAATTGGGTGCAGAAACCTGACGCCTCGCTCCCGCATCTCCTGTTCCTGTTCCAATATCTCGCGCGCAAAGTTCCAAGCAAATACCACCACAACATCGACGGGATCAGAGCGCATCTGCTCCGGACTCACAATCGGAATGTGCGACCCCGGAGCAAGAGTGCCTATTTTCATGGTGCTTTTGTCTGCCACATACGCAACTAATCCCTCATCCAGTTCACAGAATTGGATCATCGACTGTCCTTTGGCAGACGCCCCATATCCAACTACCATTTTCCCCTCCTCCCGAAGCGAGGACAGTTCGGCGCGCAGTAATCGTTTTTGGGTCTTCGCTCTATCGCCGAATTGCTGCCAAACCTCAAGTCCGAGGATACCGGCAGACTGCTCCTCGGCAAGCATTTCAGCCACCGCCGGTGTAGGAGAACGGCCTCCGGCAGCTTGCGTCACGTACGCACGCACGGTGCCCCCATGTATCCAAATGTGCTCCACATCGAAAACAGCGAGTTCGTGCATGGCGCACAACCGTATGATGCTGTCCAGACTGTGGTAACCGATGTGTTCGTGAAAGACTTGGTCGTACTGTAATTCGTGGTACATGTTCAAGAGGTGTGGAACCTCTATCACAGCGGTTCCCTGTGGCCCGAGTAGCAATTCAAGGCCAGCGATTAACCCATGCAAATCTGCTACAT
The DNA here is from genome assembly GCA_964455175.1 of uncultured Acidobacteriota bacterium. GTDB lineage: Bacteria > Acidobacteriota > UBA890 > UBA890 > UBA890 > UBA890. Next base: position 21,772 of record CAYVUW010000028.1, on the reverse strand, counting down.
GGGCCAGCACGTTGCGGGCGATTATGATGTCCCACTCACCGTGCTGGGCGAGCACCTCACGGGCAACTTCCTCGCCGAAGAAGTCTACACGCGTCGGAATTCCAGCTGCATTTGCCTTCTCCGCGATGTTACGCGCTGGATCCACACCCAAAACTTCGCTACCACGAGACTTGAATTCTTTGAGCATCGTGCCGTCATTACTAGCAATCTCGAAGATCGAGGGCGTCTCTGGGTTGCCCGCACGCACTAAAGCCGCGTCGGCGAATTCTTGACAGTAGCGACGAATAGACGCAGGGATACCTGTTTCCCACACGTACTCCGAAAACAGCATCGCCGGATCCAAGACCTCTCTAGTCTGAAGGTGCCGGCATTCCTTGCAGATCACAAGTGTCAGGGGAAGCCGTTGCTCATTCTCGATGGCTTTTGAGGACAGTAGAAACGCATCTGCAGGCACAACGGAACCATAATCCAGAACAAGTTCGTAATCGGGCGAATGGCAAATGCGACAGGTGTAAGAACTCACAGTGACACTTCCCGGTTAAGAAGTTCCTCGAATGCATCAAGTTGGCTCATCGAATATTCACGCATGGATGCATCACCGCTGGTGTGCTGATGTTTGTACCAAGCTGTGGTGAGTCGCATCGTTTCACTAAAATCAACAACAGAGCGCCACCCCAGATAGCGGCGAGCTTTGGTCGAATCAAGCTGAAGCAGCATGCTTTCGTGAAATGGCGCAGTCGGCAGCCGCTCAATCGTGCCTTCACCCCATGCTTCGACCGTCGCTTGAGCTCCATGCTCTACGGTCTTTGTGTTATCAACCGGCGGGCCGAAGTTCCAAGCCCCCTGAAAAACCTTGCCTTCTTCGACAAGCCGCTTGCCAAGGAGGAGGTATCCCGCAAGTGGTTCGAGAACAAATTGCCACGGGCGTGTCGCCTCCGGGCTGCGCAGCTTGATCGGAACTTCGTCGCGCAGACTACGCACACAGTCTGGAATCAATCGAAACTCCGACCAATCGCCACCACCAACTACGTTGCCCGCGCGTGCGCTCGCCACCCAGGCAGTCTCTTCTTCTTCAAAGAAACTGCGGGTAAAAGATGAGATTGCGATTTCTGCCCCCGCCTTGCTTGCACTGTAAGGATCGACTCCTCCGAGGCGATCGTGCTCACGGTAACCCCAGACCTGTTCCACATTCTCATAGCATTTATCTGAGGTGATCATCACTGCAGCAGCCACACACTGGTTCGAGCGTACGCAATCAAGAATGTTTGCGGTCCCCATTACGTTCGTCTCAAAAGTCACGCACGGATCTCGGTAGGCAACCCCCACGATGGCCTGGGCGGCTAGATGAAAAACGATCTCGGGCTTAAATTCTTCGAAAACATCAGATAGCGCTTTCGCGGTTCGCACGTCACAAAATTGATCGCCATCCGATGCGAGTTCTGCTGAACTAAACATGGACAGAGGCGAAGTCGGCGGCAACGCCACTCCGACGGTCGTTGCACCCATTTTCCGGAGCCAAAGGGTGAGCCAGGAGCCTTTGAAACCTGTGTGCCCGGTCACCAAGATGCGGCGACCAGCGTAAAAAGAAGTTAATGCTTCAGCGAGACCTGTCAATTTATTGTCACTCCCGGTGTCACCAATAGAGAAACACTCTGCGACACCCAGAACCTATCTTGAGAATGCCTCATATCCTGTTCACACCTTCCTGTTGCACCTAAAACAGCCCTGCCCCCACGTTCTCAGTCAATAGGAACCTCATTGAGTCAACGTGGCTCTAGTTTACCGCCACAAAGAGCAACCATGAGCATGAGACTACAATTGGATCCGTTCTCGGGCTCAGATCAGGAATTATACTTCTGTATCTGCTTTTTGCTTTCACATGTTCAGTTCACAACTTGAATTCATTGGAGCTAGCCATGAAATCTGCATCAGTTTCGGGACTTGTTCTTGTGTCCTTCCTGTTCCTACTTATCGGGTGCAGTCCCGATACCTCAAGACAGGACAGCGCTGAGTATGGAGACCTCTTGACTCTTTTTGAAGAGTTTCGCGACTTCTCGGAGATTGATCAGCAGCAGCCTAGTTTCGCTACAGCTATGGAGAATAAGTTTAGCGAACTGCGGGAGTTCCAAAGCCGCTTAGCCAGCTTCAACATAGGCAGTTGGCCCGTCTCCGAACAAATCGATTACCACCTAGTCCGTGCCGAAATGAACGGCCTTGAGTTCCAGCTGCGGGTTCTCCGTCCCTGGGTTCGTGATCCGGCGTTCTACATTGATGGAAGAGGCGGACTGGGAAGACTTCCAGAACTGCCCATTGGAGAAGACCATCTAAGCGAGTTCCAATCTCGCCTCAAAGCAATCCCTAGTTACTACGAACAAGCAAAAACAAACCTTGGTGGAGGCACCGTATCCGAGATACCTGGTGACCTCGCGATCTTAGCTATTCGCAGGCTCGAGGCAAATAACGATTCCTTCGCTGAGTTCCTCAGGCAACTTAGCAAACATCATCCTGATCTTGTGGCAGATGCCCAAGAGGCCCAGGTAGCAATTAACGGTTACCTTACCTGGCTCCAAGAAAACAGGAGCCAGATGACTGCTCGAGCCGGTGTTGGCATCGAGAATTACGACTGGCTGATGAAAAACGTTTATCTCTTTCCTTATACCTGGGAACAAGTCCGAACAATCGTGGAGCTTGAAGATAATCGGGTCATAACGTTTCAAAAGCTCGAAGAAAACAGGAGCCGTAATCTTCCACCTCTAACACCTGTGGCATCGTCTGAGGAATATCGTCGCAGTGTTCTCAATTCCCTTGAAAATGTCATGGGGTTCATACAAGGCGAAGAGATCTTCACGGTCCAAGATCACATTGTTGTGGATGACTATAAGCAAGGAAGATTGAGAGCAACCAGTAGACCGTGGCCTGACAAGCATGACTACTTCTTCAATTTTTCACATCGTGAGTCACTCATGGAAGAGACACACGAAATGGTTGGCCACCATTTTGATCTATTAAGAGCACAGGAAGACGACCGCCCTATCCGGGGAAGCAGAGAACACGAAGGACCTTATGATATGGCGGTTGCCCGGCTGGAAGGGTTGGCTTTCGCCTTCGAGGAACTCTTGATGCATGCGGGTTATCTTGACGAACGGCCGCAGAGGGCAAGAAGCATTGCATATGAGCAAGCGGCTTTCCGGACCGTGCGAGCACTTTCGGACGTGTATATGCACAATCAAGACTGGAGTCTTACGGATGCAATGGAGTTTGCGGTTGCGAATGCACCGCATGGAGAATTGCTCGACGACAGTCCGCACTTGTGGAATGAAATGCAAACCACCCTCCTCCATGTCGGCTGGCATGCGCAAATGGTGGTTGGCAAAGTCCATTTCATGAAGTTGTTCCGGGATCGGGCGCAACAACTGGGCGCAGATTTCAAACTCAAAGACTTCATGGATGAGTTCTATGCCGCAGGGGTGATCCCTGTATCGCTTATCCGGTGGGAACTAACCGGGTATGACGACGAAATCAAGTTGTTATGGGAACCGAGCTAAACCACAGATACCGAAACCAACCCGGGTGGCTTGCTCGGTTAGCCGCTAAAGGCACTCAAAAACACCTATTTAACGGAATTCAGACTACTTTGCGCTTTTTGGTCTGGCGACGAAACAGAAAACTGTTGTATAGTGTGGCAGATTTACTACACTACGTGGCAGATTTACCACATAGATCCAGACCATATGGGAGATCCCATTGACTGATTCAGAATATGAATATGGATCGGATGCACCCTCAGAGTTTGGGGCAGAATCACCTTCACCCGCTACACCAACACCAACAGGGAGCAAAAGTATGAACCTCGACGGAATTCTCGGTACTGTCACTGACGCCTTGAAAGGCCTCGTCGGTCTCGGCGTCGCGCTAGCAGCCGTATTCCTCGTCGTCGACATTCTCCAGCCTGGCACCACCGGCATCGTTGGCAACGTGGCTGGATTAATCACTCAGTTTACGGATCACGGCGTGGTCGGAATTATCACCCTGATCGTCTTCTGGTCGATTCTTAGCGACTAGCATCAATTGCCTGTTTCTAACGACCTCAGAAACAAACGAGAGGACTATCTATGAATATCCGAGGAACGATCGATACGATCACCGGGATGGTCGGTTCCGTCACTGACTTCGGGCTCAAGTTAATTGTCGCGCTTGTTGTTGTTGACGTCATCTATCCAGGAACGACTGGCACTGTGGCGAACCTTGGCGCGATCGCTGGCCAATTTGGCGACCACGGGATGGCTGGACTTATCGCGTTATTCCTTTTCGCAACGCTGTACAAAAAGTAACCAGCAACCTAATTCCGTATTTAGTGTTGAAGCCGGCTGCGCTACGCTCAGCCGGCTTCAACAATTTCGCTACCTCCGAGAAGTAACACCCCGGATCAGCTTCAGGCTGAGTGCTCCCAATTTATTGGGCGTGTGCCCTCCCCGGCCGTGGTGCCCCTCGACACTTCGCAAATGGATTGCGCTAACCTCTCGCTGGCGCATGCCTCGCCCCCCCCTGTAGCAGAACTCAAAGGGTTTCTAGTAACTAGAAACCTGTGGCCATAGGGCGAGATCTCGTAAACTAGATCTCAGTAAGGTAGTGGCCGCCTATGAGAATGCACCTGCCGCTAATATTCAAACTTCTATCGAAATATTCTTTTGCCAAGATGACGTTGAATAAAAAAGATCCAGATTTGTTATTCGAAGCAATACGCACGCGCCGCTCGTTCAGCCTAAATGGTCTCGATTCGGAATCAATAGACCGAAAACTGATCGAGCGTATGCTGGAGGCTGCCAACTGGGCACCAACCCATAAGAAGACGGAGCCATGGCGCTTCGTGGTTTACCAAGACAAGGAACGCCAAGTGCTTTCCGATGCGTTTGGTGAAGCCTACCGGCAAATAGCAACTGGTGATGACTTTTCCGAGACACGGTTACAGGTGCTGCAAGACAAGGTCTGGCAGGCGCCCGTTTGGATCGCTCTTGGTATGGCGCGAGACCCTGCTCTACCGGAGTGGGAGGAGATCGTCGCTTTCGGGTGTGCTGTGCACAATGCACAGTTAATGGCCTGTTCAATGGGCCTAGGGTGCAAGTGGACAAGTGGGGCGACTTCAGTCCATCAGCACGTCGCTAAAGCTGTGGGCTTCGCCCCCGATATTCGCTTGTTCGGATTCCTTTACGTCGGGCGCCCTTCGAGTTCCTGGCCCGAAGGCCACCGGGGCCCAGCCACGGCCAAGATTCGCTGGGCCAGCAGCCCACAGAAAAAAGCCTGGGACAGCGAGTAGCCACCCACTCCGTTAATCGTGGCTGCTGATGCCTATGCTAGAAAAGAACCATGCAAAGGCGACCACAAGGGCCGTGCCGATAATCACTGTCTTCGGCTTGTTGAGTTCCTTTCGCCCTATGAAAAGAGCGTTGACGTCATCCAGAACCATCGAGTTTCTGGTCCCATCTATCCGATACACAACTCGGCCAGACTCTATCGTCCCAGGCTCGTCGAAGACAATTTCCTCGCCCGCACCCGTGCGCAAGCCCATGATCGGCTCCCACGAGGCAGGAACGTATGTTGGGGGACGCGGTAACGGCTGCTGCACGTAGCAACCAGCGAGCATGACAGCAATAACGCCCGCGGCGGCACATCGGAACAACACGCCTCGATCCTTACGACTTGGCTCACTCATCATGAGTATTCGTTTCAAAACGATACGGCGCCTCTGGCCGGAGAAGGTTCTGCTTCATTTGGAACAGAGTTATTAAGAACTGTGAAACAGCAATCTCAATCGCTTAGCGTAGGGGACAGATATACTCCGCGGAATGGCCAATAGCAACAAACTGAATTCGGCTGATCGATTCCTTCGCCTTTTCGCTGACGTGCGTTCTGGCGAGGGTGTTACCGCACTACTTCTCTCGTCGAATGTTTTTCTGTTACTCACAAGCTATTACATCATCAAAGCGCTTCGTGACGGCCTCATTCTCGGCGAGTTCGGCGCTGAAACGAGAAGCTACACCAGCGCAGCAATCGTGGGAGTGTTGGCTATTGGCGTCCCGCTGTACGGAAGGTTGGTCGATCGCGTATCGCGGAACCGGCTAATCAACATTGCAACAACGTTTTTCGTCGTTAGTTTCGTCATCTTCTATGGACTCTGGCGCACCGGCTTTAACATCGGCGTGATCTTTTATGTGTGGGTTGCTGTCTTCAACTTAATGATCGTTGCGCAATTCTGGGCGTTTGCAAATGACATCTACAACAAAGCTGAGGGAGAACGACTTTTCCCTGTGGTCGCCTTCGGCCAGTCGTTAGGCGCCGTCGTCGGAGCAATGTATGTCGAAACACAAGTCGGATCGCTAAGCGTCGGCGCGCTGTTGCTTGTCGCTGCTGGACTACTTGCCTTCCAATTACAGGTGACTAATTACATCGACCGTCGTGAACTCCGGGCGGGGAATATCTCTGCCGACATGCTGGAGCCCAAAGAACGCGGGAACAAGTCAACGGCGAGGCCATGGAAAGTACCAGTCATCAATAGAACCGGTCCTTTCAAGCTTGTACTAGAAAGCCGCTACTTGTTGATGATTGGTCTTTTGATGCTGCTGTTAAATCTGATCAATTCGACCGGCGGGTACATCCTAGGATCCTCGTTCGAGACTGCTGCCGCAACAGCAACAGGACAAACTGGGGGCATTGTCTATACCGAATACCTCACGAGACTCTCCGCGAGCTTCTTCCGGGCCGTCAACATCTCTGCCTTGGTCATCCAGTTCCTGCTAGTGTCTCGGATAATTCGGTTCTTCGGAGTCGGTATCGGCCTGATGATCCTCCCGGCTATAGCCGTTGGGGGCTATGGGCTAATCGCTTTATTTCCCGTCTTGCCAGTCATTCAGATGGTCAAGGTCGCCGAAAATTCAACGGACTACTCGCTCCAGAACACAGTGCGTAACATACTGTTTCTACCGACGACTAGGGAGCAGAAGTACAAAGGGAAGCAAGTGGTCGACTCCTTCTTTGTCCGTGTCGGTGATGCTATGCAAGCGGTAGTGGTTTTTGTCGGAACCTCAGTGTTGGCGGCAAGCCTCGCCTCTTTTGCCGCTTTCAATGCCATAATCGCGATTGTCTGGATGATCTTGGCCTTTATGATCGGTAAGAAGTATCGGCAAAGGGTCGCTACAAACGAGCCACCAGGTTAGTTCTCCTGTTGGATCGCAACCTGCGCCTTCAGGACTGATAATGAAGGCTCACGAAGCAAAACATCTGAAGTCGAAACGGCTTAGCAAAGACATACAAACCATTGCTGAGTCGATGAAAGGAAGCTGCTGAATGGCTGATGCCCCGACAGTAAACATTGCCAGTTCCAAGGGTCGCCTCGGTATTCTTACCCCCGGTATGGGCGCAGTTTCTACTACGTTCATCGCCGGTGTGTTGGCTGCTCGGAAGGGTATTGCTGAGCCCATTGGCTCACTGTCACAGATGGGCACGATTCGCCTTGGCAAACGGACCGACAACCGGGTGCCTTTAATCAAAGATTTCGTTAGCCTTAGCGGAATGAACGACCTCGCATTTGGTGGCTGGGACATCTTTACCGACGATGCCTACACAGCCGCTAAGAACGCTGGTGTGCTACAGAACGAACTGCTTGATCAAATCAAGGACGAGCTTGCTGCGATCAAGCCGATGCCAGCTGTATTCGATAAGGCCTACGTCAAGAAGCTCGACGGCGAGCACGTTAAGACTGGTGGTACCAAGTGGGACTACGCCCAAATGGTCATGGAAGACATCCAACGCTTCCAGGAAGAAAACCACCTTGATCGCCTGGTGATGATCTGGTGTGGAAGTACTGAGGTCTTTCTGAAGCCAACCGATGTACATACTTCGATCGAAGCTTTCGAAGAGGGGATGAAAAACGACGACGCTAGCATCGCGCCAAGCATGATCTACGCTTACGCGGCAATCAAGATGGGCATCCCTTATGCTAACGGGGCACCCAATCTGAGCGCTGACTTCCCGGCCTTGGTTGACTTCGCCAAGGAGACTAAAACGCCGATCTGCGGCAAGGATTTCAAGACCGGCCAGACTCTCATGAAGACAATTCTGGCCCCTGGCCTAAAGGCTCGCATGCTGGGGCTCAATGGCTGGTTTTCAACCAACATCCTTGGCAACCGTGACGGTGAAGTGCTCGATGACCCAGAGTCATTCAAGACAAAAGAAGAAAGTAAATTGGGGGTTCTGGAACACATCCTGCAACCCGACACGTATCCGCAATTGTATGAAAACATGTATCACAAGGTGCGGATCAACTATTACCCGCCACGCGGCGACAACAAAGAAGGCTGGGACAACATAGATATCTTCGGGTGGTTAGGCTACCCGATGCAAATTAAAATCGATTTCCTGTGCCGCGACAGCATCCTAGCCGCGCCGCTTGTTCTCGACTTAGCGATCTTTCTGGACCTCGCCAAGCGCGCTGGCTTTTCCGGAATCCAAGAGTGGTTGTCTTTTTACTTCAAGAGTCCACAAACGGCACCCGACTTGTACCCAGAGAATGATCTGTTCATCCAGCTGATGAAGCTTAAGAATACTCTTCGCTACATGGCTGGCGAAGAAGAAATCACACACCTAGGCGCCGATTACTACGACTACTACAAGTGAGCCCGCGCCTGTCTGAATAAGTTTTCGCAAACCCGTCGCGGCCACCCCCGAGCACCCACGGTCAGGCGTGAGCACTGGAATAGCGCCTAACCACCAGAATTCATCGTGAAGGTTCAAAGCCCTTCTCTACACCTAGAGACGATTCAGCCGGGGGCCCACCGCGGCCACCGTCGGCTTGACCGGAGTTTTCTGCACGAGCCGCCACTGGACGCGCATGACGATTACGGTCAGGATCAACAGGCCCATACCCGGCAGACCGTAGAACAGGTGGACCTCTATCGGCATGAGATCCGGCGCACTCTGTACCATCATGTTCAGCAACCAGGTTCCTGACAGAAGTACGAAGACCGTTCTTGGCAGGATACCTCCGACGAGGAACAGCGCCACGAGCGCCAGGTAACACTCCGTGCGGCTGACGTGGCCCAATTGAGCACATCGGAGCAAGAAAACAAATGCAATCAGCGAGGATACGTAGTATTGCTCCGTGGAAAATGGGGCAAAAACAGGGACTAAGACGACAGCCAATTCAAAGCCGCCCAGGAGCCGAATCGGGTCGCGCTCGGCCGCCGGTTGCCCCCGCCAGAGTTTCAGCCCCACAAAGACCAGTACGGCTACACTCAAGATGACCAGCCCCGCGTTGGCAACGGCCATTGACTCGGGATCGACAGCCAGCTACCACTCGGGCCGAGGCAGCCCAGCCGGGAGATGAAACCCGTTCAGAATCTTGTAGACGATGCCTCGCAGCGAGCTGTTCGGCCACCAGAGCGCCTCTGGAAAGGTACGATTGTTGATGATGTCGGGGACTCGGAGCAGGAAGCCCCATCCCATGACCGGGCCGTAGAGGAGGTGGCCCATAGTCAGCGCGATCGCCCCGGCGAACAGCCCGATCGCCCCGGCGATTCGGCTGCGCGTGACGACAAACGCGAAGACCAGGACGGGCATCATCTTCGTAAACACTCCGAGCATGACCGGAACCCCGGCGACTCGCCGCTGCCAGGAGGACGGGGAGGCAAGGAGATACAACCCCATCGCAATGAACATCATCTCCCACATATCGAGCGTCTTCGTGGCGAGGGTAACCAGGATGGGCGTGTAGTTCAGCGCGACCCCAACAAACAGCAATCGGACTGGCCACGGCGACGAAGACAGGAACCGTCTATCTATCAAGTAGACGGTCAGCCAGAAACACAGATGCGCAAATCCCAGCAGCAGGAGCTCCAATGCCCTGTCATTAGCGCCCAGCAGAGCGAGCGGATGGGTAACCAGGAAGAACACCGGTCCGTACCGCATCTGCGAGACCTGCAGCTGAGACATGGTTTCTGCGACTGACTGACCATGCCACAAGTATTCCCGCAGCGCATAACTCTGCCCACGAACATCGCCCCACGCTTCGTTGATGACGGCTTGATAGACCGCACTGTATAGATAGCGTGCGACGCCGGCAACGGCGAGAGTGACGGCCAGCTTGGGCAGTAACGACGACAGCGTACCCACTGAAGGCTTGGCTTCCGATATGGCAACCTCGGCCATATCGTCAGTTCGTTGTTGGCTCATTTCCGAAACGGACCGTCTCTCTCCGCCGTAAAAGCGTTCCTCTGCCCGACGCACGTCATCCGCTATTAATCGACAATCCGGTAGGACCGCACACGCCGCTCGAGTTCAGTCCAGATCACAGGCGGCGATGCTCCCTCCGCAAGGCGGTCTGCGATAAACCGTCCCATATCCACGCAGTGATCAGAGTTATTATAGTTGTACATGCCAATCCGTCCGGTCGTAAGCAGGTTTTCGGTGCCATGCAATTTCTCGCTCACGGCTTTCATGCTCTGTTCATATGAGCGATCGTAAACTGGATAAAAATTCTCTGACCTCTTCACCAAACAATGCTGCACATCCTTTGCCGAAACAAATCCGGCTTTGACCAAACCGGAGACACACTGGGTTGCCAACTCGTCGTCAGTCAATGACCAGACCTCGTCCCCCTCAGAGGCGGTAAAGTCACAACATAGGACGGTGCGGTCCGGGGGCCCGAGTTCGACATTCATGAGCTTTTGCTCAGATACACGGCTGAACAAAAATTCTCGTTCAGGGAAAAAGACCCAATGATCATCGAGGATCCTCGGCTGATTGATGAAGACATAGACGAGGACCAGGTGACGGAATCGCAGGCTCCCCACAGTGCGAACAAAGTCTTCGTCGCCTTCCCCATAGACGAGTCCGCCAAGGAGCGAGAGTGGGAGCGACGAGACCAGGAAGCGACAGGGGAGCGTACGTATTGCGCCGTTACTTCTTATCGTAACTGATGTGATCGAGGCGTCGCTTCTGTTCAAGCGTATCGCTTGAGAGTTGACAAGAATGTGCCCACCGCGCTTCGCAATGTAATCTGCCATCGTCTGAGGCAGATCCCCGAACCCTCTCCGAGGATAGTAGAAGGTCTCCGCGTTTGTGTCAGACGACGCTTGCTTCAGGTGGAGTAGAGTCAGGATCAGGTCACCCGCTCCAGCAGATGGGATGCGAGTACGGGCCATATCTGGGTGGAGGATTGCCGGGTCCCCCCACACTTTCCATGCTAGAGGCTCGAAAACCAGCTCATATACCCCTCGGCCAAAGCGCCGCACCACATACTCTTCGTAGGAGGAAGGGTCGGTGTGTGGGAGCAACCGCTTAAGGATTGAGATCCCATAGCTCATGCCAAGTCCTGCGAAGTGCCTGGGTCCGAGGACTCTGGCCAAGTTCCCCATCTCCAACGGGTAGCTAAGAAGGCGCCCGTTGAGGTAGATGCTATGGCGCTTCTTATGCTCGATGAGCCGACCGGACATGAGTGTCCGTATCTCATCGAGGACCCCGGGTATGACCGAGTAGATCTTGTGGGGACCATGATCCAAGGTAAATCCATCGTAGACAAAGCTGCCGCAGTGGCCACCGATCACCTGATCACGTTCGACCACCGTCACCTCGTAGCGCCCGGTTCGCAACAGGAACCAGCCCACGGCCAGTCCCCCCACGCCCCCGCCAAGAATGACAATTGGAACCTTGTCTTTCACGACGGATCCCTTGAAACAGGTTTGTGCTTCTGCGGCCGGTTCACGATGGGCCTCGCGAACACGCACGTCTGTCCCATCCAGTAGGGGACCATGGCGTGCTGAACCCGAAGGAGGCTCACCAACCGGGACCCGATTCGGGAAATGCCCGGAACATAGGCGTTCATTCTGCGCGCGATGTATCCCAGTTCCAGCGTCTGAACGTGCGGGCCTCGGTGGATCAGGCCAAACCCGGCCTGGTGCAAGAGGCGCTGGATTGTCGCCGAAGTGAAGTAATACAAGTGAACAGAGAGGAGGAAGACCCACTTGCGGCCCATCACCCGCGCGATCCACGACCCAATGTCTGGATAATTCACCACCAACAGCCCGCCGGGTTTGAGCAATCGCCGACACTCGACGAGGAGCCCTTTGGGATCCGGCACGTGTTCGAGCACATCCCAGAGGGTGACCACATCAAACTGCCGTTCTCGTCCTCCTTCATATCAAAGACCGTGCCCGGAGAAATCCTGAGCCCGTAGTGTTCTTGCGCCCACGTGCAAAGCCAGCGACTGGGTTCACAGCCGGCCACCTGCCACCCGCGATGTTGCGCGACGTGCAGAAACGATCCCCCTGCTGTGCCCACGTCGAGAATCCGTCCTCGAGGACCCGCATGCGCTTCGACTAGATCAAGGCACCGCTCCACCGTGCGCTCCCGCGACCCCGCCTGTGACACGAAAACCTCATCAACGGCAGAGCTGTATCCTTCGAGAATGAACTCCAGGCGAAGACGGGGACTGACATATTGGAGACCGCAGCGCTGACATCGCACCAACTGATCAATCAGGACCTCGTCCCCTGAAGACCGAAACCTTTGGCTCAGCTCCCCGGCATCCGCGTGGCTATATCGTGCCGGCCGGATGACGATGTAGTCATCAGCCCCACACAGGTTACAAGGCACATCCTCCAGCTGCCCCGTCGCATCCAGTAGCCCACTTGCCAGCCCCATCGAACCTACCCCAACCTTCGTAACAGGGAGAGCATTTCGCGGAAGCGGACGTTGATGCTGTTCAACACCAGTCCCAAGCCGATGAACATAAACCCCACAATCGTCATCAGGATAAAGGTGCCGGACAGGAGTGATGCCGGCAGCGTGGAGATTCCCGCATAGTCCAACAGGCGAAGGGTGCTTGCCACCAGGACTACGAGCAGGCAGGTGAGGCCGGCCGTCCCGAACACGGCCAACGGCCTATGATCGCGCAACAAAACCGCGATGGTCAAGAGAATCTGGTATCCGTCGCCAAACGGGCGCAGTTTCGAATGGCTCCCCTCCGGCCTCCTCCGATAGGTGACAGGGACTTCCTTGATGATCAGGCCGTGCTGGAGCGCCTGAATCGTCAGCTCCGTTTCGGTTTCAAATCCAGTGGTCAATAGCGGGACCCGCTCCAGGAACCGACGGGAGAATACCCTGTAGCCGGACAGGATGTCATTGAGCTGAGTGCCGAACGAAAGCCTTACGGCCAACAAGATCATATGGTTGCCCACGTAATTTAGCCGTCGAAACGAGGCCTTGGTGGCATGCTCCAGTCTCGTCCCGACGACCATGTCAGCCTCACCATTCAGTATTGGCATGACCAGCTGATTCACATCTCCGGCCGAGTACGTATCGTCCCCGTCCACGACAACGAGTGCATCGCAATCCATTCGTTCCAGGATCGCTTGCATCACATATCCCTTGCCTTGTCGGTTCTCCTGGATCACCTTAGCCCCGGCCTCGAGGGCCAGGTCGGCACTGCCGTCCGAAGACTTGTTGTCGATAACATAGACCGTCGCATTCGGGAGGGCCACACGAAAATCCCGGACTACCTTGCCAATGGTGACCGCCTCGTTATAGCAGGGAATCGCGACGCTGACGGACTTTGGCCCCGATCGCTCAGTTTGCACCGCTTCGGCGGAACGAAGGGCGGTCAGCGAGCGCGCAGGCCGGACCAACTCGCCACCAAAGCGCGGTAGGGAGCCATCTCCATTTTCGTTTCAAACCTCCGCTGGAAGAAATTCAGGACCTGGCGCAGCATCTTCAGCGGATGAGCACGGAGCTTCCAGAGGAGAAAGTGGATGTACAGCCGGAGGCGAAAGCGGCTCAATGCAGGATAGTCCGCGCGCCAGGTCGGGGAGAAGGTGAGTTGCGAAAGATTGTGGTATCCAGCGAACTCCTTGTAGATGGCGGCCCCGGGCACCGGTGCGACAATGAACAGGCCGATCTCATCAACGCCGACCCACGTCAACTCCCTGACCAGGTCCCATGTCATCTGAAGATCCTCTGACGTTTCTCCCGGGAAACCGAGCACAAAGCAAGCCTGTGAACGGATGCCAGCCTCATTCATCCTCTTCACGATCCGCACGGCATGCCTGAGGTCAAACGGCTTCCTGATCAACTTCAAGAGGCGTCGCGAGCCCGTTTCCGGTGAGATCGAAATGTAACGGCACCCCGCACGGGCCATCAAATCAATCGTCTCTTCACTTTTTATGGATTCCACCTTGGTGCCCGCAACGATTTTCCAGGTGACCTTCAGATCGCGCCGTAACAGCTCTCGACAAATGTCCCTGGTGCGGGTTTCCGAGATCGTTGGGTTGAGGTCCTCGAGGTGAAACTCCGTCACCTCAAACTTGCGGGAATAGACTTCAATCTCATCGACGGTGTTACGGGCTGACCTTGCCCGCCAACTGGCATCATTCATCTCCGGCACCACGCAAAACTGACAGGGATAAGGACACCCTCGGGACGTCAGCAAGGGCAGGTACCGCCCCGTCTCCGTGGGGCCGTGCGCATGCCGAATGGACCAGTAATTGCGAAGGGGGAACAAATCCCACGCAGGGAAGGGCAACGCATCCAGGTCTTGAATATGCCCCACAGGCGTGTTGTAAAACTCCGGCGCGCCCAGTCCGTCAATCTTCCGGAGCTGATCCGCCTCAGCTCCTTCTGCAAGGCACCGGGACAGGTGTATGGCTCGCTCCTCTGCTTCGCCGGTCAAGATGAAATCCGCTCCGGCCTCGTAGAATTCCTGCGCGACATGCTTGAGTGCATACGCCGTGTCCGCCTGCGTATTCTCAAGGATGACAACCGGAACCCTGGGGTACCCGCGTTTCACTTCGCGAACGATCTCCACCGTGGCAAGGTGATTGGTTAGATTGATGGCATACACGAACACCGCCAGCGAGTCTTCTGGCATCCGTTCCGACACTTCCTGCGGGAGCAATCCGTAGAGGGAGAACTGCCCGTGTCGGCGGACCTGCCGCGGCCGCTCCCCAAAAGCGTCAATGACCACGGTCTCCACCCCGCTGGCGACGAGGGAAGCGGCGACAGAGGCCAGGTAAACTGGCATGTACACGATCCCGGTCGTGAACGGGGCATCGCGTTGTACTACCCGGTTCGGATTAATGAGGACGGCTTTCATTGTCAATTGTTAGCCATCTCGATGGGGCCATGTACGTGGTCGTGGCGACGCTAAGCGTACCGAGGCCCCCGTCGAGGGTCAAACGAACGCCTTGAGCGCCCCATAGTAATACCTGAGCGTGTCACAATTACCGGCAATGACGGGAGTGAAAGTGGGTACCCCGGACAATTGCGAATGCCGTTAGTTAAACTATGCCAGCTTTTGAGTGCCACCAGCCAGCGTCGAAAGTGAGTACAAAAGTGCGTACTCCATCGGCGTATCTTTGATTGAAACTTCTAACCCCAATTTTACAAGGGTTTACAACGCTAACGTGGGCACGTCTACGACTACTATAAATAACAAATACGGCAAAGATTGCCCCGGGACTGACGAGCCGAGCCGATGAGCAACGACGAAGGACGGCCCGAACGGATCAAGTTTCACCTCGAAGAAGGTCGGCAAGAATTCGCTAGGCGGAAAAACCGGGCGTCAAGCCTCCAGGCGACGACAAAGACAAAGACTGACCCCCTGGATAGCCAACTTCCCGGCGCGATGTACGACTCCGCCATTTCAATACACAAGCTGGCTGAGAGTTTGAAGCACCGAACACGGAATGCGGTTCAGCGCGGGAGCACAGTTGCTATTTACGGGCCGATCTTGGCGCTGGCAGTGCTTATATATATTGTTTTAAACTTTTTGTGAGAGTCCCCAATGGACCTATATATATAAGGGACCGTCGCGCGCGGTAGGATGGGGGGTATGTCGGCTCCGAAATTGCCGATGTTGGCCGCCGGTGACCAGGGCCGAAAGTAAGTAAGTACAAAAGTGAGTCCGCGCCTGCGCAACCTTTGACGAACACTAAAATCGGAGGAATGATGGCACGCAAGACCAACTATGCATTTGAGCGCAATAAGCGGGCAAAGGCAAAGGCCGCGAAGCGCGAGGCAAAGAGGCAGGCCAAACTGGCCGCCAAAGCAGAAAAGGCCAACGCAACCGACAGCTCCGGGTAAAGTTCGAGCGCTGAAATTGCCGGTTTTAGTCGTCGTTGACCAACGTGGGAAGTGAGCACAAAAGTGGGCACCCAGGGACATGCACTCCTGCAATGCCCATAAAACACAGTTGTTCACACAACTATTATAAGTAAGCTCACGCCTACTATGTCTACTGGCGGGCCCTAGGAATAAGCTCCGTTTCCATTCGTTGGCCGTCTCTCATGTAAACAACGGCTACTGGCACATCAACCTTGATTGCAGCAAGGGCGGCCGTGTAATCATAGATGTTGGTGATCGTCACGCCCGCGAATTCGATGATTACGTCGCCACGGCGCAAGCCCGCGGTTTCGGCTGGACCACCCTCGATGACACCACCTAGCAGCAGCCCATCCTCCTCGGCCGCGTAGTCCGGGATCGTACCGGTAAAGACTCTAACCATGTCACGCGATCCCCCTCCTTCCACGCTTTGCGTCACCGTCACGAACGCTGGCGCCTCGTCAAGATTGGCAACACGGCGTGCCAACAATGCGCCAAATCGTGCAATCCGCTCGAGATCTTCGTAATTGATTAGATCCGAGTCATCACCTGGACGATGGTACTGTTCGTGGGTGCCCGAAAAAAAACTCAGCGTCGGTACATCCGCCAAGTTGAAAGCCATACTGTCGGTGGGCAACCAGGGGTCCTGTTGAGTACGAATATCGAAACCAATCGGCACATTGGTGCGCTCTATTAAACTGGGCCAGGCGTCGCTGCTGCCAACCGCCTGGATCGTCACGACGTTATCGCGCACCCGGCCCACCATGTCGAAATTGATGTAAGCGGCCAGTTGGTCAGCTGGCAGGGTCTCCGACTGAACAAATGCGTGGGCACCCAGGAGTCCGAACTCTTCCCCCGACCAAAAGGCAAGCACGACCCCTCGTTCCCGCTGCATCGCAGCGAGCTGGCTGCCAGCCTGGAGAACTGCAGCAACACCAGATGCGTTGTCATCGGCGCCATTATGGACATTGCCAACTTCATTTCCACGAGCCAACGAATTGCCTCCAATACCAAGACCAAGGTGATCGTAGTGAGCCCCAAGCATGACGTACGACCGATCACGTTCTACCACTGCTGGAATCGAAGGCGGGAGATAACCAACAACGTTGTAGCCATTGGAACGCTCACGCTGGACCTTCACATCTAGCCTTACCTCAATATCAGGAATGTCGAAACCAGGAATGTGCGGGTTGCCAGTATCAAATTCTTCTTGGATTTCCCTTAAGGACTTCGCAGAGGCGGTTGCAAACAGTGTCTCAGCAATGTCACCACTGATGGACGCCGCAATGATTCCTGATCCGGCAGCGGCTGCGTCGAAGGCCATCGGTACCAGCTCGCCAGCGTTCGGCGAGCGCGGGCCAGTAACCACGATAAGAGCCTTGGCCCCAAGTTCTCGCGCCCGCATCGCCTTGTAGCGAGGGTCGGTGAAACGGCCCATAATGGCGCGGGTCTCCTGATCAACATCTTCAGGCATATAACGGAACACAACGACAATCTTGCCCTGAACATCCAGCCCAGCGAAGTTGTCGTACGGATAGTCGACATTGTCCGGAATTGTGATGCCGTAGCCAGCAAACACTAACGGGCCACTGACTTCACCGGTGCCCGAAAATGTCAATGCTCGAATTTGTCCCTCTCGGGAGCGCACGGGAACCTGCAGCACATTTCCGAATGCGAAAAGCCTGGAACCAATGTCCGTGATACCTGAAGTGAACTCAAATGGCAGCCGGTAGCCACCAGAGTCAAGGATGGGTGTCGCACCGATTTCCTGCAGCTGTCCGATGATGTAGTCAGCTGCTTTCTCGGCGCCGGGGGTCCCAGTCAACCTGCCACCGAGGTCATCCGAAGCAAGAAACTCCACGTGGTTTCGAACACTTGTCCCAGTTTGTTGCAATGCATCCAACGGGGCAGATTTCGAACCCGCAACCAAAATACCCATCACAACAACGGTAATGAACCGATTACTCACGTCCTCTATCTTTCTCGTGATGGAGCCGCGCCAAGTAGCTCGAGAGCTCTCTTGTGGTTCCAATCAGACAGGAAGATCTGGCCCGACCCTTGGCCACCATCGCTGTTACGGCTCGATGTAAACGCAAGCTGAGTACCATCAGGTGACGGAACAGGAAGGCCGTCAAATCCATCAGTTGTGGTCACCCGAACTGGTTCCTTCATACCTTCGGTGTCAACGATGTAGATCTCGAAATTCGTGAATCCAAGTTTGTTGCTCGAAAAGAAAATGTACTTCCCCGAAGGATGCGGATAGGGCGCCCAGCTCATAGAGCTAAAGTCTGTGAGCTGAAGCTGTTCAGTTCCATCGAGCTTCATACTCCACAAGTCAGCCATCAGCCCGTTCTCGGTAAACCTACGCCAGACAATGCGGGAACCGTCAGGAAAGAAAAAAGGGCCACCGTCATAGCCCGATACGTCTGTCAATCGCGATTGATCGGATCCATCCGCGCGCATGATGTAGATCTCAGCAAAATAGGCTGGGTCGAACTCGAGCAAGGTTAGCTCTTCTTCGCTGAGTTCATGATCATATGCTTGCCGGTTTGATGAGAACACAATCCATTCACCGTCAGGCGAAACGCTCGCCTCAGCATCGTAGCCAACTACTTCAGTCAGCCGGACTAATTCCTTGGGATCAACGGTGCCATTAGGCCCTGCCGAGGCAACTGCAGGTCCAGGGGCAATATAGATATCCATCTCGCGATCGTAATCCCAGGCGTAACGCCGCTCCTGCCCACTGGCACGAAATTTCAATTCTTCTCTTTGGAACTCTTCAGAGCGCGGATCGTGATGCGTTGACGAAAAGATGATTGCCCCAGTGCCGGGTTGAAAAAATGAACACGTCGTC
This sequence comes from uncultured Acidobacteriota bacterium, assembly GCA_964455175.1. Taxonomy (GTDB): domain Bacteria; phylum Acidobacteriota; class UBA890; order UBA890; family UBA890; genus UBA890. Next base: position 2,772 of record CAYVUW010000028.1, on the reverse strand, counting down.
TTACCGATCCCAGGGGAGATTCGCCGCACGTCTCCCATGGTCAAATCAAGATCGTAGATTTGGTAGAACGGGTTGCCCGGTTCCCGCTCGCTCTGCAAGGCTAGATGGGTACCGTCGGGCGAAAAATACCCCTCGCCAGCACGCAAACCCGCGAAGGTAAGCTGACGGGTACGTGTAAGTAGAATCGATTCATCGTGACCGCCGCCAAGTTCTTGAGGAACGATTCCTGATGGCAATGTACCAGCAGTAAATGCGGCAACAACGGCCGTTAGAAGGTAGATTGAGACTAAGGGGGACAATTTCTCGTACACGAAAAGTCTCCTTGAGGAGGCTGAGCCGTACCACAGATTGTACCCTTCTTTGATGGAGACAATGACTTGCGGAGCGTCGAGAACATGGCACGTCTGCTGATCGCTGCAGGTGGCACTGGGGGGCACATCTACCCAGGCCTGGCGATAGCGCGAGAATTCGCCAGTCGACACTCAGATGCTCAGATTTCTTTCGTCGGGACTAACCGTGGTCTCGAGGACAAAATCATTGGGAAAGCCGGCTTCGACGTGCACTTGCTGCGAGCAGAACCGCTGCGCGGCGGTTCGATGCTACGAAAGATTAAGTCCACCTTCGCTCTCTTTCCTGCCCTGTCCGATGCCCGCCGTCTTCTAAGAAAGCTTAATCCCGACGCGGTCGTCGGCGTCGGAGGGTACATCTCAGGTCCATTAGTACTCTCGGCAGCTCGGCAAGGGATCCCGACACTGATCCTTGAGCCTAATTACATTCCTGGTCTGACTAACAAATGGCTGGCCCGCTGGGTTGACGCTGCCGCAGTAGCCTGGGAGGACACTGCGCAACACTTTCGCGGAAAAGCGTTTGTCGCCGGCAACCCTATTCGCCCCGAGATCGCCGCCGTGCCCAACCTTGTCCTCGCAAGCGAAGGCACGCCTAACTCTGAAGGGGAATCTAGTCTTGCAGGTGGAGCCCCTCTACGCGTTCTTCTGTTTGGCGGAAGCCAGGGGTCCCGTGTACTTAACGATGCGATGATCGCTGCATTGACCCATCTCTCCAGCGAATCAATCGATATCGTTCACCAAACAGGCCCGAGCGACCTCGAACGTGTCCGCGTTGCCTATGCTCAATCAAACTTTTCAGCACGTATCGAGCCTTATTTGCTAAACATGGATCAAGAGTATGCTCGCTGCCACGTAGTCGTTTCACGCGCCGGCGCAACCACCTGTGCTGAGCTTGCTGCCGCTGGTCGCGGTGCCATCCTGGTACCACTCCAGCTCGCGGGCGGCCACCAGCGTCACAACGCCAAGGCACTGGAAAATCAAGGCGCTGCGGTCCTTGTCGAAGAAGAAGAATTAGATGGCCAGACCCTCGCCACAACGCTCATGCAGCTAGCGAGCATCCCGCAACGTTGCATCGAAATGGGAAGGCAAGCTCGACAACAGGCGAAGCCTGAAGCAACCGCTCAGATCGTTGATGAACTCGACAAGCTGCTGCAGAATTAACCGTTTACTAAAATTAAATTACGCTAGTACTAATTCACTGTTCTATGAAATTCTCGGGGCTTTTTCTCCGAACCGGCTAGCTTACTAGCCTGCGGGAACCAGCGGGAACAACCGGTCGACCAGCTCGCTACCCACTTTGACCGCACCATCACTGGTCACCTGGATTTCAACGTCCTGACGTTTGCCAGCATCGAGCATCCGCCTGACTAGATCTTCAGCATAATCATCGGTTCGCAGTCGATCTTCGGGCGAAATTATGGCGATGACAATCGGCGAAAACGTGACGGTCACGTCCAGGCATAGTGAACCTTCGCTCGATTCCTTCTCGGCCTGAAAAACGAATTTTTGACCATGGAAGAGCGACTGGTGACGCACATCTTGGATCTTACTAATACGAAACGATGAGCCGTCGGGTGTGGTGTGGGGCGTGGGGATACTCATGCTTTCCTCAATTAAATATTTTCATGCTCATGGAAAACTGGAGATTTCATTGTAGCAGTCCGTTGCCCACGCGCATGAGGTCCGCATCGTGCCCATGATCCATGTATTACAAGCCGCTCAGCCCTTTTTCCTTTAGCATCGCTACCAAACCATCTTCGTCCAGAATCGGAACGTCAAGGTCTCTTGCCTTCCGTGCTTTTGACCCCGGCTTTTTGCCAATGATGACGTAGTCCGTTTGCTTGCTCACAGATGAGGTCACACGACCACCAGCACTCTCCAGGATGGTTACCACCTCGTCACGACTCCAATGGTCAAGGGACCCAGTGATCACGAAACGCTTGCCTCCGAAGAATTCTTGGCGGTCCTCGACCCTGGGGGCGACACCAGCTGCGAGCAGGCCTTTGATAACGCTGCAGTTATGCGGTTCATCAAAGAAAGCAACGATGCTCTCCGCGCTGCCCGGACCGATCTCGTTAACCGCAAGAAGACGATCGAAGTCCGCTTCCATTAACGTACCGATGTCGCCAAATTCCCTAGAAAGAACTTCCGCAACATGTTCGCCAACGTGACGGATGCCAAGTGCATAGATAAAGCGGGCCAGGGTGGTGTCCTTGCGAGCCATGATCGCACCGACCAAGTTTCCAGCCTTCTTCTTTCCAAAGCGTTCGAGTGGCACTAATTTGTCGACGGTTAGCCCATAGATGTCAACGATCGAATCCTGGATCAACCCTTCGTCCATGAGTTGTCGAACCGTCTTGTCGCCCAGCCCTTCAATGTCAAGGGCGTGGCGCGAACCATAGTGCTCAACGGCACCGCGCAACTG
>CAYVUW010000027.1:0-34721 GCA_964455175.1 uncultured Acidobacteriota bacterium | reverse complement strand
CGGGGTCCCCATCAGGACTTCCATTACCCACTTACCACGCAAAACTGGAGAAGTGCGGTTGGCAAACGAAGTAAGCACCAGTACGCTGCCGTGCCCCAACACCCCTTTCCGCTTTTCATCGGGGTATTCGACACGCCGAAACTGAGTGCCAGCAACGCCAGGGATTCCATAATGGTGTGCTAGGCGTTCATTTAAGAACGTGTAGTCCGCGTTGTATAACTCCAAAAGGCTCCTGTCCTCAGCGACCAAGTGGTTGAAGAACAGCTCAGTCTCACGCCGCATAGCATCGGCGAGATTTTCGTCAAAGTTAGGATAAAAGTTTGGATCCGGACGAACCTTGTACAAATCCTGGAGCCGAAACCACTGGCCAGCAAACCTGATACCAAGAGCCTCGGCGCGCGGGTCTTTCAACATTCGTTGAGCCTGGCGCTCAAGCTCACCAGGGGCTGAAAGCCTGCCCTCGGCAGCGACACTCTGAAGTTCATCATCCGGAGGGGTGCCCCACAGGAAAAAAGACAGCCGGCTGGCAAGGTCAGTATCGCCAAGGCGATACGTCTCCCCAGGAATTACGTTGTCTGGTTGCCGCTCAAACCTGAAAACAAAGTTCGGGCTTGCAAGGATAGCCTCCACAGCCGTACGAATACCGGTCTCGAATCCGCCTTTCTCCATGCCGTCTTCATAGAACGGCATTAAGGCGTCAATCTCATCCTTGCTCAAATCCCGCCGGTAAGCCTCATTCCCGACCCGGGCGATAATTTCACGGGCACAGACGCCTTCTTCCGTTGAGCCAGTCGGACGACAGGTAAAAATACGCTCCCGGCTCGGCGTATCCGAAAGTCCAGTAACGTTAACCGGGCCCCGGACTATGAGATCCCTCAGGTGAGGCAACGTTGTGATCCCAGTGCCTCCTGAACCACCACCAGCAAACGACCAGTCATGTGGGCGAATCAAATCCTCATACGGACCATCAGTACGGCGAATGAACGCCGCCGAAACGCTATGTTGCCCAGCGCTAAGAAAAACCGGTTCTGTCAGCATTGGCGTGCCCCCGCGACCATCGGCATCACCGTTGCGTACAGTGTTATAAGCCAACAGCGCAACCTGCTCCCCATTGACTGAAATGTCTATATCTTCCAACCGAGTGTTGGCACCAGAATTGAACCTTAGCTCGAACATATACTGGCCATCGGCCGGAAATACGTGGTCGACAACCATGCCACCCCGTGTGCCGTACGGAGCTCCTTCAACGTAGTCCCAAGGGTGCTGGGAGACGTAGTGGGGGCTACTGTAAGTAACATCAATCAAAGGCGCGTTCCGGTCACCAACCGCCATTCGGCTTATATCGCTGGCAGCGTTAAGAAAAGCCTCCAAAAGCATCGGTGACATCGTCTGCGCGGCGGCAATGTTGTCGAAGTTGGAACTCATGGTGTCGAGCGGAAGCCAATCTCCAGCGTCGACCTTAAGTTCGAATAAATCGAAAATAGCTCGCTCATACTCGCGACGATTGAGTCGCTGAAAAGATCGGCTGCCGGGATTGGGTTTGGCTGCCGCTGCATTATCGATGGTGGTCTCAAGTGCAGTGATCAACGCTCGATAGGTGGCGGCATCGGGCCGCTGGGCGACAGGCGGCGGCATCATGCCTGCTTGCAACTTGCGGATCATTTTCTCAGCGATTTCCGCGTGCTCACTCGCTCTCGATGCATCAAAGGACTCCAGAGAAAGGCCTCCGGTCATCAACGCATCATTATGACAACGGAAACAGTACCTACCGATGAGCATGTTCTGCTCTTGATAGGACAGACTCGCTGGCACGCGTCTGCCAGCCTCGTTGAGTATTGGTGCAACACTGGCGTGCCCAGCCGATGATTCTTCAAGCTGGGCGACCACACGACCGGCCGCGACTCCAAGGCATATGAACCCGCCCAGGAGAAAAGTCAGAATAAATCGCTTCATCTCGATCTCTTCCGCTATGAACTACTAATTGATTTACTTCTGCTCTCCAAATATATACCGAATTTCTGCTGTTCGCCCTTCTAAACAGCGCAAGAGTCGCCTTTTTCATTTGGCCCCTCTTAACGCCCGCGCCTACCTAAGAGCAAGCCCGAACGGGTCCACCACTACTTATGACAACCGCTCCAGATATAGCCAGAAGACCTGAAGCCCCAATTCTCGTGTGTCCGTTGACCCTTCCGTAACCTGCGCCGGCACGAAAAACTTGTCCGCCTCAATCGTGAATTCGACCCAGTCACCGTCGCCCAGACCTTCGCTGGGCACGTCAAAGTTCATCAGATAAGCCGACGAGTCTGAGCGCTCGAAACTGCCAATTTTCCGGTCGCCTACCTTGATGGTGACGGTTTGAGTGCCTCCGGTAAAATCGACTGGGCTCAAAGCGCGCAGGTGCAGAGTTGAATCTCCACGTGGGTTGCGAAACTCAACCACCCCACGGCGACTCATCCAACGCCACTCCCGCTGGTAAACATCTTCATTGGTAAAAGATGTTTCCTCTCCCGCAAACCCGTCGATGTAAACAGCAGAGTCTGATACACGCAGGCCAGTGCCCTCTTGCTCCTCCGACGTCTCAAGCTCCAACGTCTCAAGTACGTCACGCCACTCGAATTTGTCACCAATCCCGCGAACGTAGTGGTCCATCCACGCCATCTCACTAACACACTTAAGCAAACGGTTTCGCATTTGAATAATGCCGTGACTACGCCCCGGGTACATGAATAACTCCGTCGGCACTCCAAGCTTCTTGAGTCCCATGTACAACTCTACTGACTGCGGCATTGGCACCCTTGGATCGCCCTCAACCACATGGATCATCGTGGGAGTGGAGGCGTTGGCAATGTACTTGAGTGGGGATTGGTTCCAGTAGGGTTCGAAGTTCTCGTACATAAAGTCGTCGCCGACGTAAAACTTCCGATTACGCTGCACGTCACTTTGCGCGTACATCGAGATCCAGTTCATCGTGCCAGCTCCGGAACTGATCGCTTTAAAACGGTCGGTGTGCGTGGTGATCCAGTTAGACCAGTGCCCACCGGCACTCCACCCCAAAGCTCCCATACGGTCGGGGTCAGCGATGCCCTCGGCGATAAGGTAGTCGACACCGGTCATGATGTCGTCGAAGCCAAGTGTGAAGTAATCGCCGACGATGTCAGTACGATGGGCGTTACCGTAGTTGCGCGAACCACGGTAGTTGGGCTTCAGCACAGCATAGCCAGCACCGGCGTAGACTTGCGCACTTGTAGATCCACCGGTGCGGTTGAAGGTTAGCTGGTCGGCCGAGGCCGGGCCTCCGTGGATGATAACAACCAACGGGTAGCGTTCGCCCTCGACGTAGCCGACCGGCTTGATCAGGATCCCACCGACCGGCTTGCCGTCGGTCGAGGTCCAATTGATCTCGGCCTCCTCGCCCAGTGCCATATTGCGCACGTGAGGGTTGGCATCGACGAGTTGAATCCACTGCGACCGATCGGCCACTTGGTCAATGCTCGGCACAGTAAAGACCGTCGCCGGCGTCGTCGGATCAGAGTAGTCAATAAGAATAGAGCCCGAGTCGTCGTCGCGGCTGACGCTCAGCACGGCTCGCTCATCAGTAACCCGGCGCACCTCGCCGGTACCAATGTCAAGGGCATGGAGATTGGTCGTCACACCAACACCGGCACCAAAATAGACGGTGTTGCCATCTTCCGACCATAAAAGGCCACCCCCCCGGCCGGCACCGACGTCGCCGTCGAAGCCACTTCCGAGCTTCTCGAAGGAGCCACCTTTGTCGGCAATTTCGCGCACGTAGACGCGATTGTCCGTCATCGAGTATCCACTCATATCATCCGGCGCGGTGAAAACAACATGGCGGCCGTCGGGCGACACCTCAAGGCCGCTTTCGGGAACCTCGTAGTTGTCGGTCAGACGCTCGATGTTGCCCGTCTCCACTTCCAAAAGATATTGGTCCGCGTACAGATTCCCGTTGGTGATGTTGCGCTCGTAACGATTTGCTGATCCGCCGGAGAACGTCACCCACTGACCATCATGTGAGGCACTAAACCCGGTGACGCTGACGTTTGGGTCGCCGGTCAGCTGGAGCGGCTCCATCAGGTTCAGGTCAAGCTTCCACAGATTGGATAGCGGCGTCTCGATCTCCTTGATGTCAACCGTAAATCCCGCCTCAATACGAAGATCATTGTCGATTTCACGGTAGTCAGGGTGTGAGAAGTAAATCGCCTCACTGCCAGGAGCCCACTCCCAGCTCTCGATCCCAGACTGGGTATCGGTAATCTGCTCCACGACTGAGGACAACGAATCCTCGAAAACCCTCAGCCGATAAAGCTGCTCCTGGCCAGAGAATTTAGGAGGACAAATCGGCATTCCATTGCACCCCGGTTCTGAGCCGGACTTCCCGCTACGAAAGGCAAGCCACGCACCGTCATCACTGAAGGCAAAATCGCTTACACCTTCTGACGCGTCCGTGATACGACGTGCCTCTCCACCATCAAGACGCATGTAATAGATCTGGTTGGAATCGCCCTCACGGTCTGACAGGAACACGAAGAAACTGCCGTCACCTCCCCACTGTGGCGCTGTCTCATTACTATCTTCAGTGAAAGTAAGTTGGCGATGCGATGACAACCCTTCAGTCATTGATACCAGGTGGATATCGGACTGCGAATCGGCCTGTTGCCAGTTCGGCGTATTCACCGTATACAACATCCACTCACCATCCGGGCTCGGCGTCCAGGAACCCGGGGTGGCGAACTCCTGATGGTCCACGAAGGTCATCGGAGTTTGACCGGTGCCTTGCGGTATCGGTGCCGAAACAGCGGGGGTGGAGATCACCGACAACGCGACGACTGCCGCCCCGAAAGCGAAGAGTTGGTACCAGGAAGGCCTCTGTATAGTCATGTGGTTCCTCGGATGTTCTGTGACGGATACTGCGCCATTGCAGCTCCCGTCAATTTGTATGTAGTCGATCCTCTAGGCAAGGTCCGGCTGTCGTAGATGCCATTCGGTGGCAACTTGATACGCATGCGCCACACTGAGGATCTTATCGTCAGCGAACAACGCCCCTACGATCGTTGTGCATATAGGTTGTTTTGGGCTGTCCTCATCATCGCTGATCCCGTGCGGGACAACAACCGCTGGGTGCCCAGTCTGGTTAGTCAAACGAACCTGTCCCGAACCTGTAACAAACATGTCAAAGCCTTCCATACCCTGAGCCACCTCCTTCATCAGCAAGTGACGACGGCGCTGTGACTGCACATAATCCAGCGCCAACACCTCACGACCGCTTGTGAAACGTGGTCGACGACGGCGTCCACCCCTCCCTCCGGTGGCGTCTGGGTTCGGTGCTGGCTGTGGTTCGGGTTCAGGCCGCGTCGACACCCAGAAATCGAAAGCTGCTGCCGACTCAACACCTAATGAGTTGGAGTTTCCATCAGGCAATTCGACCATCGGGACCGGATCGGCCCCCAGTTCACGGAGCTTATCCACAAAAGCTTCCGGTGCGTCCTCTGTGAAACCGATGCGCAGTGCCGAAAGATCCGGGGCCCGTTCAAAACGAAACGGCGCGGTCAGTGTCGATGGGTCTTTTTCATCAGCACCATGGATTGCGTTGAATACTAAGGCGCAATCCTCGATCGTTCGGCACATCGGTCCTATCTTGTCCATGCTCCAAGAGAGCACCATTCCACCGTAACGGCTGATACGGCCGAACGTAGGACGCAGCGCGCTGAGCCCACAGCGACGAGCCGGAGAAACGATCGAACCCTGCGTCTCGGTGCCAATGCCAAAAGCGACACAACCGGCCGCTGTCGCCGATGCGGGGCCAGCCGACGAGCCACTTGAACCTTGCTCAATGTTCCACGGGTTCTTTGTCTGGCCTCGGTACCAGTTGTCACCAGAAGCGAACCGACCCGTAGCAAGCTTTGCGATCAACACTGCACCTGCCTCCCGCAGGCGAACGGCAACCTCGGCATCCTCATCAATAATCTGGTCTTGAAAGTCTTCCGAGCCCCATGTCGTGGGCGCCCCTGTAACACTGAACAAATCCTTTATTCCGTATGGAATTCCATGAAGTGGGCCGTGCCAATTACCTGCTTGAAGATCTATCTCGGCCTGTTGCGCTTCTTCACGAGCCCGCCCCTCCAAGATCGTCACAGCGCACAGCAAAATTGGGTCAAAGCGTTTGATCCGCTCGAGATAAATTTCGGTCAAATCTATGGGCGAGAGGTGCCGATCACGAATCAGTGCAGAGAGTCGATGCACTGGCAGAAACGCTATTTCCTCTGGATTGCTGGGAACCCCGCCTTCCCACTCGGGGATACCTATTGGATAACTTTCAAATGGGTTGCCATCAGCCCCAACCCACAATTTTTCTATGAGCGAACCGGTTCCACCTGGATAGGCTTGGAACTGGAAAGCTGGTGGCTCGCCATTGCCAAGCGGTATAAGCGGAGCTTCTTCCGGGGATGTTTGGCTACTCAACCCATCACGCTCCTGGGACCCCCTTGGGCTGCAACCGATGGCGCTAGATGCTGCCGCTACCGCCGCTAACTTGAAAAAATCTCGCCGCCCGATTTCATTAGCTTCATCACACCGTCTCGTCATAGCCCCGTACTCCCTCATTTAGGCCCCAAGTCGTCCGTTCTTGTGCATAAACAAAAAATGTGGCGCGTCACGGATGAATTGAATCTATAGCTTCAATTGAGCAACGAGACAACAGGATGTGTCCAGCAGGGTGTTGAAAAACCACCTCGGGTACCAACCCGCCCCCTCGTGATAGCCTGCGGCGATTGACCTCTATTGCCCTATTTAAGGAGAACCCTGATGAATCAAACACGCTTGCGGCGATTCGGTCTGGTTTTAGCTGTTTGCTGCCTTGTAACTATGTTGTTCAATCACACGATTTCGGCCCAGGAACCGAAAGACTGGGGTGACGATCTTGTTTTTCATACGTTCTCAATCGCCGCGGTCGACCCATCAACGGGTGAGTCTGGCGTGGCGGTAACCACCCGAGTCCCCTGCGTGGGTAACGGTGTGCCATGGGTTCGAGCCGGTGTCGGGGCAGTAGCGACACAAGCATCAACTCGGACCGCATACGGTGCGGAACTGCTCGACATGCTCGGGCAAGGCATGTCACCTGCCGACGCGCTTGCCACTGCGGTCGCAAGCGACCCAGCAGCTAACCGACGTCAGGTTGGGGTGGTAGCACTCGACGGTCGTGCTGCCCAGCACACCGGCGATGGAACTTCTTCCTGGGCTGGACACCGCGCGGGGATTAATTACGCAGTGCAAGGCAATACTCTAGTGGGCCCAGAGGTTGTGGAAGCCGTGGCCGACAATTTCGAAAACACTGAGGGTTCGGTTCGACACCTCGCCGACCGACTCATCGAAGCCCTCACAGCGGGCCAAGTAATGGGTGGTGATTCACGGGTCGGCCGACTTCAATCAGCAGCAGTGATCGTTGCCGACCCTCGAGAGGGTCGCTCACGTCGAGCCGATGGAATGACGGTACAAATCAACGTTTGCGAGCATCCAACGCCGGTCGCTGAGCTGCGGCGCGTCTACAACACCATTTCCCGCACTCTTGGTTACCGCTCTTTGCAACAGTATTCCGGTCCGGATATATGGCAACTTAAGGTAATCCTTCACGCGCTCGGTTACTACAGAGCTGAAGAGTCCCCACTTGAGGTTGGTGACGAGGCCCAGCTATACACAGACGAAGCGATCGAGGCCGTAAATGCCTTCCGCATCGACCAGGGACTGGCTACGGCACTGCGTGGTTTCGTTGACCCCCAAACCGTTGCGCTACTCTGGCAACAACTAGAAATGCGTGGTATCGCCGATCAAATCCGGATGAATTTGCTTGAAACGACTTCGATTCGGCGTTAATGACACTTCAAGATTTCCGTTACAACGGCTTAGTCCTTAACAAGCTGAGCAGATGAGCCCATGGCGCCTACAACGCAAACGCATAGGACGTATATAGGAGATAGGAATGTTCAGGACATTGCTGGGTTGTTCAGTCGCACTCATTGTCTTTTTGAACTTCGGACACGCCACTGCTTTGTCCGGGGCCATTCAAGCCACCGGAGCAACACAGGTCAACAAAGCTGATATCGACGCAACCGTGGACGCGGCTCCGGAAGGTCGCGTGAGTGATCAGCAAATCCGCATGGTCGATGCGGGAGGCCACAACGTTGGAATCGGCGTCGTGCATAGGCCTGCAACCAACAGCAGCAGTGGCATTGTCCACGACAAACAAACCGAGGTGTATCAAATTCTTTCTGGCGCCGGCGAAATGATTACCGGAGGCACACTGACCAACCCCCGGCCGATGAACCCAATGGGGGCTACCGTGCGTCAACTTACCGGGCCGAGCTCATTTGGGGCCGGGATCGAGGGCGGAGAAACTCGCCGGGTCGTTGCAGGGGACATGGTTATCGTTCCCGCGGGAGTACCACACGGGTTCGGCCGGATAGCAGAAGCCATTACCTACCTGGTGATTCGCGTGGATCCCGAACAAGTTGTCGAACTCAAATAGAGCCACTCTTGTTGATCCGATGGAAGAATAGGTACAGAATCTGGCGCAGTACGTACCCTGATTCTCAGCGAGGAGGAATAAATGTCACTCTCTCGTAGGGCCGTGTTTGCCGGTGGAAGCAGCTCAAGCGCAAACTTCGCGCAGCTGGTGACCGCCCGCGGACGCGAAGCACTTGTCGCGGAGCTAGGACCACTCGGCGGTGAGTCCGGACTAATCCCGCGACCACAAGAAGGTGAAATCCGCCTAACGAGTAACGAAAACCCATTCGGCCCGCCGCCACCGGCAATGGCTGCAATCCGTGATGGCTTCGCCGGCGCTAGCCGCTATCCCTCGAACACGCAACCGAACATGAGCGACCTGACTACCGCGCTCGCCGACCGGTTAGGGTGTGAGGCCTCTAACATCGTTCTTGGAGCTGGCTCCGGTGAGTTGCTCAAGCGAGTGGCACAAGCCTACGTGAGTCCAGAGCGCCACCTCGTGACAGCGAGCCCAACTTACTTGCAAACCTCGGGTGTAGCCCGATATCTGCGTGCCGAGGTTAAGGCAATCTCCTTAGCCAATGACGGAAAGCTGGACCTTGACGCGATGGCTGACGCTTCACGTGGCGCCGGTTTGGTCTTTTTCTGTAACCCGAACAATCCAACGGGCACAGTGCACTCCGCCTCTGACGTGTACGAGTTCATGCGCACCGTCCAACGCACTTCTCCCGAGACGGTGATCCATTTCGACGAGGCCTACCACGAATACGTCACCGACCCGGATTATGAATCGGTGGCCTGGATGGCTTGTGAAGTACCAAACGTCTTCGTCAGCCGGACCTTTTCGAAGATATTCGGCATGGCCGGCATGCGGGTTGGCTACGGCGTCGCCAGTGGGCCAACGATAGAGAAATTGCAGAGCTTAGCCATGGGCATGAATATCTCGGTGCCGTCAGTAAGTGGCGCCTACACAGCTTTGCAGGATCCTTCTTACGATCGGAAAGAAAAGGACGCAATACGGAGGCTCGCCAGTACACAGCCGATTTTTTTAACGGACTCGGCTACGAAGTCTTTGACTCGAACACCAATTTCATTTTCGCGAACATCGGCCGGCCTGCAGCAGATTTTCGCAGTGCCTGTAGGGAACACGGAGTGGGTGTTGGCCGCGACTTCCCACCGATGGAGAAAACGCACGCACGCATCAGTATTGGCACAATGGACGAAATGCAACGTGCTTGTGAAGTCTTTAAGGAGGTGCTGGCATGACCGTCTCCCGTAGAAACATCGTAAAGGGCATCGGCATCGGCACAACCGCCGCCGCCATCATGTCGTTCGACGGGCCTCGCTCGATCGCGCGTGCCATGTCAATGGCACTGCCACCGCAGGAGCGCCCACTGCTCCTTCATAACAACGAGAACCCGCTCGGCCCTGGCTCATTCGTAACCCAGCACATGAACGAGGCCATGGACATGGGACTAGGCAGCCTGTACGGCCTGCCCAGTCGCCAGACAATCCAGGCGATCGCCGATGCTTACGAGATTCCAACAGAGTCTCTAATGCTTGGCAACGGGTCTACGCAGTTGTTGCAGTCGATCACACACATCTATACGTCGCCGAAGCGAGGTTTGGTGACTGCGGCGCCGTCGTTTGAAACGTGTCCGGATTACGCCAATCTCATGGGCCACCCCGTAAACGCCTTGCCTCTTGATGACAACTTAATGGTGGACCTCGACGCAACAGCCGAGGCTGCCCGAGGCGCCGGTCTGGTCTTTTTCTGCAACCCCAACAACCCAACCGCTACATTGCATGGAGGCAATGCTGTTGATGCCTTTCTCGATCGTGTCCTGAGCGAGTCTGACGCGATGATCATCGTCGATGAGGCATACTTCGAGTACGTAACTAACCCGAACCACAAGACGCAGATCCCGCGGGCACTTGAAAACGAGCGCGTTATCGTATCGCGCACTTTCTCAAAGGCGCACGGCATGGCGGGCATGCGCATAGGTTGGCTGGTCGGCCATCCCGACACCGTCTCCAAGTTGCGTCAATGGCAATATGGCGGCACGCTCAACGCCCCTGCCTTGCTGGGCGCTAAGGCCTCAATTGAGGATCCGACGCGTATTCGGCAGGAGGTCGAACGCAACACGGCAGTCCGTGCGTTCACCATGAACTGGGCAAAATCTAAAGGCATGGCCGCGACCGACTCACAGACCAATTTTGTCTTCATCAAAACGGGTCTGCCAGCGAGTGCTTTCCGTGAAGCCTGCGAGCAACGCAACATATTGGTTGGCCGCGATTTTCCACCGTATGAAAACCAGTGGATGCGAATTTCACTCGGCACGATGGGTGAGATGGAACGCGCCATAGACGCCTTCGAACAGGTCATGACGGACCTTGACGGGTTGAGTTCTATACGTGGAGTGACTGCCGCCTAAATCCGTCTGCGCTAGATAAGCTTCGCTCTCCTCGGGTGTGTATTGCCACTGCCCGCACCCGAGGCGCGTGAGCCATCAGTATCGGGACTTAATTCAGCGCCCTTGAATCATTGCGGTCACTTCGTCCATGCTCTCAACGAGTCTCCCGATTGCCTCAACATAGCGCGCCTCCCATTCCGGAACCTCACTGGGATCGTCAGTCTCGATTTCGTAGCGAACACCCGGCAGCATCCAAGACGCGTAGCCACTAAAGGGGTCGGGCGAAACGTAAAGAGATCGGCTCCACGGACGATCCTGCAAGCCTCGATCATCAAGCCAAGCCTTCTCGAGCCCAATAAAGGCAGCATTAATACGTTTTGCCTCTGTAGCAGATAAGGATCCTGCTGCAACACGTTGTGTCCGGGCGTCGTTCAAAGCAGCTGCAGCACTATCAAGATCACGCGTGGCATCAAGCAACCGACTCAGATTCACATCAACCCCGCGCTGCGTAGCAACGTCGATGAGCGTCTGGACATGGGTTCGCGTATCAACAGCGTAACGGGTCACGTCATAGGGCAGCAGGTCAGCGTTGGCGAAACGCAGCGCCAACAAACCGTCAGCGCGGGCAATCATCGGACCGAACACCCACTCAGCATCACCGAAGCGCTCGTACCATGCGAAATTGTCGTAGTTGGAGTGGTAAATACCGCTGCGACCCCCGGATCCCAAGCTCGCGGAAGGAACCCCAGCATGAGTGTAAAAGGCTACGTGGTCGGAGCCGCCACCCAAGTTACCCATGGTAGGCAAGCCGTCGTCTGTGCGATCTGCCCACCACTCATAGATGCTTCGATCCTCTCCGGCGTAGGAAACGTCTTGTATTGCGTCAAGTATTGGTTGTTTCAGTGATGGCGATGACGATGTATTGAAGTTTGGGCCGGACACGGCGCTGTCCGCATTAATGTAGGCAATCGCGCTCGAGGTCAGCTCCGGCAAGAATTCCTCCACCCACTCAGTCGAACCAATAATTCCGTACTCCTCCGCGTCCCAGTGGGCGATCATAATCGAACGACGCGGTCCACAGCCTTTCTCGGCCAGCTCTCCCAAGGCCTCCGCCAGAACCAGCAACATTGATGTGCCCCCATTGGGATCGACCGCCCCAAAGCCCCACGGATCATAGTGGGACCCCAGAATGAACCACTCGTCTGGGAACTCAGTTCCTTCAAGCGTCCCCACCACGTTAACCGCGCGGGTAAGCGCCTTGGGTTGGTTGACCCGAACTCGGACGGTCACATCTGAACCACCGGTGATTCGATAGGTAAGCTCCAAGCCCCCCTGCCAATCCTCTGGCGCCGGATCGCCGGTCATACGCGACAAAATCTCAGAAGCAGCGTTGTAACCAACGGGAAGAACTGGAATCGTGTGCAGGGGGACATCTTCGGGATCAAGCCGGTCCACCTGCCGGTCACCGTCTACAGGAAGAGCAGGTACGAACGGAGTAAGCGGATCACCCGTCCACGGCAACGTCAACACGGAGCCCCGCTGTATGATTTCTCCATTGAGCATTGGGCCGTCTGGATAAGGATCAATGGGGTCCGCTGGAGCATCATTGAACATGATCACACCTGCGGCGCCACGTTCTTCAGCAAACTTCACCTTATAGCCACGGAAGTTGCCTCCGTACCGAGCGATCACGACCTTCCCTTCGAGCAAAATGCCCATCTCGTCGAGAGCCTCATAGTCCTCGCGGCGCCCAAAGTTCACATACACAACCTCGCCGGTAACGTCGCCGCTACCTGAGTAAGCATTCCAGCCGTTTAGTAACTCAGGGTGCCCCGAGAACCGATCTTCGGAAAGTGCCGGTTCCCTATTCGACAACGACATGGCCACCGGCGTAACTATGTGCACCTCAACATCGTCAGTCAGCTGTGGCAGGTAGACGTCATAAGCATGTTCACGCACAGTGAATCCGGCAGCCTTCATTACACGGCCTAAGTAGTGGCCAACTTCAATCTGGGCTGCGGATCCAGCTGGATGCGGGCGCGCTGTGATAATGCGCAGATGTTCTCGAAACGAGTCCGAAGAGGGAAGGTCCAAAAAGAGAGCCTCGCAATACGCCTGCCTAGTGGCCGTGGTGGAGGCAAATCCCACCGGGGCCTTCAACTCAACCGACTGCTGGCCAAGGATTTCTTGCCCAGACAACAAAAAAAGCATGGCGCAGAAAACCGAAAATCGGAAAAAGTTACGCATCTCGTCGTTACTCGATTTTCACGGCCATAAAATTAATGGCCATTGGCCCGTCAGGCAAAACAATCTCCATTTCTCCACTCATTGTCGGTCTATCAGTCTCCTCCATAAGCGTCGCAAAGAAGTTAAGGTCGATATACGTGCCAGCACCATCCGCATCGAACGACCCCCAGAAAACGATCTCTTTATTCTCCTCGACAACACCTATGATCTCTAAGTCGCCTGCTTGACTGCTCAGCATTCCTTTTAGGTCAGCGCCTTCCTGTTCGAGCGTGAGCGTTGCATCACCGGCTTCGGGCATCTCCATAGTAATAGCCCACCGCCCGGCAACGTTGACGAGTGCTTCCTGTGCAAAAGCTGGCGTGCTGAAACCGCCGATGCGGCACTCGACTTGCGCGGCAAAAAGCGTAATGGGTACTAAAAACATAAGAACTTTAAAGCGCATCATTAATAACTCTCCGGTCATCAAGTTGGCTGCACATCCTTTACTACATCCGTTGCTCCAGTTTTACAAGGCAATGAACAGCTAACACAAGATAAGTTGCCTTTAACTCCTAATCTTCTAGCTCAATGCTAGGTCCGAGATCATGAACACGAGAAAGATCCATGGTTTTTGAAGATTCACTGCGCCAGCAGCCGTACGAGGCGAGACATTCGATAGGCTGAAACGAAATCGGGTGCCACATATTCGACAATCCGCGCGCCAACTCGCACCATTTCGGGCACAAACATCACCTGGTCTGCCTGCCCTGCGTCAGCAACCTCAATTCTCAATGTTACCGGCCATTCAAAAGTCAGCGGTGCCATCTCTGTGCGCCGAACCAGACCCGCCTTCACGCCCGCAGCGATCCTCTCGAGAGACTCTTTCGGGTGAAGGAGATGAGCCGACGTCTGTCCAATGGCTTCCTTTACAGCAACCCCTTCGACACCGGGGATCAGCGCCTCGACCTCTTCGTTAACTGCTAGGTCTCCGGAGACAAACACGACGGGAACTCCGAACTGTCCCGCCACCCCAGCATTAAGCCCTGCCTCGCCAAGTTCGTGATTATTTATCCACACATGTTTCAGCTGTCCCGTGTACGTGTGATCTAGCGTGGCATCCATCGTCGAGGCACGTGCGTGGTACCCGATAAAAACTGCCGCGTCGAAGCTTTCATCGATCCCTCCCATCATTCCAAGTGGACGTGGGCCTCCGGAAATCAACGTCGCTCGACGGTCGAGCTTCTCAGGTTGCAGGTTTGTCTTGTCCCCGTGAGAGTCAATTACCACAACCTCACTGGCACCGGCCTCAAAGGCGGCAGCAATCGCCGCGTTAGCTTCGGCGATCATCTGGTCCCGCGCAGCAGCATAGTTGCGTCCCGCCGACGACGTGTGGCTCGAGCCCACTACTCCCGCAAGACCTTCCATATCAACCGATATGTGGACCTTGAAACCCTGCTGAGGGCTCGAAGCGGTCTTGTCTATAACGTTCCGCATCTCGTCAGCATTGGGATTTCCAACTGCAACAAATAGGACCGCTAGCATCAAAGTTTTCAACATGGTGGAACTTCCTAAGGCTCTAGACTGGCCACTAATGTGCGGAAGGTTTAATAGTCGTGTAGATGGCAGAATGCCACTACGTCGCCGGCCGGTAGTAATCCTTATACATCTTGAGACGGAAAAGCCAACCAGCAAAGGATCCTAGCCATTTCAAAGGGAGATACCTTCCTTTCAAGTCCATCAGTTCGATCAGATTGCCGTCACAATCCTTTGCGAAAAAGAAGGTGTGACCAAAACGAGACTGCTCAGGCTCACTGACAATATCCACCCCTTTCTTCACCAGATAGTCGTGCCATTTCTGCGTGTTCCTCACATCGATGCTGATGTGGGTAATGCCCACGCGATTCCAAACAACCGGCTCTGGGGGCTCATGCGGGGTGAAATGAAAGATCTCGAGGATGCCTCCCCCCGGCATTCGAAGCCAACCGATCTTGCACTTCGGTAGTTCATCATCGACCCCAAAGAACGCACGCACACGTTCAGGGGGAGTGTCGGCTACACCAACGAGCCTGCAACCAAAAATGTCAGCGTAAAACGAGACGAACTTGTTGAAGTCAGACACCGTGACGCCGGTGTGACTAAAAGAACGTGCTCTCATGCGTACCTGCCTATGTCAGATGAGTATCTTTTATGTGGTCCGCGGCTCGCAGCGCCTGCGCGGCGATCGTGAGCGCTGGATTTACCGCAGCTGATGATGGGAAAAATGATGCATCAATTACGAACAAGTTGTCGACATCATGCGACCGACACCAAGTATCGAGCACCGATGTCGTCGGATCGGTGCCGAATACCGCCGTGCCACACTGGTGGGTAGTATTGACGACACCCAGAGAAATCGGCACAACGTACCAAAATCCCACCTTGCGGAATAACCGCCTTGTCACAGATATAAGTTCGCGGTGTGCATCCGCGTTTAGTGGCTCCCACCGAAGCTGAATCCGCCCATCGTTAGCAACGGTCACCCGGTTACTGGGGCTCGGCAAATCCTCTGTCATTACGAGCCACTCAACTCCTCGAGAAAACCAGAAATCGTATGCTGCACGTGGCACCCAGCGTGCCAATCGAGGGCCATATCGCGACTTGGCCATATCTGCGTGTGCCCGTCCCTGCGATTGAATCTGGCCGAGAGGATAGTCAGAGTTAGGCCCACTCAAATAGTAGTCATTGATCGCGACGGTCTTTTGAAATCCCGTGTCGTGCCGCGGCGGAAAAAATCCACCGAGCAACGTGGAAAGGTGCCCCATATAGCGACGTCCCACTAGCCCTGATGAATTAGCCAGTCCATCGGGATGCGAGCTGTTCGCCGACCTTAGCAGGAGCGCGGCGGAATTCACCGCACCACATGAAACAACAAACAATGGCGCTTCTACACGGACAGGTTGCCCGTCGCGAAGAACATCGGCCGCAACAACCTTGTCGCCACGCCCGTTAGTGATGAGGCGCTCTGCGTAGGCATTGGTCCACAAAGTGACCGCATCCCGCTCGATTGCAGGCGATACCGCGCATACGTCAGCATCGCTCTTGGTGCGCAGCTTGCATGGAAACGAATTACACGTATTGCATAAGATGCACCCATCAGGTTCTCCTGGCCGGAGCAGTCCCAGCGGAAGGGAAGACGGATTCAATCCCAGTTCCCGGAGGCGTTCTACGATGATGGCAATGCGGCCCTGGTGTGCAATGGGCGGGTGTGGGAACGGCTCCCGAGGCGGCTCAGTCGGATCGGGCCCGTCCTCCCCGTGCACGCTGTAGAGTCTCTCTGCACGATCATAGTATGGTGCAAGCGTCTCGTACTTGATAGGCCACGCTGGGGAGACCCCTCGTAAATGCTGCAGCTCACCAAAGTCTTCGCGGCGCAGTCGATACAGGACGCTCCCCCAGAACTTAGAGTTGCCTCCCACGCAATAATGCGTGTACGGGTGGAACTCCTTGCCTTGCGCGTTGAGCCAACGCTCCGAAGCACGGTAGCGTTGATCGCCCCACACAGCTTGCGGACTCCAATTCTCCGCCTCCTGGGGAATGAAGTCGCCTCGCTCTATGATGAGAATGCGCGCCGATGTTCCCGAAAGTGTGTGCGCTACCGTACCGCCGCCCGCACCACTACCAATGATGACAAGGTCAAAGCGTTCGGTCACGAGTTCACGAACTCCACACTTCTATACACCTCGTCCATCAGTCGATGGTCGGCCTGTGCACGCTCGAGGCTCATCTCGGGCGTCCGTCCTTTTCTGACCGCCCTGAAAAAGTCCCGATACATCGCGCGATATCCGCGAATATCACGGAAGCCCGGCAGAATTAGCCGTGGGAACCCAGACCCGCGCACAATAATGAAAGCTCCATTTGATTCAAACGTAACAACTCCCTTTCGCCCGAAAAGCTTCGACAAGCTAAGTCCCCGAAACAATGCTGGAATCTCCCTCGAGTAGTAGAGAGCACCTGCAGCACCATTGTCATACTGAAATGCAACAAGCATGCTCTTGCGCCTTTGGTCTCCCTCGAGTGGCTGACCAGACGGTGGCGGCTGATAGCCTTGGATAGAATGAATTCTGGGTCCGATACTCCCGGCCAGATGTAGCCAGTGAATCCCTTCTTCGAAGAACGCATCACCTCCAGCAATGGCTTCATCGTTACGCCAATCCGAGGCCAACTTAGGCTTGTGCATCACCGACACAAATTGTCCGAACACCAATTCGCCAATCACACCACCCTTGTTTCGCGAACTACGCCGGACGCCATCGATTGCGTCCCGAGAATCCAAAAGCCGTCGAAGCGCAACAGCAAGCGGCTTGTAATGGTCGTTCTCGGCGACGAGGACGACGCGACCAGCTTGTTCGCGAGCCTCGATGGCAGTTCGATAGTCATCGAGCTGCAAAAACGCTGGCTTCTCTACGACAACATGTTTACCTAGTTCAAGCGCCCGTAGTGCAAGCTGGAGGTGCAAATGCGGCGGGACCGCGATCACAACGGCATCAACCGTAGGATCACGAAGTGCCTCATCGTAGCCTTTATAGTGATGCAAACCACCGTGACGTCGCTGATATTCGGCCGCGCGCACCGGATCGCGGCTCGCATAACTGCAGACGAACTCGCTCGGCATCTTTCGTAAGTGCCGACTGTGTACCCGAGTGATGAACCCGCACCCGAGGAACGCTAGGTGAACTGGCTTCAATCGTTGCCTCCGCCCAGCCCTCGCCTGAACCAACGGAATCGTGACCGCCATATTAACGTGAAACGTTGTATTCTGTGGGCTTCTTAAGCAAGCACTGGGAACCGTTAAGCAAAACGCACAAAGAAGTTACCTCTACGATGAAACGCTTAGACCTGAGGTGGAAGCCGTAATGAGTTGGATACAGCCTGCTGCCACCACCAGTGTGCGAGTAATTCGAAAACTCAGTCTCCTGGCAGCCGTCCTAATTCTCTCCACGTCCGTATCCCCTGCGCAGACCAGTGGCACGGCACAGCTTGGGGCCGGTGGTAACTACCCTTCGGCACGGCATGGCGGCAATTACATGCACAACTTTTACTTTCCGCCAGCCCCGAGTTCAACTCCCTGGGCTCCGTCATGGGCACCCGACGGCAAGTCAATCGCGGCCGCGATGAACGGATCGATCTGGAGTATTGATCCTGAAACCGGAATCGCTAACGAGCTGACCTACAACCACAAGTATCACTCTTCGCCAAACTACTCACCGGACGGCGAATGGATTATCTATACAGCCGATGACAGCGGCAACACAATTCAGCTTGAGATTCTAGAGGTCGCAACCGGCCAGTCTTGGCCCCTCACCAATGATGATTTCATCTACACTGATCCCGTTTTTTCTCCCGATGGAAGCCACGTAGCCTACGTTGCCACTAAGCCTAATGGTTACTTCAACGTCTACGTACGGGAAGTGGAAAACGGTCGCTGGGCTGGCGACGAAATACCCATTACCTACGACAACGAATTCGGGGCCGATCGTTTGTATTTCGGGAACTGGGACATGCACATCACTCCAGCCTGGCTCCCAAGTGGTGACGAGTTGTTATTGGTATCGAATCGCGACGTGCCTCTCGGCTCCGGTAATGTATTGCGCATCCCAGCCTTTGCGGATGGGATCGACGAGGCAGTAAGTGTGCTGACGGAACAAACGCTCTATCGAGCCCAGCCGGACGTCGCTCTCGACGGCCAACGGTTTGTCTATTCCTCAACCGCTGGTGCAGCCGACCAGTTCAATAACCTCTGGGTACAGCCCACGGCGGGAGGCGAACCTTACAAGTTGACCTTTTTTGAGCATGATGCCTTCCACCCGCGCTTTTCTCCAGACGGTGAGTGGATCGCCTACATTTCGAACCAAGACGGTCTGCCACAGCTCGCCCTTCTGGAAACCTACGGTGGCAAAAACCTGACCATCGCCATCAATGAACGCCGCTGGAAACGACCGATGGGCCGACTCTCCATGGACACCGTGGAGCGTGTAACTGAGTCGCGAACAGGAGACTCCATCGAAATTGGTATAGCCCACACACCAACCCGCATCCATCTGACTGCTTCCGACGGTAAATTCTACGCACCAGTTGACGCATACGCACGAATTAGCGGTGTCGGCGACCTGATGTTTCACAGCCCCGGTAGTTTCAGCGTGGAGCTACCGGTTGGACCAGCCGTTGTGACGGTAGTTAAGGGATTCGAAGTCTGGCCTGAGCAAATAGAGGTGGAAATTGAGGCAGGCCGGAATACAACTGCCACGGTAGCGCTTGACCAATTCGCCGACATGGCAGCAGGTGGTTGGTACAACGGTTCAACTCACGTCCACATGAACTACGGCGGTAATCTCCACAACACACTCGACAATCTCATGATGATGTCGGCCGCAGAGGACCAGGACATCGTCAACGAACAGATAGCCAATAAGGACAACCGCATCCTCGACTATCAGTTCTTCGAGCCCGGAGGGACAACCCACAGCAGCTCACAGCCTGACCGCCTCTTGGTTGTCGGCCAGGAATACCGGCCACCTTTTTACGGTCACGTTTTCATGTTTGGAATGCGAGACCACCTAATCTCGCCTTTTACCACCGGCTACGAAGGCACTGCCATAGAAAGCCTCTACCCGAGTAACACCGACATGTTCCGGAAGGCCAAGGCACAGGGAGCGACAGTCGGTTACGTTCATGCGTTCGGTGGCCAAAATGACCCCCTCGAGGGCAACCTTGGTGGCGCTAAGGGCTTCATGGTCGATGCTGCTTTGGGCACGACCGATGCTGTGGAGTGGTCGGCGGCAGGCACCGCCGGTTTCTATCCGCTATACGCCGTCTGGAACAACGGTCTCAAAGTAACAGCGACCGGGGGTGAGGACTCGATTAGCAACCTGCAGCGCAGCAAGCTGGTCGGCTCCGTTCGAACCTACGTACACACGGGAAACCAAGGCCTTGACATGTCCGCCTGGTTCACGGGGCTCCGGGAGGGACGAGCATTCGTTTCAACAGGCCCGTTGGTCGAATTGACGGCCAACGAAGAGGGGCCAGGGGAAACGGTCGAGTTACCTGAAGGCGGCGGCACCATCGACATTGCTGCCAATGTACAGTCGATCACTCCACTAGATCGACTGGTCTTGATCTGGAATGGTGAAATTGTAGAAGAGATCTCAGTTGGCCAAGACGCAACAGTCAGCAACCCCAACTCCGGACCAGGCTCAGGAACACAACTCGACCTCCGACGATCCCTCTCCGTGACCACCAGCGGTTGGCTTCATTTACGTGCTGAGGGGGCTCGATCGGCACGCTTTCCTCTCGATGCCAGCTATGCGCAGGCGTTCACCAATCCAATCTGGGTGACGGTCGGTGGCCAGCCACCGCGGAGCCTTGAAAGTGCGCAATACTCCATCCGTTGGATTGACCGGCTCCGTGAAATGGCCGAAGCCTGGCCAGGCTGGCGCTCGCAAGCTGAACGCGATCATGTCTTCGCGCAGTTTGATGAGGCAAGGGCAATATTTGAGAGCTTTGCAGCCAATGCGGGACCCTCTTCAATACCCTGAGTCATGGGACTAAGTGCTTCGCGGTATGATTTAGGTGTCCTGTGGCGCGCATTCTTGTCCCACTAAGCACCATACTTGACCCCAAGTATTCCTGGACCGCCCGACCATGATCTCCAGACTCCGTAACATTGCCATCATTGCGCATGTCGACCACGGTAAAACCACCCTTGTCGACGAGATGCTCAAGCAATCTGGAACGGTCGATACTCGCGGGGACCTGCCAGACCGTATCCTTGACTCCAACGACTTGGAGCGCGAGCGAGGCATCACAATCTTGTCAAAGAACACGGCCATACGCTGGCACGACTACCTCATCAATATCGTTGATACGCCCGGGCACGCAGACTTCGGTGGTGAAGTCGAGCGTGTCCTGTCAATGGTTGATTCCGTTCTTCTTCTGGTCGACGCGGTAGACGGTCCAATGCCCCAGACCCGCTTTGTCACGCAGAAGGCGTTCGCACATGGCCTTCATCCAGTTGTCGTGATCAACAAAATCGACCGAGATTCCGCAAGGCCTGACTGGGTGCTCGATGAGACTTTCGAGCTTTTTGACCGGCTAGGAGCCACTGATGAACAACTCGATTTCCCAGTGCTCTACGCTTCAGCAATCAATGGCACAGCGACACTAGATCCAGACGTGCCCGGCGTCGATATGGCGCCACTATTCCAGACTATCGTCGACAATGTGGCACCGCCCGCGGTTGATCCCGATGGGCCCTTGCAACTCCAAGTGAGCTCTCTTGATTATTCGCCATACGTAGGCGCTATCGGCATCGGTTGCATCGCCCGTGGCACGCTAAAACGCAACATCCCAGTTACTGTTGTCGGTCGGGATGGGCAGGAGAGAACCGAGAAGGTTCTACAGGTACTAGGCTTTGAGGGTCTAGAACGGATCGAGGTGGAAAGCGCTACAGCTGGTCATATCGTCGCCTTTAGCGGAATCACAGAGCCGCGTATCTCCGACACCCTTTGCGACCCTGAACACGTCCAGCCGCTGCCAGCACTCACTGTCGATGAGCCAACAATTAGTATGACGTTCGAAACGAACACCTCACCTTTCACCGGCCAGGATGGCAAGTACGTAACCAGCCGGCAACTACGGGAGCGGCTTACTAGAGAGGCGCTACACAACGTTGCGTTGCAAGTAGAACCTACGGAAAGTCCAGACCGTTTCGAGGTTTCCGGGCGCGGCGAGCTACATCTGTCGATCCTATTAGAGACCATGCGGCGCGAAGGCTACGAGCTCGCCGTCTCGCGGCCCCGCGTAGTCGTCCTGGAGGTCAACGGGGAGCGTCACGAGCCGTTTGAGCAACTTAGCGTTGACATCGAGGATGACCATCAAGGGGCCGTGATGGAGGCGTTGGGATCGCGCGGTGGTGATATGCAGAACATACGGCCAGACGGAAAAGGTCGTGTGCGGCTCGACTATGTCATCCCAACCCGCGGTCTTATCGGCTTTCAGTCCGAGTTCCGCACCATGACCTCAGGAAGTGGCATCTTTGTACACAGCTTCGATCATCACGGACCGGTCAAAAAGGTTGCACGCACCCGCCGCCCCAATGGGGCCCTGGTCTCAATGGCCACCGGAAAGGCGCTTGGCTTTGCTCTCTTCAACCTACAAGATCGCGGCCAGCTCATGATCGATCCGGGCGACAAGGTCTACGAAGGACAGATCGTTGGCATCAACGCACGCAATCGGGACCTGACAGTCAACCCTCTCAAGGGCAAGAAGCTGACCAACATGCGGGCCTCTGGCAAGGATGATGCCATCTCGCTCACGCCACCAACCCGCTTCACTCTGGAAGAGGCTCTCGAGTTTCTCGAGCATGATGAACTTCTTGAGGTAACCCCGAGCTTTCTTCGCTTACGAAAACGCCTCTTGCGCGAACATGAGCGCCGACGGGCGCCGGAATTTGCGACGGCTACAGCGTAGTAAATGGGTCAGTATCCGTAGCGGGGCTGGGAACCCCCAGCACCTTAATGAAATTGTCTGAGACTACTGTTGTCGTAGCTGGGCGTTTTCCTGATGTGGGATATAGAAGACTTCTTCGTGGCGACCATCGACCCGTGGATCACCAGTGCGTCGCAGTTCAGTGTCTAGTTCTTCGGAAAGAAGTTCGCGTACCGCAGTGTACTCAGCTTGTCCGGCAACGTTGTTCAGTTGATAGGGATCGGAAGCAAGATCGTAGAGCTCTTCAAGCGGTCGCGTCCCGACGATCCGCTGGTACATGTCGGCCGTGTGGTCAAGCGCCAACACTGAGATCCACGTCGGCGAATATCCCGCCTCCGATTCCCAGTAATCAGCGCAGACGTTGATTGCCCGGCCGGGCTCATAATTGCGTACATAGAGGTAATCCGGGGTACGAATCGCACGCATCGGGTAGCGCCCGCAATGCAACTCAATCGAAGAAAAGACACGGGTACGTCCAGTGTCAATCCACCCAGAGCCTTCGGACTTGAGCACTCCTAGAAAACTGTGGGCGCTCATTTCCGGTAGCGGTTCGATTCCAGCCGCTTCGAGAAACGTGGGAGCCAGGTCAGAAAACGTTACAAAATCCTCCACTACCCGACCGGCACGGACACGGGCTGGCCAGCGCACCGCGAAAGGAACGCGCGTGCCAAGATCGTAGAGCGTCATCTTGGCGCGCGGAAATGGCATGCCATTATCGCCGGTCATGACAACAATAGTGTTGTCCAGCTCGCCAACCTCTTCCAGCTGTGCAATGAGTTCCGCTGCAGCAGAATCAAACAACTCGACCTCGTAGTAGTAATCGGCCAAGTCGGTGCGCGTCTCTTCCGTGTCGGGGAGGGTTGGAGGAACAATGACCTCTTCCAGGCTCATGCCTTTCCGTAAGCCAGATTGCCATTCATAGGGGCGATGTGGTTCCGAGGTGTTAAACCAGAAATGGAAAGGCTGGCCTTCCGCACGCCGGGCCAGAAATTCCTCGAAGGTAGCAACGCGATCGCGAGAGTCCCAGTCACGTCCCGGCGGGTCCCCAACAACGATCCGGCCAGCCGGATTGTCGTCTCGCCGGGCTTCTGCAAGATAGCCCGGCCCCCACCCTTTCCCGGAGTAACCAACTAAATAACCAGCGTCGTCAAGTATGTCGGTGTAGGTCTTAAACTTTGCCGGTAATGCACCCCATAGATGCACCCCAGTTTCGAGCATCCACGGATGCCGACCGGTGAGCAGTGCGGCACGAGACGGCGTACATGACGGAGAATCTACAAACGCGTTCCGGAAGCGAATTCCTTCGGCGGCAATACGCTCGAAGGTTGGAGTTTTAAGGTTTGGATCTGACACTCCCTCTGATTGGGGCCAATTCCAATCATCGGCCATCAGGATCAAAATATTTGGTCGCTGCTCGGGCAGAGGAGCCTCGAACACTTGAACGCAGGCGGAGCCCAGTAACATCGCGATAAATAAAATAGGGGGTCCATTTCTCACCACCTGGGCCTTAGTCCCTCCGCCTGGCACACCGGGCTTTCGTCCGGACCAGACATTTAGTTTCAATTGTTTAAGAAATCGAACCCTACACCGATACGCAAAACACGCGGGGAGACAAGGTTCCAGATGTTGTTGTAGTTCTCACCTGAGTAAACGTCGATGGCAAGCACTTTGTTGGTGTTGAAAACATTGAACAGGTCAGCATAGACGTGCAGGAGGCCATACTTGCCCAACGTGAACTGCTTTTCGGCCCGCAGATCAACAATTATCACTGGGTCCAGTCGTTCCACCCCGTAAGTGTTTACGTGGCGACCTCGCTGTTCAACGCGAACGTGTTCGGTTCCCTGATTGATGGCTGGCTGGGATGGCACCCCCGGTGCGGGCAACATGGCGTTGCGAGTCATTGGCTCGCCTGACTGCACGCGCATAAATATTCCGAGATTGACACCAACCGGGTCTGCGAACAGGTAGTTACCGGTAACTTTCACTAAATGGGTACGGTCCCAAACGGTCAACCCGGCACGGTTAATGTCGGTGTTGGGGTTGTCCAACAAACCACCGGCGCCACCAGCCCCGCCACCATCAAAGGTGCCCTCAGAACGACCGATGTCCCATGATGCTAATGCTTGCCAGTTGTTACTCCATCGCTTGTGGGCTACCAGTGAAACACCGGTGTAACGGTTGTACAGAAAATCGAACCCCATTGTTTGAACTGGGTTGGTCAGGTAGTACAGCGAGTTACCGAAAGTAGCCGGGTCCTGACTGTAGATCGTGATCGGGCCACCGTCGTCATTAGTACCAACGATTCCATCGGGGCCAGGGTCAATCACGGCCACTGGTTGGTACGAATCACCAACTCCAAGGACCTCTGCGATCGGCCCATAGGGCACACCGGTGTTGACGTCTTCCAGGAAATTACTATCCGTTCTGTAGAAAACTGTGGCGCTGAGCTGGAAGTGAGGAAACAACTCACGTTCGACACCGATACTGAATTCGTCCGTGAGTGGCGAGCTAAGTTTCGGGTCAATATCGACATTGCCCCCGGGGAAGAACTGGTGAACAAGGGTGGCCTGCTCGCCGAACTGAAAGAGGTTGTCACCGTTAAGGTCGGTCCACGTGTACCACTGCGTGCCAACCCCGTTAGGGTTCAAGAATTCACCCCAGCGAACGCCTTGCTGGTTTGAGTAGCGGGAATAATTAGCTTTTAGTGCTGTACGGCCGTTACCAGTGAGGTCGTAGACGATGCCAATCCGCGGTACAAAGTCCCTCCAGCTTGTGGTTTCCTGATCTTTTTCGAAACACGCTGCCCGGTAAAGGGTCCCAAGTTGTGGAAAAAGAGAGTCGGCGCGGCACTGCTCTGGAAGCCAGCTTTTAGACCAGTCGTAACGCAGCCCTAGATTGACCGTTAGGCGGTTGTTAAAAGTGATTGAGTCCTGCACGTAGAGACCTAGGGACGACCCTCGGTTCCAGGGAGCATTGGGTCTGTCGATGTTGTGAATATCGACACCCGAGTGGTTCCAGAAGCGAACTCGTGAAGGGTCTCCATTGAGAAACTGCTGTTGGAAACCCCAGATGTATCCCCGGTTGTCGGGCGAAAACGAAGAAACCTTGGCCAAGTTGCCACCCACCTTGACGTCATGACTGCGGTTCCTTTCGGTCAGATACCACGACAGGGTGCTCGACAAATCGATGTTGTCGCGGAGGAACAGCACCTCGCGAGTTGGCGGGCTGCCGGCCAAAACATTTCCAGTGCTGCGCTCGATCGAAGGCGGCATGGACTCGCCCGAGAATTCAGGGTGCCTGGAGTGACCTCGCGATCCGTCCTTGGCCTCAAGCGGGAAGTTCATCGTCATGAACGAAAAACGCGTGTCGAGGAAGACGTTGGAACTCACAACTCCCTGATACTGGAGCTGCGGAATCAGTGACAGCGAATCTTGCAACCAAGCTGACTCTGGAGGAATGTTGCCGCCAGCGTTGCGATTGTTGCGCACCTTTCTGTCAGTAAAAAGCCGCGCCGTAACATTGCTGTTTTCAGCAATCCGAACGGTGCTGTTGATTGTCCAGTTTTCCAGCGCCGTGTCGTCAACCTCATGTGGCGGCAAACCAATTAACCGACGTTCAACCTTGAAGTTCCAGTAATCTACAAAGAACCAGGCACGATTCCGCCTTATCGGTCCCCCGAATTGGAAGTCTAGGTCGTTTAACAAAATGTTTGGGTTGCCAGCACCCGAACCTCGTTCTCGCTGCTCCCCGGTCACATTGTTAGTCGTGAATCTCTCACCCTCAAAAAAGGTCCTAACAGCACCGTGCCAGTCGTTACTGCCGGTCTTAGAAACCATGTTGAGCACTACCCCGGGCACTTGGACTTCGACATCGTGCGCACCCGTCGAGATACCAACCTCTTCAAACGAATTGATTGAGTAGTACATCGACGAAGCGCCCACGGCTTGCGGGTCAGTCGTGTTGGCGCCGTTAAGCGCGTAAACATTTTGTGAACTGCTGCCACCACGTGACGAAAAACGTGACTGCTGACCAGACTCACTGCCACCTATGTCGACCAAGTTGGTGACGACACCAGGGACGTGGTCGATGATGCCGGCCCATAACCCTGAAGAAGTCGGAGTCATGTCAATCAGGTCATCCGTATAGATACTGAGCACGTTCGTCGACTTGATGTCGACGACTGGACTTTCACCACTGATCGTGATGGTCTCCTCAACCGAGGCAAGTTGCATCGCAACCACAATTTCAATGGTGCGCCCAACTGATATCCGAAGGTCTTTATGGACGACCTCATTGAAGCCTTCGAGCGCAAACGTCGCTATGTAAGAACCTGGCACTAAGCCCGGCAACCGAGCCGTACCATTGGTACCGGTGTGTTCCGCACGGCCCCCCAAGGGACCTTCAATGGTAACCAGAACACCAACGAGCAGGGTGTTGCCCGGGCCAGTAACTCGCACATTGATCGCACCCGTGTCTTTGATTTGTGCCGACGCATACAGAGGGCAGGTAAAAAAAACGGCAAAGACAACACTGGAGAAAAGGCTCGCGCGAAAAGCGTTCATGGATGAGATTCTATCGATCACGCGCGAACTGAAACACCGCCAAGGACCCCAACACCGGTTTTCCCAAAATCGAGATCCTGGCCCAGGTAAGATTGTAGCGGTTCGAGTCCATCCGAATCGGGTGTTAACTTTGGCAAACCACTCATGAAAAACAGAGCAGAACAGCAGCACGAAATCGGTTATTGGGGGCGCACGTTCTTCGTTAACGTGTTACTGGCTGGCTCTGTGCTTCTCACGGCAGCGTGTGGTAACGACGGTACAGCACCGCCACCATCCCAGCCGGTGGCATTCAATCATCAGAAGCACATCGAGATTGAAATGGAATGCACCAGTTGCCATCCGGGTGCCACAACTCAAACACAGGCCGGCCTTGTCCCTATCGCAGCCTGTGCGACCTGTCACCGGGGCATCATTTCCGATCACCCTGAGATCATTAAACTCATGGGGTACCTCGAAAACAACGAGCCACTTCTATGGCGAAGGGTGAACAACATTGCCCCTGGTGCGTTGGTCCAGTTCAAGCACAAGCCACACGCTCGTGCAGGAGTCTCTTGTTCCACTTGCCACGGTGACGTCGGGCAAATGAGTGTTGCTTACCAGGCGGTCAATACCGCAGACATGAGTTGGTGCATTACATGCCATCAAAACAATGGCGCGAGCACTGACTGCCTAACGTGTCACTACTAGAGGGTTGCTGATTTCTAACCAAGATTTCGAAACATAAGGACGGACGTGCGAAGGCGAGATTTCCTGAAAGCAACCACATTGGCGGCCGGCGTGTCTCTGCTAGAGGCTTGTTCGGGTCCCGAAGGGCAGTACCTTGTGCAGCCAGCACGACGGAAGCCTGGCTCACCACTGCCAGGTGAAAGCACCTGGGTTCCAGGAATGTGCCAGCAATGCTCAGCAGGCTGTGGTATCCAAGTCCGGATAGTCGATGGCAATGCGCGAAAGATCGAGGGCAACCCCAACCATCCCGTCAATTTAGGTGGTGTCTGCGCTCTTGGGCAATCCGCGCTGCAAGAACTCTACAACCCCGATCGTATCCTGGTGCCGCAACGGCGTGTAGGTGACAAAGGCACTGGAACATTTGAGGACACTACCTGGGAGGATGGACTCACCGCGGCAGTTACAACGATCGCTCGGACTTCTCCCGATCGCATCGCCATAATCGGAGCGGACCGCTCTGGATTGACGGGGGCTCTGTGGCGCCGATTTTCCGAAGCGCTCGGCGCCCCCGCTCCGGCGTTCGTCGAAGCCCCGGAACTTGAAGTGGAGCGTCGCGCTGCGCAAATTGTTCTCGGGGTAACAGATACCCCTTACTTCGATGTGAGCCACTCGGACTACGTTTTATCAATTGGCTCAACATTCCTAGACCGCTGGCGCAGTCCGGTTCATTACACCCGCGCGCTCGCCGAAATGCGCCGTGGTAGGCCCGGCCGGCGTGGCCGGTTTGTACAAGCAGAGGCCCGCATGTCATTGACTGCAGCCAACGCTGACGAATGGCTCGCTGTTAGCCCAGGGGCAGAAGGGATCCTGGCGCGCACACTGGCAGGGATTTTGCTCTCGTCAGGCAAGATCGAAAACGATAATGCCGCAAGGTACCGAAAACTGTTTCCTGAAGACCCCCCGGGGCTAGAGGAAGGCGCTGCACTGTGCGCAATACCAGCCAAGAAGATCGAACGCATCGCAGCCGAGCTTGCTGCCGCTGAAAATAAAGTTGTGGTTGCCGGTGGTTCGGCGGCGGGCCATCAAGATGGTCTCTTCAACGTTGCCGCATCTTTGGGATTGAATGTACTACTAGGAACATTGGGCAAGCCCGGCGGTGTATTTGCCCCGGCTTCGTTTGGTTTAGAGGATGGCATTGCCCCTAAAACCGAACCGGCTTCCATGGCCGAACTTGCCACACGTTTGCGGGGTGAGGGGCCAGCGCCAGTCGATTTACTTATCGTGGTAGACGCTGATCCAGTCCATACGTTGCCAGCGAGCTGGCAACTACATGCAACCATGGCAAACGTCGGGATGGTTATTGTTTTGTCCAGCTTCCGAACCGATACGACGTTGCTCGCCGATCTCGTGTTGCCGCTAAATACGCAGCTAGAGCGCTTTGATGCCGTTGCCCCGGCAGCGTCAATCGGGGTGCCGGTGGTGAACTTCTCCGAGCCCGCTATCGAGCCATTAGGCGATGCTCGTCACCCAGCTGACGTGGTGCTAGCTATGGCAGCTGCTTTAGGTGAGCCAATCGCTAGCCAGTTCCCTTGGGCGAGTTTCCCTCGGTTCGTCGAAGCCCGCATCGAAGAACAACTCGAGCAGCTGCCAGGCAGTGAAGGAATGACTGCGTCCGCTTTCATAAGGCTGGCTGTAGAACGTGGCGGAATCTTTGGCCAGGAACCGCCAAGCCTCGTTCCTCCAGGACCATTGGACTCTGCAATCTTAACCAGCGAAGTGGCATATGCTGACGGACGAGAAGATGGCGAGTACCCGTTTCTTTTATTGCCTTTCGAGTCAATCAAGATCGGGGATGGTCGTGGGGCCAACCGACCGTGGCTACAGGAACTACCTGACCCTATGTCCACCATCATGTGGAATAGCTGGCTGGAACTATCACCTGTGGACGCTGCGAATCTTGGCATTCAAGATGGTGATCGGCTCAGTGTCCAATCGTCAGCGGGGAGCCTTGAGATCCAAGCGGTGATCGATCCTGCCGTCCGTCCGGGCGTCGTCGGCATGCCTCTCGGGCACGGCCACCAAGATTATGGTCGCTACGCAAGCGGGCGAGGAGCCAATCCGCTTGACCTGGTCGAACAAACGCAGGTAATCAGAACAGCTGCACCAGCGTGGGCTGCGACTCGGGTTCGTATTAAACGCTTGAGCTCCGGTGCCCTCAGCCGGTTTGGCCGAAGCTACACCAACGAAGAGGAGACCGAAGATATTCCCGTGGGTTGGGCGCCTCAAGAAACATCGCGTTACGCATCCGCACGTCCACTGCCCGCCGATTTAACGCAGGGCACTCCTGGCCCTGGCACCACGGAACTCCCAGTCGTGAAACGACGGAGGCTCGGATGACGCGCTGGGGCATGGCCATAGACACAGATATCTGCACTGGTTGCGAAGGTTGCGTAGTCGCCTGCCACGCAGAGAACAACATACAAACTGTCGGTGAGGAAGAAGCAGCAAAGGGACGAGCGATGCACTGGCTACGCATCGAACGACACTACGAAGGAACATTCCCGGATATCAAGGTTCGCTTCGTTCCAGTTCTTTGCCAGCACTGCGGTGACGCACCCTGTGAACCAGTCTGTCCGACCTACGCAACATATCGCACTCCGGATGGTCTCAACGCCATGGTGTACAACCGTTGCATAGGAACGCGCTACTGCGCTAATAACTGCCCATACACGGTACGGTTCTTTAATTGGCACGCGGGTGATTGGCCGGCACCGCTCGACCGACAGCTCAATCCTGATGTTAGCCAAAGGCCCGCCGGGGTCATGGAGAAGTGTACGTTCTGTGTTCAACGTATCCACGATGCCCAGGACACAGCAAAAGATGAAGGTCGGGAGGTCGCCGACGGCGAAATACAACCAGCCTGCGCCCAATCATGCCCTGCGCAAGCAATCACCTTCGGTGACCTAAATGATCCGGACAGCCGTGTAGCGCAGCTCGCTCGTAGCGACCGAGCAACTCGTATCCTCAACGACCTCGGTACGGATCCCTCGGTGGTGTATCTCCAGGGAGAAAACCGGGGAAACCAAGGTAACGGAGAAAACACTCCGTGAGTGGACAAATCCATTCTTCGGGGATTAAGACCACCGAACAAACGCCCGAGAGTCAACTTCTAAGGCCGCTTGGAGGTCCACAACCGGGACTTATTCTCGGGAGCCTGGTAACGGGTGCTCTCGTGGCACTGCTCTTTTATTGCTGGGGTTATCAGATTCGCTACGGCATCGGCGTAACAGGGTTGAATCGTCCTAATTTCTGGGGCTTCTACATCACCAATTTTGTTTTTTGGATAGGTATCAGCCACGCGGGCACACTGATTTCGGCAATACTCCGGGTTACGGGAGCAGAGTGGCGCCGACCTGTGACTCGATGCGCCGAGGCCATCACAGTGTTCGCTCTGTGCGTCGGCGGTCTTCTCCCGCTAATTCACCTCGGGCGACCTTGGCTTTTTTACTACATGATGCCGATTCCATCTCAGAATCTGCTGTGGCCAAATTTCAACTCGCCTCTAGTGTGGGACATCCTCGCTATTACTACGTATCTGACGGGATCTGTTCTCTACTTGGCATTGCCCCTACTCCCCGACTTCGCAATCCTGCGGGATCGCAATCTGAGAAGTAATCCGTCAGGCTTCCGAGCTCGGCTCTATAGCCTTTTGGCTGCAGGTTGGCGAGGCACGCCGCAACAGTGGCACTCCCTGGAGCAGGGGATCCGCGTAATGGCAATTATCATTATTCCAGTGGCTGTATCGGTCCACACGATCGTTTCGTGGGATTTCGCCATGACGCTACAGCCAATGTGGCACAGCACCATTTTCGGGCCCTACTTCGTTGTCGGAGCAATCTACTCGGGCATCGCAATGCTGTTAGTAACAATGTATATCCTGCGGCGCGGACTCAGCCTTCAGCAGTACCTTTCTGATGCCGTGTTCAACAACCTGAGCCTTCTCTTTATCGCGATGGCACTAATTTGGGCTTATTTTACGTTCGCCGAGCATCTCACCGTTTTTTACGGCAATGAGCACGCTGAGATGGCCGTGTACAACGAACGTATCTCCGGTCAGTTCGCACCTTATTTCTGGGCCATGATCGTCTTGAACATTGCAGTACCCGTTTTCGTTCTCGCATTCCGGGCTGGCCGTAAACCACTAGCCTCGACCCTAGTAGGCATCGGCGTCATTATCGGCATGTGGCTTGAACGCTACATTATCGTCGTCGGAACGCTTAGCGTGCCTCGGCTCGCATATACCAGTGGCGGCTACCAGCCGAGCTGGGTAGAAATCGGCATCATGATCAGCTTGTTCGGCCTCTTCGGTTTCCTGTATTTCATGTTCCTCCAATTTGCGCCTATCGTGTCGATCTGGGAGGTCCGAGAGGGTGAGCACATCGCCCACTTAGACAAGACCATCGGAACAAGTGAATCAATGCTCCGCGCGATGCCCGAGGAGTCATAGCCTTGACCAAGCAGCAAGCAACTCGACTGTACGCCGTATTCGAAGAGTTGCCCCAAGTGCGCCGTGCCCTCGAGCGCCTCGGCACTGACAACGCTGAACCCAACAATATCGAGATCCGAAGCATGATTCCGCTCAGTGAAGATCTCATGCCAAATGCTACCGGGTTGCGATCACGTGTTCCGCTTTTGGCAATCCTAGGTGGGGTGCTCGGAGGATTCGGTGCCTACTTTCTGGGAACTCACGTACCCACAATTGGTAGTCAGGCAGCCGTGTCCGGCCCCCCCATTGCCGTATTCATATTTGAGGGTGTCGCGTTGGGCGCTGTCCTTTTTAGCGTTGCAACAGTTCTCGCCGAGTGCAACATGCCCAGGTTGCGCTGGAAACCAGATCCCTTCGACCATCACATCGCGGTCGGCAGAATTGTTGTTGCTGTCGATACTACTGAAGACGCGATCAATGACTGGGCAGCGGATGCGATGGCGACGGAAGTACTACCTCGAGACTAGCCATTCTTCCGGAATCAACTACTCCGTGAATTTGCGCTCAGCCCACAGCGTTTGATTGATTGATACGACTCCTTCGTCAATGGATCAAATGCTCTTGATTGCAAGTGGGATAGGATTCCGGAACGCGCAAAAAAGGAGGCATTATGAAACAAGCTATGACGTTAATCACCGCTCTGGTTTTACTACTCGCCGGCACCAACCTTCAGACCCCACAGGTCCTCGCACAGGACGACGCACAGAAGATGATACCGATGCGCGAGCGTGTGCAGATAATGCAGCGCTTTTGGGAACAAAAGAAGGAAACCGTTCTTCCGATGGTGATGCGAGAACAAGAAATTGATATGTGGATCGTCCGTAACGATGAACAGCCAGAATATCGGCAAGCATCGTTCAAAGAAGGGCCCTTCTACACGTCGTTAGTTCCCGCAAACTTCGAAGGCATGGTGTTTTCGAGTCGGCACGCCGATCCATTAGTGCGGGGCGCAGCAGTTCCATCGTTACTAATGTTCTATGACACAGGGGAGCACATTGATTACCTAGAACCTCGAGACTTCGCTCACATTACGACTCTGGTGCGGGAACGCGATCCACAAACTATCGCCATCGGCCAGACGAACAACGAAGAGATGCTAACCGCGCTGGCAGAGTACAGCTCCCGAACAGTTGATTCGTGGACCCTCGGGGTTCGGTGGTTGTCAACGATGGTGCCTGAACAGATCAGTGTCTATCGCTACGTCCAGGGCGTAGCCAATGACATCATCGCTGAAGGATTCTCCAACCAGGTGATTGTGCCGGACGTAACCACAGTCGAGGATCTCAACTGGTGGTTTCGGCACAAATTATGGGAACTAGGCATCGAAAAGGAAAACCAGCCGGGGCCTATGATCCAGAGGAAATTAGCGAATATCGAGAAGTACAAAGATGAAGATTCTCCTGAGTTTTTCCGCTACGGCCAAACAATCAACGGCATGAACCCGACTATTCGACGAGGGGACATCATCAGCATCGACACGGACGTCATGTTGCTGGGCCTTGTAACCGACTCTCATCAACACGCATACGTATTGGAAGAAGGGGAAACCGATGTTCCCGAGGCGCTAAAGGAAGCACTACGGAAAGTAAACCGGATGCAAGACCGGTTCGCTCAAGAGTTTCAGTACGGACGTACGGGAAGGGAGATCGTGGAAGCAGCGGATAAATTGGTTCCAGAGGAAGGAATTATCAATTCAGAGATTGCCTTTCATCCGCCGCCCATGTACCTGCGTCGCTATTCAGTAAACGGGCTAATGTTTTCCCACGGAACCTATGTCACTGGCATGATCTCCGGTGGAGGTTACAAGCGGCACAAAATCGTCAGAAACGAGCACCGACTGCACTACAACACACTGTACGCATTTGAGCCGCACACTTGGGTTGCAGTACCCGGCTGGGGCGAAGGTGGTGTGGAGTTGGGGATTGGCCAGATAGCTGTTTTCACCGAAAATGGCTTGAGGTACCTGGATCGGCCACAGGCAGGTGATCAGTGGCATGTCATCCGTTAAAAGACGCATAATCTACGTATTGTGTTACTAGCGGGGAGTCGTATTAACCCGATGCACGGAGAAGCAGCAGGATCGTGAAGCAATCGCCTTCAGTTGTGGCAGCTGGAGTTCGAATCGCTCTGGTGTTTCTCCTGCTTTCACTCTCCATAGTGTCCTGTGGGGGTGGTGGCAGTACTCCAAGCTCCCCTACCCCTTCTGGGCAGACGTTCACACTCTCTGGGATAGTCACGGAAGGGCCTGCAACATCGGGCGGTGAGGGT
>CAYVUW010000026.1:34880-35153 GCA_964455175.1 uncultured Acidobacteriota bacterium | reverse complement strand
CCCGGGCCAGATCATGCAACGCATGAAGGCGGCTGGGGTTATTAATCCAGTCTTTCTGCTCGATGAAGTTGACAAGATGAGCATGGACTTCCGCGGTGACCCATCGTCGGCACTCATGGAAGTTCTTGATCCCGAACAAAACAATCAGTTCGTTGATCAC
Organism: uncultured Acidobacteriota bacterium; assembly: GCA_964455175.1. Taxonomy (GTDB): domain Bacteria; phylum Acidobacteriota; class UBA890; order UBA890; family UBA890; genus UBA890. The sequence continues at coordinate 34,993 of CAYVUW010000026.1, read as the reverse complement.
TACCTAGATGCCGAGTACGACCTCTCGCATGTCATGTTCATCGCAACAGCAAATGTTTTACACACCATTCCGGCACCCTTACAGGACCGCATGGAAATCATCAGACTCTCGGG
>CAYVUW010000026.1:0-34870 GCA_964455175.1 uncultured Acidobacteriota bacterium | reverse complement strand
AGCAAGCAGATTGCCTATCATGGTCTGCGCGAGAACCAGCTTGAGATTACCGACAATGCCCTTGGCCGAATTATCGGCGAATACACGCGCGAGGCTGGTGTTCGGGCACTCGAACGCATGGTCGCGCGGGTCGCACGCAAGGGCGCACGCAATCTTGTCGACCAATACTCAGCTGAGATCACCAAGGCCGTCGAAGCAATTGCAGCCGCCGAAGAGGAAGAACGTGCACTCGCGACGCTCACTGACGAAGCCAATGCGCAAGAATCGGCCGACGCGGAGGCAGCAGAGAAGGTGGATCCGGCACTCGACAAGCTTAAGGCCGACGACCTGGCCGACGATGGCGACGAAGAAGACACCTTTGAGGATGATGACTTCAGCAGTGACTTCGACATAGAGAACATTGAAAATTTCAACCTCGATGATATCGATATGAGCGGCTTCGACAATGATGAAGAGGAAGAACTCGAAGCTGTAATCGAGGCACGCAATCCTATGGAACGGGTCATGCCTAAGCGCACCGCGCTAGCTGACGCAATTCCCGAAGATGCCAACCTCGTTGTCAACGCTGATAAGCTCGAGGAATACCTCGGCGTGCCGCGCTTCAAAAAGCGTCAGAAGGAAGAGGCGTCCGAGGTTGGCCTTGTGGCGGGCCTGGCTTGGACCGAACGTGGCGGGGAGATCCTGGCCACTGAGGCAACGCTGATGCCCGGAAAGGGCAAGTTGGCGCTCACTGGCCAGCTCGGGGACGTGATGCAAGAATCAGGGCAGGCAGCTCTATCGTATGTGCGCTCACGAGCCAGCACATTCGACGTCGAAAAAGACTTTCACCAAAACTACGATATTCACTTGCACGTCCCGGAAGGGGCCATTCCAAAGGACGGGCCTTCGGCTGGAATTACGCTAGCGACCGCGATTGTTTCGGCGCTAACCGGAGTGCCGGTCCGCCACGACGTCGCCATGACGGGCGAGATTACGTTGCGCGGGAAGGTACTGCCAATTGGTGGCTTGAAGGAAAAGGTTCTCGCTGCTCACCGGGCTGGCTTAACTCAAGTGATCATGCATGCAGAAAACGAAAAAGACCTCCAGGACGTACCTGGCGAAGTATTGCAAGACCTGACAATCCACTTCGTTGACACTATGGACGAAGTGTTGCGTCTCGCACTCGTGTCACCCCTGGCGCCCGCGTCAGACGACGAAGAGGGAGAACTGCCGCCCGGTGGGCAGCAGCCCGATGGAAGTGTCCAACACCCCCCTCTGACCCACTAGTTAGTCACTCCGCTGTAACGAACACAAGAAGCCATTTGACAGTTTCGTAGATGCCGCTTCGCCCCAATAGCTGGACCCTTCCTGGGTCTTTCAAAATTCGTGAAAATCCACAACATCGAACGCACACTACGTACCCGCAATGCGGGACATTATCCCGACGAATACCTTCCCGAAATCGCTTTCATCGGAAGATCAAACGTCGGCAAATCAAGCCTTATTAATTCGCTGCTGTCACGCAAGAAACTAGCTGCGACGAGTCGCACACCGGGCAAAACACGGGCGATTGATTGGTTTCGGATCGACCGCGGTGGCAGGGCGAATTGTTTTTTTGTTGACCTTCCTGGCTACGGCTTTGCCAAGGTACCCAAAAAAGTTCGCGAAGAAGCTTGGGCTCGATTAATTGACACTTACCTCGAGTCAGACAGGCCACTGGTTTTAGCGTTACAACTGCTGGATATGCGGCGCCTTGGCCCCACCAAACTGGATGAACAAATGATCACGTGGTTACGTGAAACTCGTTTGCCGCACGCGTTCATTCTTACCAAGGCCGACAAGCTTAAGCGGAGCAACAAGTTGGGAGCGATGAAAAAATTTGAAGTTAGTTTAAAAAGGGTCGACGACCATCCTTTGATTTCCTACTCTGCCGTGACGGGCGAAGGGAAAAACGAGCTCTGGTCCTTAATCAATCAGTCCATCGCTCAAACTCAGTAGCACTCAACCACTCACCTGCCGGGTGAGAGTTTAGAAAGAATATGAGCAACGAATCTGCAATCTTGGTACCGCCGGCAACGAGCCGGATATGGGAACTGGGAGAGTTACGGGGATCCAGCGTTAATTTTCTGCGCAGCATTGCCGAGAAAGTCGGAATCAATGCCTCCAGCGAGACACGCAAGGCTGATCTGGTCTATCAGATCCTGCAAATGCAGATGGAACAATCAGATTCACTAAACACCGAGGGGCTTCTTGAGATTCTTCCCGAAGGCTTTGGCTTCCTACGAAACGCCTCAAGAAACTATCTCTCAGAGCATAGTGACGTGTACATCTCCCCCTCACAGATCCGAAGATTCGCCCTGAGAACCGGCGATACTCTGGCCGGGCAGATCCGACCACCTAAAAATGGCGAACGTTACTTCGCCATGATCAAGATTGAATCCATCAATCAAGGAATGCCTGGGGAGATAGAGCGAAAGTCATTTTATGAGAGTTTCACACCGCTGCACCCCGAGGAGCGCTTCGACCTTGAAACCCGCGGAGGTGACCTCTCCACTCGTATACTGGACATGCTTTGCCCCCTCGGGAAGGGACAGCGCGCCCTAATTGTGTCACCACCTCGCGCAGGCAAGACGGTGTTATTACAGTCTCTGGCACAATCCATTAAAAGGAGTCATCCCGAAGTCGATCTAATCGTTTTGTTAATTGGAGAACGCCCCGAAGAAGTCACGGAGATGCAGCGATCAATTGATGGTGAGGTAATCGGCGCTACCTTTGACGAACCCGCTGAGTCGCACACACAGGTTGCTGAACTGGTGCAGGAAAAAGCAAAGCGGCTGGTAGAACAGGGGAACGACGTAGTAATACTGCTTGATTCAATCACCCGGCTGGCACGCGCCTACAACACCACCTGTCCGCAATCGGGGAAAGTATTATCAGGTGGAGTCGATGCCAACGCCCTCCACAAGCCGAAGCGCTTCTTCGGCGCTGCGCGTAACATCGAAGACGGCGGCAGCCTAACTATCATCGCTACTGCGCTAATCGACACTGGCTCTCGGATGGACGATGTCATCTTTGAGGAATTCAAAGGCACCGGGAACTCTGAGGTCATACTCAGCCGTATGCTCGCCGAACGGCGTATATGGCCCGCCATTGACATCAACCGATCTGGCACGCGCAAAGAAGAATTGCTATTTTCACCGGAAAAACTGAATAAAATCTGGGTATTGCGTAAGGTGTTACAACCCCTTGGTCCGGCTGAAGCTATGCAGCTTCTAATCGACAAGGTTGGCAAAGTCGACAGCAACGACGAATTTCTTGCCGCAATGAACACCTCGGAGTAAGTAAATAAAAAGGAGTCCAAAATGAAGCCTGACATCCATCCGGAATACCATGACGTTATGGTTGTATGTGCTTGCGGGAATTCATTCCAAACACGCTCGACGAAATCTGATTTACGGCTCGAAGTCTGCAACGAATGTCACCCGTTCTTCACGGGCAAACAGCGTCTGCTCGATTCAGCCGGCCGCGTTGAGAAGTTCCAACGAAAGTATGAAGGCTTCTACGCGGAGCAGGACACGATCAAAGCGGAATTGGAAGCCAAGGCAGCCAAAAAAGATGCCGAGCTAGCTGCGGCCGCCCTCAAAGCCGAGGAGGAGGAGGCCCGCGCTGCTGCCATAGCTAAAAACATTGCGGAAGCGGGTAACGATGATGATGTTCCCGACGACACGGCGGCGGCGGAAGCCAAGAACGAGAACCCCGAGGAAGAAACCATCAACTAACCAGTCGGAGTCGCGCCCCTAGGAGCCTGTCCGCCTCCTGGAATCGCGCTCCGGAGCTTCCCATGAACACCACCGTCATCTCGCGGCTCGAAGACATCAAGACCAAATTCGCGGAGCTGAACGAAGAGATCGCCAAACCTGAGGTTATCCAGGACGCTATCCTTTATCGAAAGCTCACCAAGCATCACGCCGATTTGCGCCAGGTTGTCGAAACCTACCAAAGCCTTCAAGAGGTCGACAGAGAAATAGCCGGCGCCAAAGACCTGCTCAATGAGTCTGACCCTGAGATGCAGGCAATGGCTGAGAAAGAGCTCGCCATTCTAGAGGAACAAAAGGAGGGCCTGGAGGGGCAGCTGATGAAGCTTCTGTTGCCTAAGGACCCAAATGACGAACGCAATATCGTGCTTGAAGTACGTGCGGGCACAGGGGGGGAAGAAGCCGCACTTTTCGCGGCCGAGATTTTCCGAATGTACCAGCGCTTCGCCGAAGGCAAGCGTTGGAACGTTGAAATCCTCGACGAAAGTTTCACGGGAACTGGTGGGCTTAAAGAGGTCAACGCTCTCATAGAAGGGGCCGGGGCCTACAGCCAACTCAAGTATGAGAGCGGTGTCCACCGCGTGCAGCGTGTTCCAGAAACCGAGGCTTCGGGGCGTATCCACACTTCTGCGATTACTGTCGCCGTGTTGCCAGAAGCAGAAGACGTGGAGATCCAGATAGAAGAGAGTGACTTGCGTGTCGACACGTTCTGCGCCTCAGGTCCCGGTGGCCAGGGTGTCAACACAACCTATTCGGCGGTACGCCTAATTCATGAGCCTACGGGCCTGGTGGTGCAGTGTCAGGACGAGCGTTCATGGCACAAGAATAAGGCGAAGGCTCTGCGTGTTCTCAAGGCACGCCTCTACGACTTGAAGCTTCAAGAGCAACACGAGGCCATCGCGGAAGAGCGCCGCGGGATGGTGGGTTCCGGAGACCGTTCGGAGAAAATTCGCACCTACAACTTTCCTCAAAGTCGTGTCACCGACCACCGCATTAACTTCACCAGTCACCAGATCGACTCCATCCTGAGCGGTAGCATCCAGGCTCTCGTTGACGAACTCGCCTCACATTATGAGACGGAACGGCTTAAGCAAGAGCTTTCGGCTGAAGCTGTCTGAGGCCAACCGTGCCCAACCACGCGAGCAAGGACACAACGCAACTGCTTACTCGATCTTCGACCGTAGGTTCCGCACTACATGAAGCCGAACAAAGCCTGGAATCTGCTGGTATAGAAGGAGCTCGGCTCGAAGCCACTCTGCTTCTCGGTCATGTCCTTGGTTACTCGCGTGCCCAGCTGTTGTCGACACTCTTAGATACCTTGACAGAAGATCAGGTTTCCAGCTTCTTTGAACTCACTACCCGGCGTGCCAACCGCGAACCTCTTCAGTACCTCCGCGGCCGTGCCTCGTTTCTCGACTTTGAACTTGAGGTGCACCCCGGGGTATTTATCCCTCGCCCAGAAACCGAGCGGGTTGTTGAGCACGCACTTAAGATCTGGGACCCGACCGCGGGCTGGGCAATCGACGTCGGCACAGGAAGCGGCGCGATCGCTATCGGCCTGGCACGAGGGAATCCCAGGGGCCGTGTCCTTGCGGTTGACCAATCTCCAATCGCGTTGGGCGCTGCTGCTCGTAATGCTGCCCGGCTTGGGGTTCATAACCGTATTACCTTCGTGCAGGCTGACTTCCTGCGAGCACTCTCTCTTTCAAGCAACAACATCGGCATCATTGTCTCGAATCCCCCATATGTTGCCAATAACGACGAAGTCGATCCGGAAGTGCGCTACCACGAGCCACAGAAAGCTTGGGCGTCTGGTCCCAGCGGCATGGAGGCTTACGAACGCATCATCCCTGAGTCCGCTACCTTGTTGAGTTCTCGACGGTATTTGATTCTGGAGCTTGGCTACGGCCAGGAAAAAGCGGTTCGTGGACTGATTCGGGAGTCGGGTGGTTGGGCGAAACCCCACGTCCTGGCAGACTTGAATAATATTCCGCGAGTACTAACGGTTTGCAGGGAACGGCATCCTTGATTCCCTGCCGGTCTATCCGCAACACCCATGGCAGTCATCACTACCCGTAAACTTCAGTTAATTGCGTACGGTTCGCTGAGTTCGAAGTCAGCGATCTGCGCCTCAAAGGACTCGCCGCCTTCAGTTACCATTGTGTACGTGCCTCGCATGAAACCAAAGGCCGTCCGCAAGGGGCACCCAGAGGTGTACTTGAAGGACTGGCCAGGCTCCAGTACCGGTTGCTCGCCAACAACGCCAGGGCCTTGAACTTCTTGGACCTGCCCGTCGCCGTCAGTAATGATCCAGTGGCGGTTTAACAACCGCACCGTTTCGTTGCCCTCATTGCTAATCGTGACAGTGTAGAGAAAGAACCAGTGGTTCTGCTCGGGCATCGACCGCCCTGGGTCGTGCGTCGATTCTACTTGGATGTTCACGCCGCGTGTTGTCGCCTCAGAAACACTCATTGAGCAATGGTCTTTCAGCCGCGCCTCGACTTCAACTTCATAAGCTATAAGCATCGAGATGGTATGTGATCAGAAACTCTCGCAACGATTGTTAGGAAGCACTGCTGATGCTGGCCTTCTTGCCGAACAAACGGATTGCCCTTGCGGCGATGATTCAAGTATTACCGTTGTTTCCGGCTGGCCAGAACGATAGATTTCCGCTGGTCATTTGCGTAGCGCATCTGAGCCAAGGAGTTTAAATGGAATGAGAGATTCAAAAACAATTCCCGTCCTAGTCCTGTATTTTATTTTCCCTTTTGCCACTGGCGCTTGTGTTGGTGTGACGGATAGCGATGTCGGTATCGCTCAGTCTCCCGCCACTTTGGATGCCGGGGGCATTCCAATGTTCCAGGTGGACCCAAGCTGGCCGAAGGAGATGCCGAACCTCTGGATACTGGGCTCAATAACTTCAGTCTTCGTCGACTCCAAAAACCACGTCTGGATCACCCACCTTCCAGAGACGTTAACCCCCGAGGAAACATCTGCGGTGCAAGATCCGCCGATCGGGGAATGCTGCGTGCCGGCTCCAGTCGTGATCGAGTTCGACGCTGACGGAAACGTTGTTCAGGGGTGGGGTGACCCGTCTACCCAAGATGTATCAGAGTTTCCACGTAACGCTCATGGGCTCTTCATTGATCACAACGATCACGTGTGGATCGGCACCTTTCGTCACCACCGAGTTATGAAATTTACTCGCAGTGGTCAGCTGCTCATGACTATTGGTGAATACGATAACAATAGGGGAAGTAACGACCCTAACTTTCTAGGCGGACCGGCAGGCATCTGGGTTGATCCTGAGGATAACGAGGTGTTCATCGCCGATGGTTACCGAAATCGCCGAGTCGCCGTTTACGACGGGGAAACGGGAGATTACCTGCGGCATTGGGGTGCCTACGGTGAGATACCGGACGACTCATATAGCTATACGGAGCGTGACCCAGAAGGTTCCCCGCCCCGTCAGTTCTCCACTGTACACGGCCTGGTGGGGTCGAACGATGGCTTGATGTACGTTGCGGACCGCCGGGGCAACCGCATCCAGGTTTTTCAACAAAGTGGGGAGTTCGTAACGGAGAAGGTCATCGCCCCGGAGACACTTGCGTCGGGATCGGCGTTCGTTATAGCTCTATCCCCGGATGAAAACCAAGAGTGGGTATACCTGGCAGATGGCACCAATCACAAGGTCTGGGTTCTTCACCGAGCCGATCTAGAAATCGTTGGCCAGTTCGGTCGAGGCGGCCGCCAAGTGGGCCAGTTCCTCCGTCCCCATGGGATGGGCATTGATTCCCACGGCAATCTCTACGTGGGAGAGGCTTCCACCGGACGCCGGATCCAGAAGTTCACCGTTTCAGCCACCCAGCAATAACGGTGCCGAAAACTAACTGGGGAGTATCGGCACCAAGACACGGCAGCCCAACCAACCGAAACTATCTGCAGACAATTAGCGGTTCCTCACTTGCCCGAACTCGACCCGTCGTTATTGGTTGACGTTTCCTGTCCTTGCGGGTTCATCACGTAGAGGTCTAGCCATGCGACCCATCTCGCCCAAAGATCGAGCGTCGTCTCGTACGTAGCCGGGCCGTGGTCTTCAAACGGATATTTGTACATCGACGCCGTCTTGCCTAGCACTTCGAGAGCATGGAACATCCGATCGGCATGAATCGGGTGGGTGCCAACGTTATGGTCGTCCATGCCGTGATACATCAAAAGGTTGCCCGACAGGCGATCGGCCTGGAAGAAAGGTGACATCTCGATGTAAAGGTCTTGTGCTTCCCACAAATAGCGACGCTCACTCTGGAAACCGGCTGGCGTAAGTGAACGATTGTAGTTGCCATCACCAGCGATCCCTGCTTTAAAAAATGGTGTCTGGACCATGGCGTTGGCGGTACCGAATGCCCCATAACTGTGCCCGCCGATGCCAAGACGATTGCGATCAACCCAACCACGTTCGACAATTTCGTCGATAGTAGCCGCCAAAGTGTTACGCAGATCGTGAGGATATTCGTCGTTCCGCTTTCCCTCTGGGCCTACGATCGGCACGTCAGGTTCCACAAGCGCATAACCGAGTAACGTTAGGACACTCATAGATCTCGCCCCGACGTTCGGGAAGCGGTTCTTGTTGAAGGTCTGGAAACCCTCATCGTAGGCTTCCTGCTCACTGTACTCGCGAGGATAAAACCAGAACATCGCCGGCAAACGAGTGCCATCACTGTAGCCAGTCGGCAAGGTCACCGTAACCCGTGACTCAAACCCGTCCGGCCGCTTGATCGTAAATCGTTCACGTCGAGCTGAAGTGATCCTTGGGTGACGGTCCTGATTGAAGGTTATTTGCGTTTCTGCTCCGGTCTCAAGGTTGACTCGCCACTGGTTCGGCACCATTGTCCCCGATTCTCTCGAAATGATGGCTTCGGTAAGGCTATCGTCCAGCGGCGTACCCATAGCCTCGAAAATGTCCGGCGAACTCTGGAAGACGCGCTCCTTGTCACCGGAAAAAATCCCGACCTTGTCAACAAACGGCCGTGGTGCATCGGCAAGTGGGTCCTCGTAGTATTGAGTTCCAGACAGGTACACAAATTGGCCATCTGGAGACAGACGCACAGCCCCGGGCTTGGCACTACCGACAAGTGTTCCCATATCAGCGGTGCGGTCGTCGGTGTCCTCCTCGTAAATTAGATATTCCTGGCTCGGGTTGTCCAGCGAGACGGCGTGGACGGTTTCATCGCTACCGTCACGGCGAGTCAGGAACATGAGCCGCCCCGACTCGTCGAAGCGGGCCGATTGGATGCGTTCTTCCGTTTCGTAAATCAACTGAGTGTCGTCGTCACCGAATGGAGGCAACCAATACATCACGCGATCCTTGCGTGGCTCGCGCTCTTCCGATTCTTCTTCGGCTTCTTCTTCCTCGGCATCGTCATCAGCTTCCGGACGCGCCTCAAGTTGCAGGAACACCATCCCCGGCCCACCATCCGTCCGCCATGCTAGGCCGCGTTTGTCCTCGTCGTTGGCACCACTACCGCCAGATCGCTGCCCGCGTCCACCGCCATTGTTGTCCTGCGCTTGTTCGTTGACGTCTTCATCACCGATCAACGCCAAGACGCTGCCATCCGCATCCCAGATTTCCTCAACCGTGCCCGCACTACTAACCGGTACGATGTAGGAAAGGTCATCCTTGATGGTGGTCACACGGAAATACTCACCGTCGGGGGACACACTGACGGAACGAAGCATTGCGGGCCCACCAATCAGTTCAGTGTCGCCTGAAGCAACATCGATGCTGGCAAGCTGTCCGGTCGAATAGTAGTAGACAAGTTCCTTTTCGTAGGGATTCTCAAGAAGATCAAAATAGGTACGTAAGCGATTGCGGTCAGGCGTCGTCACCCGAACCTTTGGCGTTTCCGGGACCTCGGGCATAGGCGGTTCGGGCCCACGGTCCGTCGGCAAGAGCACGGCAACAATCCGACTGCTATCCGCCGTCCAGTTGAACACCGCAACATGGGTGGCGAGTACAGCAGTGTTAGTAATGCGCCGCGATTGACCACTCTGAGTGCTAGCGACATAAATGTGGGTCGCATCGTCGAAGTTCGCAAAGAAAGCTACTTGCGAACTGTCTGGCGACCACCGCTGTCCCGTTACACGGGCACCGTCAGGGATCTGGATCACAGTAGCGAGCTCGCCGTCCGCTGTATAGAGCTCGATGCCGACACTGCTGCGGGTTGTGAAACGACGGTTACGGTTCGCTGCTGGATCGATCTGGAACTGCCCCAGGTCATAGTGACGTTTAGCAAACATCGCGAGCGCCGGAAATCCATCACTCACCGTCCGCATAAACATCTGCCCAGTCGGATCCGGGTTCTGCATGCGAAGGGGTTGGTCCTGTGTCGCCATGACCGCATCGAGGACCTCGGATGGTGGCATCAGGTACGCCTCAGTATTAAGAAGAACTAGGCGCGGGTCTTCCGGGGCCTGGTTTTCCGCATCCTCTTGCTGTGCGTTGAGCGCCACGGACGGAACAAGTAAAAAGGCTAACGCTACGATTCCAACCGAACGAAGAGTGGGCAAATGACCGTGCATGTTCCTGCCTCTTTTGGGTGTATAGGGCTGGCAAAGACGTCTCGAATCATACAACCCGCGGACGGTAACTTCCCAGGTTTGTCTCTTCTTCTGGTCCGCATCGAGTGGTGTTAATACCGCCAGAACCAACAAGACAATCAAACAACCTCACATCAATCGCTGGCCCCTAACCATCTAGCGTCAGCATCCCGCGAACAACCCTGAAGTGTTTGATCCATCCTGTGTAGACGCTTCGTCGTAGACCCTAAAATAGAACTCCGGTCCGAGCGGGCCTTCCGGCAATCGTGGGTAGCCTACGAGGGCCCGCGTTTTCGGGTAGAAGTCAAGCAATGCTTCTACCTCTAAATCTTCAAGAAGAGTAAGTGCCGTAGCCAGGCCGTCGGCAGTGAAGCCGTTAGAAACAACAACGGTCGCGATTCGACGATGCGTCAAACCAAAGCCGGTTCGAGGGTCTACGGTATGGGAATAACGAATATCTTCAATCTGAACAAATTGCTCAGTATCACCGGACGTAGAAATGGCAGCGTCCGTCAAAACAACCTCGCATCCCGCGTGGGGGATTTCTAAGTGCCAGCCAGGTTCGCCGGGAGGTGCTGAACCTACGACGATGTCACCACCAGCCTCCACGAGAGCCTTAGTAATACCGTGTACGCGCAAGGTTCCAAGTGCTCGGTCAATCACGTAGCCCTTAGCGATCCCACCGAGATCGAGTCTTAGGCCTGTGCCAGTAATCTGCGCAGTCTGCGCTGTGTCGTCGAGACGAAGCTTGTCGTTCCCAGCAGCGCGCATTGCGGAGCGTAGCTCAGCCTCGTTGGGCATCCGTTCGTCACGAATCGCACCCCGCCAAAGCCGGGTCAGTGCCCCGGCCGTGATATCAAACGCCCCCCCGGTCTGGCGGGCGAGCCGCTGCCCTCGGTCCAAAACTTCATATAATTCCGGGCTAACCGAAACCGGAACTTGCCCAGCACGCGAGACGAGGCTCGACAGTTCGCTATCGTTTCGATAATCGCTAAAAATCCTGTCGAGCCGGGCAATTTCGGCGAACGCTGCTCGCGCTGCCTCCCGCGCCTTGTCTCGCGTGCCCGAGTAAAGAACTATACGCACTTGCATGCCCATGTGAACCTGTCTATACACATAGCGGTCTTCACTGGGCACAACTGGACTTGTTCGAGTGTCCGGCTCCGTTTGGCAGCCGGTCGAAAATAAAGAAACCAGTAAAAGGAAAAGGATGTTCTTCCCTATCAACATCAGCCCTCGGTTGGTGGTTGTAACAACCATCTTCCTGGGAACTTTGCCCGGGAACGCATTACAACTCGAACCGTACACCGAGGCAATTTCCGGCACCCTAATCACCTTTGATATGGTCCCAATTCCAGGTGGTTCGCTTTCTGTAGCTGATCCTGCAAATTCCGATATTAAACGCATTCTCAAGATTGACGATATTTGGATCGGCAAGACTGAGGTTACCTGGCAAGAGTACGACGTCTGGCAACTGGGCCTTGACCATGAACCCGCGAAGCGTCGCCAGATCAACACAGAATCACGACCCAGTCGCCCTTACGGTGCGCCGGATTGGGGCTTCGGCCACTCCGGCTTCGCCACACTTTCGGTGACGGTCCACGCGGCGGAAGAATACGCCCGCTGGTTGTCAGAGAAAACGGGGAGAAACTATCGCCTCCCGACAACCGACGAGTGGCAATATGCATGCTATCTCGGAATCGGCGTGGCTACGGTACGAGCAAGAACGACCATGCCAAACTTAAACGTGGAGGATCGTGATTCCATCGCCTGGCACTTTGGGAACTCTGACCGTGCCACTCACCCCGTAGCTTCTAAGAAGCCTAATACTCTTGGAGTCTACGACATGTTAGGTAACGCTGGAGAATGGGGACGGGACAAGGACGGGTCTACAGGACTGCATGGCGGTTCATACCAGGACAAAGCAACGAACATACACTGTGGTACTCGCTCTGAGCAGACTCGTGCTTGGAATTCAACCGACCCACAAATTCCCAAAAGTACCTGGTGGCTGTCAGACGCTCCCTTCGCGGGGTTCCGTATTGTCCGGGACCCGCGGGGCGAAGAAAGCGTACGATAGGCTAAAGAATTGGGAACACGAATGAACAGCGACAGTCCACACCGGATTAGAGATCGAATTAAATTACAGTGGAGGCACTGATGGAAAACTCCCGAATCACCCGACGTGACGCTATCAAAACAACCGCTGCGGTTACCGCCGGTATCGTTAGTAATCCGCGGTTCGCGTTCGCAGGCGGCCAAAGGGCAACCATGCGAGTCGGCGTCATCGGCTGTGGTGGCCGCGGTACGGGGGCAGCGGTTAATTGTGTTGAGTCCTCAGAAGGTGTCGAGATCGTTTCCATGGGAGACCTGTTTGCTGATCACCTCGCCTCAAGTCGTCAGCAGCTCGCGGAACAGTTAGGCGCCGCGTTCAAAGTAACTAATGACACTGCCTTTACCGGCTACGACGCCTTTGAAAACGTACTCGCTACTGACATCGATATGGTGATCTTGGCAACCCCGCCAGCCTTCCGACCACAGCACCTGCGGGCGGCCATCGACGCTGGAAAACACATCTTCATGGAGAAGCCCATTGCTGTCGACCCGATGGGTGTCAGCTTGGTTATTGAGGCATCCGAAATAGCAAAGGAGAAGGGTTTAGCAATTGTCTCCGGCACCCAGCGGCGTCATCAAGCACCATACCTAGAAGCCATGAAACGCATACATGACGGCGCCATCGGTGATGTCGTAGCCGCCCAGGTCTTCTGGAACCAAGGTGGCCTGTGGAACCGCGAACGCCAACCCGGTTGGACAGATATGGAATGGCAAGCACGTAACTGGCTGTACTTCACATGGTTGTCAGGTGACCACATCGTTGAACAACACATACATAACATCGATGTTGCAAACTGGGCCATGCAGGGCCATCCAATCAAGGCTGTTGGCGTTGGTGGTCGTCAAGTCAGGGTGGAACCCGAATTCGGCCATATCTTTGATCACTTTGCGATCGAGTTTGAGTACGAGAACGGGGGCCGGGTCATGAGTATGTGCCGGCAAATCAACGGAACGGCCAACCAGGTCGGTGAACATATTGTTGGAACACGCGGCACCGCCGATCCAGAGCGGTGGATTCGAGGCTCCCAGGCCTGGGAATGGGGCGACACCAAGTACGCAAACCCCTACGTACAGGAACACACCAACCTAATTGCCAGCATCCGTGCGGGCGCGCCTCTCAATGAGGGGCGGCGTGTGGCTGAGAGTACGCTAACCGCGATTATGGGCCGAGAGGCTGCCTACACTGGCCAAGAAATCACCTGGGATGAAATCGCAAACGCTGACATGAACCTCGTTCCCGACCCGTTTCACTTTGGGCCGATGCCAGTGCCAGACGTGGCGGTGCCCGGCATCACGACGCTCGATCGAAACATCTAAAAACCCCAGGGTCGAATCATGAGACGCAGAGAGTTCGTAAAGACTGCAACCGTCGCCAGTATGGGTGTTGCAACCGGCATTAGCCTCAAGCCAGCTGCCAGTGCAACTGCACTCACTCGACATCCTGCAACTTTGAACCTTAAATCTGCAGGCCAGCAACGCCATTTCAAGCTCGATTACGCCCCCCACTTCGGCATGTTCCGCAATTCAGCCGGTGAAGAACTTCTCGATCAGATCCGCTTCATGCACGACCAGGGTTTCCGTTCTCTCGAGGACAACAGCATGCGCGAGCGAACAATCGGAGATCAAGAAGCAATTGGTGGTCTGCTCGAGCAACTCGACATGCGTATGGGCGTCTTCGTGGCCAACAGCAATGGATTCGGCGTGCCGAGCTTCACGAGCGGTGACGAAGAGCATCGGGCTCAGTTCCTTGCCGATTGCCACGATTCAGTAGAGGTCGCCAAGCGTGTCAACGCGAAGTGGATGACTGTCGTAGCGGGAGACGTGTTGCCACGCCTAGAAATGGATTATCAGACCGCGAACGCGATCGAAAGCTTGCGACGGGCGGCGGACATCTTTGAGCCCCACGGTTTGGTCATGGTCCTTGAGCCACTCAATCCCTATGCTGACCATCCCGGGATGTTCCTGGCGAAAATCCCACACGCGTACATGATCTGTCGTGCCGTAGACTCACCGTCATGCAAGATCCTTTTCGACATTTATCACCAGCAGATTACCGAAGGGAACCTGATTCCCAATATTGATATGGCCTGGGACGAAATCGCCTACTTTCAGGTTGGAGACACACCTGGCCGCGATGAACCAACCACTGGCGAAATCAACTACAAAAACATTTTTCGGCACATCCACCGCAAAGGTTACAACGGCATCCTAGGCATGGAGCACGGAAACTCACGCCGCGGCATCGAGGGAGAGCAGGCAGTCATTGATGCCTACATCGAAGTCGACAACTTCAACTGAATATAATAGCGGCCTTCAAATTCCCCTGAACATGGGAGTACTGATTCGATGAGACGTCACACAAAAATGCTCATGTGGTCGATGGTTGTTGTTTTTACGGCGGTGTTTATGGTGGCCGCAGGTACAGAAAGCCAACACCAAAATTCGCAGGCAATAGTGACCCCCCAAAACCCGATTTGGGTCAATTTCGCAGAGCAGGGTCGCGGCCAACGCGGAGGCCGTGGTTCGGATGCTGCCAATCAGGAGGCAGAGGGACCCAAGGCATACGAAGAAGTCATTACCACCGAGGCAACAACCGATGAGGGCATCTTCGACGTGCATCGTGTAGGCGATGATGTTTACTACGAGATCCCACTCGCCGAACTCGACAAAGACTTCCTTTGGGTTGGTCGAATTAAGCGAACGACGCTCGGTGCGGGGTACGGCGGGCAACGGACATTTGACCGTGTAATCCGGTGGGAACTGCGCGATGACAAAGTGTTGTTGAAGTTGATCAGCTACGACGTGGTCGCCGACCCCGATACTCCAGTAGCGCAGGCGGTGGCAGATTCCAATAACCCCGCCATTGCAGAGATTTTCGATGTAGAAACTTACAACCTAGACGGCGATCCGGTCATCGAAATCACCAACTTGTTCGTCACCGAAATGTCGGAACTCTCGGTGCGCAGCCGCCTTGGTGCGCGGGGTTTTGCCAATGATCGATCGTTTATCGAGAAGTTCGTTGCTTACCCAGAGAATATTAATGTCGAAGTCAGTCAGACTTACACCAAGCCTACTGAGGCTAGCGGTGGCGGCGGGGGTCGCGGCGGCCGTGCAGCGCGCGGCATGCGTGGCAACAGCGCTACTGTGGTGGTCTCCTACAGTATGGTGAAGCTGCCTGAAGAGCCGATGATGCCGCGCCTGTTTGACGAGCGGGTCGGTTACTTCAGTGATTCATACATAGACTATAGCCGCCCCGAACATCGAGCCACGACACGAAAATTCATCACTCGTTGGAGGCTTGAGAAAGAGGATCCGAGTGCCGATATCTCAGATCCAATCAAACCAATTGAGTACTACGTTGATCCTGCGACGCCAACCGAGTGGGTGCCCTACGTGAAGATGGGCATTGAAGATTGGCAGCCAGCGTTTGAGGCCGCGGGTTTCAGTAACGCTATCCTGGCCCGTGAAGCCCCGGCTGACGATCCAGATTGGAGTCCTGAGGATGCTCGTTATTCGGTTATCCGTTGGCTGCCGTCTACAACGGAGAATGCCTCAGGCCCACATGTGCACGACCCGCGCTCCGGGGAAATCCTCGAGTCGGACATTCAGTTCTATCACAATGTCCAAAACCTGGCGAAAAACTGGTATTTCGTCCAAGTCGGACCGCTTGATCCCCGGGCCGCGACACTGCCGCTTCCTCAAGAATTAATGGGCGAGTTGCTTCGCTATGTCGTCGCTCATGAGGTTGGCCATACATTGGGTTTTCAGCACAATATGAAGGCGAGCGCGATGTACACGCTCGACCAAGTGCGTGACCCCGCTTGGGTAGCCGAAAACGGCCACACCCCAACACTAATGGATTATTCACGGTTCAATTATGTCGCCCAACCGGAAGACGGCATCGCAGCTGAGGACCTAATTCCAAAGATCGGACCTTACGACAAGTGGGCCACGATGTGGGGGTATAAGCCGATTCCGAATGCCAACACGCCAGATGAAGAGCTTCCCACGCTCGACGAGTGGGCACGCGCCCAGGATGAAACGCCTTGGTATCGATTCTCAACAGCACAGGCAGCCGGCTCTGACCCACAAAGTATGACCGAAGCTGTTGGTGACATCGACGCCATCGAGGCTACGACCCTTGGTTTAAGGAACATTGAGCGAGTCTCCAACATGCTAATGGCAGCCACCACAACGCAAGACGGCGCTCCTTACGATGAGCTCACCGAAGTATATGGTCGCTTGCTGAGCCAGTGGCGCGTCGAGATGGGGCACGTGACCCAATTGGTTGGTGGTTTCCGCTCACAGCAAAAACACATCGGACAAGAAGGCGTTCGTTTCGAGCCAGTGCCAGCTGCGATGCAACGCCAGGCCACGATGTTTTTGATTGAAAACGCTCTGCACACGCCGCGGATGTTCGTGCGCCCCGAGCAGCTTCGCCGCATGGAACCAACTGGCGTCATGGATCGAATTCGAACAGCTCAAAATTCAATTATGAATTCGATGTTGCAGGCCAACAGGCTAAACCGAATAGTCGAGCAGTCGGCGCTTGACCCTGGGGCTTACGCGCCTATCGATTACCTGACTGACGTGCGAAATGGGGTATGGAGCGAACTGGCCACTGGAAGCGAAATTGACCCCTTCCGCCGCAATACACAGCGCGTTTACCTGGATACTGCCAATAACCGTCTTAATGGTGGCTCGACGCCACCTGGCGGCGAGGTGCGTGCCCTGTTGCGCGGTGAATTGCGGACCCTACGCGACCAGATTGCTACTGCGTTAGAAACGGTCACTGACCCAGCAACGCGCTTACATCTAGAAGATTCGATTGACATAGTTAATACAACTCTCGATTCGCGGGCCATGCGTGAACGCTCAACGGCAGCTGGTGGTGGCGGAGGTCGAGGGATCACCCAAGAGCTAGCGTCGTCGATCTTTGGTTTTGACTACGATAACGACCCATTTTTGACTCTGCCGGCAGTTTGCTGGCCGGATTACGTGATCCGCTGAAACCTCTAGGTCAAGACCGGAAATCCGTGAGGCTATTTAAACAAGATGCCAGATGAACGATAGGAAGGCCGAGTATTGGCAGCGTAACTTACGCTATCTCGGGATATTGCTATCCGTCTGGTTTCTTGTTTCCTATGGGTTCGGCATCCTGCTAGCGGACATGCTCGATAGCATACGCCTTGGCGGCTTTAAGCTTGGATTCTGGTTTGCGCAACAGGGATCAATCTACGTCTTTGTAATTTTGATCTTTGTCTACGTCCGCTTAATGAATCGGCTCGACCGCGAGTTCAACGTACACGAAGAAGAAAGTCCAGAACCAGATCCTGCGGGCCCCCGCCCATGACCGTCCAGACTTGGACCTTCATCATGGTCGGCTTGTCATTCGTGCTCTACATCGGTGTAGCCATACGATCACGCGCCTCTTCGACGGGCGAATTCTACGTCGCCGGTGGCAAAGTGCCTCCGATAGTTAACGGCATGGCGACTGCAGCTGACTGGATGAGCGCTGCGTCGTTCATTTCGATGGCCGGGATGATTTCCTTCATGGGCCGCGATGGTTCTGTCTACCTGATGGGGTGGACCGGTGGCTACGTCCTTCTGGCATTACTACTCGCGCCGTACCTTCGCAAGTCTGGTAAATACACCGTTCCCGACTTCATTGGCGAACGCTATTACTCTCAGACAGCCCGCTTTGTAGCTGTCCTGTGCGCAATCTTCGTCTCCTTTACTTACATTGCCGGCCAGATGCGCGGGGTTGGCATTGTGTTCTCGCGATTCCTCGACGTCAGTATCAACAATGGTGTCCTGTTCGGCATGGGAATTGTCTTCTTTTACGCTGTGCTCGGGGGAATGAAGGGGATCACTTACACCCAGGTGGCTCAATACTGCGTGTTGATTTTCGCCTATTTGGTGCCGGCGATCTTCATCTCGTTGTTACTAACCGACAACGTGCTACCGCAGTTGGGTTTCGGGTCGCGCCTAGCAGATGGGTCGGGAATGTACCTGCTCGACCGTTTAGACGGGTTGTCCGAGGAGCTCGGCTTTGCCGCTTATACAGCCGGGCAGAAACAAACAGTGGATGTGTTTTTTTATCACCCTGGCACTAATGGCCGGAACGGCGGGACTACCACACGTAATTGTGCGTTTTTATACTGTCCCGAAGGTAGCGGCTGCCCGTAGTTCGGCGGGTTGGGCGCTCCTCTTTATCGCATTGCTGTACACCACGGCGCCAGCAGTTGGGGCCTTCGCACGAACCAACTTCATCACCACTATCTCGAACGCAAAATACGATGAGATGCCTGGATGGTTCCACAACTGGGAAACCACCGGCCTAATTAGCTATGAAGATCACAATGGCGACGGCCGTGTCCAATACACTGGCCCGGAATCGAGCACCACTAATGAGGTAATCGTCGATCGCGACATCATGGTGCTCGCTAACCCCGAGATCGCCCGGCTACCCGCATGGGTAGTCGGCTTGGTGGCAGCTGGGGGACTCGCGGCTGCTCTCTCAACCGCTGCCGGGCTCCTGCTAGTCATTTCTACATCGGTGGCACACGACTTATTCAAGAAGGGCTTGCAGCCCAACATCACTGAGAGACGAGAGTTGATCATTGCGCGGGTCGCCGCTGGAATGGCAGTTGGTGTGGCCGCCTACTTCGGGATAAACCCGGTGGGTTTCGTGGCGCAGGTGGTCGCCTTCGCCTTCGGCCTTGCTGCTGCTTCCTTTTTTCCTGCCATCCTCATGGGAATCTTCTCAAAGAGGATGAATAAGGAGGGTGCTATTGCTGGTATGGTGTCCGGCATTGTTTTCACTGCCGCCTACATCACCTGGTTTAAGCTCGTTCATCCGGAGCTTAATAGTGCCGAAAACTGGTTGTTGGGAATCTCACCAGAAGGAATCGGCGCGGTGGGGATGTTAATCAACTTCGCCATTGCGTTAATAGTCTCGAGAGTCACGGAAGAACCTCCCAGGGAGGTTCAGGCCCTAGTGGAGGAAATCCGGGTACCCCGTTCGCAGGGATGAAGTACCCGAAAGCTTTGTCTGGAAGCTGACACAGGGACGAAATACTCCTTAACTAAGAAAGCCCTCTCCAACTTGTTTCGAGTTTATGGGAGTGGCCGTCGGCTCAGAAAATTTCGGGAACCCGCAAACCGGATAGCATGTACTTATGGAAAAGCTGCGCATCCAAGGTGGTCACATGCTAAGCGGGAAAGTGCGGGTGGGAGGGGCCAAGAATGCCGCGCTTCCCGAACTCGCTGCGACGCTGCTAACCGACGAGCCAGTGCGCCTCACAAATGTCCCCGCGGTTCGTGATGTCGCTACGATTATCCGCTTGCTTGAGCATCTTGGGGCCAGAATAGAGCGTGATGCCAGCGGGACACGTTCCAGGCTCTGCGCATTCAACGGAACCGAAGCTCCGTATGACCTGGTGAAAACGATGCGCGCGTCTTTTCTCGTTCTTGGTCCGCTGCTTGCTCGTACTGGGCAAGCTCGAGTCTCGTTGCCGGGCGGTTGCGCAATCGGTGCAAGGCCGGTTGATCAGCACCTGTCAGCACTAGCCCAGCTCGGGGCTAATCTGCGGGTTGAAAACGGCTATGTCATCGCTGAAGCACAGCGTTTAAATGGTTCCGAAGTAACTTTCCCTTCGCCCACAGTGGGTGGCACCGAGCATCTAATGCTGGCCGCATCGCTAGCTCAGGGAACGACCGTGTTGCGCAACGCGGCATGCGAGCCTGAAGTCGTCGATCTAGCGGTTCTGCTCAACTTAATGGGGGCGAGAATCGAAGGAGCTGGCTCGGACACAATCGAAATTCGCGGTGTCTCGGAGCTCGGGGGGGCTGATCACGAGATACTCCCTGACCGGATCGAGGCTGGCACCTATCTCGTCGCGGGCGCTTTAAGGGGGGATCGGCTTGAGATTGCGAACTGCCGACCCGCTCACCTCGAGGCCGTGATCAACAAAGTTCAGGAAATCGGCGCCAATATCAAGCTAGGAGATGACTTTCTTTGTATAAGTGCTTCAACTGATTATCGTGCTAGCAGCACTCGCACCGAACCTCACCCCGGGTTCCCTACTGACATGCAAGCTCAGTACATGACTCTGATGACGCAAGCGGCCGGGACGGCAACGGTTACCGAGACAATCTTCGAGAACCGCTTCATGCACGTACCCGAACTCAACCGCATGGGCGCAGACATCACAATCGACGGTCACAGCGCTATCGTTCGCGGCCCGCGGCAACTGGGCGGAGCTAGGGTCATGGCCACAGACCTTAGGGCATCAGCCTCGCTGGTCCTCGCTGGACTCGTTGCAGAGGGGGAGACAATTATTGACCGTCTTTACCATCTAGACCGGGGCTATGAGTCGTTAGTGGAGAAACTTTGCGCTGCTGGCGCAAAGGTCGAGCGTTTCCGGGAGTAGAAAGGAAGATAGATGTCCGACGATTGTTTGTTCTGTAAAATCGCGGCGGGTGACATTACGGCAAAGATCGTCCATCAAGACGACAGCGTGGTCGCTTTTGAGGACATCAACCCTCAGGCTCCACACCATGTGGTTATCATTCCACAGGAACACATAGCCACGGCCAACGACCTGCAATCGGAACATGCGGCGATGATCGGCAAGCTGGTAGCCACCGCCACGTCAATAGCTGCAGATCGCGGCTTCGCGGACCAAGGTTATCGGTTGGTGATGAACTGCAATGCCGCAGGGGGGCAAACAGTGTTCCATATTCACCTTCACTTGCTTGGCGGCCGTAACCTAACCTGGCCTCCGGGGTAAGACCCCATGCCCGATTATAGAAACCTGGTTATTTCAAGGCGTGATTTGTCTAATGGCAGAGTTTCTCTCATGCCTCGAAACATTCCGGTAGCATCACTGAATTCACCTCTTACCAGAGAGAAAAGCTCATGCCTTCAGGCTTGACGATTGAAAACCGCGACGGGGTGCGTGTGGTTCGAATGGAATTCGGCCACGGCAACGCCATGAATCAGGAAATGCTGGATAGCCTGGCCGTAGGACTTGCTGATGGTGACTCGCAACCAACCGTGCTAACCGGTGAAGGCAACATCTTCTCTGCCGGTCTTGATTTGGTGACCCTCGACCGCTTCGATCGGGCTGGCCTAGAGAAGTTCCTAACTCGTTTTTCAGCAACCATGATCCAAGTCCTCACGACACCTTATCCCCTCGTAGCTGCGGTTAACGGTCACGCCGTTGCAGGCGGCTGCGTCCTTGCACTGGCATGCGACTACCGCGTTGGCACAGAAGGCGAGTTCAAGATCGGCATGACTGAGCTGTCACATGGACTGCCACTGCCAGCTGTGGCGAGCGAGATCCCACGTGGCACGTTGACGCCCCAGACTTACCGAACAGTGGTCATGAGCGGCGTCCTGATGGAACCCGAGATTGCCAAGCAGGTCGGGATCTTCGACATGGTGAACAAGGACGCTGATAGCTGTATTGACCAAGCCTGTGTCCTTGCCCAAAAGCATGGGAAGTCACCAGAAGCATTTGCTGGTGTGAAGGCCGCTGTGGTTGCTCCAATCGTCAATGCTATTAAGACACTCCGAGAACCCCTCGACCATCGATTTCTGGACATCTGGTTCTCTGAAATAGCCACTAAGTTGCGGAGTGAAACAATTCAGAGTCTCAAGAGTAAGTAACGCTGAGACTCCGAGCGAAGATCGTAGATTTAGCCGCCGCGATTGCAAAATAAAGAAGAAGTGTTCCCACCTTTGTGGTGAAAGTGAGCTTCGAGCCGCGGGGAAGGCGAGCGAACAAACTCGCGTTCTCTTCTTGGAACAGACTGGTCCCAGATGGCCCCCCCGCCTAGCGGACGACGCCTTGTCAGATACGTGGTGCGCGGACCTCCTGCACCTCTACCTCTTGAAGCTCTTCGCTCGTATCGAGGACGACCGTACCCCAATGGCCACACTCTTCGCAGTGCATGGCATAGCAGGGGTGATTTGCGCCGCAATGTTTGCAGCGGTAATTGGGCTCCAGCAAGTTTGCAGCTTGAATGATTTGACGAAATCTTTTCGCCGCAGTCTCGTTTTCACCCTGCCGTTCGCTAAGTTTGGCAAGGTGATAAGTAACCGTCGGGGAAAACTCGACTTCACTCTCAAGATGTTCAAGCTCGACTTTGGCTTCCTCTATCATCTCGAGCCGGGAATACAACAAAGCTAGCCCTAAACGCGCTGCCCGGCCATCCTCTCCTGTGATCAGCTCCATTGACTGATGAAACGTACGAATTGCCTGTTCTGGATCACCCGCCTCAAAATAATACGTGACAAGTTCGTTCAACAATTCGAGTGAGCACGTTGCAGCGACACCCTCGGTCCAAGCGTTGACGGCACCATCAACGTCGCCATCAACGAACCGGGCACGACCCTGCAACAAGTAGGCGGGAACAAACTGCGGATCTGCTTTCAGCAAAGAAGCAAAGATCGAAAGCGCCTCCTGGCGTGCCTCCATGGTGCCTTGCTCCATGAGTTCACGGCCCTTCTCTAAACGGAGCCCTCGGGCTAGAGCTTCTGCATCCCTTCGCTCGCCTCCGTCACGCAACAACTTGATGTGTTTCTCCTGCGCCTCACAAGCATCGTCCCAGAGGCACTGTTCGACCATCAGGTCGCGCATACGCGCAAAGAGTTCCGGGTCGCCCTTGGGTTTTGTGGAAAGTCGCTGCTCTAGATGGCCGACGGCTCGAGCATATTTACCAAGGACCGTGAAGTCGCGCGCCAATTCATCATGTACGTCGCCACCATTGGGCGCGATACCCCGCGCCCGCATGTGCATCTCGATCGCTTTCTCCATGTTCCCAAGGGCACGCGCCGCATTACCTCCATAAATCCAGGCGCTAAGCCGCTCTGGGTCCTTTTGAAGAACTGTCTCGCAATGCTGCAGCGCGGTTCGGTGGTCGCCTCCCGCTGCCGCCGCCAAACCTAACTGGATTAATTCTGTGTCCTCTGCTGTCTTCAAGTCGACGCGCTGGCGCCGCCACCGCGTAAACGCCGCCTTGGAAGAAAGTACGACCGTATAGAGGAGGGTCCCGAGCACGCCAAGTAGAATCGCCAAGAAAGCCACTACCCAGAGTGACGTCTGAACTTCATCGGGAGGGAACCCGGGCAGGCGAAACGTTACCTGGCCCGTGTTGAGAGTTGCCGTCCAGAGGCCAAGCAGTACAGTGCCGAAAACAGCCAGCAACGTCACTAAGTTGCGCAAAGACATGTGGGCCTACCTTCCGTCAGCTGCCGTCTGCTTCTTGTTGCTCCTGGCACGCAATGCAAAGTGAGGCCCAAGGAATCGCCTTGAGGCGAGCCAGTGGAATCTTCTGCTCGCAGGACCTGCACTTCTCATAGATGCCTTCGTCCATCCGACGCAGCGCTTCCTCGACTTGTAATAGGGTTGCGCGCTCACCGTCACTAAGGCTGTAGAGAAACTCTTTGCGGTAGCTTTCCGAAGCTTGGTCGGCGAGATCCTGCAGCGGTTCCGCTGTTGCTTCGCGATTCACCGTCTGAGACCGACGATAGGCTTCATTGGCCTCACGGCGTTTAAGTTCGAGTTGCTGGCGAATCTTCTTTTTTTCTGTGGCTCTCATCGACAATCGAAACCTTCTGTCAGCCTAATACACTGGCCGCAGCAACAGGGGATCATTATTTAGCGACTGTAGGGCATCCCGTGGATAATCGTGAAGGCACGGTAGATTTGCTCAGTCAAAACCAAACGGGCCATATCATGCGGAAGCGTCATGCTGGAGAGGCCGAGAAGCAAGTCGGCCCGGTCGCAAACTCCAGAGGCCACACCGGGGGGCCCACCCACCACAAACGCCAGGGTCCGCGCATCATCGTAGCATTGTCGTTGTAGTAATTCTGCGAATTTCTGAGAATCTAGGACCCTACCTTGTTGATGTAAAACTACAAGGAATACTGGATTAAAATCCTCGAGCCGCCTCAAAATAGCTTTTCCCTGACGCTCAAGGCGATGTTCCTCGCTATATTGCCTGCCCGAGGGCTCCTCAGAAATGACAACGCATTTACAAGTGCGCCATCGATCGATTCGCGACAAATATTCTTCTATCCCTAGACGAGCATACTCTGCAGTGGTTTTCCCGGGCCAGCAAAGGATGATCCCAGGAGGGCTAGGCACCTGAAGACCCGGTCGAAATGTCCTCGGGTTCAGTTACCGATTCCTCGACAGCTTGACCTTCTGGGAGTAACTCTGGACGTTCGCCTAGCAACACAGGAGCGTCTCTCCAAACCCTCTCAAGTTGATAGAAGCCTCTTGCTTCGGGGGTGAAAACGTTTACGAGGCAGTCAACAAAATCGATCAACGCCCACGTCCCCTCTTCATAGCCCTCTGTGTGCAACGGCGTAACATTAGCGGCACGCAATTTAACTTTGATGCCGTCAACAAGAGCCTTAACGTGGCGATCACTGCTCCCGTTGCATATCACTAGGAAGTCAGTGAAGCTCGCCAAGCCACGCACGTTGAGCACCAACAAGTCAATTCCCTTGAGGTCTTCGACCGCATCAGCAATGAGAGCAGCGTCGGCAGATAGTTCTAAGTTGAGACGTTTTGCGTCCTTTTCCGTACGAATTTTGTCGGACTCCCTCAAGAAGCGGTCTCCCGAGGCATATCCGCCGATCTATATAGGCCATTGGCCCGAATATAACGGTCAACCTCATCAGGAACTTTGTAGCGGACACTCAACCGTGCAGCGACTCGCTCCCTGATTTCGGTCGATGAGATGTCAATATGCACCGCGTCAGAAAGGAAAACACGCCACTCCCCATTCGGGCATTGCTCTAATTGCTCTTGCGGCAGCAAATTGCCCTCGCGGAGGTCGACAACACGATCGCCGATCCACGTAGGCATCTTGGCAACCTCTTCAAAGCCATGGCCCGGACGGCTGACTACTACAACATGGCAAAGGTCGAGAAACTCTCTGTGGTCCTTCCAGGTCTCGATATTGACAAAGGCATCAATCCCAGTAACGAAAACGATTTGCACTTCATCGCCCATGTGTTCTTGTAGTTCGCGCACGGTATCAATGCTGAAGCTTTTCCCCTTGCGATTGGCTTCAATCGAGGACACCACGAAGCTGGGGTTGTGCAATGTCGCAGCGACAACCATAGCAAAGCGATGCTTCACCTCAGTGAGGTTGTTGCTGTCTTTGTGCGGTGGTTCGTTGCAGGGCATGAAATACACCTCGCCCAGACCGAATCTCTCCCGGATTTCTTCCGCCAAAGTTAAGTGGCCGCGGTGAGGGGGGTCGAAAGTACCCCCGAAAACGCCCACTCTTTTTACCGACATGCAGTTTCGCTTTCTTTAAAGTGTGTCGCGCTCGTCAGTCGGTGTCTGTTCGCCAACCCAATTAACAAAATCGGTCAGCCCGACGCCACTGATCGAAGAAATAGTGCAAAATGACGCGCCATCCTTCTCAGCAGCAACCCGTAACGCCTCAATGGTTTTCGCTGGTGGCGACAAATCTGTCTTGGTAGCCACTACCATGCGTGGTCGTCCCAACAACTTCTCGTTGTAGTGATGCAACTCGCTACACAGTGCTTTGTAGTGATCAACGACGTTACCCTCTGGCGGCATTGTGTCGACCAACACAGCGAGTGCCCTGGTCCGCTCTATGTGACGCAGAAAATTGAGCCCCAACCCTTCTCCCTTATGTGCCCCTTCGATAAGCCCTGGAACATCCGCCAGCACTGCACGCCGATAGCCAGATAATTGGAGAATTCCGAGGTTAGGTTCCAAGGTCGTGAACGGATAAGCTGCCACCTTCCCCTTCGATGCCGTGAGACAACCGAGCAACGTTGTTTTGCCAGCATTGGGGCGTCCAACCAAACCAACATCAGCAATAAGCTTGAGCTCAAGCTGGAGCGCGCGGCGCTCCCCCGAGCGCCCCGGATCAGCACGGCGAGGAGCCCGATCTGTCGAACTTTTGAAACGAGCGTTGCCGCGCCCACCCAAACCACCTTCAGCAACCAAAACACGCTCTTCTTGTCCTGCAAGGTCTCCAAGTTCATCACCGGTTTCAACATCAGAAACCATCGTGCCAGGAGGAACGAAGATCTCGCAATCACTGCCCTTCTTGCCGTGTTTGTTGCTGCCCTTCCCTTGGCTACCGTTCTTAGCTTTGAATAGCTGGCTTTCGCGAAGATGCCCGAGGTGAGTGTGGCTGCGGCCACAGACGAGATAAACCGAGCCACCATCACCACCGTCACCACCATTGGGGCCGCCAAGGGGGACATACTTCTCACGCCGAAATGCAATACATCCTCGGCCGCCGTCACCCGCCTGGACCCGAATTTGTACCAGGTCGCGGAACATGATCGATTTTCTGGAGGGCTCGCTTACGCAATAAAGACGCTATGCGAGTAAAAGACAAATGGTGAGCAGGAGAATGGCGCTATTGGGGCAAAACCGAAACGAACTTGCCTCGTCTGCCTTTATCCTCGAAAGTGACGACCCCATCGGCGGTTGCGAACAGGCTGTCGTCACTACCGCGGCCGACGTTTTGCCCCGGCTTAAAGCGCGTTCCACGTTGCCGGATGATGATCGACCCACCGGTCACCAGCTGGCCACCGTAACGCTTAACGCCGAGTCGCTGGGCATTGCTATCACGGCCGTTACGACTACTACCTTGACCCTTTTTGTGTGCCATTATTCTGTCCTCAGGAAACGACGATCTTGTCTATGCGCAGGGCAGTGTAATCCTGACGATGGCCTATCTTGCGTCGGTAGCCCTTGCGGCGCTTCTTCTTGAAGGCGATCACCTTGCGGCCACGCCCCTCCTCAACCACAGTGCCCTTAACACTCGCACCAGCAATGGTCGGGTCACCCACCTGGACATCATTTCCGTCCACAACGAAGTGGACCGCCGATATAGACACTTCATCACCTACCGGGCTGGCAAGACGCTCAACACGCACAATCTCTCCCTCGCTGACCCGGTATTGTTTTCCGCCTGTTTCAATAACTGCGTACATCTTCCTGAACCTTAAGGAAAAGGGGTGGGGATGACTCGGTAATTGTACGGTCTCCGAACCCTTTGCAGCAAGCCGTCCAAACTGGCCCAGAACCAGAGTTGACGATGTTTTGAGGCCTTCGCCGCGCTCTAGGCAATCTGTTCACCCCACTCTTTGTGTCGAAACGTTAATTAGTGGGGTTCAGAGCGCTCTGCTCGTGCTCCAGCTTGTCGATTGGCCGGCTAAGTGTCGAAAAAATTGTTGGTCCTAAAAAATACCTGTGCCTTAAAATCTCGGCCCAATGTAGAAGTCGAAACGCGGGCGACCAATAAACTCTTTCCCATTAAAATGCTGTGATATATAAAAGTTCATCGGCATCGGTCCTAGATCGATCGAAACTCCACCGCCAAACGCCGCCAGCGCGTCTTTCAATTGCCCGTCTTCAACAAGGACAAACTCCATGCCGTCGAACCACGCACCACCCACATCAAGGAAGAACAGCCCGCGGATATCGCTGATCACCATCATTCCAGCGCGAAGCTCGTCTATGAACGGCCACCGGTACTCGAGATTCGTAAACCAGGCACGGTTACCGGAGAATTGCAGCCAGTCGTAACCGCGCAATTGGTTCATCCCACCCATGAAAAACACGTTGGGCGTTTCCCCCTCGCTCCAGGCCAACCAGGAACGCCACGCGATGATGTTGCGCTCCGTAATAGGAAAATACATGCGGTGATCAACCACCCACTCTTTGAAGTTCAGTTCGGCGAGGTTCGGTGGTGAATATCGAAAATCCACGCGGCTTCGCCAGCCCCCAAAAGGGCCAAACTCCCGGAAGCGCGCTTTGTCCGCAATCAGTGAAATACCCAACGGCATGGACCGCCCACTCGGGTATGCACTACCAACAATAAAGTCGCCGCCTGTTGTTTCAAGTCGGTTAGCAAACATGTACTTCGAATTGTAGTAACCCGCTGAGAGCTCAACGCGAAAATCTCGGGTCAGCGGATACGAAGCGAAAATCTCGACCCCATCGAGCTCGAAAAAACTCTCGCGATCAAGGTCATTAAGATTGTTCATGTCTTGTGTGAAGAAAAACAGCCTCTGGTGAGTCCCCGAAACACCCCAGTTAAGCCGCCTTCTTTGATTGAAGTACATCCCTTGCAGGTTCCGTTGTCTCGACGCGGAGCCAAACACTCCTACGATCCGATGGTTCCCCATAAGGTCAGATACCTCGACCGACATAGCTGCCAAAGCAGTCCCGACACCGCCATATCGCCCATATCCACCAGCGACGTTGACGTTGGAAATGTGCCAGCCCGCGGATGGGGACTGGCTAACGTTACTCTGGTCGAGTTGGACAGACGCCACATCGGCCATTTCCTGCTCGATTGCAGCTAGAGCTTCATCGGGAAGAGCTTCGTCATCAGCCAGATAAGTCTCGAGCGACTCGGAAGGGATGTCCATCAAGTAAAGCTCGTAACGTCCATCACCATAGTTGCTAAACAGTAGATCGCCCTTCGCGCTAGCATTTTGTGGCAAAGGCTGCGGGAAAAAAGAACCGCCAAGTATGTCTGTGTGCTTCTCCACCTGGCCAGTGGCTAGAGCCATGGAATAGAGGTTGTACTTCCCTGTGCGGTCCGACGAGAAAAATAGGCGGGTGCCGTCCCTCGAAAATGCTGGTTGCGTGTCGTTGCTCAGTCCAAAGGTTAGCTGCACGCGCTGCTGTGGCCTTGATAAATCGACCATGAAGAGTTTCTTGTAACCAAGCGCGTGGCTAGTAAACACCAGTAGGCGCCCATCCGGAGACCACACAGGAGCGTAATCGTAGACTTCATCTTGGGTGACGTTAAGCAACTGGTCGTTGCTAGGATCATAGATCCAGATATCGCGGACGCCATTTAGATGTGCCCCAAAGGCAACTCTGCCGTCTGGGCCTATGTCAGGTGACATCGCCTGGTCAAGATCGTCAAGCTTTTTCTTCCAGTCGACTTCGCCATCATCAGAGTCAACGGCGTACAACGTTCGTGTTGGTGGCGTGCGCCCGAAGAAAGCTACTTGGGTGCCATTCGGAGACCATGACATGTCAGCGCCCGACCGGTAGCCAACCGTCAAGCCCTGGGCAATGAGGTATTCATAGTCACCGTTGACGCCATCGGTTAGGTTCTCGAGGACTGCTCCAGTGTCCATATCGAAGCGCATGATGTCGAGCTTGAGTCGTTTGCGGTCGAGAGAAACGGCTACGAACTCGTCGCCTTCCGGTGACACTGCAGGAGAAAAGGCCGCCGGGCGATCCTCGTTGTCCATGTGGTTGAAGATGCCTATGCCAAAATCGTCGGCCTCGTCGTCTTCGAGAACATTCGGGAGGTACTTGCCGCGCAAATAGTCGCGGAACTTCTCATTGAACTCCGCCGCGTTGACGTTAAAAGCGCGCTCGATGCCACGGTCTATATCCTGCCCAAGATCGCGACGAACCTCACCCATGAAGATTCGTACTCCGTCTTCGCCATATTGCTCAGCGATATAGTCGTAAACCACTTGGCCGAGGACATAGTCAACAAAGTAACCGCTGTTGGCCGTCATCTGATTGAGCGTCGGGATCTGGTCCATCAGTACAACGTCGCGCAGCATCATCTCGTCGAGTGACGTGAGGTTGTCAGCGGCGTGCTCCGCGAGTCCCTCCATAACCCATGTCGGAGGTGACATCCGCAGGTTCCGACCTAAGTTGCCACCATAGAAAAAATCGTATTCGAAGATGTGGGTGATCTCGTGGACAAGCAACTTGAGAAGTTCGTCTGGCGGATCATCAACTGGCAACACCAATCGATTAATAGTCGGCTCCGCGAACGCCGCGACCCCCTCGGGGAGGAAATACGGGAAAATGTGAGTTTGCTCAAATTCGGCATGCGTCTGGTAGTAAACAATCGGGGTACGCTTCGACAAGTCGTGATTTAAGAGTCGGCGAAGTCGTTGGTAAGCCTCCTCTGAAAAGGCGACAACTTCGTCGAGTTGAGCCTCTTCTTCCTGGTAGTACATGATGTCGAAGTGTGGAGCCTTGTAGACCCAAAAATCGAATTGGTCGTAGGTAACCTTGTTCTTGCCGTAACTGGTGCTGTAGCCAGTCTGGCGCATCTGCATTTGAATAGGTCGACCAGTGCCCTTCTTGATAATCGAGCCATTCTTCTGAGCGGATTCGGTCTCGTCCACTTGCTGTGCGTGAGCCGGCATCATGGTGACAAAAGTCAGAACAATAGACGCGATCGTAACGATCGCCATCAATCCTTTTCGCATTCCACATTTCCCTGTCGACCGTGAGCAAATCTTCATTGGGTGCCTCACTAGAAAATCAATACGCGCGTTTGCTCGACACGTTTGGGCGTAATCGCGTCGAGTATTTGCGGCAAGAGTTCTTCGAGTGTCTCGACATACATATCATCTGCCGGGATGTCATCGTCGGCAGCAAATTCTCGGCTGCCTTGGAGGTTCCCTTCCTTAATCATCGATCCATCGTCGCCGCGCAGCAAGGCAAAGTGAATTGTGACATCGTATTTCACAAGGTTACGGAAGCGTGTCACCTCAGTAACCTCACCGTTAGGGGCTCGGATATTCTCAGAAACCAATCGTGACGCACTGGTGCTTTGGAGCCCAATACGGCCCGTGAAGATTACGTCAGCGCCACTCTCCGCCCCGATCTGCCTCCACATTTCCGTATCTTTGAGAGGATCCGCTGTAGTGGAATTGATACCTCCCGGCACATCAACTGCCTGCAAGAAACTGCGTTGTATAATCCGGCGCCGGAAATAAGCAACTGCGCGCGGCCCTACCGGTACTGGAGCGTCCGGTGTTGTCACAATAAATGGGCCAACGAGGATCCGTTCAAAATCAGCTAGATCGCGACCTTCCTCGTCCGGAACCGAGATTGTCACGGGCATTGCCCGATTATGGCGCTCGCGCTCATCACGAGAAACGTTAAATTCTGACTCCGGAGCACCCTCTACTATCGCGGAAATTCGCGCATCCTGAAATTTCTTCAAATTGTCGAGTACATCTGTACGCCCCGTCCCGATGGCATGCTGGAGAGCCCGTCGGTAGTATTCGTCGGCATCGTCATAATCGCCATCACGCTCGAACATCACGGCGAGGTTGTTGTAGGCACAGGAGATTCCCGGGTCGATCGCGATCGACTTCAACCAGCGGAATTCGGCCTCCTGCCAACGTCCAGCATCGGCTGCACGAACACCATCTTCACACTGGTCGTAAGCCTCATCTGTGTCCTGAGCCATGGCCGCCCTGGGAACGACCAGTGACATCATAACCACAAATACAGCGATGGCGGATCTTAAAGGCATCAATAGCAATCCCTCGTTGGAAGCGATATTGCCGGGGGGGAGTAACGGGGACCCGAGCCACGGATAAGACAATAAGATTGTACTGACGTGCCTGTTTCTGCCGCAACCTACAAAGAATATCCTTGTTACGGTCATTGCATCCGTGTCTAAAGGGAGCAAAGGGTTACAGGCACCCAAGATGGCTGCCTCGCAAAGTAAACTCCCGTGCAGAAAATACCCCTACTAACTGGGTGGACACAAAAAAATTCTTAACTAGTCATCGGGAAAAACTTGATGAGGGAGTTCGAAAGGGGAAGGGTAGAAAACGTCGGCCAAAGAAAGTGTGTGCTACTGTGCTTGACGTTTCGGCAAAAATGAACGATCTATTTAAGATAGCGTGATACCCAGGGGTTGGTATCTGCCCCTCACTTTTAAGTGAGAGGGGCAGATACCAACAACCAAAAAAAGGGGACAGTAATGGGTAAGTCATTGGTCATCGTCGAATCTGAGGCGAAGACGTCAACAATCGAGCGCTACCTGGGGAAAGGCTTCGACGTCATGGCGACGCACGGACACGTGCGCGACCTGTCGAAGGAAGGTGACCGGCAGTTCGGCGTCGATATCGCAAATGGTTACGCGCCCATCTGGAAAATCGACGAAGACAAGAAAGCCGTTGTCAAAGAGCTAAAGAAAGCAGCAAAGCGCGCCGAAGCCGTCTATATCGCAACCGACCCGGACCGGGAAGGCGAAGCCATCGGCTGGCATCTCTGGGACCTGCTCGAACTCGCCCCCGCGGGTAATGGTGACGACGACGACAAAGCGGTGGTTTTCCGGATACTTCTCGAGGAAATCACAAAGACGGGTATTGATCGGGCCTTCAAGGATCCTATGGAGCTCGATCCCGCGAAATTCGACGCTTACAAGGCCCGCCGTGTCCTCGACCGAATGATTGGTTTCTCGCTCTCCGCTGTTCTCCGGGACAAGGTCCCCGGCGAATGGAAAAAAATAACCGGTGGCCGTGTACAGTCCGTCGCGGTGCGCATGATCGTTGATCGTGAGCGCGAGATCAAAGCTTTCATCCCCGAAGAATCATGGGAGATCAAAGCTCACCTCGAAGGCGCAGAACCACCAGCTTTTGATGCCAAACTGACCCTCAAGGACGGCGAGAAGGTCGCTATTGCGAACGAAAAGGAAGCGCTCGCCATTCTCGCAGGTCTCGGAAATGCCGACCCAAAGATCGAACGCGACGAAGAAAACAACATCGTGCCTCTTGCAACGGATGGGGTCGAGTGGACGATTACCGAGATTGTGGCTAAAGAACGCAAGCGGGGACCGAAGGCTCCGTTTACCACCGCCCAACTGCAGCAGGACGCTGCCGGCCGCCTGGGTTTTTCGGTGGGCAGGACAATGTCGGTCGCGAACGACCTGTACCGGGGCCTCGAGATCGGTGACGAGGGTTCGGTAGGCCTGATTACCTACATAAGAACCGACTCGACACGTGCTTCCACAGAGTCACAAAAGGAAGCCAAGGAAGTCATAAGCACGCACTATGGAGAAAACTTCACGCTATCTAAGCCAAGGACTTTCAAGGCTGGCAAGCGCGCTCAAGAAGCACATGAAGCAATTCGCCCAACCTCCATTTCGCGTACCCCTGAGCAGCTTAAGAGGTACCTCTCCAAGGACCAAGCTCGCCTCTATCAGCTGATCTGGAGCCGATTCGTGGCGTCTCAAATGCAGGACGCTGTGTACGATCAAACTTCGGTACAGCTTGAAGCCAAAGGAGCGGCGTCGGGCACAACGTACTTGTTTCGAGCGACCGGCTCAGTGATCAAGTTTGACGGCTGGCTGAAAGCCTACCCCCAGACTGAACGGGACAAGGATGCATCCCGTCTGTTGCCCAAGTCTTTGCAAGAGGGCCACATGCTTAACTGTCTCGAGCTACGACCGCGCCAGAAATTCACCCAGCCTCCAGCGCGCTTCAACGAAGCGTCGTTGGTAAGAACACTCGAAGGCAATGGCATCGGCAGACCTTCAACCTATGCCCCCATCCTCAGGAAGTTGCGGAATAGCCCGTATATCAAGTTCGAGGAACGACGATTCCATCCCGAGGAGCTCGGCACTATCACAAATGATCAGCTGGTCCAGAGCTTTCCCCGCATCATGGAAATCGAGTACACCGCGAAGGTCGAAGACCGTCTCGATAATATCCAAGCCGGCGAAGAGGACTGGGTAGGTGCGATTGATCGATTCTGGAAACGCTTCGAACCGGAAATCGATCATGCCAACAAGACCATGCGGGACCTCAAAAGCGAAGAAGTTGAGACCACTGAAGTTTGCGACGAGGATGACGAAGAAACGGGAGAAAAGTGCGGGAAGCCGATGGTTATCAAGTTAGGCCGATTCGGCCGTTACCTTCGCTGCACTGGACATCCTGAATGCTCTGGTACCAAGAATCTAAAGAAGGATGGTGAGGTAGCAGAAACCTTCGAGCCGGAGCCAACCGGGGAAGACTGCCCAAAATGCGGCGAGCCCTTGGTGCGAAAAAAGAACTGGCGGGGCGAGTTTTTCGTCGGTTGCAGCGGCTGGAAGCCCAAGAACTCCAAGCCCCCGGGCTGCTCTTACATCCAGCAAGAAAAAGTCGGCGTGAAGTGCCCGGATTGCGGGGGCGAATTGGTGAAGAGGCGCGCCCGAAGAGGAAATATATTTTACGGCTGCGATGGTTATCCAGATTGCAAGCACACATCGCCGACTCGCCCGGTACCCATCAAATGCCCGGAATGCGAGCAACCTTATCTAGTGATTCGGCAACGGAAAAACCAGCCCGAAATGATGGCTTGTCGGAACAAAGAGTGCGATTTCGAAACCGAGGCAGCCGAGAAGATCCCAGCCCGCTAGCGATTTGTCAGTTGTGGGAGGAGAACCGAACTCTGTAGACGTTGACGGACCTAGCTGGACCTATCTGGATACGGGCTAGAGAACTTAAAATCCTGTGGGTGCAAGTCCGTGCGGGTTCGATCCCAGCCCTCGGCACCCTTCTTTTCAGTAGGTTA
>CAYVUW010000025.1:0-36887 GCA_964455175.1 uncultured Acidobacteriota bacterium | reverse complement strand
GGGCGGGGCGGAGGACGCGGTCGTGGCCAAAATGGCGCAGCAACGAGAGAAACGGTCGGCGGATGTGGGGTGGCGCCGCCACGCCTCGCGCCGCCGCCAGGTGACGGCGCGATCGGTGAGGAGAAGATGAAGATGATGTTTGCCCATCGTTCATTCCTCGACTATGACATCCCAGTTGCTGGTGCTTCAGATTTCGTTCCTGGTCCTTACGAGCCAATGATGGCGATTCAGTCGTTGGTGACCCGTAAGGATTTCGCGGGCCGCGTGTGGGGCGAGAATCAGCGCGTTACCGTTGGGGAAGCTATGAGGATCTGCACCATCAACGGTGCACACGCGTCCTTCGAGGAGAATATTAAGGGCTCGATCAAGGCCGGCAAACTGGCTGACTTTGTAATCCTTGCCAAGGATCCACACGATGTAGCTCCTGACACGATCAAGGAGATCCCAGTCATGCGCACCGTGGTTGGCGGCAGGACGATGCACCTAGCTTGACTTATTGTGCATTACGGCTCTGTCGTTAGACCGCTGCTCAAGCTGATCCGTTCGCTGGAACACCAAAGGGAGTTTGGACTGAGGATCCCCATGTCTTTGAAGCTACTTCGCCTTGTCGTCATCGTCGGCACTGCCGGTTTGGGCCTTACTGCGTGTAGGGAAGTACCCGATCGTGTAAGTTCCGCACCCGAAACGGCCAATACTAAGGGAGCATTCGTGACCGAGGATGAATTTGCCACACTGGGTAACGGAGCAGTAGTCCACGTTTTCAAGCTCACAAACACGAGTGGCATTGAAATCAGGGTGCTTGACTACGGTGGCATCATTTTATCGATCATGGCTCCCGACCGGAACGGCGACCTCGGCGACATCGTTCTCGGCTACGATGATCTTTCGGGCTATTTGGAAGAAACGCCTTACTTCGGTGCCATCGTTGGTCGCTACGCTAACCGCATCGCTAAGGGCCGATTCACTCTGGACGAGGTCGAGTACGAACTGGCCACCAACGATGATCCGAACCACCTACATGGTGGGGTCGTTGGCTACGACAAGGTGCTTTGGACCGGTACCGTGATCAAAGAACGCGACGGTGTGGGAGTAACTTTTTCCTATGTGAGTCCCGATGGGGAGGAAGGATATCCGGGGACGGTGAAAGTCGAGTTTGACTACTTCCTGAATAATGAGGATGAGCTTGTTATCGATTACCGTGCAACCAGTGATGCACCGACACCGGTGAATTTGACCCACCACTCATACTTCAATCTTGCTACTTCGGGGAACATCCTTGGTCATGAGTTAATGATCAACGCTCACCGCTTTACCCCGATCGACTCTACCGGGATACCAACCGGAGAGCTGGTGACGGTTGCCGGCACCCCTTTCGATTTCACTGAGCCAACGGCGATCGGTGCCCGCATCGATCACGAAGACGAACAGCTCATCAATGGCATCGGTTATGACCACAACTTTGTACTCGCACGAGACGGCCAAGGGGGCTCAGCGAGCGTTGCAGGTGCTGTGGCGACGATGGTTTCGGCGGCGCGAGTCGTCGAGCCTGTCAGTGGACGTGTTCTCGAGGTCGAAACCACAGAGCCTGGTCTGCAGTTTTACTCTGGCAACTTCCTTGATGGCTCCATTACTGGGAAGAGGGGAGTCGTCTACGAACATCGCGCTGGGTTTTGCCTTGAGGCACAGCATTTCCCTGATTCGCCCAACCAGCCAGGGTTCCCCTCAACAATTCTGCGGCCGGACGAGCAGTATCGTTCCCAGACGGTTTATCGCTTTGGTGTCGACCGGTGAGTCAGATGCGTCATGGCATACAGTGAGCTAATACCGGACAGGAAAACACGCCCAAATCTCCTGAAGGAGTGACTTGATGAGTTGGTTGGACTGGGCAGTCATCGCTGCCTACTTTGGGGCACTCGCCTGGCTGTCATGGAGCGTCATCCGGAAAAACGAGGACACCGCTACCGATTATTTCCTTGCCGGACGAAACCTCAGTTGGTGGATCGTTGGCTCCTCGATCTTTGCGTCCAACATTGGGTCTGAGCATCTCGTAGGGTTGGCAGGTTCAGGTGCCACCGACGGGGTGGCTATGGCGCACTACGAATTGCACGCTTGGTGCTTGCTCGTATTGGGCTGGGTACTAGTGCCGTTTTACATGCGGTCAAAGGTTTTCACGATGCCAGAATTTCTTGAGCGTCGCTTCAGCCCGATGAACCGCTGGGTGTTGTCGATTATCTCATTGGTTGCCTACGTGCTCACCAAGATCGCGGTGGCGATTTTCGCGGCCGGTATCGTGTTTTCAGTTCTTCTTCCAGACATACGCATCGGACCGCTCGACAGTTTCTGGATAGGGTCGATTCTGATGATCGTGCTAACCGGGCTATACACAATCCTCGGCGGACTGCGTGCCGTAGCCTATACGGAAGCACTTCAGACGCTCGTTCTAGTAACTGGCTCTGTGTTGGTTACGTTCTTCGGTTTGCGAGCGCTAGGAGGTTGGGGTGAGCTGCGCTTAATAGTTGACCCTGAGATGTTTAACCTCTGGAAGCCACTGGTGCCCGAGGGGGTCACTGGTACTTGGGCTCCTGTGCGGGAACTTAATGCCGTCGGCGATGTTGTGCGTGAGGCTTGGTACTTCAACACCAATTATCCTTGGTTGCCCATGCTGTTTTGTGCGCCGATCATCGGCCTCTGGTACTGGTGCACCGACCAGTACATTGTTCAGCGTGCGCTAGGTGCTCCGAGTGAGCGAGAGGCTCGGCGCGGCGCTATTTTCGCGGCTGTTCTCAAGCTTCTTCCGGTATTCATATTCATCATTCCTGGGCTGATTTGCTTCGCTCTCGCCTCGAGTGGCAGGGTTCCTGAGATCCAGCAGGTGCTACTGGATGCCAACGGCGAAACAATTAGAGACGAGGCACAAAAAGCGTTCCCTCTGCTAGTGGCAACAGTACTTCCGGCTGGAGTACGTGGGCTCGTTGTGGCTGGATTGCTGGCTGCCCTGATGAGCTCGCTCGCTGGTGTGTTCAATGCCTCGGCGACTTTGTTCACGATGGACTTCTACAGCAAACTACATCCAGATGTTTCGCAGCATCGGCTAGTCTGGATTGGACGGGTCGCGACTTCCGTGATGGTGCTTATCGGCCTGGCGTGGATCCCAGTCATTCAAGGGGGGCGTGGCCTGTACGATTACCTGCAGGGCGTACAGGCATACCTTGGTGCACCGATTGCAGTTGTATTTTTCTTTGGCGTGTTCTTCAAGAGACTCAACGCTCAGGGAGCGCTTGCGACGTTGATCACTGGTTTCTTGCTGGGCATCTTCCGCCTCGCCGTTGACACGCCCGTAAAGCTTGGCCTTGATGGCTATGAGAACGGCTACGTTTACGGCTCGTTTTTATGGGTGGTCAACAACATGTTTTTTCAGTACTACAGTCTGTTGATCTTCTGTGTGTCCGTCACCGTGATGGTCGGTGTCAGTTACGCCACGCGGGAACCTGATTACGCGTCGATCAGTGGGCTCACCTATGGCACGATGACAGTCGAGGATCGCGTTGATTCACGCAGCAGCTGGAGTGCGCGTGACGTGTTTGCTTCAGCGATGATTCTGGTGGCAATCGTCGCATTGTATCTGTACTTCTCGGGGTAAGAAGCGTGGGACGGAAGGAAAACACAGTATGAAGACTGAGCCGCTAATCGGGGCGCGCGAGTATTTTCCCGACATTGGGACAATTGTGTACGAGGGTCCTGAGTCTGATAACCCGCTGGCATTCAAATACTACGATGCCGAAAAGGAAATCGGGGGCAAAACACTGCGCGACCATCTGCGCTTCTCGGTTGCTTACTGGCACTCTTTCAACGGAACTGGAGCCGATCCATTTGGGGTTGGGACAAGGGAAATACCGTGGTTTTCAGACGATCCTATGAGGATGGCTGCAGACAGACTGGACGCTGCTTTTGAGTTCGTGACCAAGCTAGGTGTGCCGTATTATTGCTTTCACGATCGCGATCTGGCGCCCGAGGGGAAGACTGTTGCGGAATCAGAAGCAAACCTCATACAGCTTGCCGAGGCGGCATCAGCAAAACAGGATGTATCGGGGGTAAAACTTCTCTGGGGCACAGCCAACCTGTTTTCCCATCCACGCTATATGAACGGTGCCGCCACCAACCCTGACTTTGGGGTTGTGCCCCACGCTGCGGCCCAGGTAAAAGGGGCGCTAGATGCGACGATCGCCCTGTCTGGAGAAAATTATGTGTTTTGGGGTGGCCGAGAAGGCTACTTCTCTTTACTTAACACCAACATGAAGCGTGAACTAGACCACTTAGCGACGTTTCTGAAGAAGGTACGTGACTACGGCCGAACCCAGGGTTTCAATGGCACTTTTCTGATCGAGCCAAAACCGATGGAACCCACCAAACACCAGTATGATTTCGACGTTGCGGCGGTAATCGCGTTTATGCAGCAACATGATCTTGGCGCCGATTTCAAAATTAACATCGAGAACAACCACGCGACCTTGGCGCGCCATACTTTTTCACATGAGATACAGACAGCTATCGACGCTGGATTCTTTGGCAGCCTCGATGTAAACCAGGGTGATCCACACAGTGGTTGGGACACAGACGAATTTCTCCACAACCTCTACGACGCGGTTGAGATCATGCTCGTCTTGTTACGCGCGGGTGGAATTGGCCACGGTGGACTTAACTTCGATGCCAAGTTGCGTCGTAGCTCTACCGATCCCGAGGATCTATTTATCGGACACATCAGTTCGATGGACACGCTGGCGCGTGGGCTTATGATCGCTTTTGAGATACTCGAGAGCTCGGATTTGGAGGAACGCCTTTTGGAACGCTATGCCAGCTATGACGATGGCCCCGGTGCTCAGTTCGAGAGGGGTGAGCTTAGCCTGGGCGAGTTGGCGATGCTTGCCGACAAGCTCGGTGAGCCGAAGCGGCGTAGCGGTAAGCAGGAGCTTTTCGAGAGCATCATCAATCGCTACATCCGCTGATTGCCAAGGGCTCCAACTTAGCGTAGCGGCGCCTCAGGCGGGTGTAGGTTTTAACGCTCGACTGCTTCGGCATAATGGGGGATTCGGTGACGGGGACAGCGATCCCGTCAACCACCGTTTTCCACGACAGCCCGGTTCCGTTTGCCGTGCCCTCGGCGTGATAGGCACGCAGAGCGGCCCCGAGACATGCGGAATTAGCTACCTTGAAGCGCCGGACCTTGGCTTCAAAAACATCAGCCAGGACTTGGAGGATGTCAGTGTTGACAGCTGCCCCGCCTGTGGCATGAATGACGTCGACATCGACCCCCATCCAACGTGAGTGGTTAGCAAGTGCCATCATTTGTGCCTCCACGACGGCGCGAACATTGCGGGCCGCGTCCTCTGTGGCGAGATCGATGCGGCGCACGCCGGGCGTGCGCACATTGGGGGTGATCTCGGGTTCGAACCACGGAAACATCATGCTGTCATTGTTTCCCGGTGGCGTCGCCTGCAGCATCTCAGAAAAGCTCTCCCAATCCAGACTATACGCGTCGCGGACCTGTTCTCGCGCTAACGAGCCGTTCAATAAACAGGTGAGCCCCATGTAATCGCCGGTCGGTGAGCCAAATACGTGACCCGTTCCCGTTCGATCGATACGCGGCTCGCTCATCGGCCCGAAAAGCGTGTCGCTGGTCCCAAGAGAGACTGCGATCTGCCCTTCTCGGATCAACCCGGTGCCGACGAGACTGCAGGGATTGTCTCCGGACCATGCAACTATCTTTGCTGCTGGCAACCCAAAACGATGTCGCCAATATGGTGCGAGTGTGCCGACGATGGTCGGCGACGGCACGATCGGCGGGAGCTTTGCGGCAAGCTTTGGAGCTGTAGCCTCAAGCATTTTCAATGACCAGTCGCGGGTGCGCAAATCCATGAGGTTCATCCCCGAGGCATCGCCAGGATCAAGCGGCGCGTGTGCCCCAGCAAGCAGGGAGGCCATGAACGAGCTGACCATGTGCACCCGGTCAGTTGCCT
Organism: uncultured Acidobacteriota bacterium; assembly: GCA_964455175.1. GTDB lineage: Bacteria > Acidobacteriota > UBA890 > UBA890 > UBA890 > UBA890. The sequence goes on along the minus strand of CAYVUW010000025.1, from coordinate 30,873 downwards.
CCCAGCCCTCAGGATCCTGCTTATAGAATTTGCGGATTTGTGGTCCCGTAAAACGCTCAAAAGCCCGCGAGCCAGTGAGCTGTGCTAGTTGAGCAGCGTCACCGATTGCGCCGGTGATTTCTCGACACTCCTCGATGGTGCTTGAGTCCATCCAAACTGGTGATACCGGACGTGAAAAAATGCTTTCCGGTGGTCCGTCCTTGTTGCCAATCGTTCTTGTGCCTAGTTGCTCGACCAAGGGGCAAGATGGAACAAGCCCCGCCATAACTCCCGTGGCACGCGGGCTCAGGTACACGCTTCCATGTTGTTGGGCTGATCCAGCGATGGCAGCGAGTCGCGAGAGATCTAAGCCGCTTACCGCGATTGCTTCGAACATGTGGTCTAACGCTTCAGCCCACATCAGTGGAGACGACACCGCCACCGACGGGTCTTCGCTCGGCAGAACACCATTGCGGGTTCCATATAGTGGCAAGTGTTCATCGAACAAGATCGAATGTTCAAAAACCAAGGATTTGCGAGGGGGTTCATCGCTGCGACCATGCTCATCATGCTCAACCTCAAGCACTAGTGCCGTTAGGCTTTGTGTGCTCGAATCAAGCCCTAGGTATAACGCCATATCTAAACCCGTGATGTGTTCAACTAGTTGTTTTCTAGGAAACCTTAGCTCAAACGCCAGGGAGAAAGCGGTGCCCATAAGTGTGCCCCAAGCAACCAAGTCATTGGGCCACCACAACTAGAAAGTGGCATACCCCCTCGTTACGGGACGCGTTACTCTTTTCGAAGAGGCCAACCCGGCTTCAGGAGAGCTCCTGATGGACACAATGCAAAGCGCCGAGACGTCCGTAGGCGCGCCCGTTTTTCGTGCCCGTGGTCTCACCAAGGTTTACGACATGGGTGAGATTCATGTCCACGCGTTGCGAGGTGTTGACCTGGAGCTGTATCACTCCGAGCTTATGGTTTTACTGGGCCCATCAGGTAGTGGCAAATCGACACTAGTCAATATTTTAGGTGGTCTTGACACTGCCACCAGCGGAGAGGTCTTTTACGGTGACACCGAGTTAACTGCCGCCGATGACCGGGCGCTGACTAAGTATCGTCGTCGCCACGTTGGGTTCATTTTTCAGTTTTACAATCTGATCTCAAGCTTGACCGCACGCGAAAACGTTGCCGTGGTTACTGAGATCGCCGAAGCCCCGATGGACCCTGCCGAGGCGCTCGAACTAGTTGGACTAGAAGAGCGCCTTGACCATTTCCCGGCCCAGATGTCTGGCGGCGAGCAGCAACGCGTCGCCATCGCCCGAGCCATCGCCAAGCGGCCCCAGGTACTGTTGTGCGACGAGCCGACGGGAGCGCTTGATTCCACCACTGGTGTTGTTGTGCTTGAAGCCCTGAATCGCATCAACAGAGAGATCGGTACGACGACGGTGATCATTACCCATAACGCTGTGGTTGCCGGGATGGCCGATCGCGTTCTGCACCTGACCGACGGGACGATTTCTCAGGCCGAGATCAATAAAATGAAGATCTCCCCGGAAGAGATGCACTGGTGATCCGATGAAGATGCTCGACAAAAAGATGTTCCGCGAGCTCTGGCAAATGAAAAGCCAAGTTCTTGCTATTGCAATAGTCATCGCAAGCGGTGTCGGCAGCTTCGTTATGTCACTAAGCACCCTCGAATCCTTGCAAACGACCCGAGCCACCTTCTACCAGGAGTACAACTTCGCTGAAGTATTTGCGACTTTGAAGCGAGCCCCGGAAAACGTGAAGGAACGAATCGCTGATATTCCTGGTGTTCAACTGGTCGAAACACGGGTCGCCGCTAATGTTGTGCTCGATATTCCCGACTTTGCCGACGCGGTAAGAGGATCGTTGATTTCGATCGACGAGCCCTATGGCTCCTTGCTCAACAAAACCTATTTGCGCAGTGGCCGCATGATTGTGCCAGGGCGAGCCGACGAGGCTTTGGTTTCAGAGGCGTTTGCCGAAGCTCACGGCTTCGAGCCTGGCGCTGAGATTGCCGCGATTATTAATGGCCGACGCCAGGAATTGACCATCGTCGGTGTGGTTCTTTCCCCAGAATATATTTACATGATCGCGCCTGGTGGCGTTTTCCCAGACTTCGAGCGCTATGGGGTTCTGTGGATGAACCGGGAACCGCTTGCATCCGCTTACGATATGGCCGGCGCTTTCAACGATGTCACGTTGACCTTGTCGCCAGGTGCCAGTGAAGAAGCGGTTATCGAATTACTCGACCAAGTCATTGAGCCTTATGGTGGTTATGGGGCAATTGGTCGGGACACTCAGATTTCGCATCGATTTCTATCAGAGGAATTTCGATCGCTGCGTATCATGGCAAGAATTTTCCCCATTATTTTTCTCGGTGTTGCTTCCTTTCTTCTAAACATCGTAATTACTCGTCTCGTTCGAGCGCAGCGGGAGCAAGTGGCTACCCTCAAGGCCTTCGGTTATAGCAATCTCGGCGTGTTGTGGCATTTCACGAAGCTGACTACTGTCATCGTGACCTTGGGCGTCGTTGCTGGCCTCGGCCTGGGGGCACAGCTCGCTCGGTCAATGGCCGAGATGTACATGGAGATCTACAAATTCCCTTACCTGGAGTTCACTATCTCACTACCGGTAGTGGTCGGAGCTGCTGTCATCAGCCTTACGGCAGCCCTTCTTGGTGCCGCCTACTCGGTTTTCCGAGCGGTTAGCCAACCGCCTGCCGAGGCAATGAGGCCCGAGGCGCCAGCCATCTATCGTGAGGCTACCGTCGAACGACTAGGCGTAAAACGGTTGTTGACACAGCCGACTCGAATGATCCTGCGTCATATCGAGCGCCAGCCAGTTAAGTCGATGATGACGATTATTGGAATCGCGTTCTCGGTGGCGGTCCTGATGGTCGGTATGTTTTTTTCCGACGCTATCTACCGGATGGTCCAGGTTCAGTTCGGCTTCGCGCAACGCGAGGATCTTGCGGTCATCTTCGTCGATCCGACTTCGCACCGTGCCTACTACGAGTTGCTGAACCTCGAAGGTGTCGAATATGGCGACCCGTTTCGGTTCGTTCCCGTTGACCTCAAGAAAGATCATCGAAGTTTTCGTACTGCCATCCAGGGTATCGAGCCTGGAAGCGATCTCGTGCGATTGATTGACACGTCTCTGCAGCCGGTTCCGCTTCCCCGGGAAGGTTTGGTTCTGACTCGGTACCTGGCCGATGTTCTTGGGGTACAGGCTGGCGAGATGATCACGGTGAAGGCGCTTAGGGGCCGCCGACCAGTCCGTGAGGTCCCCCTTACTGCGTTGGTGAGCGAATATATTGGTGTATCGGCATATATGGATCGATCGGCACTGAATCGCTTGATGGGTGAAGGCGATCTAATCTCTGGGGCCTACCTGGCCACCGATGAAACCCATCTAGAGGATATCTACTTGAAGCTCGAACAGGTCCCACGTGTTGCAGGATCGGTGAATGTTGATAACTCGATCGAGAGCTTCTTCGCCACGATGGGGAACCAGTTGCTGACCTGGTCAATCATTATGACCATGCTTGCCGGTTCAATTGCTATCGGCGTGGTGTACAACAGCGCCCGTATCGCCCTCGCGGAACGGAGTCGAGAGTTGGCGTCCCTGCGTGTGCTCGGCTTTCGTCGCGCCGAGGTTTCCTACATCCTTTTAGGGGAGATCGCGGTGTTGACACTTTTAGCTATTCCGGTTGGCTTCATCTTTGGGCGTGGCCTGTGTGCGTACATGGCCAGTGCGTTTCAAAGCGACTTGGTTCGCATTCCGACCATCATTGATGCAAGCACGTACAGTTATTCAGCTGGCGTCGTGTTGGTCTCTTCCGTCATCTCGGGACTCATCGTCCGGCGCCGAGTCGACCATCTCGATCTTGTCGCCGTATTGAAGACAAGGGAGTAATTCGTGAGTTGGCTTCGAAAACTCAGCTGGCTGGCCGTTGCCATCGTTGTGGTTACGGCTATTGCGATGGGATTTGTGCCCAGCCCCGTTCTTATCGACACAGCTTCGGTTGATCGCGGGACCTTTGAGGTGACAGTTCGGGAAGAGGGCAAGACTCGTGTTGTTGAGCGTTACGTTGTTTCGGCGCCAGTGGCGGCCTATGCCCGACGCCTGGGGTTCGATGTTGGTGATGAGATCCAGGAAGGCGAGGTGTTGCTGTACCTTGAACCGCTGCGTTCCCAAGTTCTCGACTCGCGTACCCGTGCTCAAGCTGAAGCGCGCGTAGCTGCAGCGCAGGCGGCTTTGCTTGTTTCGGCGCAGGAAGTTAGCGCGGCTGAAGCCGATGCCCTGTATGCGGAAGCTGACCTTGCGCGGGTGCGAAAGCTGTTCGAACAAGGTGCAATATCGCAAACGTCGTTGGAACTTGCGGAAACTGCGGCACGTCGCACGACGGCTCGGCTTGAGTCAGCACACCGAGCGGTTGACGTTGCAAGTTATGACATCGAAGCGGCCCAGACCGCCCTGCGTTACTCGGAGACGTCCGGTGCCGGTGGCGAGACCGTACCGGTTCAATCGCCGGTTGCCGGTAGAGTGTTGCGTTTGTTGCACGAAAGCGAGGGGGTGGTTGTTGCTGGCCAGCCACTGGTCGAGGTTGGTGACCCCGGTCTATTGGAGGTCGAAGTTGAAGTTCTCTCAGCAGATGCCGTAAAGATTGCTCCTGGGACGAACGTACGATTCGAGCGTTGGGGCGGAGAGGGTGTGCTTGATGGTGTCGTTTCGGTTGTAGAACCGGTTGGGTTCACCAAGATCTCTGCGCTAGGCGTCGAAGAACAACGAGTGTTGACCGTTGTTGACATCGTTTCGCCAACGGAGAAGTGGAAAAGACTAGGTGATCAATATCGCGTCGACGCTGTTTTTATTGTTTGGAGTGGAAACGATGTCCTTAGCATTCCTTCGAGTGCCACATTCCGTCACGGGGAAGGCTGGGCAGCGTTCGTGGTTATAGATGGTGTTGCCTATCTACGTGAGATCGAGATCGGCCAGCGTAGCGGTTTGCGGGCCGAGGTCCGCTCGGGTCTGAGCGCCGGAGAGACTGTAGTTGTCCACCCCGATGACTCGATCTCAGACGGTACTGCGGTCGAGACCATTAATTAAGTAAGGGGCGTACCTACAAGGTCCCCCGTTGGAAGCTGCCGTTTGGGTCGTTATGATGCGAGCCATCAGATTTTCAACTTTCCCCCATGGAGGGTTTCATGCATCCCGTGAGAGCCATTCTCTTTTCCTTGGTCCTTGTCGTTATCTCGGCGTTACCCGTCCTAGCGCAATCCAGTGGGTTCGGCCTCACCGTCGTCGTCGATGGCGATGACTTGATCATTGGTGAGCCCAACAACAGTTTTCGGCAAGGCACGGTCTATGTGTACCGAAAAAGTGGTGACATTTGGGCGGAGGTAACGCGATTACAAGCGGAGGAATCCGAGCGGGCCGATGGTTTTGGCGCCGTGCTTGCGTTGGATGGGGACACACTTTTCGTAGCTCAGCGCGGGGGAATGTTGCACGCCTTCGAGCGTGACGGAGCGAATTGGCGTTCCTCTGGGACTCTCAACGTAGATGGATTTACTGGACCTAATCCTGGTTGTGGTCAGCAGTATGGCTACTGCGGCACTGATTTCGGTATCGCGATGGCTATAGAAGGTGACTGGATGATGGTTGGCAAGCCGGGTCGGGCTGCGAGTGCCGGTGGTCGTGGGGGTCGTGGCACACCACAACCAGCCGAGCCTGGAGCGGTCTATGTCTTCCGGCGCGGCGGTTCTGGAAGATGGGCTCTACAGGGGAGCCTAGAGCCCACCGATGGGATCGTTGCAGGGGACAGCTTTGGAAGGTCTATTGCTTTTTCAGACGGCCGCGTTTTCGTTGGTGCGCCAACTCGTGCGGCGGACGTTGTGGCTCAACCCCAGGGCGGTGGTCGCCGTCGGGGGCGGGGACCGTCGCCAGTTCCAGAGGATACGCCGCCTGTACCCGAGGTTGGCCGTGTCTTCGAGTTTCGCTATGAGAATGGCAACTGGCGCGAGACAGCTTCGCTTGGATCTGAGAACGAGCGCGCCGCTAACTTCGGCGCCGCCATTTCTCTTGAGGGCAACACGGCTGTAATCGGTGCCCCCGGAAGTGGCGACGGTCATGGCGCTGCTTATGTTTATAAGTACGATGAGGAGAATGGTGTTTGGGAGGAGCATTCGCGGCTAGCTGCCTTCAGCGGCATTCGTGGAGACCGCTTTGGCACGGCGGTTGCTATCGATGGCAAAGACGTTTGGGTCGGTTCACCGGCTCCGCGGGGTACGGATACCGGCATGGTCTATCTGTACCGTGATGAAGGCGGAGAACTGCTTAGCGCCCCACGGCGCATATTCTTGAAAGAAACTGTGACTCGTGATGCATTCGGCGATCGCATCGCCTCTAGCGGCGGTATTGCAGCCGTATCGGCCACCGGAATGGACCATCAGGCCGGAGCTGTTTATGTGTATGAGCGCAACACAAACGGTGAATGGGAAGATCGCGGGGAACTGGTCAGTGAGCCGGATGCACTGCCAGCTTTGCTCGGGGAGGTGCGTGAGTGCACTAATGGCAAGATTGGTCCGTTTGATTGTGATGGTATCGACTTGCTCGCCTTCATCCCGGGGTCGATGCTCAAAGCAGAAGGCGATTCGCGAGGCGTGCGCACGAATGATAACTGGGGCTGGACTGACCCGGTGACTGGTCGTGAGTATGCGCTCATCGGCCGTAATGATGGGACTTCGTTCTTCGATATCACTGACCCTCTCAATCCCTTACTGGTGGGTGATCTAGCTAAGACCCAGAACACGCCGCCTTCACAGCTATGGCGAGATATCAAGTTTTACAACGAGCATGCTTTCATCGTCGCCGATGGCGCTGGAGCCCATGGAATGCAGGTCTTCGATATGTCGAAACTGCGCGACGTGCCGAATATGCCCATGGTGTTTCAACCCGATAGCCACTACGACCTCGTAGAAAGCGTCCACAATATCGCCATCAATACCGAAACTGGTTTTGCCTACCTGGTCGGTGCTGACGGGCGTGAGAGTTGTGGCGGAGGGCTGCACATGATTGATATCCGCGACCCTCTCAACCCACAATTTGCGGGATGTTTTCGGGATGAGCGCGGGACCCACGATGTGCAGTGCGCCGTGTACCGAGGTCCAGACGAGCGGTACGAGGGCCGAGAAATTTGCCTAAAGGCAAATGGTGGATTTTTGTCAGTTTCGGACGTTACCGACAAGGAAATCCCTGTATTACTAGGCCGTGGCACCTACCCCAATCCTGCTTATTTGCACCAGGGTTGGCTGACTGACGACCATGCATATTTCATTATGAACGACGAGTCAGACGTAATCCGCGGCAATGCTCAAACAACGCGCACCACGATTTGGGACCTGAGTGATCTTGAAGACCCACTGTTAACAACCATGTTCATGGGTTCGTTGCCTGCCAGCGCCCACAACCTGTATGTCAAGGGCGATTTTGTCTACCAGGCGAACTATCGTTACGGTTTGCACATTCTCGACATTACGGACCCAGAGAATCCGGTTGAGGCGGGAATGTTTGATACAGCGCCGTATTTAGAGGGACCTGGTTTTTCCGGAGCTTGGAGTAACTACCCGTTCTTTGAATCTGGAACGATTATTGTTACAAGCTTGATGGAAGGTGCATTCCTGTTGCGCAAGCAGGATTAAGCTAATTATGGCCCTGTATTCCTCTGAAACCCTTTCTGTCACTGGGTCGTGGCTACTTTAGTTTTCAGGAGGGTAACCACAGGGCAACTTCCCACTCTCCGAGGGCCACAAGAAAAAGCCCCTTTTGGGAGCTAAACATCCCCCCACTCGCGCGACGGCGGCGTGGCATATATATGGGACTCCTGCCACGGGTGGCACTTAAATTCTGAAAAAATATTTCCTGTGTAGCTACTACACACAGGCGAACCTTTAAACTCCGTCTCAGAAGGAGAGGCTCATGAATAAAACGTTGATTCTGTCGATAATTGCCGGGTTTGTGCTGACCTTGGTGATAGCTTGGCTTCTCGGTTATGAAATTAACCCGTTTTAGGCCATAGCTTCTATGAGCACAACCGGGGCCTTTGATTGCTAAAAGGCATGGCGGTCTGTCACTCGCGCACTCGCAGGACGAACACGCCCTCGCGCCCACTGGCGACCACCACCACCCCAGATTCGAAGAATGGGTAGTTGCTCCACGAACCGATCGACCCGCTAATGATATCCCCCATTCCAAAGTCGCTTCCCCACGGTACTGTGTCGAAGTATCCGAGCTCCGTCGGGTTTTCAGGATCTGCGATGTCGACCACCCGTAGGCCGCTACGGTAGTTAGACTGATACATCAGGTCTCCTACGATATAGAGGTTGTGGTCAGTAGCCTCGCTGTCAGTCTCGTAGGTTCCAACTAATATCGGATCGTCGAGTTCCTGAACATCAAATATTAGTGTGCGAGTCCCAGGCACCAAACCGGAGAATTCGTCGAGTTCATCGTTTAAGTAGAAATAGCGTTGATCAGGGGTCAGCCAGCCTTGGTGTGTGTAGGCTATGTTCGGGTACTCGCCACGCGCGATCGCAACAGGGTTGCGCTTGTCAGTGGTATCGGCGATTGACAATGCCGAAGCCCCATTGGATGTGAAGCAGATTTCGTGCCCGGTGTAGCGTTCGTCTGGGCCCGCGTAAGTGACGCATTGGGCATCGTGGGTGCCGCCAGTACCTGCCATTCCGGTGCTGATGTCGGAGAAGCAACCGGCAAAGGCAGGATTTCGAGGATCCTCGATGTTAATCATGTGTAGGCTACCGCCACAGCTCTCGCGGCCACCCGCCCCCACGATGAAAGCGAAGTCGGAGCCCGGATTCACGACCATGTTGTGGGCACTGTCGACACCGCGATAGGTGGTGTCCGCCGTAAGTGTCAACGGCTCACCTGAAAACTCTCGCAGCCGGGTCATATCGAACACCTGCATCCCGTGCTGTCCGGCGCTGTCTGAGACGATAAACGCAAAGTCCTTGTCGACCTTCACATCCCGCCAAAGCGAGGTATTGGCCTCGTCTGTCTTGGGCAACTTGCCAATCCATACTGGGTGGCTTGGATCGGTGACATCGACGAAAGTGGTTCCGTCACGCATACCAACGACAACGTAGTCTCGGTTGGTGTCGGGGTCGGTCCAGCCCCATATGTCGTTCACCCCGACGCCGCGGTCGCCGCCGATCATGTGGGTTGGCAGAAAGGAAACCATGTCAACGTTGTCACACAGGAACGGGCCGGCCTTGCCGTCAACACAGGGGACACCTTCACCTACAACAGGCTCAAGGCCACTTGTCCCCGACAGAACTTCTGTGCGGTTCCAGCCAATGTGGTCGCGTTCCATAATTACCGCAGTGCCGGCACCGTAGTCGTTGCCGGGAACCCCGGCGACGACTACGTCAGCTTTTGCGGCAACCGCAGTGGAAAGAATCGAGAACTGCCCAAGGTTGGCGGCGCCGAGCTTAGTCGCTGAATCCCAGCTATTGAGACTGCTTCGGGTTAAGTGATAGACACGGCCTAGGCGTCCCTCAGAGCCCGGGGCCCCGATGAAGGCCTCGTTTTCGCTAAACGCGATCGACGCGCCGAAATAACTTCCCGGTAGGCGATCATATGGCTCAAGCCCTGGAAGCTGGCCCCAGTTTTGTTCCACTGGGTCATAGAAATAGAGGTAAACAGCTCCGATCAGACCGTTGGCACCGGGAGCCCCAACCATGACTTGGCCGTTGTGCATTGCTACCGCATAACCGAAATTTGCTCCGGAACCTGCACCCGAACCGTTCAGTTGCCCGGCTTGCTCCCAACCGCTGTCACGGTTCTCAAAAATATAAGCCATTCCTGACGGCACGTCCGGAGCATATCCAGACAGGAAAAAATCGAGCTTCCGGTCAGGCGCACCAGCGATAGCCCAATCGCCGTCTATGGCGACTGACATTCCAAAGTTTTCATTGTCTGTACCCGCTCCGGACAATGCGTCGACATGTTGCCAGCCACCCTCCTGCAACTCGAATACGTGGGCAGAGCCGGTGCCTCCAGATGACTCGGGTGCGCCCACAATAAGGTGATTGCCGCTAATTGCCACGGAGGCGCCGAAGAGATCACCTGTACTACTGTTCGGTGCCTCGATCTTAGCGACTTGAACCCATGCCCCTTCTTGTTTTTCGAAAACGTACGCCGCGCCTGCGCCCATGAGTTCGGCACCAATGATGAGTCGGTCTCCGTCAATGGCCATTCCGCTGCCAAATCCGTCAGCATCCCTTGCATCATCAGCGGTGAGCGTAGCGATTTCTGCCCATCCACCCGAGTCGGGGCGGTACACATACACATATCCAGGGGTCGCCTGGTTGCCTGGTTCACCGATGAAAACCTCGCCATCCCCCACGGCGGCCGTTCTGCCGAACCCGATTTGAGCATGTGCCGGAGTTACTACAAAGGCGAAGATTGCGAATAAAACGATACTTGAAACAAGCTTTCTCACAGACTACCTCCAAAGTTGAAATCGTTCCCAAGAAGGTTACCGCAACTTCGTTGACTGTAATGGTTGTTCCAAACACCATTTCATAATTCGATATACGTAGCTACGCTGGTATTAACCCCGAACCTCGGCTTGCTACTCTGCTAGCAACACGACAGGAACACACTGAATGAGCGCTATCAATCTGCGTATCCAGCTCTTGCCTCACGCGATGGGACTCGACCTCCCCGAATATCAGACCCCAGGCTCGTCGGGTATTGACCTTCGCGCTGCGGTTGAAGAGCCGATCATCATCGGAAATGGGGAAAGGGTAATGATTCCAACCGGCCTCAAGATGGAAATTCCGGCTGGTTACGAGGGGCAGGTGCGCACCCGGTCGGGCCTAGCAGCAACTCGCGGGTTGGTAGTACTTAACTCGCCCGGAACGCTAGACGCCGATTATCGTGGAGAGGTCAAGGTCATTCTGATGAATCTTGGCAGCGAACCATTGACCATCAACAGGGGCGAGCGGGTCGCACAGCTGGTCATTGCGCCCGTGGCACGTGTGATTATTAGCGAAGTTGAGGACGTCGATGAAACAATACGAGGACCAGGCGGTTTCGGATCGACGGGGACTGACTGATTAAGAATTGGTTGAGAGGTAATAGCCGAGGTTCCGGAAACAGACTCAGAGGCCGTCAATGATGCGCTGGAAGATGGCGCGTGCCTGGCCAATGGCTTCGGAGTACGCACGCCGCTCAGCATCGGTGTTGAACGCATCGCGAGTCTCGACTCGATCCCACAGTATGTTGATTGTTTCAAGGAGAAACTGGGCATCTTCAACGGATGTGTAGTTGTGCCCATCGCGAACGACGTAAACCGGGCTTGTTGCGGCAAATGGAAACGCGTCGCCGACATATTCGCTTGGTGGGCCGCTGGCACGAGCAGCGATCCATCCGCTACCTGGGAGCTCAATTGTGGTTGATAGATTCCAGACTTCGTTCGGGTTGTACCCGACAAAATCAGGTTCTCCCCATGTGTGAGCAATACTTCCATTGACGATGATTTCAACGCGATCGAGTGGCGCAAGTGATGTTACTGCCAAACTGATATCAAAAGTCGTATCGTCAGTGCTTTCGAGGGCAAACTCCTCACCTGGTTCTAACATGGCCCCCGGGCTTAGTCTCCCGTGGCCGACATTCAGGAACAGCAACGGCCCATTAGTTCCGAACGTCTTTTCCTCCCTTACGCCATCGAGCCAGCCGCTGAATGTGAGAGGGGGGGCTCCATCGATGTGAACATAGGTACGTGCCGTACCGCCTGAGGGGTCTAGCCAAACGTCGGAGAAGTTGTCAGTTCCACCGGTGGCAGCTAGGCGGAAACCGCAGTTTAGGAGCCGGTAGTACATTTCGGTCGACTCCATCTCAAGAGAAGCAATGGAAACTACGTCGAAGAAGTCGCCGCGGCCGAGAGCGACGTGGACAGGAATGTCGGCGGTTGCAGCACGTTGTGGGGTATCAACAGGCCCATTGTAAGGATGTACGAACCCGGCGATACCGCCCTGGTTGTAAGCGGCATCGATGTGGGCCAGCTTAAGTACGTCGGGTGCGTACGGTGTGCCACGGGCACCGCCAATGAACGGCATGATGAAACGTTGCAACCCCAGTAAAGCTACGTGGCCGTATGAGCCCCGGAACTCTTGTGTGTAGTACAGAATCCGTTCTTCCCCGGACATCTCGTACGGTTCGCCGGTCAGGTTCTCTGATCGTCCCATGATTTTCGTCCCATCCATGTGGATTAGGGCGTTAGCGACGCGCACATCGTCGGCTTCGAGCTGCCGAAAAAACATCTCTGGGGTAAGGCCGAAACGCCCCTCGTGCAGGTCGTGGGTGTGCATATCGCTGGAGTACCAGCCCAGAGTGAACAATGGGTCCAGATTGCCGAAACGGTTGAGAACCAGCGTCACATCGGTACTTTCTCCTGCAATGATGTCGGCGCTCACCTTTGTTGGGAGGTACTCGAATCCGCGCATTGCTTCGATTGAAGCTACGCCTGCCGGCAACTCGATTTCGAAGGTACCGTCGGTGTGTGCATAATGCCTCTTGTTCACCCACATCATGCGATGGAATCCACCATCTTCGGTGTACGCGCGACCGTCAGAGGCGGTCAACATAATGCGTGCTGGCGTTGGCTGTCCGCTTTCGTCGAGAACTCGGCCTCGTACTGTGCCGGTTTCAGTTCGCGGATGCCGTGAGGTGATTTCTACTTCACGCCAAGAACTACGAGCACCACCACCTGCCCCCATCGTGTACAACCGTGTTGGGCCCTGGTGATTAGAGACGAAAGCGATCCTATTGCCGTCAGGACTAACAGCGACACCGAATTCGTCTGACGGGACCTCAGTCAAGCGAACTCGATTTCCACCCTGAGCGGAAACCACAGCGATGTCGTTGGAGCCACCAGAATCCGACGAATAGAAGATCGCTGCATTGTCTGCTGACCATGCGGGTTCGGCACGGTAGCTGGTTTCTTCGGTGTGCACTAGGTATGGCTCATCGGCTGTTCTCGGCGTGCCGGTGTTGTTCAACACATGTCTCTTAGCCCATATAGCTCCGCTGCCGAGTGTCCCGGGGGCCGGTGCCATGAATGCAACTAAAACGCCGTCAGGCGAGACAGATGGCTGATACTGGTTTCCGGGACCACCCACAATTTCTTCAACTATTAATCTTTCACTGGGGACGTTGGCAGGCGTTATCGGGTGAGCGCTGAAGATGTCGAAGCCACCGTTACGACGGGAAGCAAAGAGAATTTGACGATCGTCGGCTGACCACACTGGCTGCAAGTCGTAGCCGGGACTATTTGTGATGCGTTGCACCGGTCCACCGCTGGCAGCAACGATGCCAATCTCGAGGTCGCCATCGATTTCATACGTGAGCGCAATAGTGGTGCCATCGTGGCTCCAAGCTGGCTCGAAGTGGTAGGCAGGCCCCTCGGTTAACGCGATCGCTTCACCACCCGCAGCGGGTATTTTCCAGATGTCACCACGCATCGAAAACGCGATCCATTTACTGTCTGGACTCCACGCTGGATCCATTGGGCCAGTCGAGACCGGGGGTAGCATGTGAAACTCGACTCGTGTTTGCGCCAGGCTATTCGTAAAGGCGGATATAGCGAGCAAGCCAGTGCCAATAAGCAACGTTAGCCAACGGTTCCATGGTCTCAAGGTTTGCATTGGGCGAGTGTACACTTGCTACAGATTGCGCGAGTTATTGGCCACTTATGGTGTCTTCGCATCAGAGGTCCTCGGCTGCATTGCCTTTCGGCTAACCAATGAAACAATGCCTGCGGAGCGGAAGTGATCGCGGACAGGAGTGTATCGGGATGCTCGGGTTAGAATGCGGCCCTATGAAGAACCAGCTCATCGGCATCTTTCTGTTGGCAACGGTAGCCATTGCGGCGTGTGGCTATCCTGAGGTTGAACTCGACGAAGACAAAACTGTTTCTGCGGGTGCGCTTGAGATCAGCGGGGATGAAGCAGCGGGCCTAGCCGCGTTTATTGACTCGATTTCGTTTGCAAGCGTGCCAAATCTTGACCTGGAAATGGCACTCACCTTGGTGGCGATGCCGCTTTCGTGCTTGGACCGCCCTCATGCGGCCCCGCGTGACCGCAGTACTTACCTTGACGAGACCGTTGCCACCCGCCGGCCGGGCTATGAACGCAACCGCTCTTTCTACGGCTGTTGGGATTGGCATTCAGCGGTCAATTCAACCTGGGCTATGGTTAAGATTCACAAGGAATACCCCAGCCTACCTGTCAGCGGACTCGTGCGAGAGAAGTTAAATGACCATCTGTCGGCGCGGGCCCTGGAGGGGGAGTTGGAGTACTTCCAGACCGCAGGTGGTTTCGAGCGACCGTACGGGTACGCCTGGCTGCTAAAACTGTACGCTGAATTGCGGACTTGGGATGATCCCGATGCGCTGGAATGGGCTGACAACCTTGAACCGCTCGCTGCCCTATTTTCGGAGCGTATGGTCGCCTACATGGCAGACCTTGAACGTCCGTCTCGCAGTGGCGCCCACAGCAACACTTCATTTGCTCTCGCGATGATGCTGGACTACGCGCGAGTCGTTGAAGACAACGCACTCGAGGAAGCAATCTACGAATCTTCTCAGCGGTTGTTTTTCGATGATTATGGCTGCCCGACAGCCTACGAACCTTGGGGTTCTGATTTTTTGTCGCCATGCCTGGAAGAAGCGGCACTGATGGCTGAGATTCTTGAGCCAGACGAATTTTTAACATGGTTCGAAGACTTTATGCCGCAGGTTAACGCCCGTGAATTCTTGCCGCTTACTACTCCGGTGGATACCTCGGGAGAGCCAGCTAATGGCGATTCTGCGGCATCCGAATATTCTGGGGAGCAGGCTGCCGATGCTCAAGTGAGTGAGCCGGCGACAGAAGGTTTCTCAGGTGAGGAAGATGAGACTGGCAAGACCACCACATCGGACGAAGAGCAACGGCGAATTGACGAGGAAACTCGTGCCTTGGGTGGCAAGTCACACCTTATAGGACTGGCGTTTATTCGTGGTGATGCAATGAACCGCATCGCTGCGGTTTTACCTCCGGGCGACCTGCGTATCGAAGCCTACGAAAAGCTCGCTGCATTACATGGCGCGATGGGCTTCGAAGCAATGTTCGATGCTGATTACGCAGGTTCCCACTGGATCGGCACATTCGCGTTGAAGTATCTGTTGACTGAGGTCCCCGAGTAGTTCCCAAGGCTCCGAAGGCCTCCCTATTGCAGAGCCTTTACCCGGACAGACTCGATGTTTAGGACCCACTCACTGCGGCCATGCGAGCCAATGACAATCTCAGGGTCACGCGGATGGACTTCTAGATCGTGGACAGGTGTGGTCGGTAGTTTTGTCGACAGGGAATCCCACGTTTGTCCACGGTTGAGTGATACGTACACTCCCAGATCGGTACCAACGTAAAGCAAATCTTCATTGGTCGGATCCTCCGCAATGACGTTAATCGACTCCACTGGCAGGCTGTTGCTAATCGATAGCCATGAATCACCGAAATCATGAGAGATGAACAAGTAGGCATTGAAGTCGTCTTCGCGATAGCCCGTAAAAGAAGCATAAATACGACCGATCTCGTGCTCAGAGGCAACCAGGCGACTCACCCACTTTCGTGGTAGCCCTTGGTTTATTTGCTCCCACGCGCCGCCATCATTAGTTGTCCGCCAAATTCTCCCTCCCTCGGTGCCAGCGTAAATGATACCGGGCAGCAAGCGCGATTCTGCCAGCATCGTGATCGTCCCGAAGGGCACCACGGAGCGCATGCCTTCACCCTCGCTGGAGAGATCCGGACTCATTGTCTCCCAGTTGTCGCCACGGTTTCTTGATCGCAGGACATAGTTTGCCCCAACGTAAAGGGTGCGCGGGTCGTGATGAGAGATGATGATTGGCGTGTACCAACTAAATCGCCATTCCGGCTCTCCTTCAGGGGCGCGGGCCCGGATGTTCTGGGTCGAATCACCACCCGACTGGACATCCCCACCTGGCTGGATGTCCATACGAAGCATCGCACCATGCTGGTGTTCGTAGTAAACGATATTGGGGCTAGTAGGATCTCGCAGGGTGTCAAAAGAGTCTCCACCGGTCCAGCGATCAAGGTAGACGTTCTCCCATGGGTCGTCGGTATGGTCTGCAACGTCGGCATCGCTGGGACCATACAAAGCTGCGTTGTCTTGCGTGCCACCGAATACGTTGTACGGATACTCCATGTCGAGGGATATCGAATAGAACTCAGCCGCAGGGATATTATTCATGTGTAGCCAAGTTTGGCCGCGGTCGTTTGATTCGTATAATCCGCCATCGTTGCCGAGCAAGATACGGTCGGCATTTTGGGGGTCGATCCAGATCTCATGGTGATCGAGATGCATGACTAGTCCACGTGTATCGTGGATACGAACGATGATTTCCCCAATTTGCTCGAAGGTCTTGCCGCCATCAACCGAATGGTAGCCACGGTTACCCAGGGCAAAAATTTCGTCTTCATTGTCGGGGGAAACGCGGATGTCGGCAAACTTCCAACCGTAGACGCCAAAGAAGCCGTAGGTGTCGTCAACGTTTGCTTTGAACCAAGTAGAGCCTTTGTCGTTCGATCGGTAAATTTCGCCTCCAATGATCTCGCGGGCCTCCTGGTTGCTTTCACCTCCTCCTGGTATTGCATCAGATGGCGTAGGTACGTTGCGGTTGTCGACAAAGGCATAAACGACATTCGGATTGGAAAACGCGACGTCGAGGCCGATACGACCCAGCGGCCCCGAAGGCAAGCCGTTGGAAAGTTTGGTCCACGTTTCACCAGCGTTGATGCTTTTATAGATCCCACTTTCGAGACCGCCTTCGTGGGGGGTGCCACTCACTGCTTGCCAAGTGGCAGCGTAGAGAATGTCACTGTTACCTGGATCGATCGCCATTTCGACCGCCCCAGTACGTTCGCTTACATAGAGGGTTTTGCGCCAGGTTTGCCCACCATCTGTCGTCTTGAAGACGCCTCGCTCTTCATTAGGCGACCAAAAATGGCCGATGGCAGCGACGTAAACGGTTTCGGGGTTGTTGGGGTCGATGATGACTTTTCCGATGTGATGAGTGTCTTGCAAACCCATGTTCTGCCAGGTTTCGCCTGCATTTTCAGACTTGAATACTCCGGTACCAGCGAACGAATAGCCGCTGTGGCGTGGCTGAGTCTCCCCAGTCCCGACCCATAGGATGTCCGGATTCGATGGCGCAACGGCTATGTCCCCGATCGTAAATGTAGATTCGTTTTCGAAGATTGGGGTCCACGTGATGCCATTGTTCGTTGTTTTCCAGAGGTTGCCTGAACCGATGCCGACGTAGATCGTGCCGTGGCTGCCAGACGGAACAGCGATCGCTTCGACACGGGCACCTGCTTGTTTGGGGCCGATGGCACGCCACTCGAGGTCGCGAAAAGGTGAGTCCTTCGCCATTTGCATGTGTTGGTCCCAGGACGCCATTCTGGCTTTACTGCTGGTGGCTTGTTGTGCGGTTGCACCCGTTAAACTGAGAAGGGTGAGCGCGACGAAAAGGGAAACGACGGGGGTGGTTTTCATCGTGGCACCTGTTCGTTGAATTCGTTGGTCTTCGACAATTGTCATTCCATAGTGTTTTCTGGTTCCTTGCGGACAAGGATCGCCGAGCGGAAGGTGTCTTGAATAACGAAAACCTTGGTTTCAGAAGTTAATCACCAACGAGGTTGTAAAGCCCGTATCAAGTTTTTTCTTGCTTACGATGACGTTGCCGAGGACTGCTCCAGAGGGATCCTCCAGATCGATTTCTTCTAGGGCTGGATCGTTTCGATAGACGAGCCGCAAACTTGCCTTTAAGGCCATTCTGTCATTGATCGCTACACCGATGCCATTTGCCCAATGAAAGCGGTAGTTACCCATTGACATGATGCTGCCGTCGAAGGTCATGCTGCTATCGATGTCAGTATTGTCGCTAATTTCCATGTCAAACTCATAGAAAAGCTGGTACCCAAAGTAGTTATTGGAGCCGTCGAAGGTCATCTCCCCAGCTGAGTAGCCGAAGCCATATCCAGTGCGGAGCTCAATATTCTCAGGTGTTTCCCAGTTGTTGCCAGCTCCGCCAGCGGGCGCGAGGCGGAAGGTAATGCCGGCCGGCTGGTCACGTTCTACGTCAACGCGGCCATACCAGAAAAACCGATCAGAAACGTTCCTCAGGTAACGGGCTTTAGCGTAAATACGATCAGTATCAGGTTCTACAGGCGGGTCAATAATTTCGAAGGCTTCTTCAGTACCGAGCGCAAATCGATCGTCTCCCGAGTCGGCGCGTAGAATGCCAAATTCTAGATTTAGGTCAGCATCCACCC
The DNA here is from genome assembly GCA_964455175.1 of uncultured Acidobacteriota bacterium. Taxonomy (GTDB): domain Bacteria; phylum Acidobacteriota; class UBA890; order UBA890; family UBA890; genus UBA890. The sequence goes on along the minus strand of CAYVUW010000025.1, from coordinate 12,460 downwards.
AGGCGTACTCAAACACGTTGCGCAGGTTAAACGAGTTGGTGGTGGCGTTGCCATAGGTGAAAACCCAGCCGAGTTCGGTAGAATTTGACCAAACTCTTTCCGCCATAGACTCCTGGGCTAGAGCTGGCGGCGCGTAGATTGAGCTTGTTAGAAACATTGCAAGAGCAATGGTGCTGTTGCCGGCGGGATTATTTATTCGCTGTGCAAGCTTCGAGATCATATTTTTGGTTAGCGGTCGTTTGTCTGAGAATTGGTTTTAGCTTATCGGAGGATACTAGGTCCCGGGGATTACGATTTGCCACTTCCATCCCAGGACAGGACAATTGCATTGTTCGCGCGATATCTAGGGACATCGGAGGTTTTTGGTGACGGACAAGGACAATAGTCAGGCCAACGAAATTGCCACCCTCGGAGGCGGTTGTTTTTGGTGCGTCGAAGCGGTTTTCCAGGAACTTGAAGGGGTGCGTTTCGTCGAATCTGGATACTCAGGTGGTGAAAAGCCAAACCCAACATACCAAGAAGTCTGTAGTGGGGTCACAGGGCATGCCGAGGTTGTTCAGGTCCATTTCGATTCCAACAGCATTGTCTTTCGTGAGGTTCTCGAGGCCTTCTTTGCCACACACGACCCGACGACCCTCAACCGGCAGGGCGGTGACATCGGAACTCAGTATCGCTCGGCGATCTTTGTCGATTCAACACAACAACGGGAAATTGCAGATCAGCTCATTGCAGAGCTCGACTCACGCCAGATTTTCGATTCCCCTATCGTCACAGAAGTTACCGAGCTTGACACTTTTTATCCGGCTGAGAACTACCATCAGGACTACTTCCGCCAGAACCCAGCGCAGGGTTATTGTCAGGCAGTCATTAGCCCAAAGATGTCCAAATTTCGCTCGATGTTCGTTGGCCGGTTAAAGACGGCGCAGTAGCCTAAGAACTGAAGGGGTTCTCAGGCCGAACCTTAGCTGGGTCCTTCACGTGTTCAGCTGTCTGAGGCACTTGCAGCACAAAGTATGAAAACTACACTGCTGCTTCCTGCTCCATCGACTCTTGATATGTGCCGAAGCGCGCCAGGCTGTTCATCCTGGCCCGGTGGTAAAAGGCTTTCTTGGCGGCCCCTACGTTGGAGGCCTCACCGGCCCACGCCTGCAACGTTGCTGCCTGCAGCGCCCGTCCATAAGAGAAGCTCAACTGCCAGGGGAACCCCCCAATTTGATTCATCGCGTTGAGATTGACCGTAGCTTCAAGCTCCGTTTGGCCGCCTGAAAGGAAGACAATGCCAGGGACAGAGGAGGGGACTGTGTTCTTTAAGCACTTGATCGTTTTCTCTGCGATCTCTTGCGCGCTAGCTTGCGTTGGACAATCTTTCGCTGATAACACCATGTTCGGTTTTAATAGTGTTTGTTCAAGCGGCACCCGCTGGTCGTGTAGCGCCCGATAGACATGGTGGAGGGTGTGCTCAGTGACACTAAAACAAGTATCAATGTCGTGGTCCCCATCCATCAGAACCTCAGGCTCGACGATCGGTACGAGCCCCTGTTCGACTGATAGGGCAGCAAAACGACCCAACGCCCAAGCGTTGGCCTTGATGCAATAGTCGGACGGAATGCCATTTCCAATCGTGATCACCGCACGCCATTTAGTGAAACGGGCGCCGAGATCGTAGTATTCCTCAAGCCGTTCACGTAGCCCGTCAAGCCCCTCTGTGACTTTTTCGCCATCGGCACTCGCCAGTGCTTTGGCACCCTTATCTACTTTGATACCTGGAACAACACCTGCGTTCGTCAGGACCTTCGCCAAAGGTGTCCCGTCGGTGCCTGATTGTCGCAAGGTTTCGTCGAACAAGATGACGCCGCCGATGAATTCGTTCATCCCTTCCGTGGTGAACAGCAACTCACGGTAAGTGCGTCGATTCTCTTCTGTTGATTCGACATTGATTGTGTCGAAGCGGTTTTTAATTGTGGGAGAGCTTTCGTCAGCGGCGAGGATGCCTTTGCCTGGGGCGACGATAGCCTGAGCAGTTTCGGCGAGCCGGGTACCGTGATCAGTCACAGAAATTCCTCCGGAAGGTTCAGTTCGAATCAGATCGCGAAATATTAGTTGGGAACGTCGGGAGGTCCCTGTTTGAGGACTTCAGGACAGACTAAGGTGGGTGTTGCGAGCTAGCAAGCTGTCCCCCCGAACAGCCTCTTATTTCGTAAGATTAGCGCAACCCCGTCTCAAATTCGATCGCCAGTTCTACGTCCTTTTTACTTCCCATGTACAGTGGCACCCGTTGGTGCAATTCTGTGGGCTCCAACTCCAGAATTGACTCCGTGCCAGTTGATGCTAGTCCGCCAGCTTGTTCTATCAGCATCCCCATCGGATTAGCTTCGTAAAGCAACCGCAGTTTGCCGCCTGGGGCCTTTGAAGTCGCCGGATACATGAATATGCCCCCATACAACAGTGTGCGATGGACATCGGCGACCATTGATCCGACATAGCGAGCTGAATATGGGCGGCCCGTACTCTTGTCTTCTTCCTGCAGATAATCGAGGAAACGGCGGCTGCCATCGAAAAACAGGTTTCGATAGCCTTCGTTACAACTGTAGATTTTTCCTTTGTCCGGGATCTTAATGTCGGCATGTGAGAGGAGGAACTCTCCAACGCTCGGATCGAGAGTAAAACCGTCTACCTGGCCGTTACCCGTTGTATACACCAGCATCGTGCTTGAGCCGTAAAGTACATAACCGGCCGCCACCTGTTCACTGCCCTTACGAAGCAGGTCCTGAACCGTGCCAGATTCATTGCCTTCGGAGATCCTTTTGTAGATCGAAAAAATCGACCCAATAGAGACATTGACGTCAATGTTTGACGAGCCGTCGAGCGGGTCGAAAAGCAGGACATAGTCACCACATTTGAACTTTTCGGGAATCGGAATCGGTCCTTCTTCTTCCTCGCTTGCCATCACGCAGAGGCGTCCCGAGTGATCGAAGTTCTTGATGAAGCACTCGTTTGCATAGTCGTCTAGTTTTTGAACTTCCTCGCCTTGCACGTTGATCGTGCCGGTCTGGCCCAGAATATCTACAAGCCCAGCTTTTCTAACCTCTCGGGCGATCATCTTTCCGGTCAAGGCGATGTCGCAGAGCAACCCAGACAAATCACCGCCTTCCTCGGGACAACTTTTTTCATGCTCCAAGATGTAGCGGCTTATCGTGACGACCTGGTTAGGCCGTGTGATGATCGGTGTCTTGGTTGGGACGATCGCTTTGTTCGACATCAGGTTCACGTGACTCAGGTAGGATTTCTTCGTGGTATCTGCTTGGCAGTATAGGTCACCCTCATGATGTCTCAACCCGGGAGCGGGTGGTGACGCGAAGCTAATTTTCGGAGCTCTTTTGCCTCCCGGCCAGAATATAAAGGTTGGCCCCTCCGCGAGGCTTGTCTGAGTCAGGGTGTGCTTGTTGCCGCCCTTTTTTTAGTACCAGCCGAAGACTTGTAGGCAATGGATGGAGCCCATTTCCCCCATTGCAGTTATGCACAATGGATATTCTGATCGACTGGGGTGTTGGACCTTGCTAGGCTGCTAGAAGCACGCCCGACTCCTTTGGGTGCGCGCAAGCGACGGAACACTTCCACATGCCCGACCAGATTCTGGATGCTATCAACGGGGTGGACGGGTATCTCGCCCTGCAAATCGCTGTTGCCGCTGCTTTGCTTATGCTTGGCAGGCGTCTCTACTGGTTGTTCGTTGGCGGTGTTGGGTTCTTCGTCACGGAGTATCTGGCGACGCAACATTTGGAAACGCTCGAAGAGTGGCTGCCGCTGCCGCTGCCGCTGCCGCTGGTGCTTGCGGTCGTTGCCGGTCTCGCGGGGGCGCTGTTTGCCATCTTCTTGCAAAAGTTGGCGATCACGATTGCGGGGTTCACTTCGGCGGCATTCTTCGCCTACCTGGTTGCCGAGAATATCGGTCTCAGTACCAAAAACCCCCAGGCAGCATTTGTGGCGGCACTTCTGGTTGGCGTACTGGGCGCCATCTTTTCCCGTACTTTGTTCGACTGGGCGCTGATCCTCCTGTCTTCGCTTACCGGATCCTGGCTCCTTCTCAATTCTTTTGAGCTCGAGCCGATGTTGTATCGAGTGGTGTTGATGATCGTTGCCGTCGCGGGCATATCAATTCAGGCCAACATGCTCCACAGAGACCGCGGGAAGCGTACCTGAACAGTTGCTTCGGCCGGCTAGTGGGAATAGTGTGCGCGCCCATGCAGGTGATCCGCAGTCCTGAAGTCTACGATGTATGCATTGTTGGGTCAGGCGCCGGAGGTGGTATGGCGGCGCATGAACTCACTGCGGCTGGTGCCAATGTGGTGATGCTCGAAGCTGGACCCATGTGGGACACGCGTCAAGACGGTTTCATGTTCAAGTGGCCTTACGACTCACCGCGCCGCGGTGCCTCAACGCCCGAGCAGCAGTTCGGTGAGTTTGACGCCGGACTCGGCGGGTGGACTCTTGCTGGCGAGCCATACACCGTTGCCGACGACCAGAATTTCGACTGGTTTCGAACCCGTATGTTAGGTGGCCGGACCAACCACTGGGGCCGCATCTCGCTTCGTTATGGGCCCGATGATTTCCGGCGACACAGTATTGATGGATTGGGTGATGACTGGCCGATCAGCTACGGTGACATTGCCCCTTATTACGATCGGATTGATCGCTTGATTGGCATTTTCGGCAGCCAGGAAGGGCTCCCCAATGACCCAGACGGCATATTCATGCCGGCTCCGGAGCCACGTTGTTGGGAACATCTGATCAAAAGAGGCGCCGACCAAATGGGCATTACCTGCATTCCTTCGCGACTTTCAATCCTTACGCGACCGCTCAACGGCCGCTCGGCTTGCCACTATTGTGGTCAGTGCAACCGGGGATGCGGCACGCGGTCGAACTTCTCGTCACCGACCGTTTTGTTGCCACCAGCGCTCGAGACTGGACGGCTGGAGATCATTGCCAACGCCATGGCAAGAGAGGTGACGATCGACAATCAAGGGTTGGCGAGCGGCGTTTCCTACGTGAACAAGGACGACGGCCGCGAGTACCAAGTCCGAGCCCGCATCGTCGTGCTTGCGGCCAGCGCCTGTGAGACAGCTCGTCTCTTGCTGAACTCAAAATCGACTCTGTTTCCCGATGGGCTGGCGAACTCAAGCGGTGTTGTTGGCCGCTACCTAACTGACAACACGGGGTCCGACGTGATGGGGGTAGTTCCACAGCTAATGGACAACGTGCCCCACAACGAAGACGGCGCCGGGGGGGCCCACCTTTTTATGCCGTGGTGGCTGAGCCACGGCGACCTCGATTTCCCCCGCGGTTACCACATTGAGATTTGGGGCGGACGTGGCATGCCGGCCTACGGTTTCATGGGTGACATTGGCCAATTTCCATCGGGTGGTGGCTATGGGCAACAACTGAAGGACGACTACCGTCGATACTATGGGTCGATTGTCGGGTTTTCGGGTCGCGGCGAGATGATTCCGAACAAGGATTCTTACTGCGAAATCGATTCGGATACCGTCGACCGCTGGGGCATTCCGGTGTTGCGGTTTCACTTCAAGTGGGGCGATGAGGAGATCTTGCAGGTCAAACATATGCAGCAGACTTTTCGGGAGCTTATCGAAGAGATCGGCGGGACTCCGATAGGAACCATGCCCTCGAAAGAAGATGGTTACGGCATTCTCCCTGGGGGCCGGATCATTCACGAACTTGGTGTGACTCGCATGGGAGACGACCCTCGCTCATCAGTCCTGAATGCCGACTGCCAGGCACACGACGTACGAAATCTATTTGTTGCGGACGGCGGACCGTTTGTCACCAATGGTGACAAGAATCCCACCTGGACTATCCTGGCGCTGTCGATGCGAACCAGTGAGTACATCGTGCAACAGCGCAACCAGGGAGCGATCTGATGCGGGTCGCGAACAAAGGCAAGGTGATTCAGTGGGTATGAACCGGCGAGAGGCGATCAAGCTTGTGGCAACTGCCTCCGTTGCGTTGTGGACCCCGGAGGAAGCGGCTTCAGCACGTGCGAAGGCGGCGGCGGTTCTCTCTCAGTCCGCGGCAGGGGTGCCGTTCCAGCCCGAGTTTTTCAGCGCCCACGAGTACGACACAGTGCGTTTGTTGGTGGACCTGGTCATTCCAGCCGACGATCGTTCTGGAAGTGCCACTGAAGCCGGCGTCCCTGAATTCATGGATTTCATGATGATTGATCGTCCGAGCATGCAAGAGTGGATGAGAGGCGGTCTGGCGTGGCTCGACATCGAATCGCACCGGCGCTTTGACGTCAGGTTCCTAGACGCTACTGATGGGCAACGCGTCGAGATTCTCGAAGCTATTGCATGGCCCGAGCGGGCCGAAGAAGACATGAGCCACGGTGTTGCCTTTTTTGACCGCTTCCGTGACCTCACAGCGTCAGGGTTTTGGTCGACAGAGATGGGCATCAACGATTTGCAGTACCAAGGAAACACGCTCATCCGCGAATGGGTCGGCTGCCCCGAGGAGGCGTTGCGGCATGTCGGTGTGATGGACGTAGGCGATTGAACTGCGAGAAATTGCCCATTATTTATCTGCCGAGTTTTCAGTAGCCCGTCAGGCTGGGGCCAACCTTCCTAAGACGTATTTTCAGGTCTTTTCCGACTCCGCAGCGAATTGCGATTGCCATGGCGTGGTGCGGTGTTGGTTTGTATTGAGCAAACTGCCACGCTGCTGGATCATCATTGAGGCCGTCGAATGAAATTCTTGCCGGTCTACGCTTGGGGTCATCAACACGAAGGCCGCGCTCGTCGAGTTCGAATGAGAAACGGGCGAGCCCAAGCGAGATCCCGCGGCCGACCGCCTTCACGTAGGCTTCCTTAAGTGTCCAGTACTCGAAGAAGGCAGCCGCTTGTTCGTTTTTGGTAAGGCGCTCGAACGCTGCAACTTCTCGGGCCGAAAAATAACGACGTGCGATTGTCGGCCCTGAGATGTTGCGTCGACAATCCTCTACATCAATGCCGACGTCGAGTTCAGGAGCAACGATACAGGCGATCAGGCCCTTGGTATGTGACAAATTGAAACGCAGACGTGGTGTCGATGAGGGGCCAGAAATCTCCGGCCTGCCGTGCCTGTTGTTGCGAAACTTCCAGGTTTTGGGGCTGATGTCGGAGTAGCTCGATAACATCGTGCGGGCGAGTGCCCAAGCTACCAGATGACGGTGCCTGTCACGATCGAAGCAGAAGCGTTCGCACCGGGAGATCTCATCGCTCGACAAGATATTCCGATAGTCGTTCAGAAGTTCCGGATTCCGGATTGCGTCGGGAAGCACATACCAGACGTCAGCGTGGGTAAGCATCGACGAACGTTAACAACCGACGGGTTTGCATTCATCCCCGATAGCATTATCGACTGATTAACTGAGTTGCCACCCTCACGGCCCATTAGTAGACTCAGCCACGGGAAAGGGCACGGGAAACGTACTTTCCCAACCCACATGATCGAAGCAGATCTTGTCGATTTCGTTCCCAACTATCCGCAGTCAAGGCAGGTCGGATGAGTTTCATCGACGAACAGCACCCTGAAGAGGTGCCCGAACTTTCGGAAGAAGCTCACGCAGGCGTCCACCACGAGGACCACGGACACCAAGAAGAGAGCTTCATTTGGAAGTACATTTTCTCCACCGATCACAAGGTGATCGGTATCCAGTACGGGATAACGTCACTGCTTTTTTTGGCACTCGGCTTTACGTTGATGTTGATCATGCGCTGGCAGCTCGGCAATCCCGGGCAACCGGTTCCTTTTATCGGCAACTTATTGGGACAGGCCAATGCGCCCGGCGGCATCGTCCTCCCCGAGTTCTATAACCAGCTCGGTGCTATGCACGGGACCATCATGGTGTTTCTTGGCGTCGTGCCTTTGGCCGTTGGCGCCTTCGGCAACTATGTTGTCCCACTGCAGATTGGTGCCCCCGACATGGCCTTCCCCAAGCTCAACATGATGAGCTACTGGGTGTACTTTGTAGGTGGAATGGTGATGCTGGCGAGTTTCTTTGCACCCGGGGGGGCTGCTAATTCGGGCTGGACTTCCTACCCGCCACTTTCTGTCGCCGTTGCTACCGAAGGGCAAACGTACTGGCTGATCGGCATGATTTTCTTGATCACCTCGTCGTTGCTCGGCTCGGTGAACTTCATTGTCACGATCGTGCAGCTGCGCGCCGAGGGGATGACCTGGTGGCGTTTGCCGTTTTTCGTTTGGGCTCAGCTAGTAACCGCGTTCTTGCTGCTGTTGGCTTTTCCGCCACTCGAGGCGGCGGGCATTTTTCAGCTCATGGACCGCGTCCTTGGCACTAGTTTCTTCCTTCCTTCGGGCTTGGTAGTTAGCAACCAGATTCTTCAGGTCGCTGGGGGTGGTAGCGCGCTGTTGTGGCAACACCTCTTTTGGTTCCTCGCACACCCTGAAGTCTACGTTTTGGTTCTGCCGGCAATGGGAATCATCGCTGAGGTCATCGCAAACAACACCCGTAAGCCACTGTGGGGGTACAAACCCTTGGTTTACTCGATCATTTTTCTCGGCTTTATGTCTTTCGCCGTCTGGGCGCACCACATGTTTATGACTGGTATGGGTACGGTGATGAACGCGTTTTTCCAGATTACGACAATGATCATCTCCATACCGTCGGTGGTGATCCTGACAGCACTCTTGATCACTTTGTGGGGAGCCTCGATCCGTTTCAATACACCAATGCTGTTTGCTCTAGCATTCCTGCCGATGTTTGGCATCGGTGGACTGACTGGTCTGCCGCTTGGTTTGTCGCCGTCTGACATCCATTTGCATGACACCTACTATGTCATCGGCCATTTCCATTATGTGGTGGCGCCCGGAACTATCTTTGCGCTGTTTGCAGGGATCTACTATTGGTATCCCAAGGTAACTGGTCGTCGAATGAACGAAATGCTGGGCAAGATCCATTTCTTTGCTTCTCTAGTTTTCATCAATGGAGTTTTCTTCCCAATGTTTCTGCAGGGACTGGCCGGTGTTTCCCGTCGGCTGTATGACGGTGGTGCGACTTACTCGCATGCCCAGGGTGTGCTTGAGTGGAACGCTTTCATGTCCAACTCGGCATTTCTCCTCGGCCTCGCCCAGTTACCCTTCATATTTAATTTCTTCTGGAGCATAAAGAAGGGTGAGTTAGTCGATTCCAACCCGTGGCAGGCAACGACACTAGAGTGGGTTGCGACTACATCGCCGCCGCTTGGCCACGGTAATTTTGAGACTATGCCAGTCGTTTACAACGGCCCCTATGAATACAGTGTTCCGGGGCATGACGATGACTACCTGCCGCAAAACATGGCTCCGCAGGAGGGCTGAGGAACGATGGAGATTCCCTACACCGTAGAAGCTCGGCCTGATACTGGCCTATACAACGCCAAGATGGGTATCTGGTTGTTCCTGGCGTCGGAGGTGATGTTGTTCGGAGCGCTGTTTTCGAGCTACGTCATCCTGCGGACTGGAAACCCCGATTGGGTCCAACATCCAATGAACGTCAGTCTAGCAACACTTAACACGATGATCCTGATTACCTCATCGGTGACGGTCATCATGTCGTGGGCTTCACTGCGCCTGAAGGACTTCGCAAAGTTTCGGATCTACTTTCTCATCACTTTGCTCCTCGCGGGTGGTTTCATGGTCGTCAAAGGGATCGAATATAACCAAGAATTTTCGCAAGGCCTTTTCCCATGGTCAGACAACTACATGGGTATCTATTTCACGCTCACCGGCCTGCATGGTTTGCATGTGGTCGGCGGTATGGTTGTGATTGCCTACTTGCTGGGGCCGGGGGCGAAGATGTGGAAGACAGCGCCAGAGCAATACGTCAACCGGGTCGAGTCCGTGGGTTTGTACTGGCACTTTGTTGACCTCGTGTGGATCTTCCTGTTTCCGAGCCTTTACTTGCTGTGAGGAGGACCTGATGGGCGGGCACAATAGTCCCGAAGATATCAAGAAAGAGACCCGCACTTACCTCCTTGTGTTCGTCGCGTTGGCGGTCGCAACGGTGCTCACAGTCGCGGTGAGCTACCTTGATTTGAACACGCCACAGGCGGTTACCTTGGCTCTATTTATAGCAACGATAAAAGGCGGACTGGTAGCAGCGTTCTTTATGCATCTGCTCTCAGAGGAAAAATTCATCTACTGGGTTCTGGTGTTGACGATAGTGTTTTTCATTTTCCTTTTTATCATTCCGATTGGTACCTATGCAGACGCAACGGGTGAGCATTTCACCATGGAGGGTGTCGAACACGGGGAATCGGAGGCTCACTAAGATATGTTGTCTCTTAAGGGGTTTCACATCTTCTTTATCGCTGTTTCGATCTTGCTCGGGATGTTCGTCGGCGGTTGGGGAGTCAGGCAGTATTTGCTCAATGACCAACTCGGGTCGCTGGTGCTTGGTGCCTTTTTTTTCGTTTCGGCGTTCATATTGCTTGCCTACGGACTCAAGTTCATCCGCAAGGTTGACGAACTGGGGATATGAGATGAAGCATGGTGGTTGCTTCGCCATCGCGATATTGATCGCTGTCGCCTTGCTTGGCGTCGTCGAACCCGCAATGGCCTGCCCTGTGTGCTGGGGCGAAAGCGATTCGCCGATGGCGCGGGGGATGAATAATGGAATTGTTTTACTGCTAGGTGTCATCGGCACCGTGCAGATTGGGCTTGTTGCCATGTTCGTCAGTTTTCGCCGACGTGGCAAGGAATATAGAAAACACAAAGATTCGTTCGAAGTGATTAATGGAGGCTCACGTTAAATGCAAGGACTGCTGAATCGGTGGATGCCCATCGACGCGTCGGCACACGGCTATCAACTCGACGCGCTAAATACATGGACACACTGGGTCATGGCAATTCTGTTTGTAGGCTGGGGCATCTATTTCATCTACGTACTATTCCGTTTCAGCGCCAAAGCGAACCCGAAAGCCAGTTACGAAGGGGCACATGGCCTCTTTTCAAAGTATGTCGAAGGCGGCGTGGTTGTTGTTGAGGTGGTTTTGTTGTTCGGATTCGCTATTCCGGCATGGGGCGCTTGGGTGGACATCCCCGAAGATGGAGACATCTTCGAAGTGCGGATCGTCGCGCAGCAATTCGCGTGGGGCGTTCACTATCCAGGGCCCGACGGTGTGTTCGGTCGCACCGACATTAATCTTGTAGACGACGTCATAGGCAACAATATCGGCCTTGACCGCAACGATCCGGCGGCTAAGGACGATGTGTTTAGCCTCAACAATCTCTACCTTCCGGTCGACCGCGAGATTGTCGTGTACCTGACTACGTAGGACGTGATCCACGGCTTTGCCCTGCCCCAAATGCGTGTAAAGCAGGATGCTATTCCTGGGATGATGATCCCAGTGAATTTCCGAGCTATAGAGACAACACCACTTGAGGCACGGTTCCCGGAGTGCGCTGCCAACAAGACGTGCTGGGAGATTGCTTGCGCACAGCTATGCGGCATTACGCACTACAACATGCGAGGGTTCTACCAAATCCTGCCCCAGAGTGAGTTCGACGCCTGGATGGCCGACCAGCAGGCAAGCTTGGGGAATCCGCGCCCCTGACTTTTGATTACCTGGTAAAACGGCTGCATGCTCACAGCCGGCGCAAGCTCGCCATCGGTGGATTCAGTGAAGCTGCAGTCCTCGTTCCCGTCATCCAGCGGGGCAAGCATGTTTGTTTGGGTTACACATTGCGACCCGATGATATGCCGACGCATCCCGGGCAGATTTCCTTCCCAGGTGGCCGCCACGACCCAGGTGATAGAGATCTGACCGCTACAGCACTACGGGAGATAAATGAGGAGCTCGGGGTTGCTGTTAAGGATATAGAGGTCATCGGGAAGATCGATGATGTCCCGACACCGGTTGGCTTTGTAATTACGCCGGTGGTTGGTTGGCTTCGAAACCCTGCCGTGTTGAGCATCGACGAGCGTGAAGTTGCGGAATACTTTGAAGTTGACGTCAAGGAACTTTCCAGCCCCGGCAATTTCAAGCACCGTGGTCAACGCCAAATCGCAGGAGTCAGCTACCCAGTGCCGGAGTTCCACGTCGACGGAAGATTAATTTGGGGCGCGACGGCTCGAATTACCAGGAACTTGTTAGAGGTCACCGGTCTCGTCTGAGTCGCGCTCTGCAACGTCATAACAACTAGCACCTAAAACTAAAACGGTCGGGGCGGTCCCTATTAACTTACCCTTCGGTCGTACACGATGAACGTGCTCGGATGTTCGTTGCGGTCGTCGGCGCCGATTTCCTCACGCGAAGCCTCCGTCCAAACGGACCAATCGGTCTTCGGGAACATTACGTCGCCACGGATGTCTGTATGTACTTGCGTCAGGTATATCCGGTGACAACTTGTTAGCGTCGCTTCGTAGATCGATGCACCGCCAGCGACAAAAAGTTCCTCTTCCCCCTCC
>CAYVUW010000024.1:0-39020 GCA_964455175.1 uncultured Acidobacteriota bacterium | reverse complement strand
GGGAGTTTGGTCAGATTGAAGGCACAGGCATTATTGCCCAGCCCCTCAGCCGCTGCTGATGCTGAGGCCTTAGCAGCGGAGGCAGAAGCGCTTTTGGAGCAATTGGTTGGACATCACGTGACACGAATGGCGGCACAGGACTTAAGGACCCGGGAAACTAAGGTTGCGTCGGTATGGTTTCGCGGCGAACCAGAACCGAGTGGAGTTACTGCGGAGCAAACCGAAGTCGTCGAGGCAGACTTATTCTCTCTTGTTGCCGCCTTCCGAGGTCTTTTACAGGATCTTGATTCGCCTTCGCTATTCTCGATCAGCGCAGATGAATATCCGGTGACTGAGCGCGTCGAGTTTCTACGTAGCGAACTCCATGATGGAAGCCCGATTCCATTCAACAATCTTTTTGCTAAGGGAGATCCTCGCGGTAAGCTGATCGCAACCCTTCTGGCCCTACTAGAATTGATTCGATCCGGTGAAGCCCGTGCGTTTCAGGAGGTCATGGGCGGGAAGATTATGATTTTTCCTGTCGAGATCGTGGAGCAAATTCAGTGAACAGTGAGTTGGTCGACGAACTGGCTAGCAGTATTGACAGCATAGATGTCGGCAAGGATGCTGCGGGCACAGCAAGCAATCTGCAAGCTGAGCAAGAAGTTGTTTTAAATGAGGTGGTGCCCGTTCTTGAAGCCCTGTTGTACGCTGCCGAGGAGTCAGTGGCAATCGAGGAAATTGTTGAGGTGATTGTCCGCAATGCGACTGAACACGGTCGGGGTTGGGCGAACGCTGTTTCCCCCGAACTTGTCACGCGCGCTTCGATTGCCTTGTCCGATCGCTACTTACAAACTGGTAGCGCGCTCCATGTAATGGAAGTCGGAGGGGGATTGCGCCTTGCTACACGGCCACCGTTCGATCCATGGATTCGAGCTTTACGGCAGGTGGAAAAACCGTCGCGCCTGTCCGTTGCGGCACTTGAAACCCTTGCCGGCGTGGCCTATCGGCAACCAGTTACGGCGGCTGAGATAGCTGGTGTCCGGGGTGTCGACCCGTCAACGTCCCTGCGAACCTTGCGAGGGCAGGGGATGATCAGGATCACCGGGCGTAAACGCGCTGTAGGGCGGCCATTTACCTACGGTACTACGCGGCAGTTTCTGGAAATCTTCGGACTTCGCGACCTCGATGAACTTCCCGACCCGGAAGAATTCGAAGAACTACTTGAAGCCTGAGCCGTTCGGTGGCAGAACAGAGGCTCCAAAAGATTATAGCGGCGGCGGGAATTGCCTCGCGCCGCAAGGCTGAGGCATTCATCATTGCTCGGCGTGTGGCTGTCAACGGCGAAGTTATTTCTACGCTTGGTGCGACGGCAGACCCGGCGGCGGACCTAATAACACTGGATGGAACTCCCTTGTTACAGGAGCCATTGCGCTATTTCATTGTCAATAAACCACGTGGGGTGCTCTGCGCTGCTATGGATGAACGGGACCGCTCTTTGGTAGTTGATCTGCTTCCTCCTGAGGTTCAGGAGCGACTCTATCCCGCTGGTCGGCTAGATCTGGATAGCGAAGGCCTAGTTCTTCTTACCAATGATGGGGATCTCATGCAGAGAGCTACGCGCCCGGGCGGTGGCGTATTTAAAATCTATGAAGTTGTGGTAGGTGGTAGGCCCGCAGAGGCGGATCTGGATGCATTGCGATCTGGGGGAGAACTGGATGGGAAGCTATTACTTTCATGCGAGATTGAGGTACTTGAGCGCATCGAAGTGGACAAGGTTCGCCGACCGCGCGCTGCCCACCGCGGCTTTACTCGTCTCCAAGTTACACTTCAGCAAGGAAGGAAGAATCAGATCCGACGAATGTTTCAGGGCGCTGGACACCGTGTCGAGCGTCTGGTTCGGCACTCAATTGGGTCGCTGGCGTTGAAGGGGTTGCCCGTTGGGGGCGTTCGTGAAGTCTGTGGCGAGGAACTACGAGAATTCAAGGCTGGGTTAGGTACCTAATGAGTGGCTTGAAGATCGCAATCGACGGGCCTAGCGGTTCAGGAAAGTCAACACTCGGGAAGGCGCTGGCACAACGACTATGTATTCCGTATGTTGACACCGGGGCGATGTATAGGGCGATTAGCTGGGCGGTTGACGACGCTGGTCTCAATGACGATGTTGAGCAGATCGTGGCATACGTTCAGAATCTTCAGCTCAAAATCAGCCCTGATTCTGTAAGGTTTCAGGTATGGGTCAATGAGATAGACGTTACTGACTGGTTACGTCAACCTGATGTGGGGCGGATGGCGGCCAAGGTTGCGACTATCAAGGAGGTACGTGCCTGGATGGTACCTCTGCAAAGGGCAGCGGCGATCGACGGGGGTGTGCTGGAAGGCCGAGACATCGGCACGGTGGTGCTTCCTGATGCTGACTTTAAGTTCTATATCACTTCTGATGAATCGACCCGGATGCTTCGCCGGGCAGAACAATTGGGGCATAAAGAGGTGGTAGCGGAAGTGGTCAGTGACGTGCACGAAAGAGACCTTGTTGACAGCACGCGAAAACACTCACCGTTACGCCCGGCTACGGACGCAGTGCACATTGACACCTCCTCCCAGACGGTCGCCGAGAGCCTTGGTTTGATGCTTGAGGAAATCAACCGACAATAGATAGAAGAAACCGGCACAGACTGACAGCACGCCCTTTATTTGCATGGGTTTGCGCGTTGACAGTGGCTGTATAGCGCCATAGCATTACCCTTTCCATTTGCGCCCGAAGTGCGGGCGTATTCTGAGGTTTCCCATGGAGGATGCAGAGGGCATGTCGGGGAAGACTGCGGTTGAGTCTGGTGACGCGGAACAGCAAGCTGTTCCCGAGGCAGTTATTGCGTTCAGCGATGAAGAAACGCTCGACGATGCGACCCTCCTGCAACTTATTGACCAGAGCCTCCAGGAACTTGTTGAAGGTGAGGTTGTAAAAGGCCGCGTCCTTGAAGTTAGTAGGGATGAGGTCGTCGTAGATATAGGTTACAAATCTGAAGGCATCATGCGTTCAGCCGAATTTGCTGACAAAGATGGAAAAGTCAGCATCGTTCCGGGTGACGAAGTTGAGGTCCTGCTCGAGCGCTGCGAGGACAAGGAAGGCAATGTCGTCGTATCGCGAGAAAAGGCCGAGAAGATGAAGGTCTGGGGCAAGATCGAAGATGCCTACCGCAGCGACGAGCTTATTACTGGGCTTGTTGTCGATCGAGTCAAAGGCGGCCTGGCGGTCAATATCGGTGTCCGTGCTTTTCTGCCGGGTTCTCAAGTAGACATTCGGCCTATGAGAAACCTCGAGTCAATGGTGAACGAGGAGATTCTCGTCAAGGTCATTAAACTAAACAAGCGGCGTGCAAATGTCGTTGTATCACGCAAGGTCGTTCTTGAGGCTGAGCGTGCCGAGGAGAAAAAGGACACCCTAAAGAAACTAGTTGCTGGCAACATCCTAAAGGGTGTAGTCAAGAACATTACGGACTACCGAGCCTTCGTCGATCTTGGTGGTATAGACGGCCTCTTGCATATCACTGACATGTCATGGGGGCGCATCTCGCATCCGACCGAAATCCTAGACATTGGGGACGAAATTGATGTTGCTGTTCTGAATTTTGATCCAGAGCGTGAGCGCGTTTCGTTGGGTTATAAGCAGCGGATGCCCGACCCATGGGTCGGCGTTTGTGAGAAATACCCCGCAGGGTCTCGTATTCCAGGCAAGGTAGTTAGCCTTACGAACTACGGGGCATTTGTTGAATTGGAAGCAGGCGTCGAAGGCTTGGTACATATCTCCGAGATGTCTTGGCGTAAGCGCATACAGCATCCCTCGAAGGTTCTCGACGTTGGTGATGAGGCCGATGTCGTGATCCTTGATGTCGACGAAGATAGTCGGCGTATTTCACTTGGCATGAAGCAGACTGAGCCTAACCCATGGCGTCTTATTGCAGACAAGTACGAAGAAGGCAATATCATCACAGGACGCGTGCGGAACCTCACTGATTTCGGGGCATTCGTTGAGGTTGGGGAAGGAATTGACGGTCTCATCCACATTTCCGATATGTCTTGGACCGAGCGAGTTGAGCATCCCTCGGAAGTGTTGCAGAAGGGTGAGGAGGTTGAGGTCGCTGTCCTCAGCGTCGATGCTGAGCGGCAACGCTTGTCGTTGGGGCTGAAACAACTTGGCCCGAACGTCTGGGACGAGTATGCGGAAGAACACGAACAAGGTGAAGAGGTTGAGGGCACAATCACAAAGCTAACTAACTTTGGCGCATTCCTTGACCTCGGTGGTGGAATCGAAGGTCTTATACATGTTTCCGAGATTTCTGATCGGCACATCAAGGACCCAGCTGATGAGTTTAAGGTTGGGGACAGTTTGAAAGTTAAGATCCTGAAGATCGACACTGAGACAAAAAAGATCAGCTTGTCAGCAAAGGAACTAGAGGCCCCGCGTGCTGAGAGGGAACCAGAAATTGAGACCCCATCGGAACCTCTAACCCAGTACCAACAAGATGGAAAAGTTTCGCTCGGCGACGTTGTTGACCTGTCCGGGTTAGGTGAACTGTCTAGCGGTGGAGACGAAGGGCCCGAAGAGGAAGAGGAGTAGCCAGGCATGACTAAGGCTGATTTGATCGAAGAGGTTTCTGTCGTTTCCCGACTTAGCAAGAAAAGCTCGGCCATAGTGGTCAATACTTTTTTTGATAGCGTTGTCGCCTCGCTTTGCCGGCAGGAGAAGGTTGAGTTACGGGGGTTCGGATCATTCAAGCATCGCCAGCGGAGAGCTCGCATCGGACGGAATCCTCGGACAGGTGACCGGGTGGAAGTCCCCGCTAAGCTTGTGCCATATTTTAAGCCCGGCAAGGACTTGCGCCAGTTGGTCAATCAATAGGCCCCTCCGGCGGACCTGGGAGTAGGCTGGATGGATCCCAGACTAAGCGAGACCGAGAAGGCCTTCCGTGAGCTGGTCCGGGCAGAAGCATCTACCATTGGTGTGGCAGCGGATGATATCGATCAAGGCGTAACGACAGCTGCCAAAGCCATTAACGGCCTGGCTACAGCGGATATCCTTGGTATTTATGCTCCCGAGACTCACGGCGGTTGCGGGGCTGGGCCAGTTGAATTAGCTCTTGTCAGTGAAGAGATCGGGGCTGCCTCGGCAACTGTTGGAGTTGTGGCAATTAGCCACATGGTCTCCAATTTTCTCCTTGATACTCTTGGGAGCCCCGAGCAGAAACAGAAGTGGTTCCCGGCTGATGACGACGGCACAACTCTTCTGGCTTTGGCGATCGATTGCACTAATTCGCTTTTAGAATCGCCAAGATGTGGGGCGCATGGGGAAAAAGCCACGGGCGGGTTCTATTTGGACGGGAAAGCGCGCGCCGTCACTGGTCTGACGCTCTCGGACGCTCTCATTGTTCCGATTGAAGTTGGGGACGCCTTGATGCTCGCTATTGTTGAAGTGGATAGGGACGGAGTTGCTATTGGGGTGGAAGCGCGCCAATTAGGACTCAATGGTGCGGGGCTGGCGTCCGTTGAGTTCAATCGGGTGCAGATTCCCACTGGGTCAATTCTCTCTGCGGGGAACGTGGTCGAAACGATGAGGATTGCGGATGACCTGTTTCGCATCGGGCATGCGGGCCTGTGTGTAGGGATTGGTCGGGCTGCGCTCGAGGCATCCACTGCCTTCGTCTCTGGAGACGATGGCGCACTATGTCGTGAACAATCGGTCCAATGGATGTTGGCTGATATGGCAACGGAAACTGAAGCCGCCCGTCTGTTGACCTGGTATGCGGCATCGCGGACTGTGCCCGGCGAAATGCGCGAGGTAGCGGCGATGGCCCGGTTGCTAGCAGCGGACGGTGCCGTCCGCGCTAGTCGAAGTGCAGTGCAAATTTCCGGCGTAGCTGGGAATGAACGTGGGTCGGGTGTTGAGCGTCTATACCGCGACGCTAAGGCTATGGAACTCCACCACGGCGCCGTTGAAGTGCAGCAACTGGCTGTTGCAGGCGAGATCCTTCCTGGCCTAGTTAAGGACATGAGCCCCTGGCAATGATTGGTCCTGAATCGCGCGAGATGAACTGGAACCTGACCGATGACCAGCAGATGGTCCGGGGCATGGTGCGCGAATTTGTAGCTGCCGAAGTAACTCCGAATGCCGCTGAGTGGGACCGTGACAAATATTTCCCTAGCGACATTTTTGATGAACTTGGCAAGCTTGGGCTCTTCGGTATGGTCGTAGACGAGGAGTATGGTGGCGCGGGTTTGGATCTCGTTGGGTATTGTCTTGCGCTTGAGGAGCTTGCTAGGGGTGACGCGTCGACCTGTGTAGCTATCAGTGTTACTAACTCATTATTTTGTGCCCCGCTGGAACGTTACGGTACCGCGGAACAAAAAGAGAGGTTTCTTTGCCCGTGCGTCAATGGCGAATGGCTGGGAGCATTCTGTCTTTCTGAACCAGGAGCAGGCTCAGACGCGGCAGCATTGTCAACAATAGCGCGACGTAAAGGCGGCGATTTTCTCCTGAATGGATCTAAGGCATGGGTCACAAACGGTGCAGTTTGTGGAGCTATGTTGGTGTTTGCTGTCACCGATACCGAGTCGTCGCGGAACCGAGTCACCGCTTTCGTGGTACCGGCCGACCATCCGGGTGTAAGTATTGCTCACGAGGAGGACAAACTTGGAATTCGCTCGTCACGGACGAACCAGGTGGCTTTGGATGACTGTCGCATACCGTCTGAATGGGTGTTGGGTGAAGAAGGCGAAGGTCTCGCAATCGCGCTTAATAGTCTTGATGGTGGACGGGCTGGAATTGCGGCGCAGGCAGTTGGAATTGGGCATGCTGCCCTAGTATTCACACTGGATTATGTGAGAGAGCGTGAAGCATTTGGGGGCCCGATCGGTCGTTTTAGAGGGCTCCAAGGGATGCTTGCGAAGATGGCCGCCCACATTCGCGCAGCCCGACTTCTATATTTGCGCGCCGCATGGCTGCGAGACAATGGTGAGCCGGACACAATGGCGGCTTCCTGCGCAAAGTTGTTTGCGTCAGAGACGGCTAATTGGGTTAGCTACCAAGCGATTCAAATGCATGGTGGCTATGGTTATGTGACAGATTACCCGGTCGAGCGACTCTACCGAGATGCTCGTGTGACGACGATTTATGAAGGAACCTCAGAAATCCAGCGCCTAGTGATTGCCCGGCAGCTTACCGCTGGAATTGGATAATAACTCTGCATCTAAAGTCTTATTTAGAGTAGTCTCTCGGCTTTTTGTGTACGTAGCCGAAGGTCCTGCCGTGTGGGATAATTACCACATTACGCGAGTTGGATGACTGAGCCCAACTCCACCTCGAGTCCTTGTCAGAACACGCTATACGGAGCAAATTCGATGGCTGAAAAGCCAGTCTTGTCGCGATCTCCCGTGACCGAATGTAAAGGTGTAAGCGAACCAGAGAGTAGTGCGGACCGCCGACCTTCGAATGGCAAAGCGCGGTGGTATAAGCAGACCTTTGATCCCGCCGTCGCCAAGCATCCAGAGCGTGACGCTGCGTTCATTACGGGTTCCAGTACCCCTGTCGATCCGCTTTACACCCGCGAAGATCTCGCAGACCGGAATCTCTCCTATGATACGGATATTGGCTACCCAGGTGAATTTCCGTACACCAGGGGCATCCATCCAACGGGCTATCGAGGAAAACTTTGGACGATGCGGCAGTTCGCTGGTTTTGGAACCGCCGAGGATTCGAACGAGCGTTATCTAAAATTGCTGGAGATGGGCCAGACGGGGCTATCCGTCGCCTTCCATCACCCAACCCTTGTTGGTCGTGACTCCGACGAACCTATTTCCCGTGGGGAAGTTGGAAAGCAAGGCGTGGCGATCGACTCGCTTGCCGACATGGAGACTTTGTTTGATCAGATCCCGCTCGACCAGGTCACCACCTCGATGACGATCAACCATCCAGCCTGTGTGCTGCTTTGCATGTATGTTGCTGCGGGACAGAAGAAGGGGATTCCTCCTAAGGACTTGGCGGGGACAATCCAGAATGATGTTCTGAAGGAGTTCATTGCCCAGAAGACCTTTGTGTTCCCACCTCTTCCGGTTATGCGAATAATGGGCGATGTCATCGAGTGGTGTACTGCTGAAATGCCGCGCTGGAATTGGGTAAGTGTTTCGGGCTACCACATACGTGAAGCAGGTTCGACGGCCGCGCAAGAACTGGCTTTCACACTGCGTGATGGCATGGAGTATATCCAGGCAGGATTGGACCGAGGCCTCGATATAGATGCGTTTGCGCCGAGGCTATCTTTCTTTTTTATCGCCCATAACGACCTATTTGAGGAGGTTGCTAAGTACAGGGCGGCTCGTAAGCTGTGGGCTCGCTACATGCGCGATCGATACGGCGCAAAGTCGCCGCGATCGTGGTGGATCCGTTTCCACACTCAAACCGCGGGATCCACACTGCTTGATCGCCAGCCACGTAATAACGTGATGCGCGTGACACTTCAGGCACTGGCTGCCGTCATGGGTGGCACTCAGTCACTGCATACCAATGCCCTGGACGAGACGATCGCTCTACCCACCGAGGAAAATGCCCGCATCGCCCTACGAACCCAACAGGTTATTGCTCACGAGAGCGGGGTTGCTAACACGGTGGATCCGCTCGGCGGTTCGTATTACATCGAGTCTTTGACTGCTGATATAGAGGAGAAGGCTGAAGAAATCATCACAAAGATCGATGAGTTAGGCGGCATGGTTTCGGCAATTGACAACGGTTACCCACAGCGTGAAATCCAAGAAGCGGCTTATCAGTACCAAAGAGAAATCGAGGAAAACCAGAGAATCATCGTGGGACAGAATGATTTCATAGGTGAGATGGGCGAACCCGTCAATTATTTATACATCGATGACAAAGTCGAAGAGAAACAGGTTGAGCGACTTGCTGCCCTTCGACGACGCCGTGATGCTGCTGAGGTGGAACGAACACTAGAAGCAGTGAGACGTGCTGCAGGCAGTGACGTTAACCTTATGCCCGCAATTCTTGAAGCGGTACATGCATATGCCACTGTGGGTGAAATCTGTGGTGCTATGCGCGATGTGTTCGGTGAATATCACGAACAACCAATTTTTTGAATGGTTTCCCGCCAAGGGAGCCTAACCCGGTATTGCCATTGAACGAACAAGGGCCTGAGAAACATATCCGAGTGTTGGTTGCGAAGCCTGGACTAGATGGGCATGACCGCGGCGCCAAGATTGTCGCCCGTGCTTTGCGCGATGCTGGAATGGAGGTTATCTACGCTGGACTTCGCCAAACACCGGAGATGGTGGTGAAGGCAGCCGTCCAAGAGGATGTTGATGTCATAGGCCTGTCAATCCATTCTGGAGCCCATAACTATATCTTGGAGCGCGTCGCAGAATTGCTGAAGGAACATGATGCCGAAGATATTGGTTTGGTTGTCGGTGGAATTATTCCGGATCGGGATGTCGAGCGCCTGAGAGGGTTGGGCATAGACGCCATTTTCCCGCCTGGAACAACGACGACTGAGATCATTGAATTTATTCGCAAGCGAATGGGCGAAGCGGGTACCTGAAAGGAGATGTGAGTTGAACGAGAGCATCATCGAACTAAATGCCGAAAACTTCGAGGCCGAGGTTCTACAGAGCGAACAGCCGGTCTTGGTAGATTTCTGGGCTGAATGGTGTGCGCCGTGCCGCATGTTGGCACCCACTATCGATGAAATTGCCGAGAATTACAGCGGCCGGGTCAAGGTCGGCAAGCTGAACGTTGACGATTGTGGAGCTATTGCTGCACGGTACCAAATACGGGGCATTCCCACGATTTTAGTATTTAGTGGTGGGGAGGTGCACGAACAGATGGTTGGGGCTAGTTCGAAGGAGAACATCATTCGGATGGTCGACAAGGTGGCGGCAACTGAGGCGACAGCCTAGGCATTATCTCTATAGATCTGGAAAGTAGATCTGGAAAGCGGGGGCGGTGTGTTCATCATCGTTGACGATTTACCAAAAGAACCACGCGACATGTCAGGGACGGTCGAGTTGGTTTTGAGAGATGGTGCTTGTAAGGACGGGCTGCGTATCAGCGAACCGGTGGCCTATAAATTTGAGGTGCTGAAAGAAGACTCCGGCGTCCGCGTAGATGGAAGTGTAGAAGCGGTCGTTGAGGCATTGTGCAGCCGGTGTGCTAAAGGTTTTTCAATAACTCTGGCACGCCAATTCACGGTACTGTTCGTTGCTGTGGATGCCAAAGATGGGGCATTTGAGGCCGAGCTTGACGAGGATGACCTTGATGTCGATTATTACGATGGTGACAGTATTGACGGGCTCCAGCTCTTGGGGGAGCAAATCATCTTGGGGCTTCCGATGAAGACCTTGTGCGAGGAAGAGTGCAAAGGCTTGTGTGTGATGTGTGGTATCGATCTTAATCGAATCGATTGTGACTGCGAACCAGGTGTTAATCCCCTCTGGGCTCCTTTGAAGGCGCTGCGGGATCAACTCGAAAGTTAGGAAGAACAAAAGGATAAGACCGTGGCGCTACCCAAGAAAAGACATTCCCGAGCCCGCCGTGATCGCAGGAGAGCGAACGATGCTCTGCCTGTGCCGGGGCGTTCCAAATGCTCGAACTGCGGTAGAGACAAGTCGCCGCACCGTGTTTGCCAGCATTGTGGTTACTACAAGGGACGTGTCGTCGTTGTCTCCGACGAGGACTGACCCCAAGATGGCGGACGACTTGTCCGGTGGGGTTCGATGAAAATAGCGGTTGATGCGATGGGGGGCGATCATGCTCCGGAGCACCCAGTCGCAGGGGCAATTTTGGCGGCCGATGCGCTGGGCGCAGAGGTCGTTCTTGTGGGGCAAGAGAACCGAATACAAGAGGCTCTCAAGCGTCATTCAAACGCCCCTGACGTCAGCATTGTCCACGCCGATGAAGTAATAGGGATGGACGAATCGCCAGCGGCGGCACTACGCCGCAAACGTAATTCTTCGATCCACATGGCCGCTAAGATGCTTCGGGAGGGGGAAGTGGAGGGGCTTGTGTCGGCGGGCAACACCGGTGCAATCATGGTCATTGCTAAGCTCTATGTTGGCACCATAAATGGCGTTGATCGCCCCGCGTTAGCAGTTATTCTTCCGAGTAGACGGGGCCGGACGGTACTAATTGATGTTGGGGCCAATATTAATCCCAAGAGCCATCAGCTTGTTTAATTTGGGGTTATGGGTTGTCTTTTTGCACAAACAATCCTTGGACTTTCGAACCCTCGGGTTGGCCTTCTATCGATTGGTGACGAAGCTAGTAAGGGAACTGAACTGGTTCGATCGGCGCACGCGGCGTTTGAAGTGTCGCCCTTAAATTTCCTTGGAAACGTCGAGGCGCGTGATATCTACAGTGGCGACGCTGATGTCGTCGTGAGCGATGGGTTCACTGGCAATGTGGTTCTTAAGACTAGCGAAGCTGTTGTAGAAACGATGCTCCACTTGTTGCGTAAAGAGTTTTCGAAGTCGCGACTTAATATGCTAGGAGCCCGAATCGCACGTAGTGCGTTTGCCAGCTACCGAGGACGGGTGCATTACGCAGAGTTTGGCGGTGCGCCATTGCTTGGTGCGCGCGGGTTAAGTGTTATTTGCCACGGACGATCGTCTGCTCGAGCCATCATGAACGGGATCCGCGTGACGATGGAGTACGGTCGGCATCGTGTTAATGATCGGATTGAGGAAATGCTGGCGGGTTTGGTTCTTGATCCGAACAACCAACGTGAAAAGTCAGTGTCAGACGAAAACTGACCCTTGTAGTCCAAATGGAGGGTGAGAAATTTCCTTGCCAGAATTACAAGCTTCTCAACAGATAGCTTTCTTGTTTCCAGGACAAGGGTCCCAGTATTCCGGTATGGGCAAGGGCGTCCACGATGCTTTTCCGGAGGCACGTGAGGTCTTTGAACAGGCTAATGCTGATTTGCCAATCTCCGTTACCGAATTGTGTTTCGAAGCCAGCGATGAAAGGCTCCGTCGCACCGAAAATACCCAGCCGGCGATCCTCACGGTTAGCGTTGCCTTGCACCGTATCCTTGAAGCTCGCGGTTTGGTGCCAAACTGGGTCGCCGGGCACTCACTAGGGGAATATTCAGCTTTGGTTGCGGCCGGAGCCCTTGATGTTGCAACGGGGGCGCGACTGGTGCACAACCGTGGGACCTATATGCAACAGGCGGTACCGGAAGGCGTCGGTGCAATGGCGGCAGTGCTTGGGCTTGAGCGGGTTGAAATTGATGACTTGTGTGCGCGGTGTGGAGGCGACTTGATTGTCGAGGTCGCCAACGTAAATGCACCTGGGCAGGTGGTCATTTCTGGAAATACGGAAGCAGTGAATCAAGTGATTACCATGTCTAAGCAGGCAGGGGCACGGCGTGCCATCTTACTGAACGTAAGTGCACCGTTTCATTGCTCATTGATGCAACCAGCAGCGGAACGACTGGCAAGAGACCTCGCTGAAGTGGGATTTGAGGATCCTCGATTTCCTGTCGTTTGCAACGTGACTGCCACCCCGATTGCCACGGGCGCGGCAGCTCGTCTGGCGCTCGAACAGCAGGTTACTCAGCCAGTACTATGGAGTGAGACCCTGGAGTTCCTCAACGCGCAGGGTGTGGAAGTGTTTGTTGAGGTTGGACCAGGTAGGGTGCTGAGCGGGCTAGTGAAGCGTACCCTTGGGCGGGGGGTGGAAATTTATGCCGTTGACGAGATTGAGGAAATCGAAGCTGTCCTTGCTGCCCTTGGTTGAGGGCAGTAAGACAGGAGGAGATCGGCTATGAGCCGAGTGTTTGAAGAGCGGGTCGCCCTGATCACCGGTGCCTCGCAGGGGATTGGCGAGTCTGTCGCCCAACGATTAGCGAGCGAGGGATGCAATTTAATTCTCGCGTCACGGCGGCAGGAGGTATGCGAAGAGGTCGGATCACGCTTAGCTGGGGAAGGGATTGAAACACTTTCAGTAGGGATGGATGTTGGGAACCTGGACTCAGTTGTGGCATCCGTAGACGAAGCGTTGGAGCGGTTTGGACATATCGACTTCCTTGTTAATAACGCTGGGATCGCACGGGACAATCTGCTTGTGCGAATGGACCCTGCGGATTGGGATGCCGTTCTACGGACAGACCTGACGGGCGTCTATAACTGCACGAAGACCGTGCTAAGATCGATGCTCCGGAGGCGAAGCGGCAGGGTGGTTACGATCAGTTCAGTTGTTGGTTTGCTTGGGAATTCGGGCCAGACCGCCTATGGCGCAGCCAAGGCGGGTGTGTTGGGATTCACCAAGTCGCTGGCCAGGGAAATCGCGTCGCGAAACATTACTGTTAATGCGGTGGCGCCGGGGTATATTTCGACAGAAATGACTGCCGGGTTGCCTGAGGGGGCCACGGAAAATCTTCAGCAAAAAATTCCACTGGGCCGGCTCGGTGCCGGTGCAGATGTCGCCGGGGCTGTAAGGTTTCTTTTGTCGGAAGATGCAGCCTATATCACGGGGCAAACGCTGAGCGTTGATGGCGGTATGTATATGTAGCTTTTAGCCGTATTAGTTTATCGATTCAATGCGCATTGGAGAGCGCGTCAGTAGGAGGTAGCGAATGGATACGTTGGAACAGGTAAAGATGATTATCGTCGAACAGCTCGGCGTGGATGCTACCGAGGTTACGGCGGAGGCATCGTTTGTTGACGACCTGGGTGCCGATTCGCTGGACACGGTGGAGTTAGTAATGGCATTCGAGGAGGAGTTCGACCTTGAGATTGCAGACGAAGATGCCGAGAGAATTACGAAAGTACAGGATGCCGTAACTTACATTGACGGGCACTCAAGTTAGCATGTCCGCTGTGAGGACTTGGCGCCGGGTAGCCTGAGGCGAGTAGGGATTTCATGGGTCGACGAGTTGTAGTCACCGGCGTCGGTATCGTCAGTCCGTTGGGTGTCGGTACCGAAGAAACCTGGAAGGAGTGC
Organism: uncultured Acidobacteriota bacterium; assembly: GCA_964455175.1. Lineage (GTDB taxonomy): Bacteria > Acidobacteriota > UBA890 > UBA890 > UBA890 > UBA890. Next base: position 25,042 of record CAYVUW010000024.1, on the reverse strand, counting down.
ATCGCAGGCACTCCCGGCGTTTCTCCAATTACTAAGTTCGATTGTGAAGGCTTTGCGGTCCAGATCGCAGGGGAGGTCAAGGACTTCGACCCGCTTGACTACGCATCCAGAAAAGACCTCAAGAAGATGGACTACCATATTCAGTACGCTCTGGCGGCGGCTGAGTTCGCGCTCGACGGGGCGGGACTGAAAGAGGAAGATCGCCCCTATCCAGCGGATCGAATGGGCGTTCTAATTGGCTCTGGTATCGGAGGGCTCAACATGATGGAAATCCATCATCGCACTCTTTTGGACAAGGGGCCGGGCAAGGTAAGTCCATTTTTCATCCCTGGGCTAATTGTCAATGAAGCCGCGGGTTGGGTGTCGATCAGATTTGGTTTCAAAGGGCCGAACTCAGCCACCTGTACTGCCTGCACGACCGGCTCGCATGCCATTGGTGATGCCTGTCAGATTGTTGCGCGGGGTGATGCTGACGTTATGGTGGCTGGTGGAACCGAGGGCGTGGTTTGTGCGCTTGCGGTAGACGGTTTTGCGGCAATGCGGGCCTTGTCTACGCGAAACGAAGAACCCGAGCGGGCAAGCCGGCCTTTCGATGCGGATCGTAATGGCTTCATCCTTGGCGAGGGGGCTGGGGTTTTGGTCCTTGAATCGGAAGAAACAGCCCGAAAGCGTGGCGCACCGATCGTGGCTGAGGTTGTTGGCTACGGTATGTCGGGAGATGCGTATCACATTAGTTCGCCTCCACCGGATGGCGATGGTGCCGTAAGGGTTATGTCTGGGACCCTGGATAATGCCAAGGTCAACGCGGACGAAGTGGATTATGTCAACGCTCACGGAACCTCGACGCCAGTGGGCGACCGGATTGAGACAGCAGCGATCAAAGACGTCTTCGGTGATCACGTTGCAAAGCTTGCTGTTTCCTCGACAAAGTCGATGACTGGCCACTTGCTTGGGGCAGCTGGAGGAGTGGAGGCTGGCTTCTGTGCATTGGGCCTTCGGGACCAGATAATTCCTCCGACGATTAATTACGAGACACCAGATCCAGAGTGTGACCTTGACTACGTGCCGAATCAGGCACGCCAGGTCGAACACCAGTACGCCCTGTCAAACTCATTTGGGTTTGGCGGTACTAATGCCGCACTTCTGTTCAAACGGTACTAGGCTACTCAGTGCCCAAGGAAGATCTGTTCGAGATTCGAGCGCAGAAGCTCGAAGCGTTTGAGGACTCCGGAGGGGTGGCCTTCCCTCGCGGTTTTGACGTAGATGCGTCCTTGGGTTCAGTCGCTGCCCGTTTCGCCAACCACGATACGGAAGAACTCCGTACTTCGCCAACAAACTTCCGGTTGGCTGGCCGAATCCAGACAAAAAGGGAACACGGGAAAACGTCGTTTTCTGACATAGGTGACGGCAGCGGCAGTATTCAACTCTATGTGCGCCAAGACAACCTCGGAGAGGAAGTCTACGACGCCTGGCAAACCCTTGATATTGGGGACTATGTGGGTGTCGAGGGCGTCCTCATGCGGACCCGTAGCGGTGAGTTGACGTTGCAAATTGATAGCTACGCACTGCTTGCTAAATCTTTACGTTCGTTGCCTGAGAAGTGGCACGGGCTGAAGGACACAGAGATTCGTTATAGAAAACGTTATCTTGATCTCGCCGTTAACGATGATGTTCGTGAAATATTCCGTTGTCGAGCCAAGACCCTTCGGGCACTGCGTGCCCATATGGATGCTGATGGGTTTGTTGAAGTAGAGACACCGATTATGCAACCGCAATATGGTGGGGCCCTTGCTCGCCCATTCACAACTCACCACAACACACTCGGCATCGATTTGTACCTTCGAATTGCCCCAGAGTTGTACCTGAAACGTCTTTTGGTAGGTGGTCTTGAGCGAGTCTACGAACTTAATCGGAACTTTCGGAACGAAGGCGTCTCAACTCAGCACAACCCTGAATTCACTATGCTGGAGTTCTATGCTGCCTACTGGGATTACCAGCGCATGATGGAATTTGTCGAGGAACTCCTTACCGTGTGTGTGGAAGCGGTCTTGGGCACTTCAGATTTCAGTTATCAGGGCAATACGGTGTCAATGAAACGGCCATGGAAGCGCATAACGTTTGCTAACGCGCTTATGGAAATCGGTGGTGTTCCCAGCAATGTAGTTGGAGATGAGGAAGCCTTTCGAGCCTGGCTAGAAGAACGGGACGTCTCGGCAGAGGATCTTTCCCTTGGGTATATGTGGGAAGCGGCGTTGAGTCGCTTCGTGCAGCCCTCGTTGGTCGCCCCTACTTTCATCACGCACTTCCCGCGAGACGTATCCCCCTTTGCTAAAGCGACTGAGGAAGATGACGGACTTGTAGAGCGTTTTGAAATCTATTGGGGAGGGCTGGAGACAGGCAATGGTTATTCTGAACTCAACGACCCACGTGAGCAGAGAAGGCGAATGGAAGCGATGGCGGGGGGGCGGAGTAAGGAATTGTCTGAGCAGCGCGTTGACGAGGACTATATCCTCGCTCTTGAACACGGAATGCCTCCGGCCGCTGGGTTCGGGATCGGGATCGATCGCTTGATGATGCTGCTTACTGATTCGGCGTCGATTCGTGACGTCATCCTCTTTCCGCTACTGAAACCAAAAGAAGTGAGCTGAGTAGCTCAAAACGAAAGAGCCGTCGTTCAATTCCCTGGACAAAGTAACGTGTTGCCATGATGCGATATGAACTATTCCTTGCGCTTCGTTACTTGAGAGCCCGCCGCAAACAAGCGTTTACTTCTATTGTTTCGTTTGTCTCGGTTCTTGGAATCGCGGTCGGTGTGGCGGCCTTGATTATTGCATTGGCTTTGTTGACGGGCTTCCAACAGGACATTCAGACGAAGATTATTGACGCAAACGCGCATATTGTTTTATGGGGTTTCGGCGATGTGCCGATGGTTGAATACCCCGAGGTGGTTAATACCGCGAGTTCTGTCCCCGGAGTGGTAAACGCAGCCCCTGCAATTCTTCGCCCAGCGGTTATCAACAATGGGTTTGGACTTTCCTTTGCCACGTTCAAAGGTATTGATCCTGAGGCTGGGACGCTTGACCTTCTGGATCGCGTTGTTGAGGGTAGCGTCAATGATCTCCGGCAAGGAAGCGAGCTAAATGGGGCGTTGATCGGCCGTGGTATGGCCGACAATATGCTGCTTCGTGTTGGTGACGAACTAGAGGTGTTGATTTATGACCAGGACAGGATTACACCACTTGGGGTCGGGGGGCTGAAATTTGAACGACTTCGCGTCGCCGGAATTTTTGATGCCGGGATGTTTGAGTACGATACAGCGTGGGTCCTGGTACACCTGCGGACAGCACAGGAAATGTTCAGCGCCTTCCGGGACCCGGAAAAGCCAGAGGGGCCGGGGCAGGTATCTTTCGTGGAGATTCGCGTCGAAGATATCTACGGAACTGAAGCGGTTATGCGTGATCTACGGGAGAGACTGGGCCCGGATTATGTAATGCAGGACTGGCGACAGATGAACAGCCTGTTTTTCGCGGCGCTAAATCTTGAGCGCCTGGCTATGTTCGTTACCATTAGCCTTATCGTCTTTGTTGCTGCGCTGAACATCGTTGCTACGCTTGTCCTTATGGTCATGGAGAAGAATCGGGACATCGGTGTCCTTCTGTCGATGGGGGCAACACGGCTCGGTATTCTGTACGCCTTCATATTCCAAGGTTTGTTTATTGGTTTGATGGGAACGGCGACAGGGTTAGGGTTGGGAATTGGAGCGTCATGGCTTGCCGATCATTATCGGATCATTTCGTTGCCGGCCGAAGTTTATTATCTGACTCATGTCCCCTTTATCGTTCGTCCGATCGATTTCACCGTTATAGCACTCATGGCAGTGGCGATCTCGTTTGTTGCAACGCTCTATCCGGCCTGGCGTGCTAGTCGCCTCGATCCGGTTGAAGCGTTGCGCTATGAGTAGCAAGAGGGTTTGATGGCTGAAGCCATGATTGAAGTCCAAGGGGTTGCCAAGAGCTACCCCTCGGGGGACGGGGTGCTTCAGGTTCTCTCTAGTGTTGACTTATGTATAGACGCTGGTGAGCGTGTCGCCGTGTTTGGAGCCAGTGGGGTAGGCAAGAGTACGTTTCTGCACCTCCTAGGGGGGCTTGATTGCCCAGACACGGGGTCAATTGTCTTCCGTGGACAGCGGCTGGATGAAATGGACGAGCCAGCCCTTGCTCGGTACCGCAACCATGAAGTGGGTTTCGTTTTTCAGTTTTTTCAGCTGCTCCCGGAATTCACGGCCCTGGAGAATGTCATGATGCCGTTGCTTATTGCCAGGGAGAACAGTAGTGACGCCAGTGAGCGGGCAATCGAACTGCTTCACCAGGTCGGCATTAAAGCACGCAGCCATCATTTTCCATCTCAACTTTCTGGTGGTGAACGGCAGAGAGTGGCGATAGCGCGAGCCTTGGTGACCAGGCCGAGTTTAGTTTTAGCTGACGAACCTACTGGGAATCTAGATGTGGATACAGGGTTGAGAGTGATGGAAGTATTTGCGGACGTTCAACAGCGGTACGGCGCAGCGATTTTGATGGCCACCCATAACGCGGCACTAGTGGAGAGATTTGACAAGGTTCTGGAGATGCAGCCAGGTGGCAGCCTATGTCCTTGTGACCCGATACCTGGGAAACCAGTGAGGGTACAGCCATAATCGGGACCGTTTCTTTGTCTTGTTGGGATGAGAGGACGTCCGTTATACTTGGGTCGTGATGCGGCTCCTTGACTGTCATCGGTGGCTTGTGCAAATGCTGGGGGCACGGGTCCAGATGGAGCCGGTGGTTTGGCCTTGCAAGACCTGGGCGACTGGCCATGTTTGAGCGCTATACCGAGCGTGCACGGCGCGTCATATTCTTTGCCCGTTACGAGGCTAGCCAATTAGGCTCCCGTACGATTGAAACTGAGCACCTTCTGCTCGGTTTGATCAGGGAAAATAATGGCCTGACTGGGCACCTTCTGGGGCGTTCAAAGATCGAACCGGACGAGATCCGTAGCGAAATAGAGGCGCGTACCCGTGTGCGCGAAAAGATCTCAACCTCGGTAGAGATTCCTTTGTCGGTGGAGTCTAAACGCGTCCTCGCCTACGCGGCCGAGGAAGCCGAGAAGATGTTCCATAAGTACATCGGAACAGAGCATATTCTTTTGGGCTTATTGCGAGAAAAAAAGGCTTTAGCATCACGTATCTTGCTCGAAAAGGGGATGCGTTTGACTACTGCCCGGGAGGACCTGCTTTACCTTCTTAAGGAAGAAACACTTAGCGAAAAGAAGAAGGACACTCCGTTTCTTTCGGAGTTCTCCCGTGATTTGACGGAATTGGCGGCGAAGAAGCTGCTCGATCCGTTGATTGGACGTGAACAGGAACTGGAGCGTGTTATTCAGATCCTGTGTCGGCGCACTAAGAATAACCCGGTGCTAATTGGTGAGCCTGGGGTTGGCAAGACGGCCCTCGTGGAGGGCCTGTCACGTAAAATTGTTACCGGTAACGTGCCACGCTTCCTGCATGGTAAACGGATCCTGGCACTTGATATCTCCTCCGTGGTCGCGGGAACTAAGTATCGGGGCCAGTTTGAAGAACGGCTCAAGAGCATTATGAAGGAGCTGGGTGCGAACAGAGATGTCCTGGTTTTTATTGACGAACTGCACACGCTGGTGGGCGCAGGCTCTGCCGAGGGCTCATTGGATGCCGCGGGCATACTTAAGCCGGCGTTATCACGTGGTGAGTTGCAGTGTTTGGGGTCTACGACCCCTAAGGAGCATCGTAAACACATCGAGAAAGACCGTGCACTATCACGCCGTTTTCAGGGGGTGAAGGTCAGTCCTGCCACGGAAGACGAAACGTTGCGAATCATTTATGGAATCCGTGATCGATACGAGCAATACCACGGTGTCGTTTACAACGATGAAGCGATCCAATCCTCGGTTTATCAGAGCAATCGTTACATCAGTGATCGTTTCCTGCCTGACAAAGCGATTGATGTTATCGACGAAGCGGGTGCGAGAGTTAAGTTAGCGTCCGCTGCGGCGCCTGAGCAGCTTTTGAAAATCGAGACGGAACTTCAGTCTATAGCTGAGCAGGTTGATGCTGCGATCAATGCGAAAGAGTTTGAGAAGGCAGCCTATTACCGCGACCAGGAGCAGCAAGAGCGAGAAAGGCTGGATACTCTACGGGCCCGGTTGGCGAATGAAGAAGGGGAGTCTGCGCCGCCTGTTGTCTCGAAAGAAGACGTGGATCGCGTGGTTTCTAATTGGACTGGTATTCCTGTCAGCTCGATACGGGAAGAGGAACTCGACAAACTTCTAAACATGGAGGCCGAACTCCATAAGCGCATCATCGCGCAAGAGCCAGCTGTCGAAGTCGTTTCTCGCGCGATCCGCCGGGCGCGCGCTGGCCTGAAGGATCCTAAGCGTCCAATGGGCTCGTTTCTGTTTCTTGGCCCGACCGGGGTAGGGAAGACCGAGGTCGCACGTACCCTTGCAGAGTTTCTGTTCGGCGACGAGAACGCACTTGTACGCTTCGATATGTCCGAGTACATGGAAAAGCATTCGGTCTCGAAGCTCATTGGCTCACCGCCAGGTTACGTAGGGCACGAAGAAGGCGGCCAGCTTACTGACCGCATCAAGCGAAAGCCTTACAGCATTGTACTGCTCGACGAGATCGAGAAGGCGCACCCGGCGATATTTAACGTTCTGCTTCAAGTCTACGAAGAAGGGCACCTGACTGATTCGTTGAATAATACCGTCGACTTCAAGAACTGCATATTGATCATGACCTCGAACGTGGGCGCTCGTTATATTCAACGGCGAGGAGGGCTCGGATTCCGCGCCGGCGATGAAGACGCCGGATACAAGGAAATGCGCACTCGTGTCCTTGAAGAGGTCAAACGAACATTCAACCCGGAATTCTTAAATCGCATCAGCGAAACCATCGTGTTCCACTCGCTAAGCGATGATCACCTAGTAAAGATCGTTCGCTTAATGGTAAAGGACGTCAATTTGAACTTGGCCGCGAAGGACATCGAGATAGAACTAGACGACCAAGCCTGTCGATGGATGGTGGACCAGACTTGTGCGGATCGGAGTTATGGGGCACGCCCGCTACGTCGAGCGATCCAGAAGCACATAGAAGACGCGCTCGCGGAGCAGGTTATCCGGGGCAAGATTGGGGCCGGTGATCGTGTCGGGATAACCGTAGGTGACAGTGATCTTCTCCTGCAGATATACAAGCCGGAGGAGAAGGGCCAACCGGTAGCTAAATAGGTGCTTGCTCTCATTGTGATGTTGTTTTGAGCACTGCGCCGTTTCGGCACGTTGGAGAGATTTGGGCTAAAATTCACAAGGCTCAACCGGGCCAGCCATTCCTCATGACGAGTTCGATTTCGATGCGAACCGATTCCGATGCCGTCACTGTGAGCCGACTTCTCAAAGTCGGACTAATAGCGGTGGCAATTGCCAGTATGTTCGGACTGCCTTCTAGGGTCTTCGGGCAGCCAATGACAGGCCCCTCCACGATACCGACCGCCGTGGGAATGCATGAGGACGCCTCAGCTGATGAGGTGCCCAGTCCGACGAGTATGTATTGGAGTTTATTCCCGTCGATTGCGAACCCAAGGTTGCGTGAGGGACAGCAGCTAGAGGCGCCACAGGGCGAAACCATTCGCGAGATCAGAGTCGACGGAAACACGTCGCTCGAAGACGAGACCGTCAAGTTTTTCCTGAGTTTCGTTGAAGGTGATGCTTTTGATTGGGCCACGGCACAGCAGAACTTCCGTACCATGCTCAACTCCGATTTCTTTGACGACATCAAGATGAGCTGGGAGCCTGTCGACGGAGGGGTGGGAATACGGCTCGAAGTAATCGAGCGGCCTATTCTTCGTGATATCCGTTTCGAGGGCACGGAAGACGGAGACAAGGACGATCTCTTGGAACGCATGGAACTACTTGAAACGCCGATCGCTCTCGATCAGCCGATCGACCGCCGGAGGATGTCGCGGGCCGAGGAAGTTCTGACTCTTATGCTCCAAGGGGAAGAAGGTCTGCAATTTGTTCAGGTTAATTATTCCGAGCAGCCGCCACTGGATGGTTCTTCCGGGGTGGACGTTGTCTTCGATGTTGTGGAGGGGGACCGAGTACGTATCGAAAACGTCTACTTTGAAGGTGCAACCGCATTTAGCCAAAGAGAGTTACGGTGGATAACGAAAAAGACAGGCGAGCATTGGCTCCTTTCGTTTGTGACCAAAAACGATCGTTATTCTCCGGCTGGCTTTGAGTTCGATCAGCAGAACCTTGCCAACGAATATCGCCGGTTAGGCTATATCGAAATTGAAATCGGCAACCCAGAGGTGGAGGTTTACGAAATCGACCGACCATGGCCGATGGGTGACACGCGACGGCTGTATGTTCGGATCCCCCTTAATGAAGGCCCTCAGTATCGTTTGCGCAACATCCTTGTTGAGGGCAACGAACGGTTCCCGGATGAGGCACTTGCAGCATTGGTTCCGCTCAGCGAAGGCGACATCCTGGATATAAAGGGCCTCGTGGATGCTACAACTGCTATGGAGAACATATATAGCAACTTTGGTTACTTTCAGGTGGTCGTCGCCCCGATTCCAATTCCGGATGCCGCGAACGGTACTGCTGATGTCGAGTATTTGATCACTGAAAATCCGGTATATACGGTTCGGCGGGTTGAGTTCGAAGGTAATACGAATACGCGCGACTATGTTATGCGGCGCAATTTACGCATCAACGAGAATGACTTGTGGAGCCAGCAGCGCGTCCAAGCTAGCAAATACAGGATTCAGCAGCTTGGATACTTCAGCAATATCGAAGAGGAAGTTACGATTGTCGAGGATCCGACCTTAGGAGCCCTCGCCGCCGGGCAAGAGTTTGATCCGGCTCAGCTGGAAACGATGGAGGCACAGTCCGGCGAGGTCGATATCAAGCTCAAGATTACGGAAGTTGGGCGAAACCAAATTAGTTTTGGCGGGGGGGTTTCGGCTCTTGAGGGAGCTTTCGTGCAGCTTGGGTACGCGACCCGGAACCTCTTTGGCCGCGGCCAGACCCTGTCTTTCTCTGGCCAGTTCGGAGGCCGAACGACGCAAGCTCGACTTTCGTTCTTGCAACCGTACCTATTCAGTAAGGCCATTCGTTTTGGTTTCGATCTTTACAATTCCCGGCTTGAGTACATCGACTTTCAGCAAGCCACCGCCGGCATGTCGGTTCGTTTTGGTTTTCCGCTCGACCGGAACGAATTCACCACGCTCTACCTCGAGTACAACTACTCGGATATTGATATCGGCGACCTCAGCAATTCATTTTATGGAATGTCCAATTACATGATGCAGTCGATGTTCCTTATGGAGGGCAAACGCACGACTAGCAGTGTGCGGCCGAATCTCATGTTCAACTCGGTCGACAACCCGTACAACCCAAGTCGCGGACGGCGTCACAGTGCGTCGTTTGAATTTGCTGGGGGGCCGCTTGGGGGAACGTTACAATTTTTGAAGACTATTTTTACGACCACTTGGTATAAGCCGACGAAAGTCCTGGGCCGTGGTATCGGTGCGAGAGCGGCGCAGATCTTTGCTTTCAATATCCAGGGGCGTGTGGTTCAGCCGATGGGCGACATGGAAACCGTTCCGATATTTGAACGCTTTTTTCTTGGAGGGAGTAATTCGGTGCGCGGTACGCAACTCCGCGCGATTGGGCCGATTGACCAGTTTGGCCACATTCTCGGTGGTACACGGGCGTTTCAGTACAATATTGAGTACATTTTTTCGGTTGCGGACCCCGTGCGTATTGCGCTTTTCCACGATGCTGGAGCCGCCTGGGACGGTCCATTTAATGAAATATGGCAGGAGCTTCGTAAAACTGCGGGTGTAGAATTCCGCGTGTTCATGCCGGTTTTCAATGTTCCCTTCCGGTTTTTCTGGGCTTATAACCTCGATCCCATGCGGCAATTTGGTGAGCAGGCGTCGACCTTTGAGTTTGCGATTGGCACCACATTCTGACGGTTGTGCGAAGAGAGGGCCGATAACCCTCGGCGACCTGGCTCGCTTGGCGGGTGGGGTCCTCGAAGGTGATGGAGATGAGCGCATTCTAGGCGTCGCCAGGCTCGAAGATGCGACCGCGACGGAGGTTAGCTTCTGCGCGCTGCGGGAGTATCGGGCTCATCTTTCAAGAACTGGCGCTGCCGCTGTGATAGTCGCTAAGGATTTTGAGCCACCACGTGACGTACGAGAGAGTCTTGCTTTTATACGGGTCGACAACCCTTATCTTGCAGTTGCTCAAGTGGTCAATCATTTCTTTCCGGAGGCCGAGTACCCACCGTTAATTCATCCGAGTGCGGTGATTGACGATAGCGCAGAGATTGGTGACGATGTCTCAGTGGGGCCGCGGGCTGTTATTGGTGAAAACTGCGCAATTGGTGAAAGGACCCGACTTGGAGCTGGCTGTGTTCTTGCAGCTGGGGTCCGGGTGGGCAGTGATTGCCAGGTGTTGCCCAATGTGACGTTGTATTCTGCAGTTGCAATAGGTGACCGCGTGGTTATTCACGCGGGCGCCGTTGTCGGCTCGGATGGTTTCGGTTACGCAACCGAAGGTGACAAGCATGTCAAAATCCCACAGGTCGGTGGTGTTGTTATCGGCGATGATGTTGAGATTGGTGCTAACGCTTGTATAGACAGAGCTGCGTTAGGGACAACCCGCATCGCGGAAGGGACCAAGATCGACAACCTTGTGCAGATCGGCCACAATTGCGACGTTGGGCCTAATAGTATTCTGTGTGGGCAGGTTGGAGTCTCTGGCTCGACACAAATTGGGGAAGGCGTTCTGATCGGAGGCCAGGCCGGCTTGAATGGTCACCTTACAGTTGGAGACGGTGTCATGATAGCCGGCGGTAGCGGGGTGACAAGTTCAGTTCCGGCGGGTGGCCAAGTAGGCGGTTATCCGCACCTAGAGGCGTCGCGGTGGCGACGGGTTGTGGCTGCCTTGCGAACGCTTCCCGAGTTGGGACGACGAGTGCATCGGCTCGAAGCGATGCACGCAGGCGAGAAAGAGGAAGAGGAATGAGCGCCGATATTCGTCGAATTCTGGAAATTCTCCCGCACCGCTACCCGTTTCTTTTCGTCGATCGTATCGAGGAAATGGAGCCACGACAACGTATTGTTGGGATCAAGAATGTGACGATCAACGAACCGTTCTTCCAGGGGCATTTCCCAGGCAATCCTGTCATGCCGGGTGTGCTGATTCTTGAGGCAATGGGACAGGTTGCTGCCGTCCTTTTTTTGGCCGAAGAAGAGATGACTGCTGGTCACTTTGTGTATTTTGCAGGTGCCGACAAAGTAAGGTTCCGTCGCCCAGTAGTTCCGGGTGACGAACTTCGGTGCGAGGTTGAGGTGTTACGAGTCCGAAGAAAAAGTTGCCAGGTACACGCACGCGCGACGGTAGATGGGGAACTCGCCGCGGAGGCTACGTTATTCTCCGTACTAGTCGAAGTACCTGAGATAGGTGGCGAATGACATCCTTGTGCCATCCAACGGCTGTCATTGAAGACGGCGCGACCTTGGGTGATGGTGTATTGATTGGGCCGTATGCGACCGTGGGCAAACATGTAACGCTCGGTAGTGGAACAAAAGTCGGTGCACATGCGGTTGTCGAGGGACACACGACGTTAGGGGAAGATTGCGAAGTCTTTCCACATGCGTGCATTGGCACTATTCCGCAGGACCTTAAGTATCATGGGGAAATTTCTTACCTTGTCGCCGGCGACCGGAACGTGTTTCGGGAATTCGTAACCGCGAACGTTGGAACAGAAGGTGGTGGTGGCGTCACCCAGGTGGGGTCGGACAATCTATTTATGGCCTATTGTCACTTGGCTCACGATTGCGTCATTGGCGACCATGTTATTTTTGGAAATGCCGCTACGTTAGCGGGCCACGTAGTCATTGAGGACTGGGTTAACGTTGGAGCGTTTTCCGGCGTCGAGCAATTTCGCCGTGTGGGCCAACACGCTTTTGTTGCTGCCTACGCAGGAGCTACTAAGGATGTTGTGCCTTACTGTACGGTACAGGGGTACCACTGCCAGGGATTTGGCCTGTATATTGTTGGCTTGAAACGACGAGACTTTTCAGTGGCAGCAATTGGAGAACTTAAGCGTGCATTCCGCCTTCTTTTTCGTAGCAATCTGAATACCACGCAAGCCCTCGATATGATCAGCGGTGAAGATTTCGAATCTCCCGAGGTTGCGGTGCTGGTCGAGTTCGTTCGGAACAGTGAGCACGGCATCGTCAAGTGAATCGCTGGCGCTGATCGCCGGCAGCACGCAGTTGCCCTGCGTGGTAGCGGCTGAGGCTCAAGCCCAGGGCCGTAGGGTTATTGCCATAGCTATTGAAGGAATTACAGAGTCAGCAATTGGGGACGTTGTTGACCAGGTGCACTGGCTCGAGTGGGGTGATGTTAGTGGATTCCTTGGCTTGCTCGGGAAGTTTCGCGCCGGGGGCATTACGCAGGCGGTAATGGCAGGCAAGGTAGAGCAAACACGTATATATGATGTTGACGCCCCGGAGGGACTCAAGAGCGTGCTGGCCTCCGTGCCAATACGCCACACTGACTCCTTAATCAATGCGGTTGTTAAGTTGCTGTCAGGTGCGGGTATCGAGTTGCTCAAATCCACTGATTTCCTACAGCATCACATTGTTAACGAAGGAACCCTGACCCGCCGTGCTCCAGACGAGCGCGAGAAAGAAGATATCGCGCACGGTTGGACCGTGGCCAAACAACTTGGCGCGCTAGACATTGGTCAATCTGTTGTTGTCAAAGACCGAGCCGTCGTCGCTGTTGAAGCGATGGAGGGCACAGACGAGTGTTTGCTCCGAGCCCATGGTTTGGCAGGGGATGGCGCCGTTCTTGTAAAGGTTGGGAAGCCAGGCCAGGACCTTCGCTTTGATGTGCCGGTTGTAGGTGCTTCTACAGTTTCAGCTATGGTCGCTAGCGGGGTATCAGCACTATGCATCGAAGCTAACCTAGCTGTTCTACTAGACGCTCAGCAGTTCTGCCAAGAAGCGGATTCAGCTGACATCGCGGTCGTGGCTAGGAAACAGGACGAGGTATGCGAGTAGGGGTTGTAGGAGTCGGGGCTATGGGGACGCTCCATGCTCGCGGCTATTCAGAGCTCGACGCTTGTGATCTGGTTGGCGTATACGATATCGACCTGGAACGTGCGAGGGAGGTTGCGGGACGGTATCAAGCCCATTGTTTTTCCGAACTTGATGCGCTGTTAGGCCGTGTAGATGCGGTCACGGTCGCGGTCCCGACACCCGACCATCATTTGGTTGGCTTGCGTTGCTTGGAGTCTGGCTGCGATGTCCTGATCGAAAAGCCGATTGCCTTGTCGCTTGATCAGGCAGATAGCCTGATCGCCATGGCGCAAAAAGAAAGCCGAATTCTCCAAGTTGGCCATATTGAACGATACAATCCGGCGGTTGAGGCACTTGCGGACCGTGTCGGGCACCCAGGTTTTATCGAGGTTGACAGGCTAGGTTCGTTGGCGCCACGGGGCCTCGAGACTGATGTTGTGCTTGACTTAATGATTCACGACATCGACATTGTCCATTGGCTTGTGGACGACAAAGTGGTGGAAATACGTGCAGTCGGTGTGCCGATACTCACGGAAGCAATCGATTTTGCGAACGCCCGTTTGGAGTTTGCCGGTGGTTGTATTGCCAACCTTACAGCTAGTCGGGTGAGCTCCAATCGAAGCCGCAAGGTCCGTGTTTTTCAGCCCGCGAGTTATCTTTCAGTCGATTATGCGGCGCAGACGGTAGAGGAATACCGTTTGTCATGGGCGAACGGCAAACCGAGTGGAATTGAGACGGATCGTATTGACGCATCTGGGGATGAGCCGTTACTTCTGCAACTAATCGACTTTACTGACTCGTGCACCACGAGGACTAATCCACGCTCTGATGGGGAGACGGCAAGGCAAGCGCTAGCCACAGCGCTCGATATCCTCGATGCAATTCAGACCCGAATGAAATGAGCGGCATGGTTATTTGAGAACTGTGCTTGGCTGTTTGGTAATATCGCTTGTTCCTCTTATATCGCCCTTGAGATCCGTAGATGCCTATTCGATTTGAGCCTAGTCTGCACCCGACGATTGGGATCGAAGAAGAGTTCCAACTTTGCGACCCTGAGAGTGGTGACTTGGTCCCTAAGGCTGACGAGATTATGACGTTGGCAAGCCCAGAGTTGCGTAAACATTTAAGCTACGATCTTTTACTGACGCTCATTGAGGCTAATACCAAGATTTCTGCATCTGTCGAGGAAGGTATTGAGGATCTCTTAGATAAGCGGCGTCAGGTTCAGGCATTGGCAGAGCAGTCACTGTGTACTTTGGGAATGACTGGAACGCATCCGTACGCTGATCCGCATCAGCAGCGTTTTGTGAGCACGCCGGACTACCAATGGGTTAGAGAACAATTAGGGTATATAGCTCAGCGAAATATCACATTTGGACTTCATGTTCACATTGGCGTTGACGACGCCGAACGTGCTGTCTATGTCGCAAATCGTATGCGGCTGTGGATTGGTCCGCTGATTGCGCTGGCAGCCAATTCGCCATATTTGGATGGAGTGGACACTGGTTGGGACGCGGCGCGGGTGTACGCGTTCGGTGCCTTCCCACGCGCCGGAATACCGCCACGTTTAAAAAGCTACGATGCGTTTGCCGCTCAGATGGATGTATTAATTGACGCGGGGGCTATCACGAAACCCCGACAGATATGGTGGAACGTAAGAGTGCATCCCCAGTACGGTACCGTTGAATTCCGAGCTTGCGATGTCCAGAGCTCCGTACCTCGGACGGCCGCTATTGTTGCCTTGGTGCAGGCTCTAGTTGTCGCATACGGAGACGCGCATCGCGCTGGCGAACCAGAGCCCTATTTGCCCGGTGCTTATTTGGAAGATCTTCGTTGGAAGGGGATGCGGTTTGGTTTAAACGCAGACGTTATCGACGCTGAGACCGCCGAAGTTATCTCGATGCCATCATTGGTAGAGCGCATGGTTGAGGTTGCATGGCCAGCGGCAACGAAGTTGGGCACCACCCAATACCTAGATCTCGTTCCTGAAATTCTTCAGACTGGAAACGGTGCTACTGCTCAAAGGGAAGCCCTGGTGGCAGAGGGTGGTGACTTGAGAAAATTACAGCATCGCTTGCTCCGGGAGGCCGTTGAGAAGGGGATTCGGGACCCGAGTCCGGGTCCGCTTGGGTAGGGCTATGCCGGTATCGGTAGCTCATGGGGAACTGGTTGTGGAGATACTAGGTGCCGGCAGCGGTCACCCGACGGCATCCCGGGACACCAGTAGCTTGTTGGTTGGTTCAGCGGAAGGGTGGACTGCGGTCGAGTGTCCGGGTTCTATTGTTCATAAGTTAGAAGCCCGCAGTTTGACCATGTGCTCACTTCGTCGATTGATCTTGACCCACAAACATATCGACCATGTGTATGGGTTTCCTCACCTTGTCCACGCAATGGCAATCGAAGGGGAGAGAAAGGAAATTCACTTACTAGCCCCGGCCGAAACGCTGGCTATTGTTGAAGATATGGTGACGGTTCACGAACTGGCTGACGACTGGTATCCAGTTGTTTGTCGCACGGAGATACCGGTTGCCGAACCAAGTGAACTCCTTTGTTTACCTGATCTGCGAATCACGGCCACTGGGGTTGCCCACACTTGCGATACGGTTGCACTTCGATTTGAAACACAGGCAGCGGCGGTTTGCTACTCGTCGGACACGCGTCCGTGTGCCGCTGTGACTCGGTTGGCAACTGGGGCCGATGTTTTATTGCATGATTGTGGGGGGCCGCACCGCCTACGCAGTGCTTTCTCGGCCAGTCACTCTAGTGCTCGCGATGCTGGCAATGTAGCAAATGATGCGGGAGTACGAAAATTGGTTCTTATGCATTTGGGAGCCCGCGATGAAGCCACTTTGAAGGAATGCCAGTTAGAGGCCCAGACTGCATTTGGAGGCCCTGTCGACCTTGCCATTGATGGCATGAGGTTGGTGTTTCCGGGCAGTGGTAAATGTAGAGTATGAGTGCCATGGATGCGACTGCCGTGCAGGCAGTGTACTCGCGATGGGCCAGAGTATACGACTGGGTCTTTGGCCTTCTGTTCGGTGATGCTCGCCGCCGAGCGTTCCAACGTATGGAGTTGAAGCGTGGTAATCGCGCCATCGAAGTTGGGGTTGGGACGGGGCTATCATTGACATCGTTGCCGGAAGGTTGCCACCTTGTTGGCGTAGATTTTTCCCGCCCCATGCTCGAGCGTGCTCTGATACGTTGGCGCGCAGATTCAGTTGACCGTACTGGGGTTTTAGTTGAGGGGGATGGTGCTTGCCTGCCGTTTCCAGACAAAACTTTCGATGCTGCCTTGGCGGCTTTCGTCGTTTCAGCAGCTCCTGATGCCGTTGCCTTGCTGGAGGACATGCACCGAGTTTGCCGCCCGGGTGCGCGAATGGTTGTTGTCAACCACTTCTCACCTAACAAACCTCGCTTAGCTAGACTGTGGTCCAGTGTGTCGACGGTCACGTCCCGGTTGCTAGGGTTCCACGCAGAATTTCAGTTGGAACCACTATTTCAAAAGGCAGGAATCGAGATCGATCAGATCGAGCGTGCCACCTTTTGTGGGGGGTGGCGTGTGGTGACGGTCATACGGAGAGAATCATGACGCAAATTGATCTTGGAGGGCGAACAGCGCTTGTTACAGGTGCTTCACGGGGAATTGGGAGGTCCATTGCGTTGGCGATCGCACAAGCTGGTGGTGCTGTGGGAATCCACTATCAAAGTAAAGAAGATGCTGCCGCCAGCGTAGTTGCCGAAATTGAAACGGCGGGTGGTGACGCGTTTGCACATGCTGCCAATGTACAAATTGCCTCGGAGGTGAATGGGCTTGTTGATGCCTGTGTGACGCGCTGGGGAGGGCTCGACATCGTGGTTTGCAATGCCGGTATTTGGAAAGGTTCTAAGGTCGAAGAGATGACTGAAGAGCAGTGGGACGAAATGATAGATGTGAACTTAAAAGGGATGTATTTGGTCACCCATTATGCGGTGCCGCACCTAAAGTCGTCCACGGCAGGAACAATTGTGAACATCGCTTCGACAGCTGGGCAACGAGGAGAAGCAGGGCATGCGCATTATGCGGCCTCAAAAGGGGGCATGATTGCGTGGACAAAATCATTGGCCCCGGAACTCGCACCCTTTGGGGTCCGGGTTAATTGTGTCGCACCAGGTTGGGTGCACACTGACATGGCTGCCGCAGCGTTAAAGGCTGATAGTAAGAGCATCAATGCTGGTATTCCGCTTGGCAGGGCCGGAAAACCGGAAGAAATCGCCGCGGTGGCCTGTTTCATGGCCAGCGACCTGTCCTCATACATGACTGGGGAGATCGTCAATGTAAACGGGGGCAGCGTCCTTTGCGGATGAAGGAAGACTGCCGGCTTTCCTGGGTAATTATCCCTACAGCAGGCCGGGGGACACGACTGCGACCAGCTACAAACGTCATTCCAAAGGTGCTTCTTCCGGTGGGTCTACGTCCGATGATTGATTGGGCAATTGATGAAGCCTTGGAGGCTTATGTGGAGAAAATCGTATTTGTTGTGTCACCAGACCAGCCGATGGTAAAGGCGCATATAAAAGCCCGCCAATCATCATCCGATTGGCCGATGGGAGTTGGAACTCATTTCGTTGAGCAGCCTGACCCGGCGGGCCTAGGGGACGCCCTGATTCGTTGCCGGCCATGGACGGGTGACGATTCATTCGGTGTTGTCGTTCCGGACAACTGGTTCGATTCATCTCGTGCGCCTGTTGCGCAATTGGCCGGCGCCCATTTCCGGACAGGGCAGGCTTCGCTTGGCTTGACCGAAGTGCGACCTGGACAGGGATGTTTATTTGGAAATGTGGGTGAGGTCGAACTTGAAGCGATGAAGAACCAGGATTTCAGAATTATGCGGCTGGGAGACAAGTCCGAAGGAGCCTTCGTGACCCCCCAATCACGGCCTGTGCTGCGCGGGTGTGCTCGCTATGTATTGGGCCCCGGATTTTATGATGCACTGGAGGCTACAGGGCCATTTCCAGAAGGTGAGTGGGATGATGTTCCAGCATTTCAGTACCTTGCAGATAAGGGGGCACTCATAGGGCACAAGCTAGACGGGCATCATTTTGATCTGGGGCACCAGAATGGTTATTTGGCGGCGATGAACTATCTGTTCGAGCGGGATGTCATAGGTAACGGCGCATAAGACCTGCGACTATACCCTGGACGCGAACACGTTCCCTGTCGACTAGCCAGGAGTCTCCCGCTGGATTTGTTGGTTGAAGGCGGACTCTTTGCCCCTCGAGGTAATATTTCCGGAGGAAAACTTTCTTGTCTTCCAATGAGGCAAGGACCATCTCGCTATCCTCTGGTGTCGTTCGGTCTTCTAGGATGATGAGGTCGCCATCGCCGACCTGTTCATCAAGCATTGAATTGCCACGTACCCAAAGGGCATAAATTGCTTTACGACTAATGAAATCGGGAGAGAGATTGACGGTTTCACCAGCGTTTGTTGCTTGGATTAAGCGTGCGGCTGAAATCTGACCAAAGACTGGTACTTCGATGGTGCGCACGGGGTCCCTGTCTACAAGCTCGATGCCGCGCCCTTGATGGGGCGTTTTTCTCAGGTACCCTTTCTGTACAAGCAATTCAATGTGGTTATACGCAGTTGCGGGAGACGAGAGTCCGAACCGAGCCCCGATTTCCTTTAGCGTTGGAGCGTAGCCGTTGTCGTCAACGTATCTATTTACGTAGTCAAGGATTTCTTTCTGACGTTTAGTTAGATACATGAAGCAGCATAGTGAATTGAAGACAATAAGGCACAAATCTAACACGAATCTTTCTTACTAAACGGTGTGATAGGTTTCCCAAATGAGGTGGCTGGGTATTGATATTGGGCAGCGTCGCTACGGGGTTGCAATTTCGGATGAAAATGGAGGTATTGCGTATCCACTCACCACTCTTTCCACGGAGAAAGGGGGCGCGCCTCCCATAAAAGCCTTGGTGGAGTTGGTAGGTGAGCGAGAGGTGGCTGGTATCGTTGTCGGTCTTCCGGAGCGAATGGACGGCAGCCACGGACCAGAAGCTCGTAACGCAGAAATCATTGCGGAACAGCTCCGTATTGATCTCGGTCTGCGGGTGGAGCTCTGGGATGAGCGGCTTACAACCGCAGAAGCCGAGCGCTTGCTGATTATGGCAGGGGTTCGCAGGACGAAGCGAAGAGGGGCAACTGACCGGATAGCAGCTGCAATAATCTTGCAGAGCTTCTTGGACCGGCAGACGATCAATACATTGGCTGACCTTGAAACCAAGTTAGGCGAAGACGAATAGTGACTGCACTTTGTTGCCGCAAAACCCCGATTTTCTTTGGGCTTAGTATCTACATCGCCCTTCGCTTGGTCACTGGCGCATTAGTGGCAGTACTCGATACTCCATATTCTGGCCATGTCGCCGCGGTAACAGATGTGACGATCGAGCCCGGCCAGTCGGCAGCTGAGGTTGGACAGGTTCTTCAAGCGAAAGGTCTGATTCGAGGTGGCCGATCACTGCGTTTGTGGATGCGCTGGAATGGGACTGCTGGCTCAATTCATGCGGGAACATACCGTTTTGAAGGGGCGGCCAGCATTCGAGAAGTGGCTGCACTTCTAGTTGAAGGTCGGGTATTGCTGTCTGAGATGAAGGTGATAGAAGGTTATACCCGGTGGCAAGTTGCCGAAGTGCTTTCAAGAGCGGGCTTTGGTTCATACGCGGAGGCTTGGGAGGCGACTGGGAATGTAGCTCTTATTTCGGATCTTGATGCTGAGGCGAAGGACCTGGAAGGCTACTTGTTTCCGGACACCTACTATGTTTCACGTCAAATGAAACCGGCCGCTATAGTTGAGATGATGGTGGATAGATTTCGTCGGGTGTGGACAACTCCAACGGTGGCACAGGCTGAGAAGGCGGGCTTGTCTGTCAGGGATGTGGTGACAATCGCTTCTCTAATCGAGGCAGAGACTGGCAAATCAGATGAGCGGGCGCTGGTATCCGGGGTTTATCACAATCGCCTAGAACTCAGGATGTTGCTTCAATGTGACCCGACTTTGTTGTATGCACTCCGACTGGAAGGTCGCACCGATCGCAACATACGACGGAGTGACTTTAATAATGAGTCGCCATACAACACATACCGATTTGCGGGCCTGCCGCCAGGACCAATAGGCAATCCGGGGGAAGCTAGTATTGTCGCGGCACTATATCCCGCTGAGACAGATTATCTATATTTCGTTGGGCGCAACAATGGGTCGCACGCATTCTCCCAAACGCTGCAGGAACACAATGCCAATGTGAACCGTTACCAGCGGTAGGTTGTAAAATGTGTGGCTTCTGCATCAGATACTGAACAAAACAGATTAATGAGCGAATTCTGCAAGAATAATGACTTGGACCCAAAAGCTGCTGCAGGATTTTGCTTTGCGGTGGTCGTGAGCCGGTTTAATGGTGATATCACGGAACAGCTCTTGGATGGCGCGCAAACGACACTAACGGCTCATGGCGCTTCCAGCCGGAATATTTCCGTCTACGAAGTTCCTGGGTCTTTTGAGTTGCCAATGACAGCGGCACGTCTTGCCACCGATCCGTTGTGCGACGCCATAATTTGTCTTGGGGCAATAATCAAAGGGGAAACCCCTCATTTTGACTATTTGTGTTCGTCTGTCACTCATGGAATCCAAGAAGTGGCTACAAACAGTGGGACTCCGATAATTTGGGGCGTTTTGACCTGTGAACAGCGGGGGGATGCAGAGGCACGTGCGGGGGGCAACAAGGGGAATAAGGGCACTGAGGCGGCTATTGCAGCTATCGAGATGGTGAACCTTTTTAAGCGGTGTCCTTGAACCTTTTTTCGCTAATTCCAGAGGGGCATCCGGAAAGGATTGCCTCTCATTGATCTCGGTAGGAAGTAGTTCCAATGGGCAGGCGTCGAAAATCCCGTGAGAGTGCGATCCAGTGCTTATACCAGTGGGAGATAACGGGGACAGCCCCGAAACTCATCCTGGAGGGGTATTGGGGAAACCATGACCGTATTCGAGATGGTGAAAGTCATGACCTCACAGATACGGACTTAGAGAAAGCTAGTGAAGTCCCTGAAGAGTTGAAGGTGAGACTTGAGCACGCAGGGGTCTGCACTGACTCGATCCTCGTGGAAATTAGCAGGCGGGTAGGGTCTGATAACCAGGCTGCACTCGTTGATCGTATTGTCTTCGCCACGTCATTGGTGCTCGGTACCGTAGCTCATGTTAAAGAGATCGACGCTATGATTTCTGAGCACGCTCGCCACTGGCGCATGAATCGGCTCGGACTGGTAGAGAAAAGCATTTTAAGGCTTGGTGGATATGAGCTTGTCTACGAAGAAGAAACGCCCGCGGCAGTGGTCATCGATGAGGCAGTTGAGCTCGCTAAACGTTTCAGCGACCCCGACGCAGGATCTTTCGTCAACGGTGTGCTTGACGGTATGAGCAAGCACACAGGGGCATAAACAGCACATAGATATGAAGTACGACCCTGGCAAGATCGAATCAAAGTGGCAAGAAAATTGGGCGGCCGACTCCGCCTACCGCATGACCGCAAGTGATGGCAACGAGAAGTATTACTGCCTTGAGATGTTCCCATACCCCTCGGGAAAACTTCATATGGGGCATGTGCGTAATTATTCGATTGGTGACGTTATTGCTCGTTACCGTCGAATGCGCGGTTTTAATGTCATGCACCCAATGGGCTTTGATTCTTTTGGCATGCCAGCAGAAAACGCTGCCATTGAACACAACACCCACCCGGCTATCTGGACTCGGCAAAACATTGAGGTCATGCGTAGCCAACTCCAGGATATGGGATTCGCTTACGATTGGGAGCGAGAGATTGCTAGTCACAGGCCCGAGTATTACCGCTGGAACCAATGGTTATTTCTTCGTCTATTAGAGCGCGACCTCGCTTATCGTAAAGATGCGCTGCTCAATTGGTGCCCTTCTTGCGAGACGGTGCTAGCTAACGAACAGGTAGAGGAGAATCTATGCTGGCGGTGCGGTTCGGTCGTTGAAGACCGTCGTATGTCTCAATGGTTTTTCCGGGTTACGGCTTATACCGACGAGTTGCTAGATGGTTTGGATGAGCTCGATGGTTGGCCTGAGCGCGTTCGCTCCATGCAACGCAATTGGATCGGCAAGAGTAGCGGTGCGCGGGTCACTTTCGATGTCGGGGATAGTGGCGAGGAACTCGTTATCTTCACCACGCGAATCGATACGATCTTTGGCGCAACCTTTATGGTTTTGGCTCCAGAACACCCATTGGCAGAGAGGTGGCGTGAAAAAGGCCCAGGGCCGGATTCCAAGCAACTTCCCGAAGAGTTTGCCAGTGCAATCGACAGGCTTGAAAAAATGCCCCGTCGGCAAAATCTAGGGGAGGGGAGCGACAAAGCTGGAGTCTTTACCGGCTACTACGCTATTAATCCGTTCAATCGGGAGCGGCTGCCAATCTGGGTTACGAACTTTGTTCTAATGGATTACGGCACGGGAGCGATAATGGGAGTCCCAGCACACGACGAGCGGGATTTCGAGTTTGCTCAAAAATATGGTTTGCCTATTCGTCCGGTAATCGGACCTGGGGAGGGAGAGTCTCCCGCATGGGTTGAGCAGCCCGATGAAATGGAAGAGGCCGCATCGATGTATGGGGTCCTCTTGCCAGCCTGTGGTGATTACGCAGGTATGACATCTGAGGTGGCGCAGCAGAAGATGCTTGACGACGCCAATGTCGGAGGTTTTGGCGAAAAGGCGGTTGAATACAAGATAAAGGACTGGGGTGTTTCACGACAGCGCTATTGGGGTACGCCCATCCCGATCATCTATTGCCCGGATTGTGGGCCTGTTTCTGTACCTGATGACGATTTACCCGTAACCCTTCCAGAAGAAGCGGAGTTTACGGGGGCTGGTGGATCACCACTAGGCCGTGTCGAGTCCTTTGTGAACGTGGATTGCCCTACCTGTGGTGGTCCAGCCGAGCGTGAGACAGACACCATGGATACTTTCGTCTGTTCTTCTTGGTACTACCTTCGCTACCTCTCCCCTCACGATTCCAGGCAACCGTATGATCGAAATGTTGCTGACTACTGGGGCCCAGTCGACATTTATATTGGTGGCATTACCCATGCTGTGCTCCACCTTTTGTACTTTCGCTTTTTCTGCAAAGCAATGGCGGATCTTGACTTGCTTTCAATCCGTGAGCCGGTGACGCGGCTCTTGACGCAGGGAATGGTGCTGATGGGAGGCACCGCCATGTCGAAGTCAAAGGGTAACGTCGTCGACCCCGGGGAGATGGTTAGTCGATATGGTGTCGATGCTACCCGAATCTTTGTGCTATTTGCGGCGCCCCCGGAAAGAGATTTCGAGTGGGACGAGGGAGGTATTGAAGGCTGCTCGCGTTTTCTCAACCGCACCTTTTCCCTGATTGAGGGATCACGCGCAGCTCTAGAGGGGATTTCAGGGACCGGAGAGGGGGGCCAGCTGGGTGAGCCTTTCCTCGAACTTCGCCGTAAAGCGCACGAGACAACCCGCCGTGTTACCCAGGAGGTCGACCAGCGGTTGCATCTCAATACTGCAGTTGCAGCGCTGATGGAACTATTGAACGAATGCTATGCAGCGACCGCATCGGTTCCG
This sequence comes from uncultured Acidobacteriota bacterium, assembly GCA_964455175.1. Taxonomy (GTDB): domain Bacteria; phylum Acidobacteriota; class UBA890; order UBA890; family UBA890; genus UBA890. The sequence continues at coordinate 1,229 of CAYVUW010000024.1, read as the reverse complement.
GTTGCGGAAGCAGGTATGGCCACGTGGGTTTATCGCGATGCCTTTGAACGGATGGTCGTCATGCTTGCACCATTTGCCCCCCACCTGGCACAGGAGTTGTGGGAGATGCTGGGGCATGAAGGTTATATTGTCGACCAACCTTGGCCGACTTTCGACATTGCCGTTTTGGCGCGTGAAAGTGTCAGTATGGCGGTTCAAGTGGATGGCAAGGTACGGGGGAGCATCGAGGTGCCCGCAAGTCTAGAGGACAAGGATGCGCTAGTGGCTGAGGCGCTAAAAGACTCCAACGTGGCAAGGCACGTGAAGGGACGCTCGATTGCTCGAAGCTTTGTGGTGCCGGGCAAAATCGTCAGCTTGAATACGCGATGAGAGCGCGTGATGGAAAGGGTGTAGGCGGGTATTGCGCGCAGATGTGCCGCCATGGGTCTCCTGTCAATCTATTGCTCACGCTGGCGGTTTGCAGCATGGCAAGTTGTGGTTACTCCTTGATCGGGACAGGCTCCTTTCTGCCTGATTATATCCAGACGGTAGCGATACCGACTTTTGCGAACACGACGCCGCGGTTCGAAGTAGAGGTTCGCATTACAGATGCGGTGACCCGTGAGTTCGTGTCACGAGGAAACTTCACGATGGTTGCCGACGCGGCAGGAGCCAACGCTGAGCTCACGGGAACGATCACTGCATTTGACGTGACGCCAATTGGGTTGAATCCGGATGAGGAGGCCACCAACTTTCTGGTACAGATTCGTGCCCAAGTGAATTTTCGAGATCTGGTGCAGAATGAAATTCTTTACTCCAACAACTCGTTCTATTTTCGCCAGGAATTTGAAATTGAGGCTGACCCGACTGCTTTGAGTGATTTAAGCAATGTTGCGGTGGATGAAATCGCTGAAGAATTTGCCCGCACGGTAGTGTCAAGTATTTTAGAAGGATTCTGAGGTGGTACGGCGCGGAGCATCGCAAAATAGTGGCATCAGCTTTAGGCAATTGAACCGTTCCCTGAAGCGCGGAGATGTCGATCCCGTGTACCTCATCATTGGGGAGGAGGCATTTCTACGTAACAAGGCAATAGAAGCTCTCAGGAAAGCTGTTTGTGGCGAGGACGAATCGAATTTAGGGTTTCAAAAGATTGACGGCAATGTTGGGAAAATGGCCGAATTCTTGGATGCTGCAAGGTCGCAGGAGAATCTCGCGATCACGGCCGCCGATGAGGCGATTCCCGGCAGGGC
>CAYVUW010000023.1:0-41869 GCA_964455175.1 uncultured Acidobacteriota bacterium | reverse complement strand
TATATGCTCGAGGCGAGCCCGTTGCTTATCAGCAAACTTCGGCACCACTGTTACCACGTGACGGGGCTGAAGGCCTATGAATATCAGAAGATAAGTCAGTCGAGACTGTCCACTTTTAATGCAAGGCTCAGGGAACTCACTAGAGAATCGGACAGTTCACTCCTGGTGCCAGAGTTGTCAATCTTAGGTGGATTTGGCTACGAGATCGAGGGGGAACTCTATAACGTCGATACGCTGAAATACTTTGAGGTACTTGCCGGCTTAGACCGAGCACGGGTGCTTGACCGGAAGTTTCGGGGAGGCAATTCCCGCCGCCTAGTCTGGGAAGTCGGTGGTGGCTGGGGCGGCCTTGCTTACCAGTTCAAGACTTTGTTTCCTGATGTTACCTACGTGATTACAGACTTTCCCGAGCTGTTCCTATTCTCGGCTGTCTACCTCTTGACCGCTTTCCCCGAGGCCAAGATATATATCGCTGGAGAAACGGCGCCCGAGGAGTGCCTTCAGAATTGGAGAGAAGCCGACTTTGTGTTTCTTCCACAAAGTCGACCCGAACTCATCCAAAAGGTGAGGCCAGATCTTCTACTGAACACAGTTTCCTTCCAGGAGATGACGACCGGCCAGGTTGATGCGTATCTCAAGATGGCAAGCAGTGTTCAGTGTCCTTTCGTGTACAGCTACAACCGCGATTGTTCTCTTTATAACGAACAACTCACTAACGTTCGTGAATGCCTGGGTGAGTACTACCAGACCGTGGAATTGCCGCGACTAGGGGCAGACTACACAGCCGCGGTGAAGGGTAGCCCAGTGGGTTCGCGAGACCGGCGCTATTTGAAGATTCTAGAGAATAGTGGAGGCTATCGTCACGTGTTCGGCTACCTAGCTTCGAATGCGGAAGGCTCTGGGATTCGTCGTGAACTTGAGCATCCTCCTGTTTCCAAGGTGGTGGCCAGAAATCGCCCACGCCGACCCCGTGTTGCTCTGGGGATGACGGTTTACAACGGGGAACGTTTTATCAGACAAGCCATCACATCTGTCCTCACACAGACATACGAGGACTTCATTTTAGTCATCGTGGATGACGGCTCGACAGACGGTTCAGCAGATGTAGTCAAGGATGTAGCAGAGACGGATTCTCGGGTCGTGTTCCATCAAAATAAGCGTCGTACCGGGATGGTTGCTGCGTGGCGCCGGGCTTTCAAACTCGCGCAAGTAGAGAGTCACAAGGCCGAGTACTTTGCTTGGGTAAGTGATCACGACATTTGGCATTCCAAGTGGCTTGAGACGATGGTCCAGGAACTCGACCAGGACCAGAAATTGTCATTGGTCTACCCATTGACACAGTTTGTGGATAAACAGGGAGAGCTTGTGTACAAGCACGTCCCACTGTCTTCGAATCACGGCATCAGTAACGTCGAAGCGCGGTTTCGATACACCACCCGTAACCTCCGTGGATCCGGCAACATGGTCTATGGTTTGTTCCGTCGCCAGGTGCTACAGCGGGCGAATGTATTCCGCCCCACGTTGCTACCAGATCGCCTACTTATGATCGAGCTGTCACTCCATGGCCAAATCAAGCAAGTTTTTTCCTCGTACTGGTACCGGAGGCAGCTAGCAGAGTCCACCTTGGTGCGTCAGAAGGAGAATCTCTTCACCAAAAGTGAACTGCCTCGTGCGGCGCAGCTGCCGTGGCCTCTCGCCTTCGTGTACTTACTTTTTACCGAGTACGTCATAAACAGAGATAAAGCTAGAGACCTATCGAAACGCGGAGTCGGTCCCTGGAAGTTCCTGCGGCTTTTGGGAGTGTTGTACAGAGACCAGATTGCCGTTATACGAGACAAGAAACGTATTCAGGGCCGCAAGTTGATAAGGGCACAAAGACGTGCGGACCAGGAAATAGCTGCGCAGCTGCCTGAATAGTTATCGTGAACCATTGATACGATGGTGTCGCTGTAGCATGGGCAGCGCCCCTCATGGTGCTCACTTTGTCTCAGAGGTAAAACCGTTCTGTATTATGGAGAATCCGTACTTGCCAGAGTTACTGACGCCCACATTGGGGAGATTGAACAACGACAGAAGTTTCCCCATGAAGGTTTCAAGACAAAGGCATGTAGCAACTCCACTCGAATTTCTGAGGCTTAACGATGAAGGGTAAAGTCGGTAGAGCGTTCGACTTGTTGTTCAATCGCGGTGCTGGGGCCATACCCGTGCGGGGTAAGCACCTGAGTGCCCGCGAGAGGTTGAGCTTGGCTCTTCGAGGAGCGCTGGCTCGTCGCGTCACCGTGAACGACGGCGAGCAAAGCTATCACTTCGAGTGTAATAGGGAAGAGGAGCTTTATCGTGTTCGAACACTTCACGAAAAAGAACCTGGCACACTGAACTGGATCGATTCCGAGCTAAGGCCCGGTGATGTTTTCTTCGACATCGGGGCCAACATTGGGCTCTTTACGGTCTACGCAGCGTGTCGGCTAAAGGCGACCGGCATGGTTTATGCATTCGAGCCTCATGCACCTTCTTTTTGCAGCTTGCTTCGGAACATCGAGTTGAACGGCTTACGCAACCGTGCGCAGGCACTATCGTGCGCTTTGCATGCCGAGGATGGCTTCTTCCCGTTTAATTATCGTGTGCTGACGCCTGGTGCCTCGGACAGCCAACTCGATTCCACGAGTACTGCAGAACAAGCAAAGTTCAAGCCAAAGGCTGTCGAGCTTAAGCAGGGAATAAGTGTGGACACTCTAATTCGCCAGGGTGTGGTCAAATCGCCTGATTTAGTCAAAATTGACGTAGATGGGAACGAGTTACTGATCCTACAAGGGATGAAGAAGCTTCTCTCGGGGGTGCAAGCTCCGCGTGCGATTCAGGTTGAGGTCAATCCGCGGTACCCAGAGCTACTCGATTACCTTGAGAGCACAGGCTTTGGACTGGTCGAACGCCACTACACGGTTTATCAAGAGCGACGCCTCGCGGCCGGTGATTACACGCCTGAGCAAGCTGGCTACAACGGGATCTTTCGTAAGGACTGAGGACTCTAGAGAACCTGGTCCACAGCAATTCGGATCGTGCGTTCATAGAATTTCATCGAAAGCATGGATAACACGAGAAACATACCCAGGACAGCCATGAAAAGGGTGGTCTCAGGGGTGCCACCCCCAGTGAGCCACACTCTCGGTGTATTCACGAGGTAGGTAACGGGGTTCCAGGTGTTGATTACGTGGAGGGGGCCGCTTTCCGGTGTCACATAGATAGCGGGGATACTCCAAAGCGCCACACCAGCAATTAAGGGCAGACCGTACCTTAAATCTAAATATACAAGGACTAGCGGCGCTAGGAGAGTGCCGATGGCTAGGCCTGACATCATCAACAGCGGGAGACTCACCACGCCGAGAAGAATCTCGGGTCCTGGGCTAGCTCCGAAAACAACGAGGGCAACACCGATCATCGCTGTGTAGACGATGATGTTGAACATTACATAGCAGACACTGGCGACCAGAATGGCCTTATAGGGAAAGCGGACGCGCGTGAGAACCTTTCGCGTTCGCCGCATAACCCACTGCGGGTAAAACAACCCATCCCAGAAGCTCTGCCAGAGCATCAAACCGACGAATGCGAATAATGGGTAACTGATTCCCAGTTCGGCGGTGGAGCCGAAATTAAACTGAGAGCCTACGAAAATGAGAGGCACGCCAGTGAGAAGGGGTCGCAGACAAGCCCACGTGTAACCTAAGTAGGTGAGCTTGAAGCGATATTGAAAATCACGCATGAAAAGGAGAAACCCTAGGCGGAAGATGTTTCCGACTTTCCAGGCATGCTTGGGTAACGAAAGCCAGTTTTTCACGTTCAAGCCATTTCGTAGGCTGTTCGTGGGACAAGGCAGGTGAGAGTTGTCAACAACCGTAAGATACTACAGGCAATCGTTAATGCGGTTGCCTCCGGGGCGAGACTACTTAGTCGGGGATCACTTCTTTGGCAGGGCCTGATAGGCTGCGTGGAAGCACGAGAGCAAACACTGGATATACGAATGCGAGCGAATCGAAGTTGATCAAGTTTGACGACGTTACCAAGAAATATGGGACAAACATCGACGTGTCGCGCAAGCGGGCGATGCGGGAGATTGTAACTCCGTCTCGTATGCGGAGCTCTGCACCGCGACTTCAGGAAGCTATAGCCCTTCAAGACTTGTCGTTCGATTTGGTAGAGGGCGAGACGCTATTGGTTCTCGGTTTCGAGGGTTCCGGGAAAACGACACTAGCCCGCCTTATTTGCGAGCTTACCCAGCCGACCACGGGCCGCGTCGTTGTTCAAGGCAAAACGAGGTTGGTTACTAATCAAACGATTGGTGCGACCCCAGTAATGCGCTTGCGTGAGTACACGCGATTGCTCTGCATGATGCTTGGTGCCGATTCAAGCTCGCTCCCCGAAACCATCGAGACAATCCTGAATGATTGCCACCTGGAGAGATGGAAAGATGTTCGTGTTCACAACGCCCCCGATGGAGCAGTCAAAAGGCTTGGCTTCTATGCTTCGCTTCTGATCGACGCCGACATTTACGTGTTCGATAAACTGTTGACGCTTCGTAATGAAAGCGGGGAACTGCGGGAGCGTATCGATGCGAGAGCCCACCAGATTCTCGAGACGAAAACAGCGGTCGTCCTGACGAAGCTAGCTCCACCGGAGCTGTTGCCCGACCAAGTGATCGTTTTGCATCGTGGGAGCTCGATTTTCCAGGGGGATCCCGCCCTTGGCATCTCAGCTTACGATCACTTGAACCGACGCACGCTTGAGGTCGACGAGACGCGCAAGGATGATGAGATCGACCGCGCAGCTGATTTCCTAGCTTCAGTGAGCGAGACGCCACGCGACGAGGCTGAGCGTATTGCATGGGATTTCGATGTAAGCCTGAAGGAAAATCACCGGCTTCAAGAAATTGCTGACAGTGGAAAGCCGATTCTCGCCGGGCCTTATCTAGGAAGCTTTGATACAGAATTATTGCTCTGGATCCCGTTCCTTCGTTGGGCACTAAGTGCTTTCAAGATCCCCCGAGACCGGGTGACTTGCTTATCTCGCGGCGGAGCAGAAGCTTGGTATGAGGGGTTAGGTAACAGGTACATTGATGCGTTCGAATTAACTAGCGTTTATCAGCAACGCTATGAAAAGCGGGTAAACAAGGCTGGGCTTAGACAAATTGGCGTCGAGCCTTTCGACAGGCTTCTCTATCGAAGGGGAATCAGGAACATGGGGGTTACAAACAAGGAGGAGGCTGATTGGCTTCATCCATCACTTTTCCTTCGTTTAGCGATGGCGGCTTGGAAGGGAGAAGTAGAGCCTTCTTTTCTCACAAACAAGCTAATTATGGAACCTCTTTCGATTCGCCCTGATGATGGCAGTGGTTCCCCCTATCAGCTTCACGAAGGCAGTGGTCGACCATATATTGCTGTTTGGTTCGGCCTGACGCCGTATCTGTTGCGCGGGGAGGCTATTCAGATTGTGCCAGGGGTACTTGCAGACTTGGCGCGCGAAGCGATCCTAGTCGACGTTGCTACTGGAAAAGTTCTCGAGCCGCCGTTTGAAACCGTACTGCCATTGGAAAACGCGTCACCCGTGGAACAGGGCTATGTCAGTGATCGCGAACATCTACAGCGCATAACTCAAATCATAGGGGGAGCGGAGGTTTTTTTTAGCGCCCACGGTGGTTTGTCATACCTGGGGCCATTACAGAATGTGCCGTCGGTGACGGTATATAGCGACCCGGAAAACTATCGCCCGGTCCCGAAGGGCTGGACGGCCGTGAACTTCAAGTTGAGTGCATTGTTGGTCGAAAGCTTAACGGGAAGTGTTCCGTTGGCTTTAGATGCAGCCCGGGTATCTGGCGAAGAGTTACTTGAGGCTGTGCGCAGCGGGATGAGCTGACTTCCCGGGAGTCTCAGGGGCTTGTGGTTAGTGCGGCATTGGTCGTTGGAGATTCCCGGATAGTGTTACTCTGCCGCAGATGGCGGTCCGGGTTGGAGTAGTGGGGTGTGGCTATTGGGGCCGAAACCTCGTGCGAGTATTCCACGAGCTCGGAGTGCTGTGCGCCGTGTGCGATGTCGACGTGGCGTTAGCCACTGAATTCAGCTCCGAGTACTCGGTTCCGTCCCTCGAGTGGGTGGAGATCTTAGAGGACAGCTCAATCGACGCGGTGGCGATCGCAACACCGGCCGAGGTGCATTCGACACAGGCCCTACAGTCTCTGCAGGCAGGCAAGCATGTTTTCGTTGAGAAGCCGCTGGCCTTGCACTCCTATGAAGCGGAAGAAATCATTGCCTTGGCTAACCAGGGGGAGCGCGTACTCATGGTTGGGCACCTCCTTCAATATCATCCGGCCTTTTTGGCACTGCGTGACCTCACGGAAGCCGGCAAACTGGGCCGATTGCAATACATATACTCAAACCGCCTGAACTTCGGCAAGGTTCGTCGCGAAGAGAATGTTTTTTGGAGTTTTGCACCGCACGACATCTCAATGATTTTGTCATTGACAGGTGAGATGCCAAACTCGATCTCGGCGAAAGGCGCCAGCTACCTGCATAAAGTCATAGCTGATGTGACCAACACATACCTGACTTTTCCGAGCGGCGTGAATGCTCACATCTTTGTCTCCTGGCTGCATCCCTTCAAAGAGCAAAAGCTGATTGTTGTTGGGAGTGAAGGGATGGCGGTCTTCGATGACATGAAAGGCTGGGGAGAAAAACTCCAGCTGTATCCACACCGGATAGGTTGGCGTGAAGGGCTTCCTGAGCCGGAGAAAGGTGCGGCGGAGGCAGTGAGCATCCAGCAGGGCGAACCGCTTAAGATCGAAGCCCAGCATTTTGTTGATTGTGTCTCTGATGGCAGCACGCCACGAACTAACGGTGCTGAGGCTTTGCGGGTGCTGAAAATACTGGAAGAAACGGAAAGCATATTGGCCGAGCAACGTTTGGGGGGAGGTTAATGAGCAAGTCAAAATCTTTTCCCGACGTCTTCGTGCATGAGTCTTCGTATATTGACCAAGGCTGCACAATTGGAGCAGGTACCAAGATTTGGCACTTCAGTCACGTCATGGAGGACTCCCAGATCGGTAGGAACTGCGTCATTGGCCAGAATGTCATGATCGGACCCTCCGTAAAGATCGGTGATCGATGCAAGATCCAGAACAACGTCAGTTTGTATACTGGGGTAATCCTAGAAGATGGTGTCTTCTGCGGTCCCTCTTGTGTTTTCACGAATGTCACCAACCCGCGCGCCGAGATCGAGCGAAAGAATGAATTTCGTGACACGCGTGTCGGACGTGGGGCAACCATCGGGGCTAACGCAACAATTATTTGCGGACATGACCTGGGGGATTATTCCTTCGTTGCTGCAGGAGCAGTGGTAACCCGAGATGTGCCAGCCTACGCGCTCGTCGCTGGTGTTCCAGCGAAGCGGATTGGTTGGATTAGCTCTGCGGGTGAGCGACTCGGAGAAGATCTCGTTTGCCCCCGAACGGGGCAACGATATGAGGAACTAGGAGACGGGAAGCTGGTGAAAGTAGAGACGGTGGCCGATAAGGAAAGTGCCAATGTGTCAGGTGACTAGGTTAAACACCTGCCAGGGTTGCGATGAGTACGACGAGCAATGAATTCGCAACTCCCAATTCCTTTTATTGATCTTGCGGCTCAAAGACGCCGGCTAGGTGATCGAATCGAGAAAGCTGTGCGTGAGGTCATGGATCACGGCCGGTTCATTCTGGGGCCGGAGGTAGATCGCTTAGAAAAAGATCTTTGTGAGTTCTCTGGGGCCAAGAACGCTATAACTTGTGCCAATGGTACGGATGCATTGGTGTTGTCCATGATGGCGCTTGAGATCGGTGAGGGGGATGCCATTTTCCTCCCTAGCTTCACATTTTCGGCGTCAGCCGAAAGCGTTGTGCTTGCGGGGGCAACACCCGTGTTTGTGGACATCTGCCCGGACACACTCAATATAGATCCAGCCGGACTACTAGCAGGGTTTGAAGAGGCTCGAACTGCCGGGCTCAGGCCCAGGGCCGTAATGACGGTCGATCTGTTTGGCCAGCCCGCTGACTACAGTTCCATCGCTGGGTTCTGTGGCGAGAAGGGACTTTTACTTATTGCGGACGCTGCACAAAGTTTTGGGGCCTCGTATCAAGGCGCAAGGGTTGGAACGTTAGCCACCGTTACGACGACCAGCTTTTTCCCGTCTAAGCCGTTCGGTTGCTACGGGGATGGTGGTGCGATCCTGACAGATGATGAGGATATTGCAGATCTCCTGCGTTCTTTGCGTGTCCACGGACAGGGTAGTGATAAATATGACAACGTCCGAATCGGGATGAACAGCCGCCTCGATACCTTGCAAGCAGCAATTCTCATCGAGAAGTTGTCAATATTGGAAGACGAGATCGAAGCGAGACAAGACGTTGCGGCTCGCTACAAGCACGGGCTAGAGGACCGTGTTATCAGCCCTGATGTAACTGATGGGATAGTTTCCGCCTGGGCTCTGTATACCATTCGATTGCCGGAAGCTCGGCGCGATGCAGTCCAGGATGGCCTCTTAGAGTTAGGTGTTCCCACCGTCGTTTATTACCCTCGACCGCTGCACTCACAGCCAGCCTATGCAGAGTATCCAGCGATTGATCTGCCAGAATCCGAGGCTGCTTGTAGTCAGGTCCTGAGCCTTCCGATGCATCCTTATCTTGAAGAGGCGGTGCAGGACTTGATTATAGAGGGTGTAAACAAGCTAATTTAAATGAACTGCGGGCTACTAGTTTCACTGGATTTGATGGAGATGCCGTTTCGAATAACGAGATTGTTCCTGCATTAGCTGAAAGTTGCCGTCTAGTGAATCTCAAGAATGTTCCAGCGTCAGCGAGGGGAGATTCACACTTTGAGAATCTGTTTTACGGGCATCTCACAGAGGTTTGTTGCCTTGGTCCCCCTCCCCAGTTCCGTTACTGCTGCCGCGACCAGCTCGCCAGCATTGATATCCATTCCCTGAGGCCTGAGGAACTTCGAGAGAAAGGCTAGGCGAGCTTCGGCATGATCATCGTGGCCGGAAGCGACAGCCTCAAGCTGTGTTACTGCCTCACCTATGCTGCGAGCCACGTTTAGTGCGCCCGAATCGAATAAGCGTTGGAAATGTTGGGCTCGCATCTGAGTATTTTCGTACTGCCCGGTAATGATCGCGACGCATGGTCGCCCTAGAGCCAGTGTATCTATCATTGCGGTGGTGTTGATCCCGACAATTGCTGACGCGTGCTGGACGCTGTTCTGGAAGTCAGCCTGCATGCCGTCACTCTCGGGCAGTTGCCCGTCGGGCGGCCAAACGACGACACGCTGATCCGATTGGGCGAGTTCAGTAAAGGGCCGCGCGTTTGCCGGGTGTGGGCGGACCATGATGCTGGCTTTATCAAGGGTCGAAGATTTGCTCAACTCTTTGATTAAATCGGTAACAAGCCACGACTCGTCTCTGGCGATGTTTGCAGATGACCCAAGATAGAGCACAAATGGCATGTCGCCGGGCAAGCCGACCCTTCGCAGGAACTCTGAGCGGTCCACAGTGTGCTGGTCCCTGTCAAACCATTTGTCGAAAAATGGTGCCCCCGTTAGGAGAATGCGATTCTCCGAGATCCCATGGTGAAGAATAGCTTCGGAAGCGTGCGTCCGATTCCATGCCAAGAGCAGGTCGGGATGTAAGTTGATTAGCCCCTTGGTACTCATGTTGTCCCAGCTTAGGACGAGAACAGCCGTCGGGATGCCAAGGTGTCTAGCTGCTTTTATATACTCGACTTCCTCGGTGAAACGCATATTCGCAGGTGATGCGAGGACGACGTCGGGCGCAACGCTTCGTAGGTCCGCGACGACGTTTTTGGCGGCAGGCGCCATTGCCTCCAGCACACGAATCGCACCTGATATCGACTTGCGCCCGAGTAACCAGCGGCCAGCATTTACTTTGTCGATTCGTGTAAAGGCAGGGTTGAGATATTTTCTCCAGCGATCCAGATAATAGGCCGATTGTTCGAAGCGCCTAAGATAGCTGCTGTAGCTTCGTAATTCCCTAAGCGCAAAGAGAGGTTCCCGAAGCCAATCCTTGCGCGTCTTTGACCATTGTAATGAGACTTCCGGATTTTCCTTCAGAAACCCCTGCAATGAAACATCGGAGTTGCCCCTGCTCCACCTCTCGTCGAAGCGAAGCTCAAGCTCGTGACCATGGCTACGGAGTGCCTCAAGGACACTACGGTAGTAAGAAAAGTGATAAACGGACCGACCGGCGACAAGTACGCGCATCTTAAACATGTTGTGGAAGGTGCTCGATCCAGCTCGATCGGCGGATCTGAATAATCCGGGTAAGGGTTTCGTGCATTCCCATCTCCGGAAACCGCCCTGAGCGTCCCATAGCCTACCATTCTCTTTGATCTGCCATGCTGTAACGAAGATACGTACAAGCTACCCTCACCTGCTCGGGTAGCGACCCCCGAAACCCTGTGCTATACAGTCGCAAAAGGAAGTAGCGGCAATCCACTGACGGGTATCGGCACGAGGGTGACCCGCATATTGCCCACTCCTTCCAAGTTTCGGGCCCTTGAAGTTTGGTCCGTCGCCGCTTTTCCCGAATACCATGAAAAACGAGGCTACACTCCTGCTCACTGTCCGCGCGTACGGATCCCAGAGATGAAGATTCTCTTTTCGCTGCGACACTCCGGTGCGATTCGTAACTTTGGATCCGTACTCCGGAGACTCGCTGCCCAAGGACACGAAATCCATCTTTCGTTCGTCATGGCCGACAAGATCGACCATCGTGGCGGGCGCATCATCACGGACTTGCAGAAGGAGTGTCCGTCGATCACATACAGTGAGCTTCTAAAACGCACAGACGTTCGCTGGTTCGAACTCGCACGCGCCACCAGATTTACTATTGATCTACTCCGCTACCGGCTGCCGATATACGCTCACGCTATAGCCTTGCGGGCTCGTGCTGAGCGCAGGGTGCCGCGACCGGCTCGCTGGTTGACGAAGATTCCGATCTTTCGCTGGAAGCTGTTTAACCAAGCAGCGCACCGGCTGTTTCTGGCAATTGAGCGGGCGATTCCGGTGGATCCGGTGATCGAGGCAGATGTGCTGGATCAACAGCCAGACCTTCTGCTTGTATCGCCGCTTGTCGATTTAGGTTCCGACCAGGTCGACTACATTAAGGTTGCCAAGAAACACGGTATCCGCTCGGGCTTGTGCGTTCACAGTTGGGACAATCTCACCAACAAAGGTTTAATGCGGGTCCTTCCAGACCGCGCCTACGTCTGGAACGAAATTCAACTTGCCGAGGCTGTCGATCATCACGGCATGGAAGCGTCCAAAGTTGTGGTCACTGGTGCTTCGAATTACGACCAGTGGTTTGACTGGGAGCCCAGTCGCGGTCCGGAGGCTTTCAAAGTGGAAATTGGCCTTGATCCGGACGCGCCGTACCTACTGTATCTTTGCTCGTCACCTTTTATCGCGGCGACTGAAATCGACTTCATTGAGGAGTGGATCGCCGCCATTCGGGCCTCCGATGATCCGATGCTTCGTAACATCGGCTTACTGGTCCGACCCCACCCAGAGAATCGCCAGCCTTGGCATCGTCTCGATCCGTCCACTCTCGGGAACACGACGATTTGGCCGCTCCAAGGTGCCAACCCCGTGGACCTAGGAGCCCGCAGCGACTATTACGACTCCATCTTCCATAGCTGTGGCATCGTTGGTGTCAACACCAGCGGGCAGATCGAGGCGGGTGTTGTTGGCCGCAAGGTCTTTACGGTACGACGCCCCGAGTTTGCCGACAGCCAGGCTGGGACGCTGCACTTTCACTACTTGACCGATGTCGGGGGCGGGTTGGTGCAGGTCGGGGACGACCTTGCGGAGCACCTTGTCCAGCTTAAGAAGCACGTTAGCAGTGAAGAAGATGGTGAGGCTACCCGCCGTTTCGTACGCGAGTTCGTACGGCCTCACGGCCTTGAAGTAAATGCGACCGAGTTATTCGTGAAAGAACTCGTAGCGCAGGGTGAGGCGGGCGGCCCGAATCCTGAGAAAGTTCCGTTTTGGTTATTGCCGGCGCGCTGGCTCTTGGCCCCCCTGGCCATTCTCATGCACTGGAAGATTCGGATTGTTAGGCGTCGGCGCAAAGCTGAGCGGGTAGCCTCTGCCGGCGGTCTAATGAGTCAGATTATTGCGGTGCCCCGCAAGCTTGCGCTGCGAACTTTGCACGGAATCCTGCGGCGTAGGCGGGTTCGCGGTTTCGTCAACCGTTACGTTATCCCGCGGGTTGCTGGCGATCGGGCGACGTTCCCAAAGATGGTGGTGACGGAACGACAGATTCAGAGACTGGCGCGAAGCCCCAAAGACAAGATCATCGTGGGCCCCTGGCTCAGTGAGGTTGGGTTCGAGGTGCTGTATTGGATCCCATTTCTTAACTGGGTTAGAACACACAGGGATTTTGACCCCGAGCGTCTGGTCGTTGTTTCACGGGGCGGCGTAGGCCATTGGTACAAGCCCTTCACGGACAACTACTTCGACATCCTCGACTTCATGACGCCCGACGATTACCTGCGAGCTAACGAGAAGCGCATGGCCCAGGGCAAGCAAAAGCAGCGCGGGATGTCCGAGTTCGATAGAGACATCCTTCGTATTACCAAGCAGGTCCTTAAGCAGAAGGACGCTGAGATTTTGCACCCGGCGACTATGTACAACCTTTTTATGCCCTATTGGAAGCGTCGAGCAACGATCGACTTGGTGGAGCGTTTTGCGGTTTTTTGTAAACACCAGGAGATCGACTGCAGTGATATCGAAGACCGTCTCCCTGATAGCTACATCGCCACCCGCTTCTATTTCAATGACGCGTTCCCCGACACGGAGCAAAATCGTGTCTTCATTGCCCAGCTTCTAGGCCGACTTACCCAGAAGCACGACGTCGTTCTGTTGAACCCTGGGTTCGCGACGGATGATCACTGGGACTTTACTCCCGAGGATCTCGAACGCCTGCATACGGTCGACGATCTGATGACCCCCAGCACTAACCTTGAAATTCAAACTAAGGTCATCAGCCGGGCCAAGGCATACATCGGAACTTACGGTGGGCTTTCGTATCTGCCACCGTTCTACGGGGTTAGTTCACTTGCTCTTTACTCGCGCCCCCAGGGATTTCTCTACCACCACCTGGAGCTTGCCGACCGGGTCTTCTTGTGTATGAACGACGCCACGTTCACCGCCATCGACATTCGTGACATCGATCTTTTCAACATCATCACCGGAGAGGGTTTCTTCCCTACGATGCCTCGCGAGGGTCGGGATAAACGAGTGGTACTAGGAGGACCGGGCAGTCTCGACACAGAGAAGACGGAACAGGCACAAGCTGAGATGAAGGTTCCCGAGTTTCTCAACCCTAGCGCCGCTGACGAAGAATATGATGAAGCAAGCGATGATTCGGTTTTAGCGCCGCCACCAGGTCGGGAGCACAAGCCTGTCAAGCCCAGGCGAATTCTTTTCGTAATGCAGTATCCAGGGTATCTGCGCTACTTTGATTCGGTGCTGGACCATCTCGCCAGGCGTGGCCACCATGTGATGGTGGCGTTCGACAACCCCCGCAAGCAAAACGAGGGACTCGTTTGTCTGGATGGCTTAAACGAAGGTATCGAAGTTGTCGACGCTGTGCCCCAGCGCAAGGATCGCTATAAAGAACTGGCCCGCGGCCTCCGCACGACAGTCGACTATGTTCGTTACCTGCACCCAGACTACTCGGATGCTCCGTACTTGCGCAGTCGGATGGGAGACGTATTGCCAGCCCCAATGAAGTTCATGCGGCACATGCCATCGCTTGGTCCGCGCTCGACGAAGTTTCTGATTCGTTCACTCGAGCGATTCGAATATGGAATTCCTACTGACCCTGAAGTCGAAAAATTTCTGAGCAAACTTCAGCCTGATGCCGTCGTTGTCACACCGCTGGTAACGGATGGTTCGACGCAAGTCGATGTCGTAAAAGCAGCACGGCAACTCGGTATCCGGACAGCGTTGTGCGTGGCGAGTTGGGACCATTTGACGACGAAGGGCCTGATCCGGTTGCACCCCGACCGCATCTTCGTCTGGAACAACTTACAGAAGCGTGAGGCCGTAAAATACCACCATATCTCGAGTTACTCGGTCCGTATGACTGGAGCCCACCCCTTCGACAAGTGGTTCGAGTGGGAGCCGTCGATGGCACGGCAGGAATTTTGCCGCAAAGTTGACCTAACTGCGGAGAAGCCTTACATCCTCTTTGTCGGTTCGACGGCATCGATTTCGGAACCTCAGGCAGAAATAGAGTTCGTTCTCAATTGGATCCGGCGTATTCGCGATGCTGACGATCCCGCGTTGCGAGATGCTGCCATTTTAATTAGGCCGCATCCCTACAATCCGGGCACCTGGGCCGACGTAGACTTGTCAGGGCTTGGGGACGTCGCTGTTTGGCCTAAGAATGGCGCCAACCCAGTGGATGATAGAGACCGCCAAGAATATTTTGACTCACTCTATTACGCTGCCGTGGTTGTCGGCGTGAATACAACCGCGATGATCGAGGCGGCCATCGTTGATCGGCCAGTGCGCACTATTCGGACCGATGATTTTCGAGAGACCCAGGGTGGCACGCTGCATTTCCACTACCTTCTAGAGAAGAGAGACGGCTTCGTCAAGTCAGCGGATAGTTTCGATGAGCATCTTGCCCACCTTGCCGAAGCGCTTGCGAATCCCAGGACGTCACACAATCGTAACGCTGCCTTCGTTCGTTCATTCATCCGTCCCCACGGGCCGAACACGCCATGCACGCCGATAATGTCGCGGCAGATAGAGGTGCTGGCCCATAAGCACCTAAAGCCTCGCCGAGCCGTCCCGCGCCACTACCTGCCAATAAACGCGGCGTTCAGTGCGATCGGTGGCATGGTAAGTGCTTCAAGGCGACGGATGCAGCGGGAGGCAATCACAAAATTTGACCAGATGTACTCGGAACTTGTTGCGTACAAGAGAGACCATGGCGACTGCTTAGTTCCCAGAAAATGGCCAGAAAATCGGCACCTGGGCCGCTGGGTTTATAGGCGGCAAAAGCGGCTCGTGAAACTTACTGAAGATCAGACCGAGAGGCTCAATGAAATCGGATTTGTTTGGGACCCAGACGCTGAGTGAGTTGTAGTCTCACTCGCCGGCTTGTGTAAGCGTCACCAAGACTTCTCTTAGACGGCCCATATCGATTTCCCAGGAATAGTCGAACTCGCCGGCTTGGTCGGCACGGTATTTGTGTGTCCGGCCAAATATGTCCCCTGCGTTGCCCCCTTTGCTGGTGCTAACGTGACCCATTGTGAGGAACTGCTTACTGAATTTCAGCAATGGCGGGGTTAAGACGAGTGCCCGAGGTGCGCGCCTGGAAAAGAGGATGTTGTAGAGACCTGAACCGAAGGGGCCAGCGATGAATTCGCAATCACGGAAAAGGGATAGCGTTTGAACCGCAGTAAGCGTGCTGGGCTCAACAATTTGAAATCCGAACTCAGCGAAGAGTTGTTCCACGGCTTTCTCGTTAACAAGTCGCCGACGATTATTCCCTCTCCGTGTGACATAGATTCGCTTGTTTTCCAAGGTCGGCGGCAGCAGATGTAAGTATCCACGAGGATCTTTTCTCGTATCTTTGCAAAAGACTTCGAATGGATTGCCGTAGCGGCTTTTCCCAAAGGTGTACATCTTTGGTGGTACTAGAAGCTTGCCAAACACAGAAACACTTTCGGGGTCGTGAAAGATGATTTGTTCGGTAGAGATTCCGAGGGCTTGCATTAAGGCCAAATACTTATCAGGCACGCTAGTTGGGACCACCACTCGAACATCGGATTCGGAAAGGAGAGGCAAGATCGTCAGTTTCGGGAGGCACTTCAACACCCACATCCCGAAGTGTCGTATGGCAGGGTCGAACAGTAAGAGTGAAACCCCTTCATGTTGGGAAATAGTTCCATCGCTTTGGGCACGATGCACGATTTGCTTTAGGTCTGCCGAAAACGTGCCAGTCCCATCATCACTTATTTCCAGGCCTTTCCGTTTGGCGTGCCTGCCGACCGAATCAGACAAGATCACATCATTATTGGCGAGGACAATTCCCGGGCCCAACAGCCGTGCCTTGTTAATGACCGGAATGTTAAGCGTGACGACCTTCAGCGGCGTCTCGCACAAAGCGGCGTCGTATTCAGGTTGCCACTCATTATCGAAGCACAACGCCGGGGGCTGCGGTATATGATCGGTGTGCGCTCTGTACTGAAGCAGTACACCAAGATCAGACCCACCAAAGCCCTCCGAACCATTCTCAATGTTGCCTTCTGTGCGTGGCAGCCGAAACTTGCGACCTGGTGCAAGTTGGTAGTGTTTGTCGAGGTCGATCATGGGCTTTCCCCCCTGCTAGTTATCTCCAGCAGAGGAACATGATATTAGGGTATCGGATTGATCCTTGGCCGTTGACTATTATCAGCATGTGGATATATCGAGCATGTACTTGAAACACGTCTCTTCCCTAATGTGCTTTGATTCAAGCTGAATATGAACAGGAACACCTGGCATTTTGGTGGTTGTAGCGACTGTGGCCATGTTAATTCTTCTTTGCACAGAGAAGAATTACAGGTGACATATGTACGAACTGGTGACATGAACTCTGTCGTGGACTTGTGCGGCGCTGGAATGAGGGAACGTTGAAGGTTCTGATTTCACTACGCCATTCGTTCGCGATCCGTAATTTCGCACCCGTGATTCGGTTGCTCGCCGAGCAAGGGCACGAGATTCACCTGTCTTTTCTTTCGGGAGACAAGGCGGGGAGCAATACTCAAGCACACGCGCTCGCGGACAAGGCTCCCGGGGTGACATTCGGGAGGCTCGCCGAACGCAAGCAGAATCCCTGGTTTCACTTTAGGCGCCGATTGCGTTTCATGGTCGACAACCTTCGCTATCGGTTACCGATGTACCGTGATGCTTCCAAGCTCCGCGAACGTGCGTTGAGGCGACTTCCGAATTCGCATCAGAAAATTCTCAGTTGGAAGATTTTTGGGCAATCCTGGTTCAACCAACTGGCAAAAGAGGCACTGCTTTTCATCGAAAAAGCTATTCCCACCGACGAAGTTATCCTCTCCGAGGTCGAAAATTACGGCCCCGATCTGATCATTGTCAGCCCCCTCGTGGACTTTGGCTCTGAGCAAGTCGACTACATCAAGGCTGGCTCTCAGCTTGGCATTCCGACTGCGCTGGTGGTCAACAGTTGGGACAATCTAACGAATAAGGGCCTGATGCGGAGCATTCCGGATCGTGTCTACGTTTGGAACGAGACGCAGTGCCAAGAAGCGATTGAACATCACGGGATATTAGAAACCAGCGTCGAAGTCGGCGGGGCACCAATCTACGATCGATGGTTTGGGCAGAAACCGAGGGCATCAGCTGAGGAGTTTAAGCGGCGTGCCCAACTCGCTCCCGAGAGACCCTATTTGCTGTATATCTGCTCTTCACCTTTCATTGCGGCACGTGAATTCGAGTTCGTTAAACGCTGGATCACAGAATTGCGTTCGTCCGATAATGCCCGATTGCAGAATGCCGGCATTTTGGTCCGCCCACACCCTGAGAACCGACAGCCTTGGATGCGGCTGGAAGGCCTCTCGGAGGAGAACGTTTCGGTTTGGCCTCCTGTGGGAGCAAATCCTGATGATGCTGACAGCCAGGCGGACTACATCGATTCCATGTACCACAGTAGCGGCGTCGTCGGGATCAACAGTAGTGGACTAATCGAGGCCGGAATTATTGGCCGCCGTGTTCACACAGTGCTTGACCCATACTTTACTGCGACCCAGTCTGGCACGATCCACTTCCATTACCTCGTAAACGTTGGTGGGGGTTTATTGAGCTTGGCAAACAGTTGGAATGAGCATCTGACTCAACTACTTGAGTCGCTCGATGCAGAGGGCAAAGCTGAAGACGAAAACAGAGAATTCGTTGAGGCATTTGTGCGGCCACTGGGACTGGACAAAAAGGCTTCACCGATGATGGCTGAATCGTTAGTACGGCTCGGTACTGGACAGCGTCGGACACCACGATCTCCGGGCCTCTTACTGCGAGGGCTTCGAAAGTTACTGTATCCCTGTGCCGTTTACATACAGAGAGAAAGTGGTAAATCCACACCGACAGTGAAGGATCGTTCGGATAATCAGGTAGCCGTGCTAAAAACGGTAGAGAACTTTACCAATGCGGATGTCGAGCGAATCATTTTGGGTCCTTGGGTTGGCGACATACGCAGCGAGGTGCTGTTTTGGATTCCGTTCTTGCGTTGGGCCTCCGAGAGTCATGGTTGGGACCACAATAAGCTGGTAACCGTGTCACGTGGAGGGGCAGGGGAGTGGTATCGCGATCTGGCTCCACGCAGAGTTGAGACCCTCGACTATTTTGGCGCCGAAGAGCTTGTCCGCTTAGAAACCGATGCCGTTTCCTCCAAGAAACGGCGATTGCAAGACCGCACCGGCGTCGATCGCGAGATATTGCGTGTCGCCAAACAGGAAGTCGGTGCCAAACGGGTAAAGCCGTTGCACCCAAAAGTGATGTACCAGCTTTTCTCAGCTACCAAGGCGGAACCTCCCGACCAGGAGACCTTTCGGAAGTTCGCCATTTATCGGAGGTTCCCCGAGGTCCCCGCATCCGGCCTGCTCGAAGAATTGCCACAGGATTACGTTGCGGTTTATTTCCCCTTTAATTCAAGTTTTCCCGACACGATGGAGAACCGTCGTTTCGTTGACTCTGTGATCGAACGCCTGAAGATTCTTCCGGCGATTGTTTTTCTGAACACCAACTTCGCAGATGAAGGCGATTGCGCGCCTGTCTTGGAAGCCGGTGATGGTGTGTACCACATCGACCACCTGATGAAGGCGAACCGGAAGCTCGCCTTACAATCAGAGGTGATCGATGGGTCGACGGCATTCATCAGCAGCGATGTAGACCTTGCCTACGTTGCACCATTTCTCGGCGTTGAATCAATCTTTTTCCATTCCGAGCCGCTTGTCGCCGAAGCTTTGTATCTGCGCTTTGCTGAGTCCGTGCTATCCGAAACGGATGGAACAAATGACTTAATGGCTGTACAGGTGAATAAAGCTGAACGAATTGACGAGGTGGTATCAAGACTTACAGCAAGGCGGACATAAAAAGGATGGACGCTGACTTCCGCAACTACCTCGCGGTTCTTGAGAAAGTGCAGCGGATTGTGCAGCGAGAACAGGGCACCCCATCAATCGATATGAATGAGAATCAGGTGAGGTGTTCTGGGGCGCTTGATTTTATGTTTGAGGCTTCGCCGTCGTTGATAGGAGAGCTTCGTCGTCACTGTCACCACATCTCGGGTGCCCGTAAAGCGGACTATGGGCCCGATCAGAAGGAACGGCGAGGCCCTTTCAAACAAAAGCTTAAACGGCTCGTGAAAGTTGGCGGTAGGGACATCCTTGTGACGGAGTCACCGGCTTTAGGTGGGTTTGGCTTTCGTGTCAACGGAGAGTTGTACAACCTCGATACGCTTAAATTTTATGAGGCGATGATCGCGATCCGCCGTGGTGCAATCCTGGGCGATTTCATCGAGTCAGTCGACCGCCGGACAGTTGTCGAGATCAACGCCGGATGGGGAGGATTTGCCTATTCATTCAAGACTCTGTGCCCGAACACGACTTACGTGATTGTGGATCGCCCAGAGAAGTTTCTATTCTCAGCCGTATACTTGATGAACCGTTTCCCTAAAGCGGTCATGCGGTTCGTTCAGGAGGACTCCGACACTCCATCGAAAGATGTTTTTCGGGAGATCGACTTCCTGTTTGTGCCGGAATCTTGCTTTGAAGCGCTCCATCCGGAGCGTTTGGATCTAGTAGTCAATCTGCTTTCATTTGAAAGAAAGCCGACGAGCAAGGTGGACGCCTATCTGCGATGGGCGTACGAACTCCAGTGTCCCTTCGTATATAGCTTCAACCGTGACCATAATCCCGCCAACGAAGACTTGGCGAGGCTCACTGACGTCATCCGGAAAACTTACTGGCCACACGACATTCCGGTCATGCCCGTCGACTTTAACGAGATGCTCGACGGTGTCGTACGCGGCAAGTCACTACGCGCAAGGCTTCAGCGCCGGCACGAGGAACGTGGCAAATATCGCCATATCATTGGTTGGCGCCGCTTGCTCCTATAGTCCGATCATTGCCCCGGTGGATAACGGTCGCGATCCCAAGCGCCGAGAGCGTCCAGAAAGCGCCCTGCAGCTCGGCCAACAGAAGCGGGTGTGAAACAAGTGAGAGGATCAAGAAAGCTGCTTGGCCAAAAGCGATGCCCCAGAGGAGGCCTCGGTCAAAGCTATCGGAGCTTCGATACGCGCCGCGCAGTATCGTTGCCATAGCCAGACCTACCAGCGCCAAGAGGCTGATCAATGCGGGCATGCCAAACTCCGCCGCGTACTGCAGAAAGTAACTATGTGCGTTTTCCACTTCCAGTTCTTCACGGGCGGAGGCGAGTTCGGACACTCCGTGGATGTCGCCGTATGTCTCGAGGATCTCCGGACGAACGGCCGCACCTCTACTCGAATAACCTCTTGGGCCGAAGCCCCAGATAGGTCTCTCGCCAACTAGGTTAGCCCCTTTTCTCCACAGGAGAACGCGGCGAGCCAGCAGCGGGTTCTCAGCGGTCTCCGGGTCCAAAAACTCCCACATTCGCGGGTTTCCAAGACCGCCCAATGTATGTTGCACAGAACCTCGGAGACTCGGCGACACGACCATGCCGACCAGGATTCCCAGAAGAACAACGGCCAAGACGCTCGACACGATCAGTTTCCGTTTGCCTTGTTCTGATGCCGTTGCGACTTTCAAGCTCAGTGCTAGCCACGTGAACGTGGCGATTAAAATTGCTCCAACTAGAGCCAGCAACCCGCCGCGGGAGTTGGTATACAAAAGAGTTAAGCTGCCCATTAAAGTAAGTCCGGCGTAGACTGAGGCGGCTCCTCGACGTCCCGTGTTGAAGTTGCCATAGGCAAGGCCGGCGGAGACACCGATCGCGAGTAATAGAAAAGCAGCGAAGCTGTGTTGGTCCTGGAAAAATCCCACCATCCCTTCACCCGTCTCCACACGCTTG
This sequence comes from uncultured Acidobacteriota bacterium, assembly GCA_964455175.1. Classification (GTDB taxonomy): domain Bacteria; phylum Acidobacteriota; class UBA890; order UBA890; family UBA890; genus UBA890. The sequence goes on along the minus strand of CAYVUW010000023.1, from coordinate 20,711 downwards.
TCCGGTCGCACATTCGGATCAAGACCAAATGCACCCTGGAGGAGCCGGCTACTGACTGCTATGACGATTCCAACAGTGAACGCAGTGGTCAACATCGAGCGCTTGGATGGCGTATCGAGTTGCTCAACGAACAGTGCCAAGAGCAACAAGCCCATTATCGCAATTATCGCGGCCTGTAAGGGACCAGCCTCGCCCTGAGGATAGAAGGTTGAAAGGTTGGCAAACGCTGGGCGTAACTGAAAGTGAAGCCCTCCCAGTGGCACGTTTCGTAGCAGAGCTAGCAGAGATGAAACGGCAACCGTGAGGATGGAAAGCTGGATTGCCAATGTCATGTACGGATTGAGGGGATTGTCGGGGGACCCTACCTGAGATTCCGACGACTTGTGGACAGTTCGATACCACCAGGTGCCGACGAGAAACCAGAACATGTAAACAAAAGCCGTTGAAAGGTTTGGAAGCCCAAATTGCCAATCAAGGCTAGGGGTTACGATGACGACGCCAACCAGGACCGCGAGACCAACATGAGGGCGCGTTCTACCTAGAAGCAATCCTGTGATAGCGAGTCCCCATGAGAGCATCACGGCACGCTACTTTTATAGTGAAAGTTGTTCTCCGCTTCGGAGAGCAAGGGCATTTGAGTGTCGCGAGCCGATAGCTTTGGGTTGGTGACCGGCCAGTCGATGCTCACTGCCGGATCGTTCCAAAGAAAGCCGCGCTCAAGTTCAGCAGCGTATTCGTGGGTGACCTTGTATGCGAAAGTAGCCTCATCGCTTATCACGCAGTAACCGTGTGCGAAGCCAGGCGGAATGTAAAGCATCTGGTGATTGCTATGACTCAACAAGATCCCATACGACTGACCGAAGGTGGGAGAACCTTTTCTTATATCGACCGCAACGTCGTAAACGTCGCCGCTCAGCACTGACACGAGCTTACCCTGAGGCTTCGGTTCGATTTGGTAGTGGAGACCGCGCAACGTTCCCATTGTAGAGTGCGCGAGGTTGTCTTGGACGAAGTGCTCGGAAATACCGTTAGCGGCGAAGTCTGAGTGTTTGTAGGTTTCGGCAAAGAAGCCGCGGTCGTCAGGGAATTTAATTGCTTCGACGAGGATCAACCCGGAAATCTGCAATTTCTCAAAACGGAAAGGCACTAGAGAAGAACCTCGGCATCGTCGCCCACCATGAGATGTAGAGCTTCGTGATTACCAGAGGTGCGTCGGACCACAGCGTTACGCCCAAGGATGCTGTCTTCGACGCGACCGGCGCCTTCGATTGTTACGCCGTCCAGAAGCACACAGTGCTCAAGCGAAGTGTTTCGCACGATGCAATTCTCTCCAATGCTCGTGGAGGGGCCGATGAAAGTGTCTTCGATAATGCTTCCAGCACCTATAACGGCTGGGCCCCTTACCCTGCTCCGGATGATCCGGCTTCCATGCCCTAGAACGACGCGTCCTGCCACCCGACTCTCGTCATCGACCTCGCCGTTGAGATCCGATTTTACCCACTGGTCTAGGACGACACGGTTGGCTTCGAGCATGTCATCCTTCTTTCCCGTATCAAGCCACCACCCCTTTACGATCAAGCTATTGACGTTGCGTCCTTGGTCGAGGAGCTTCTGAATTGCATCGGTTATTTCAAGCTCTCCACGGCCCGACGGTTCGATTTCATCGATTGCCTGGTGGATTAACGGTGAAAACAGGTAAACACCGACAAGCCCCAGGTTGCTTGGAGGCTTCTTTGGCTTCTCGACAAGCTTGCATACTCGCCCGTCTTCATCGATGGCTGCGACGCCGAACAACCGCGGATCGTCGACCTCTTTGAGCAGGATCATGCTGTCGGCACCGGAATCTTCAAAGCGTTTCCTGAATTCACCGATACCTTCCTCAAGGAGATTGTCTCCCAAGTACATGATGAATGGATCATCCCCAAGAAAATCACGGCTCACCTTTACTGCATGCGCCAGCCCCAATGGTTCAGCTTGCTCAATAAAAGTGAAATTGACATCCCACGGGTTGGAACTCAACGCGTTCCGTATTTGCTCACCGGTTTCCGGCGCGATAATAACCCCAATTTGCTTAATACCGTCGTCGGCCAGATGCTGCATGACATAGTGGAGCACCGGCTTATTGGCGACCGGCACCAGTTGCTTAGCCATTGTGTAGGTCAGGGGGCGCAGACGTGTTCCAGTGCCGCCGGCAAGCACTAGCGCTTTCATCGTGAGGCTCTCAAGGTCAGCTGATTTTTCGGTCGGAAATAATTCGCGTTCGATGAAGCTAAGAGCATCACCTTCGCGCTTCACTAAAAGGATAGGGAAATTGAGTGCTAGGGGCTACCAGCTTTCGCCGTAGTCTTCCTGCGTGGTTGCTGGCTAAGTCTTCCGCGGACCACCGGAAAATATTCCCCTTGCATGACCAGGCGGATCAAGTTGGTATCGCGCACGTCGATGGCCATAAAAGCAGCGTCGTCCATCTCGGCAAAGACTTTATTGGCAAACTCCAGGTGATGGTAGTGGAAGTCTTGCCCATGGGAATAGAGGGCGATGGAATCGACACCGTAAAACGGCGCAAGGTATGAGAGGCCTCCGTAGGTTCCAACGAAGGCAAGGGCGCGACTAACCACCTCGGTTTGGACTGCCAGGTTGTTACTTGGTTCCATCACGTGGTCGATCGTGTGCAGTCTGGGAATGCGCTCAGGGGCGAAGTCCCAATGGTCATCCATTGCAAAGCCCGGATTCAACAAAACTACGTCGTGCTGCTGCGTCAAGCTGGTGAGCATTCCTTCAACGAACATACGATTGTCTTCCGTGTCCGGGAAGGAATCGTTGAAATAAAAACGCACCGCGATGTAATCGTCAGGCAGATCTGCAGCCCAGTCTGAACGCTGTGTCTCAGTAAAGTGTTTGAATTCCGAGAATTGTTCCACCAAGCGCACACTTGCCTGCCGCTTCCAATAGAGCATGAACAGGTTGTACATCGTCGAGGGATGAAGGAGTTCAAACTCTTTTTCTTTCAGGACGTCCTTAGCAATTCTGATTGCTTCGTTGTCAAACTCCGTGGGTTTTCGTTGCTTTTGCTTGCCCGCCTGGATCCGGCGCATGTTGTTGTACATGTAGTGATCTGGCGTCATGTGGTCGAGGACATCAATGTAGTTCTGAGTCACACTTTGATACCAGTCCCCCACGCCACCACGTGACACTGCTACAAGTCGGTCGCCAAAATTCTGATACGACTTGACCCAGTTCAAAAACGGGATCCAATAGAGAAGCTCGAAGCCGACCTCGCTGAGCCAAGGGCCGACAATAATTGTCTTGTTGCTAGCCGCTAGCCGTCTTATCTCGCGCTCGGTAAGCGCCATCTCGTGGTGAGTCATTTCCCCCGAAACTACTCGAGGAACGACGTAGCGGTTGATGATCGAGCGCACCTTCTTACGGCGAAGAACTCTGGAAAGCAACCGCAGCATTAGCTTGCGCGGGATCGTGAGGACCTGACGCCATAGGCTCTTGTGCCGTGTAGCCCGTTCTACCTTCTTCCTTTTTTGTTTCAGTTTGCGACCCAGGGCCATCATCGATGCAACAGGGTAGGCAGCCCATCGTACTGGGTAGAGCCACACGCGGAAGGTCTCAGGCTCTGGCCCTTCCGCGCACCCGAATGCCTCAAGGTCATCGACGAAGACCTCAGTGGCTGAAACATCAAGGCCCAGTGGACGGACAAATTCTTTGATGAAGTCCTGGCCTTTGCTAGCTCCTAGGGTCGCGGCGGCATTCCCTATCCCAGCAGCAGCGAGTTGCTCAAGGTGCTCCGAGAAGTCTTTGGCAACACTTAGCAGCCCCCCCCCAATATCTACGAGATAATGAAAATGAAGAGTCCCTTCTTGAGTGTCGATGTGGTCTGGGTCGAGGATCGTGAAGACGTCGCGCCCGACGATGCCAGCCTCAATCATGCCACTGGTGTTGACCCCTACAATGCCGACGCTGTGGTACATCGAATCGAAGTAATCGATTCGGGCGTTGTCATTTACCGGGTTTGCGCCCCGAGGAGGCCAGACGACAACTTGGTCGAAACCGTCTTGTTCCAGGCGCTCCCATTCTTGGGCGTTCTCCGGATGGGGGCGGACTAGGACCCCGATATTGCGCAGTTCAGGAGCCCCGTAGCGACGGATCGCCGTTATCCATCTTTCGATTAGATCGATCTCTGTGGCAGCAATGAAACGGGATGAACCTAAGTAGAGCAGGTATGGCTTGTCGGCAGCGAGGCCGACCTCGGTCTTAAATACAGCTGCTGATCTGCTGGGTTCTCGGTCAAACCAGTGGTCATATGTGTTAGCACCTGTGACAACGATGTTAGAGCGATCAGCTCCGTGGAGCTCGATCGCTTCATTACACTGAACTTCGTTCCAAACATAAATCCGACCAGGCATAGATCGGATTAGGCCCTTATTAGTGAGGTTGTCCCAGCTGTGAACGCACAGCGCCGACTTTATTCCATGGGCTTTGGCGACCTTTACGTATTCCACTTGGTCGGAGCCTAGGTCAACCAATGGAGTAACCAGTACGAGGTCGGGGGCTTTTGAAGCGACACCATCTTCAATTAAGGGGTTAAGTGGAATGCTGCGTTCGACAAGCTTCAGCAAATTGCTCACTACATGATTAAAGAATCGCCATCGAAGCAGGGGGAATTTGGTGAGTAAACGAACTAACCTCGGGAGCCGTTCCTCAGCCCGCTCGCGGAGTTTGTGAGCGTCGTCATACTCGGGAAGTTTGTAGCGCAGGAAGTCGACGAGAAAACGAATCGCACGCGAGAAATCAAACCATCTAGAATCTGAGCGCTTTGGGATCCAATCGAACGTGATGGAGGGAAACTCACGGCTAAGTCGGGTAACCATTCTCTCGTCACCCTGGGCCATACGTTCATCGCCGAGCTTGTCGCGCAGTAGAAACGACAGGTGTAGCTCATGGCCATGCTCACATAGGCTGCGGATGACTGACTCGAAGTTGCGGATAGCCCCCGAGTGGCGCATCGAGAAGAAAATCTTCATGCTGTTGCCTTTGAGTCGACTCCGTCCCCGTCAAGGTCTATCAAAGGTAAATCGTGCTTGCGGATGTACTCGAACAGATCGACGCCTCTTGCAGCGTATTTCATCAACATGCGGTAGGCGCTAGAGGGATCACAAGCCGGTATTTCTTGGCCCACGTCGTTGCGCAGGAAAAATGCGTTTACTCCTCGAGGTTCTGTCAGGATTAGGCGGTAGCCTTTTTGTTTGGCGAGTTGGTTAAGTGCCTGAAGCGAGGACCCAAAGTAATAGAGGTTCCCACCTTCGATAGTGTTTGCGACCTGGTGCCGGTCGAATTCGGGGTCGTATGGGACGACAACAGCCCTGTCGGGGCCGAACAAAGAGTTGTATTCAATGATTACCAGTCGCGGGGAACAAGCTGTTACGGCCTCCCAGATCCAGTAGTCGTTGCCGTCAATGTCGATGCTCAGCAGGTCGATTTCACCTTCGCAGCCGCTGTCACGAATAAGATCATTGATGTTTTCGCAGGCAGCCCAATCGGTAAGACAAGCGACCCCCATTGGTTCAAAACGCATCTTTAGCCTGTCGGTTCGGCGAGAGCTGGCCTCAAGCATCATGCCGCTCCAGCCGCACTCGCTGGCTAGAAACCCTGAGTTGCCCCCGTTTGTTCCGGCCCCAATCTCGACGAAGCGTCGTGAGCCCTCACCGACCGTATCGAAGATCGCGTGGATGATGCCATCTTCCTCATTTTGGGAAAGAAGTTTGAACCGCTGGGCACTGAGTTTGTGGGGATAAGAAAGCGCAGTTGGATCGAGGAACAGCGCACGTTGAGTCGCCTGCATCATGATGGAAAGTTCCCGAAGGTCTTTCTTTAATCCGCGCGGCCCCATTTTGTGCATGATGCGATCAATACGTTTTACTAAACGGTGGTTCTCCTTTTCAGCTTGCTTAATTTTCTTAGCGTTGTAAATGTCCCGGCGATGGACGACGTCCAAACGTTCTTCCAGAAGGTCGCGCTTGTTTCTCCCATCCTTTTCGAACTTAACAAGGCGCTCCAGGTCCTCGGTGGCACGTTGCAGTCGTTTGAGAGCTTGCGGGTCTGAGAGAGTTATGGGTACGCCAGCTTTTTCTCTGCGACTTTTCCCTAAGACTCGTTCTATCCACGACTTGATTGACTTCATAGTCATACGAGGGCCTCTGTGGCCTCTCCGCCTGCGTCGAGGTCTATTAACGGTAAATCATGCTCGCTGATGTACTCGAATAGATCGTGTCCCCTTCTTCCATATTTCACCAACATGCGGTAGGTGCTAGAGGGGTCACAAGCGGGTATTTCTTGGCCTACGTCATTGCGCAGGAAAAACGCGTTTACTCCTCGAGGTTCTGTTACGACTAGGCGATAGCCTTTTTGCTCGGCAAGTCGGCTTAGTGCATGAAGAGAAGCTCCGAAGTAGTAGTGGCCACCTTCGGCGGCCTCTACGAACCGATGTCGGTCGAATTCGGGGTCGTATGGGACGACAACAGCCCTGTCGGGGCCGAACAAAGAGTTGTATTCAATGATTACCAGTCGCGGGGAACAAGCTGTTACGGCCTCCCAGATCCAGTAGTCGTTGCCGTCAATGTCGATGCTCAGCAGGTCGATTTCACCTTCGCAGCCGCTGTCACGAATAAGATCATTGATGTTTTCGCAGGCAGCCCAATCGGTAAGACAAGCGACCCCCATTGGTTCAAAACGCATCTTTAGCCTGTCGGTTCGGCGAGAGCTGGCCTCAAGCATCATGCCGCTCCAGCCGCACTCGCTGGCTAGAAACCCTGAGTTGCCCCCGTTTGTTCCGGCCCCAATCTCGACGAAGCGTCGTGAGCCCTCACCGACCGTATCGAAGATCGCGTGGATGATGCCATCTTCCTCATTTTGGGAAGAAAGGCTGAAACGTCTTGCAGTGAGATTGTAGGGATAAGAAAGACTAGTCGGATCGAGGAACAGCGCACGTTGAATCGCCCGCATCATGATTGAGAGGCGTCGAGCATCACCTTTTAGCCCGCGGGCGCCGGTTTGGGCAACAACGCTGTCGAGCCGTTTTATCAACCGGAGATTTTCCCGGTGCAGTTTCTTTAGTTTCTTACTGTTTATGTCGGCCCGACGTTGAACGAGCGCTACACGTTGTTCCAGAAGGTTACGAGTGCTCTTTCCTTGCTTCCCTAGTTCAACGAGGCTGTTTAGAGTCTCGTTGACACGTTGAAGGAGCTTGAGCGCCTGCTGGTCGGAGAATGCGTTGTCGGGGGCAGTTTTTGCTCCAGAGCTTTGTCGCATCCATGACTTAATTGACTTTGGTATCGACATTTGGGTTTAAGATGGCACGCTTCGTGTGTCTTAGCTACTCTTATCGCCGATCTGAGGGTGTAGATGTTCGGCGGAGAATTCAGTGATGAATTTATCTTCCTATTGGTGCCGCTTGATTCCCGGGGAGCGGGGGTGGGGACAGGCTCGGTTGGATGATGGGCGATGAAATTGCAAGAACCCGAGGTAGCCGTCGTGGGAGCTTCTGCGGCAGGACTCTACATCGCGATGAAGCTGGCGCGCGAGGGGGTTCGGGTTCGTGTCTATGAGGTCGCCACAGCCATAGATCCGCCCCGTCGCACGCTCATTGTTACCGACAAATTTCGCGAGCAGATGGGTTTGTTCGCTGACGATGCGATCGTAAACGAGATCCGCGTATTCGAATTGTTTGCTGACGGGAGTCAGGCTTCGGTAGAGCTTGATCGTCCCGATCTGATTATTGAGCGGGCCGATCTGATCAAGGTTCTCGCTAAGGAAGCGATGGCGGCAGGAGCTGAGATTATAACGGGTCGTCGACTTGTGGATCTGAAGGCGCGTACATCGGATGCAGACCGATCATCCCCCTCGACATATTCAAGCGAACAAGATGGTGCAGATGCAGGCACAGAGGGCGCCATCCAACTGACGTTTGAAGGGTCGAATCCTGCCGAAACTTTCGTAACGATGTCGGACACTGTAATCGGAGCCGACGGTGCCTTCAGCGTTGTGGCCAAATGTGCGGGTTGGCCTCGGCAACCTACCGTTCCGCTATTGCAAGCTATCGTTGAACTTCCAGACGACATGTCACCCGAGTCCACGCGTGTTTGGTTCGAGCCCGAGGACACTCCCTATTTCTACTGGTTAATTCCGGAAGGTTCCGGTAGGGGAGGGCTTGGCCTCATTGCTGACGAGAAACCAGACGGCAAGAATCCTCAAGAAGCACTCGAAAGTTTTATGAAAAAACACGGTCTTGAGGCTATGGAGTTCCAAGCAGCCAAAATCCCTTTGTATTTGAAATGGACCCCCGTCCATCGACGGGTTGGGGCCGGTGATGTCTATCTTGTGGGTGATGCTGCGGGGCAGGTGAAGGTAAGCACGGTTGGTGGAATCGTTACTGGATTTCGTGGAGCGCAGGGAATTGCGGATGAGTTGTTACATTCAAACAGGGCTCGCAGTGGCCAAACTGAAGTGGGTCGGTCCGGGCCCTTTTCGACATCGAGAGCAAGCATACCCGCCGATAATGCCGGGAGTAATGCTGAAATCCGGGCGCTGCGGCGAGAATTGGATCTCCATCTTGGTATTCGGCGAGCTCTGCATGACTTCAACAGTACTGATTACAGTCGTTTGCTTAGTCTCCTCAGTAACTCCGCCAAATCACAACTTGGGCGTTTTCATCGCGATGAAGCTTGGCGATTGATGACACACCTTGTTTTGCGACAGCCTCGCCTCCTCTCGTTGGGAATCAGGAATTTTTTGTTTGGAGGGGGCTTTGGCGACAGTGTTAAATGACTCTCAACTGCGGGTTTCTACCGAATGCATGATTAAGCTTGGCATGAGTGATCTGGCTAAGACCCAACGCATCGTTGCGACAGCCGAGGGAATTTCGACCGAACAATTCCACCCAAGTGATTCGCTGGATGTTCTGACTTCGACTAGTGCATCCACATATATATATAGAATGTACCCATGCAATATTCGCCATCGCGTTTGACCACCACACAATGCCGGGATGCTGGATTGGCTTTGACGCTCATCCTTTTGTTGGTTGGATATATCAACATGCAGCCGAGTTTTATTCTGCCAGCGATTGTGGTCATGGTGTTGGCAATGTTGGCGCCCGGTTTGTTCCGGCCCTGGGCGATTCTTTGGTGGGGGTTGGCGCGAATCCTCGCTGCCTTTGGTTCCCGTATCCTTTTGACGATCTTGTTTGCCATGATCGTGACACCCGTCGGGTTGTTTCGACGGATGATGGGTGCCGACGCAATGCGCAGTAAGGAGTGGCGAGGCGAAGGCAGTGTCTTTGTCCAACGTGATGCTACTTCGACTGTTTCGAATCTTGAGACGCCGTACTAAGTGGATTGCCGGAAAGGGTTGAATTATGGAGTTTTTGGCTGATTTGTTGGGATTTCTTCGAGTCCGGAAGAAGTACTGGTTGTTGCCGATCATCCTTCTTCTTCTGATAGTTGGTGCCCTCATGCTATTGACGGCAGGCACAGCCCTTTCACCATTTATTTACACCCTCTTCTAGTTAGTGAAGTCCGCAATCCTCGGCATATCTGCGTACTACCATGACAGCGCCGCTGCGTTGCTCGTTGATGGTGAGATTGTTGCTGCGGTTCACGAGGAGCGATTCAGCCGCAAGAAGCATGACTCCCGGTTTCCCGCTAACGCGACGCGCTACGTGCTGTCGGAGGCTGGCTTCACGATTCCAGACCTTAAGGCGATTGCCTTCTATGACAAGCCGTATCTTAAGCTCGAACGGCTCCTAGAGACCTATCATGCTTTTGCGCCACGTGGCCTGACAAGCTTTCTCCACGCGATGCCTGTGTGGATGAAAGAGAAGCTCTTCATGAAGCGGATGCTGTGGGAAGAGCTTGCCAAGGTTCAAGCAGGCCTGACGGGTGAACTTGCTGTGGACGCCGAAGCGAACATAGTTCTTCCACAGCCTGAGCGCCCGCCGCTGCTTTTTCCAGAGCACCATGTCTCTCATGCGGCAAGTGCGTTTTATCCCTCGCCATTTGAAGAAGCAGCCATACTGACGATGGACGGCGTCGGCGAGTGGGCTACGACGACGATCGGAAAGGCAGAGGGGGGAAAGCTACAGATTCTCAGAGATCTCCATTTCCCTCATTCAATCGGGCTGCTGTACTCCGCATTCACCTACTACTGTGGCTTCAGGGTCAACAGTGGTGAATACAAGCTGATGGGGCTTGCTCCTTACGGAGAGATAAATTCCGACGAAGTTAAACGGTTCCGTCAGATCATTCTCGACGAACTCGTCGATCTCCGTGACGATGGTTCGTTGCTTCTGAACATGAAGCAATTCGACTTTGCTACCGGCTTAAGAATGTGTGCCAATGACAAGTGGCGGAATCTGTTCGGTATCCCTAGGAGGGAGCCGGAGACGAACATCACACAGCCGTACATGAATCTGGCGCTCGCGATTCAACAGGTCACCGAGGAGATCGTTCTGCGCCTTGCCAAGACAACCCGTGAATTGACGAACTCGCCTAACCTGGTGATGGCTGGCGGTGTAGCTCTTAACTGTGTTGCCAACGGCAAGTTATTACGTGAGCGAATCTTTGATCGAATATGGATCCAACCTGCGGCTGGTGATGCTGGAGGGGCTTTAGGTGCAGCCTACGCAGCACACTACATCTGGGATGGGCAGGAACGAAAGCTTTGCTCGGCCACGGATAGCATGAATGGATCGCTTCTTGGGCCAGCATTCAGCGATGGCGATATCAAGCGCGTGATTCGGAAGTATGATGCACCATGCAGGTATTTTGACGACTTCGACGAACTATCAATGTACGTCGCCGAGTTGCTCGACGAAGGTGACGTTGTGGGTTGGTTCCAGGGTCGGCTGGAATGGGGCCCCCGCGCCCTGGGCAATCGCAGCATTCTGGGTGATCCGCGACGTCCTGATACACAGAAGACCCTAAATTTGAAGATCAAGTACCGTGAGGGTTTTCGGCCTTTTGCGCCTTCGGTGTTGGCAGAGGAATGCAGCACGTACTTCGAACTGGAAGAAGATTCGCCGTACATGCTTTTAGTTGCGCCGGTTGTAGAGTCACGGCGCGAGCCTCTATCGATGGATCAAAACCAAGGGATGTTCGAGCGTCTTTACCAGCCTCGGTCCGACATTCCAGCAATTACTCACGTTGACTACTCCGCCCGCATTCAAACTGTCCATCGTGAGACCAACGAGCGCTACTGGAAGTTGATCAGTGCTTTCAAGGACCGGACCGGGTATGGCCTCCTTGTGAACACAAGTTTCAACGTTCGTGGTGAGCCGATTGTGTGTACACCCGAGGATGCTTACCGTTGCTTCATGCGCACTGAGATGGATTATTTGGTGCTCGGGGATTGGATTTTTGCGAAGGCTGAACAACCAGAATGGTCCGAGACTGATGACTGGGCAAACGAGTTCACTTTGGACTGAAGAAGGTCCTGGCTTCCCCCCGGTGTTCAATGCCTTTCCTGACATAGGAATAGAAGTGTTTGAGCCAACGTGGGAAACTGCCGCCCGCAATGAGTGATTCTCGACGTTTTCTCGTTACCGGGGGTGCCGGTTTCATCGGTTCACATCTTGTGACCGCACTGCTGGCACGTGGGCACGAGGTTGTTGTGCTCGATGACCTGTCAACTGGGCGGAGCGAGAATCTCGAAATGGCAGTGGCCGAAGCAGGGGCTGCCCCGATTGTTCCCAGCGGGGATGCCGGCGAAACTGCAACCAGTGACTCAAGTGTGAGGCCTGTGCTTCTCCCAGATCAACTCCGCTTCATCAAAGCGTCACTATTGGACTATGACGCTCTCGGAGAAGCTGTTGTTGGGGTGGAAGCCGTTTTTCACCAGGCAGCGGTACCCTCGGTGCCGCGCTCGTTCGCTGACCCCGTGGCCACGATGCGGGCCAACGTAGAAGGGACAATCGCCGTTCTGGAAGCCTGTCAGAAGGCAGGCGTGCGTCGCATTGCGATGGCTTCGTCATCATCAGTTTACGGTGACACGCCTACATTGCCTAAAGAAGAGTCGATGCCGCCAAGCCCTATGTCGCCGTATGCGCTCAGCAAGCTTACTGCCGAAGGAGCAGGCGGCATCTTTGCCCGTACTTACGGTCTCGACATTTTCGCACTACGCTACTTCAATGTTTTTGGCCCACGCCAGGATCCGGCGTCGCAGTACTCAGCGGTAATTCCCAAGTTTATTACCCGCATGCAGAACGGCGAGAAACCAACGATATACGGAGACGGGCTGCAATCACGTGACTTCACGTTTATTGACAACGTGGTTTACGCGAACCTACTGGCTGTTGGTATTGACAAGCCGGAGGCAGGTTCCGGCGCAATGGGCGGTGCCGAAGTCGACACTGACAATAGGGCCTCCGGTACTTGCGATGTCCTCAACATTGGCTGCGGTGATTGCTATACGTTGCTTGACCTTATCGAGTCCTTGAATGAAATCATGGGCACGAACTCTGAACCAGAACATGCTGATGCTCGCCCCGGAGATGTCCGCCATTCTCACGCTGCCATCGACCGTGCCCGTGAAGTAATCGGCTACGTACCCAAAGTGGATTTTGAGGAAGGCCTCCGCCGCACCACCGTGTTTTATACTTCCTAGGGGCATCTGAAGAGCCGATTGACTTCTAAGTTGGCGCCCATTGATCTGTGTTGGCTGTTATCCTTCCGCATGCCCACCAATCAATCTGTCCAGCGGACCAAGCTGGGGAATCACCTTGTCGTCATCACCGAGCGCGTGCCCACTGTGCGCTCCGCTAGCCTCGGTATCTGGGTGAAAATGGGCTCGCGCTTCGAAGCACCTGAGCAAGCAGGTATCTCCCACTTCATCGAACACATGTTGTTCAAGGGAACGGCGAACCGATCAGCCAAAGATATCGCCTACAAAAGCGATGCCATGGGGGGGCAACTCGACGCGTTTACCACTAAGGAGCACGCCTGCTACTTTGCTAATGTCCTCGCTGTTCATGTCGAGGACGCCTTCGAGTTGGTCTCGGACATTGTGCTGAATCCGTTGTTCGAGGAGCATCAAATGGAGCTTGAGAGGGCAGTGATCCTCGAAGAGTTAGCTGCCGTTGAAGATGCTCCTGAAGAGTTTCTCTGGGAGGAATTCAGTCGCACATTTTGGCTCGCCCACCCTCTCGGGACACCGATTCTCGGCACTCGTGAAACGATTAAGTCGCTCAGTTGCGATGACCTGAGCGTGTTCTTTCGTCGAGCCTATGAACCGGCGAACGTCGTCGTCGCTGCCGCGGGCCGACTCGATCACAAAGAGATTTTGGGGCTCGTCGAAGCAAAGTTCGGAGGCCTTTGCAATCACAGCGAACCTCGGGAGTTCTCCGCACCGAGGACCTTTCAACACTTCCGAATTCTCAGCAAGGAGGAGCTTGAACAGGTTCACATCGCAGTTGGTTGCCCAGGTCCCTCGATCGACGAAAAAGAACGCTACGCTGCCTTCTTACTCAACGCGGTGCTCGGTGGCAGCGTTTCATCCCGGCTGTTTCAGTGCATTCGGGAGGAACACGGTCTCGCTTATAGTGTCTATTCTGCTCTTGAGGCCTATGCTGATGCGGGGTGTTTCTGGATCTATGCAGGTACCCGACCAGACGCGGCGGCCACGGTTCTCGACCTTATCATTGAAGAACTCAGCGTTTTGCGGGAGGTGCCAGTCTCGCCCAAGGAACTTTCTCGCATGAAGGAAAATCTGAAAGGCAGTGTGATGCTCGGGCTTGAGAGTACTGTTGGCCGTATGAGCACCCTTGCCCAGCAGGAAATGTATTTCGGCCAAACTTTTGACATGGACGAAATCCTGCTAGGTATTGACGAAGTGGAAGCCGAGCAAATCCAGGAGATGGCACAACGTGTTTTTGCTGACGACGGCATCGCGGTCGATGTGTTGGCTCAACGATCGGTGGCTGACAAGTTGAGCACGCGTTTCGCCGATGGGCTTACCCTTCCTGGCGGCAGCCGGCTGGTTTTGGCCTAGTCGGTTCGACAAGTCGTGGCCAACAAGTTTGGCCGACCTGAACTACCGGGATAGAATTAGCTTTCTGGATCGTTGTTATCCACCTTTGGCAACGTATCGTTCCTGAAAACTTTTCCGAGCCTTCGCGATGATCAGCCGTTACACGCGTCCCGAAATGAGCAGCATCTGGGATGAAGCGGCTCAATACGCTACCTGGCTTGAGGTAGAGCTCGCAGCTGCCGAAGCGATGGCGGAACTCGGGAACATTCCCGCTGAAGCTCTCGAGAATGTGCGTCGCGCAGTTCCGCCCGACCCTGAACGAGTGTTGGAGATCGAGCGACGAACGAGCCACGACGTCATTGCATTTCTCGAGGCCATAGAAGAACAGATCGGCGCCGATGCTCGTTATCTGCACCTCGGACTGACATCTTCTGATGTGCTCGACACATCGTTAGCGCTGCGCTGCGTGCGTGCCGCTGACCTTTTAATCGCTGGTTGCGATGATCTCGTCGCATTGTTCATGGCAAAAGCGCTTGAGTACCGAGACCAACCGATGGTTGGTCGTACCCACGGAATCCACGCTGAGCCCATCACGCTGGGTCTCAAGTTCTTGCGCTACTACGAGGAATTCCGTCGTGCGGCTGGCCGATTGCGACGAGCGCGAGAGGTCATGCGCTTTGGCCAGATTTCGGGGGCAGTGGGTAGCTATGGAACACTCGATCCCGCCGTCGAGCCGCGGACATGCGCCAAGCTTGGACTCAACGTTGAGCCCGTTTCGTCGCAAATCGTGCCACGTGATCGGCATGCCGAGTTTCTCTCCCACCTTGCTGTCGTCGCAGCATCGATTGAAAATGTTGCTCTTGAGATTCGCGGCTTGCAGCGTACCGAGGTTCTTGAGGCAGCCGAGCCGTTCGGGAAGGGCCAGAAAGGCTCGTCCGTAATGCCGCACAAGCGCAATCCGATCAAGTGCGAGAACCTTGTTGGTTTGGCAAGGTTGGTACGAGCTTACGCTGTGACTGGCTTTGAAAACGTTGCTTTGTGGCACGAGCGTGACATCTCGCACTCGTCAGTTGAGCGGGTTGCTATCGCCGATGCTTGTATCGCGCTTGATTTCATGCAGCATCGCCTAAAGGGTGTCATTGATGGCCTTGACGTCTACCCAGAGGCAATGGAACAGAACCTGAACCTGACCAACGGACTCGTTTTTTCGAGCCGAGTTCTCGAAGTGCTCCTGCAGGCGGGCTTGGCTCGGACCGATGCCTATCGACTTGTACAGAGAGCGGCGATGAATTGTTGGGACACTGGGGAGCCCCTCAGAGAACTGCTCGCCGCAGATGACGAAGTTATGGAGTGGTTGTCGGAGAAGGATCTCGACGAGGCCTTTGACATTAAGGCGGCGCTTTCTGGGGTCGAGGCGGTCTACGAAAGAATCATTGGAGCCGTTGATTCTGCGACTGGCAGCGTTCACGGAGAGCACGATCGTCGTTCTGCGACACGGCGAAGAGCAGAAGAATGAAACCTGCGGGGGCCTTATGGCGCGAAGCCTGAACCACTGCTGCGGAGTTTTTGGAATCATCGGGCACAGCGAGGCCGCAAGGCTAGCGTATTTAGGACTCTATGCCCTGCAGCATCGAGGCCAGGAAAGTAGTGGCATTGCAACCGCCAACCTTGGGGCGATGTTTGTTGAGAGGGGCATGGGTGAAGTCGCAGAGGTGTTTGATAGCGAGCGACTTGACCGGCTGCCGGGACGGGCTGCGATTGGTCACGTGCGTTACTCCACAGCTGGGGCGAGCGACCTTGCCAACTCACAGCCGGTGCGAATCGAATCACCCTGCGGATCGATTGCCCTAGGGCACAACGGGAACTTGGTCAATGCTGACCAGATTCGAACCCATCTTGAGCAAGAAGGTTCGATCTTTACATCGAGTAGCGATACCGAGGTCCTCTTGCACCTGTTCGCACGTAGCAAGCGTGACACGATCGCTGATGCCTTAACGGAAGCCCTCGGGCAGGCAGAGGGGGCGTTCACCATGACGGTACTGGCCAACGATTTATTGATTGGTGTCCGCGACCCTCTAGGCTTCCGACCGCTTTCGATCGGTCATATTGATGGTGCCTTCGTCTTCGCTTCGGAGACTTGTGCATTCGATTTGATCGGGGCTCAGTACATCCGCGACGTGCAGCCTGGAGAGATGGTCGAAATCGGCGAGGAGGCGTTTGGCTCAAAGGTAGCGCTCGAAGCGGCCATTGCTGGACCATGTGCGGAAGCGCCTGGTTTCCGGTCGATTCAGCCTTGGAGCCAGCAGCCAGAGCGGCGTTGTATCTTTGAACATGTCTACTTTGCCCGTCCCGATAGTCGACTGTTCGGTGCTGGCGTCATGGATGCGCGCAAGCGGATGGGCAATATCCTTGCTCAGGAATCTCCGGCTGATGCCGATCTGATCGTGCCGGTTCCCGACGGCGGGACTTTCGCCGCTCTGGGATATTCGTCCGAGTCGGGATTGCCCTTCGAGCCCGCGCTGATTCGCAACCATTACGTTGGCCGTACGTTCATCGAGCCACGTCAGTCGATCCGTCATTTTGGCGTCAAGGTGAAACTGAACCCGGTGGAAAGCGTAACCAAGGGGAAGCGCATAGTGCTGATCGATGATTCAATCGTAAGGGGAACAACTAGTGCCAAGATCGTGGAGATGATGCGCACCGCCGGGGCCCGCGAGGTTCACGTTAGAGTGTCATCGCCACCGTACATCTCGCCATGCTATTACGGTATTGACACACCGCATCGCGAGGACCTTGTAGCGGCGAATCATTCGGTTGAAGAGATCCGTGAGCAGATCGGCGCCGACTCGCTGGCTTATCTTTCTCACGCTGGCCTACAACGGTCGCTTCCTGATGGTGGCGTATCCTATTGCTCCGCGTGTTTTACCGGAGAATATCCGACTCCGCTCGGTAGCGAACTTGAATCGCAGATGGAACTTTTCGAGCCTGTTGGAGCTGGACCAGCAAAGATCAACAGTAGTTAGTCACTGGGGCCATGATTCGGGCTTCCCCTGGGATGCAGGATAAGACAGTGTCAGGATCACCACAAAAGCCAAAACTTACTTATAGTGACGCGGGGGTTGATCGTGTGGCCGCGGGGGAGGCCAAGAAGCGGATCAGGGCTATCGTACGCAGTACGTTCACAGAGAATGTAGTGGGTGATATCGGTAGCTTTGGCGGTGGCTTTCGCTTGACGGGGGGTGGCTCAAACGCACTGCTAGTTGCTTCAGCGGACGGCGTTGGCACTAAAGTGAAGATCGCTGTGATGGCTGATGATTATGAAGGTGTCGGATACGACATCGTGGCACATTGCGCCGATGACATTCTCGCGCAAGGTGCGGTGCCATTGTTCTTCCTTGACTACATTGCTCTGGGGAAGATGGAAGAGTCTGTGGTCGAGTCGATTCTCCGAGGGTTGGCGACCGCTTGTCGCGATGTTGGTGCGGCACTAATTGGCGGCGAAACGGCTGAGATGCCTGATATTTACCAGCCCGGCGAATTCGACCTTGCTGGTTTCATTGTCGGGGAGTCAATCGGTGACCGGCTGCTCGACGGTTCAGCGATTCGAGCGGGAGACCATCTCCTTGGCTTAGCCTCGAACGGTCTGCACACCAACGGCTACTCACTAGTGCGCAAAATCGTTTTTGAACATCAAGGCCTGGAGGTTGACGACTTGGTCGACGATTGGGGCTGTACCGTGGGACAAGAGTTACTGCGGCCGCACCGGGCTTACGTTGCAGCATTGCGCACGCCAATCACAAAAGGTGAAATCCACGGATTAGCCCATATAACCGGGGGTGGTTTGCACGAAAACGTTCCACGGATGTTGCCCGAGGATTGTGGCGCAGTGATTGATCCGGAGGCCTGGTCAGTCCCAAAAGTGTTTCGAAGCCTGCAGGAATGGGGAGGGATTCCGGAAGACGAGATGTGGCGCACGTTCAACATGGGGGTCGGGATGGTCGTGGCTGTCCCGATGGAGCGTAGCCGGGAGTTGCTTAAAGAGCTCAGTTCGGCTGGCGATGAAGCGTTCCTGGTTGGCGCCGTGGTCAAAGGTGATGGCCTGCGCCTCGAACCAGGCTTTACGGCACCCGAATGAGCAGGCTCAAGGTTGGCGTGCTGATTTCAGGCCGAGGTTCCAATATGGAAGCATTGGTGGAAGCCTGCTGTGCTGGTGACCACCCGGCAGAGATCAGCGTCGTCATTTCAAATCAACCGGCCGCCGCTGGACTTGAGCGGGCGACATGTCTTGGAATTAGGACGGAGGTTGTTGATCATACGGCGTTTGCTGACAAAGCTTCCTTTGAAGCGCAGTTGATTCGTGTGCTTGAGGATAACGAAGTCGAGTTGATCTGTTTGGCTGGGTTCATGCGGGTGCTTTCGGAAGACTTCGTGGCTTCTTTTCCGCACAAGATCATCAACATTCATCCATCATTGCTCCCGGCCTTCCCGGGCTTGCAGGTACAGCAAAAAGCAATTGAGTACGGGGTGAGGCACACCGGGTGTACCGTCCACTTCGTGGTGCCCGAGGTTGATGCAGGGCCGATTATTATTCAAGCTGTCGTGCCGATTGAGCAGGACGATACGGCAGAAACCCTGGCGGCTCGGATCCTCGAACAGGAGCACCTAGTTTATCCAAGGGCGGTGGAGCTTTTCGCGCAGGGCCGTTTGAGTATTGAAGGTCGCCGTGTCCTGATCTCAGAAGAAGGAAAGGATAATTCCTAGCATAGGATGGGAGCTAGGAGCCGAAGACTCGAATGAGTGATTCCCTCGCCATAAAAGAACAAATTGAACTCCTCCGGCACGGTGCTGTTGATTTAATCAGTGAAGAAGAACTAGAGAAGAAACTCGAGCGATCGCAAACGACTGGGAAACCGCTCACCGTGAAGGTCGGGTTCGATCCGTCGGCGCCCGACATTCATCTCGGCCACACGGTCGTGATCCGCAAGATGAAGCAGTTTCAGGATCTAGGCCACCAGGTCGTTTTCGTAGTTGGCGATTTTACCGCCATGATCGGTGACCCATCAGGAAAGTCAGCAACGCGCCCTCAGCTGACACACGGGGAAGTACGTGAGAACGCTGAGACTTATCGCCAGCAGGCCTTCAAGATCCTCAGCTCTGACAAGACTCGTCTGGAATTTAACTCGACTTGGCTCGAGGATCTCGGTGCTGGCGGGTTTATTGAGTTGGCAGGTAAATACACTGTTGCTCGTATGCTCGAGCGTAACGATTTCGAGAAGCGCTTCAATAACAATCAACCAATCGGCGTACACGAATTTCTCTATCCTCTGGCGCAGGCTTACGACTCGGTGGTGCTCAAGGCCGATGTTGAGATGGGTGGTACCGACCAGCTGTTCAATCTTCTCGTTGGCCGTTCCATCATGCGCGAGTACGGCCAGGAGCCACAGGTCGTTCTCACATTACCGTTGTTGGTTGGTACCGACGGGGTAGAGAAGATGAGCAAGTCCCTTGGTAACTATATTGCCGTTGAGGACACACCCAAGGAGATGTTTGGGAAGGTCATGTCAATCTCCGACGAGTTGATGTGGAGCTACTATGAGTTGTGTACAAGCGTGCCTGGCGAGCAGATCGAGGTGATCAGGTCACAAGTGGACTCCGGAGACCTCCATCCAAAGACGGCCAAGCAAGGACTCTCCCGGATCATTGTCGCAGAGTTTCACGGCGAAGAAGCAGCTGCCGGCGCTTTGGAAGAATTTGACAATATTTTTCGAGAGGGCGGATTGCCGGACGACATTACCGAGCATGGTTTCGATGGTGCCGAACCTGTTTGGATCGTCCAAGTGATGCGCGAATGTGGCTTCGCGAGTTCTAATGGAGAGGCTCGTCGGCTGCTTGCTCAGGGAGCGGTAAGTCTCGATGGAGAGCGCCTCAACAGCGATGAAGCCACGGTTCCAAACGACGGGAATGAACGAGTTCTCAGGGTCGGGAAGCGTCGCTTTGCAAAGGTAAGAGTTGGATAATTTATTCTTGCCCCGAGGCCTTGAGTTTCTTCGTGCCAACAGCCAGTTTTCAGTCATTTTTGATTGACGTCTCTTGGGCCCGTCCGCTACAATTCCCGCTGCTGCGGACTTGTCTGTCTCGCAGTCACCTGAGCCGTGAGGTTTGCGGCGCCTTTCGTCTCGTGATGAAAGGCACCCGGGGAGTACTTCCTGAAGCTGGGATTTGTGTCGCCGTGTTCGGGTAATTTGTCTGCTCTTTGAAAACTGAATAGTGCGTTATTTGACTCGTCAATTCGGATGGAAGTTGAGGTTCAAACTGGAGAGTTTGATCCTGGCTCAGAACGAACGTTGGCGGCGTGCCTAACACATGCAAGTCGAGCGCGAACGATCCCTTCGGGGGTTTAGTAGAGCGGCGAACGGGTGAGTAACGCGTGGGTAATCTGTCCTTTGGTGGGGAATAACCACGGGAAACTGTGGCTAATGCCGCATCAGCTCCTGGACTCTTCGGAGACCGGGAGGAAAGCATGCCTCTGCTTCAAGCATGCGCCGAAGGAGGAGCCCGCGTCCCATTAGCTAGTTGGTGAGGTAATGGCTCACCAAGGCGACGATGGGTAGCCAGGCTGAGAGGCTGTATGGCCACACTGGGACTGAGACACGGCCCAGCCTCCTACGGGAGGCAGCAGTGGGGAA
>CAYVUW010000022.1:0-42190 GCA_964455175.1 uncultured Acidobacteriota bacterium | reverse complement strand
GGGGTCCCCGTGGCGTCGAGCGCCGGGAGCGTACCGACTGCAACCCGCTGAACGCGGAAGTAGATAACAACCACGACCCCAATCGTCAGCAACAACGCCCGCGGGGCGTCCCTTCGCGGCGAACGCGCTTCGGAGGCCGGAATCGTAATAAGTTCATAGCCCCCGAACGTGAACATCAACATTAGAACGGCGGCACCGAAGGTCCCTGTACTACCGCTCAGTTCAAACATCCCTTCAAAGTTCCCTGGCTCGATAAAAAAGATTCCAACACCGAGGAATAGGGCCAGGGGTGCTAGCTTCGATATGGTGAAAAAGTTTATGGCCAGAGAACCGTAACGAACGCCCGCGAGATTGATTGCAGCGAGTCCACCCAAAAGCAACGTAACAACAACAAGCCGTCCCGAGCCTTCAGTGGCGGGGGCCCAGAAACGACCAACATAGAGCGCGAAAGCGTTGGCAAGTGCGGCCTGCGCGACGACACGCGTAACCCACATCATCCAGGCAACCTCGAAGCCTATGAAGGGACCAAATGCGGTACGCGCGTACGCGTAGGGGCCCCCCGCTTCACGAAACTGTGTGCCAGCCTCCGCAAAGCACAACACGATCAGCGCATTCGCCATGCCGGCGGCGACCCATGGCAACAAACTCGACGGGATACCTACAGTTGCCGCTACTGTGGCCGGCATTATGAAAATCCCGCTGCCAATAACCTGATTTACCCCAACAGCGGTGAGATCCCATCTGCCCATCGCCCGAATCAACGCCGGTCGCGATTCATTCTCCGTTTTAAAATCGTTCTGAGCCATGATTTTCCTTATATAACATTCCCAGTCTCGGCAGTGCCGTGCCCGCGGGTTGGTAACCCGCCTTCACTCACCCGTCAAGGGCGTCCTTGACCTCGACGGTTGTTTACGGTTCATTTGGGTATGTCCGGCTCGCACCCGCGGCAGGCTTGGGACTCTCATGCCGCGGAGGTGTTCCCAAAACTGGAGGAACTTCCATGCACCGACTTCATTGGATTCTCATGAATCGATCCCTGAAGAGGGTCGCAAACTTAGCTGCCATATTTATGGTTATGATCGTCTCCGTAGGCCAACCGGCGGAGGCAACACAACGACAAGCCGCGTACGCGATCACAAACGCGACTGTCATCACCTCCCCTGGCAGTAGCGTCGGAACCGCAACCGTTGTGCTGCGTGACGGCTTAATAGAGGCAGTTGGCACCGACGTCGCCACCCCACCCGACGCCCGCATTATTGACGGCTCCGGAATGACAGTGTACGCCGGATGGATCGACTCGTTTTCAGAGGTCGCCATCCAAGAGGAACCGAGCGCGGGACCAACGCTGGTGACCAGCGGTCGTGGAGGCGGAGGGCGAGGCTTTCGAGGCGGTGGCCGACAAACGTTACAGATGCTTGAACTCGGTTCTCCTGGCGTAAATCAACATGTGAATCCCGAGTTCATCCAGGCGGACAACCTGACGAACGAAGACGCCAGCCTGGCCGCGTTTCGTGATGCCGGGTTCACCGCTGCCCTAGTGGTACCGCAGAACGGAATCTACCGCGGCCAAAGCGTGTTAATCGCACTGCGGGAAACCTCCACTGAGGAAATGGTGCTCAACGACAAAGTTGCTCAAGTGGTCGGATTTTCCACCGGTGGCTTCGGGCGGGGATATCCATCGTCGGCGATGGGCGTCATCGCCCTGATTCGGCAAGTACTGCTCGATACACAGCGTCAAGCTACATGGGAAAACAGCTTCAACAACGACCCGACAGGCATCCAGCGTCCGGAAACGAACCCCGCGTACACATCCTTGATGCCTATTTTGGCAGGTGATCAGCAGG
The DNA here is from genome assembly GCA_964455175.1 of uncultured Acidobacteriota bacterium. Lineage (GTDB taxonomy): Bacteria > Acidobacteriota > UBA890 > UBA890 > UBA890 > UBA890. Next base: position 40,346 of record CAYVUW010000022.1, on the reverse strand, counting down.
TGATCTTCGATGCCAATAACACTCGCGATGCCAAGCGAGGTCTCCTCATTGCCCAGGAGTTTGGTCTCAGCACGATAATCAAGGGCAACGGCAACGAATACGACATGGTTGATGTGCTCGTCAACGCCAATGCTGAGGTAATCGTCCCGGTCAACTACCCGGACAAGCCCTCTGTCGGCAATAACGACGCCAACAACTTGGATATCAGCCTTGTCGCTTTACAGCGCTGGGAGGCAGCTCCTGGCAATGCTGCGGCGATCGCGACCGCGGGCGTCACGTTCGCGTTCACAAGCGACGGTACCAATCCGGATGAGTTCGCCGGTAACGTTCGCAAGGCAATCGAAGCAGGTTTGCCCGAAGATGCGGCTCTCGCGGCCGTAACCACTAACCCTGCGGCGATGTTCGGCGTCGATTCGATTATCGGCACGATCGAGCCCGGGAAAATTGCCAATGTCGTAATTGCAACCGGTGCCCCATTTGAGGAGGGCACTGAGATCCGGCACGTGTTCGTTGACGGCGTTCACACCGTGCCCCCAGGAGATAACGGCGATGGGCCCACCAACCCCCGTCATGATGGAGGGCGAGAATGAGGGACTCTATGAAGACGGTTCACGGAGCCATTTGGATGTTCACGGCTTTGCTGCTGGTGGCGCCACTAGCGTTCGGCCAACAACAATCTCCCGTCACCAAAGTAACCTGGAATACCGCCGATAATCCCGGCGTCATCTTGGTGCAAAACGCACGGATCTGGACTCAAGGGCCCAACGGTATCCTTGAGAATGTTGACATGTTGGTGCGTGACGGCGATATCTCTGAGATTGGCAACGGACTGCCAGTACCGTCCGGAGCCATGGTCATTGACGCCACCGGCATGCAGATGACTCCAGGCCTAATCGACGCCCACAGCCACTCAGCAGCTGAAAGTATCAACGAGGGAAGCAATTCGGTAACCGCTGAGGTCAACATCGGGGACGTCCTCAACGCCGACTCACTGGCTCTCTACAGGCAGCTCGCTGGCGGCTTAACCACGGCACAGATTCTGCATGGCTCGGCCAACTCCATCGGTGGCCAGTCAGCGATCATTAAGCTCCGCTACGGTGCCGATGAAGGTTCTGACCTGCTCGTTAAAGACGTCACCCCAACAATCAAGTTCGCCCTCGGGGAGAACGTCAAGCGCAATCAGAATCGCTACCCAAATACTCGCCAGGGAGTCGAGCAAACTATCCGCTCAGCGTTCATCGCCGCGCAGGACTACCAATTCGAGTGGGAAGAATACGATGCCCTAACCGAAGAAGAGCAGGAGCGCCGCGTGCCACCGCGGACCGACATCCAGCTGCAAACTTTAGTGGAGATCCTCAACGGTGAACGCAAGGTTCACTCGCACTCCTACCGCCAGGACGAAATTCTCATGCTCATTCGGCTAGCCGATGAGTTCGGCTTCCAGATCGGCGCGTTCCAGCATGTGCTCGAAGGTTACAAGGTCGCCCACGAGATCGCTGCGCACGGTGCTGGCGCTTCAACCTTTTCCGACTGGTGGGCGTACAAGATCGAGGCTTACGACGCCATTCCGTACAACGGCGCCATTATGCACGAGGCCGGCGTTGTCGTCTCGTTCAACAGCGATAATGGTGACCTGGCGCGGCGCATGAACCTAGAGGCCGCGAAGGCGGTGAAATACGGCAGTCTTACTGAAGAGGAAGCTCTCAAATTCGTCACCCTGAATCCGGCAATCCAACTGAACCTCCAAGATCGTATTGGTTCGCTTGAGGTCGGCAAGGACGCCGACTTTGTTCTCTGGAATGGCAACCCACTGTCGGTATATTCGCGCGTCCTTATGACTTTCGTCGAAGGCCGAAAGATGTTCGACCGCGAGTTCGATCAGGAGATGCGCGCCAACATTGAGGCGGAGCGCCAGCGACTAATTACGTTGGCACAAGCTGAAGAGAGTAATCCGACGAACAGGGGTCGAGGTCGTGGTGACGCCGCCGTGGCTAGCGAGGAAACAGTCGACGATAAGTTCACACCCAACCCAGTGGCTCCTGAGTTCACCTATCGACCCAGCATGCTTCCTGATCCCGGTCCGATTGCCATCGTCGGCGCCACTGTTCACACAATCAGCGGCGAAGACATCGAGAACGGTGTTGTAGTGATGGAAGGGGGCAAGATCACCATGGTCGGTGGTCCGAACACGACAATTCCATCCGAAGCCTCTCGCTTCGAAGCCGATGGTCTCCACCTGTACCCAGGCATGATCGCCAGTGACAGCTCGCTCGGCCTCTCTGAGATCGGTAGCGTCGACGAGGGCAACGATTTGAACGAAATGGGCGACTTTAATGCCAATATACGCGCCGAAGTCGCTGTCAACGGGGAGGCTACAGCGATCCCGGTAACACGTGCTAATGGCATTACACACGCAGTGACAGTGATGGGGGGCGGGCTGATCCGTGGAACGTCGGCTTTGCTGCGCCTTGATGGATGGACCTGGGAACAAATGACTGCAGTTGCACCTACGGCACTCCATATTTCCTTTCCATCGTTCCGTGCCGGCGGCGGGAGACGTGGCGGCGGGGGACGTGGGGGTGGCAACAACATCGCCGATCGAGGCAACGAGCAGCTCGGTCGAATCGAAGCCCAACTAGAAGAGGTCAAAGCCTACACTCGGGCCAAAGAAGCTGAGGCGGCCGGCGGGCCGCGCTACCCGCGTGACCCCCGGCTAGAAGCAATGATTCCAGTGATCAAGGGGGAAGTACCGATGTTCCTCCACGTTACCGGTGTGGCAACCGTCCGCAGGGCAGTTGAGTGGGGCGCCGAGCAAGGCTACCGAATTGTCCTTGTCGACTCGGGCGACGCCTGGCGAGCTGCGGACCTGCTTGCTGAACAGAACGTCCCAGTGATCATTGGCAGCATTCTGGGGAACCCGATGCGCGATGACGAACCCTACGACAGTGCCTACGCACGAGCGGTCAAGCTTCACGAGGCGGGCGTCCAGTTCGCCATCGCCGGCACTGGTGGCAACGGGGGTGGAGGACCCAACCTCCGCAGCATGCCTTATCATGCCGGTGTCGCTGCCGGCTTCGGGCTCCCAAAAGAAGAAGCGCTGAAGTCAGTGACACTCTACCCGGCGCAAATCCTCGGTGTTGACGACGCCTTAGGCTCGATCGAGGTCGGCAAAAGCGCCAGCTTGGTGCTCGCCGACGGCGATATCCTCGAGGTTCGTACCCATGTCCTGAACGAATGGATTGACGGCCGTCCAGTTAATCTATCAGCTAATAAGCACACCACTCTGTGGGAGAAATATCGCGATCGTCCGCGGCCGGTAATTGGGAGACAATAGGCCACAATTAACGAGAATCAGCCAAGGAGCAGGCCTGACTTAGCCTGCCTCTTTCTGCTTCACTCAGGGAACCAATGCAGCCGCGGCCTCGATGCGTGACTCCTTCATTCCCAGGAGCATCATGTTCGCGTCCTGGAGGTCGAAAACTTCGACTGTCGTGATGATGGGCACCGTAGCAGCGATTTTGAGAAACTCCTCGGCATCACGGTGTGTCAGATTGGTAACGCTCCGCAGCGTGCGCTCCCCATAGAGGTGCTCCCTGTAGTCAAGCACTGGAAAAGCATCGAGATGGATGGCATTGATCGCCACGGTGCCCCCAGGAGCAAGCGCCGCAAGCGCTTCCCGAATGATCCAGCCCACAGGAGCGAAAGTAATTGCAGCATCCAACTTCTCGGGAGGTTGTTCTTCAGCACCGCCAACCCACACTGCCCCAAGACGGTGAGCAAGTTCACGATGGTTCTGGCTACGCGTTGAAACAAACACGTCGCACCCCCAATGTCGTGCAACCTGGATCGCCAAATGCGCCGAAGCACCGAAACCGTACAAACCAAGTCGTTGGCCTGGCTGCAAGCCGGCAAGTTTCAATGATCGGTAGCCAATTATCCCGGCGCACAACAAAGGCGTCGCATCAACATCTGAGAACAGCTCCGGGAGTAAGTGGGCAGCGTGCTCCGGCACAACGGCACGTTCGGCATAGCCACCGTCTGCGCCGTAACCGGTAAACCGTGCCTCCCCGCATAGGTTGGTACGCCCCGAGACGCACAAATCACAGGTTCCGCAGGAACTATTGATCCAAGGTACTCCAACGCGATCACCCAAGCGCCTTTTTGGAACCCCATCTCCAACCATATCGATCACGCCAACAATTTGGTGCCCGAGAATCAACGGTGACTTTTCGAGTGGCAAGTCACCTTCGACGATGTGAAGATCCGTGTGGCAAGCACCACAAGCCTTGACCAAAAGGCGGACTTCGCCTCGCCCGGGTTGTGGATCGGGGCAGTCCTCCAACTGTAACGGAGCACTTTCGATGGGACCCTGCTTGTAGAGACGTGCAGCACGCATGGCTATTCTCACTGAGAACCCAGACCAATACGGTTATCCTACCTGACCATGAATCCCGCCAGCATCACCCTCCTGAAGATGTCCGAGAGTAAGGCTTGGGAACGGCGCATCAGTGGCTGGAAAGCAACCCGGCGGGTAGTCGAGCGGTTCATGCCTGGTGAAGACCTGGATGATGCCATTACTGCCGCCCAGGTTCTCAACAAACGCGGCATGGCGACCTCACTAAACCCAGTCGGCGAACACGTCCACAGCAAAGCAGAAGCCGCTGAAGCGGCAGACGCCTACATCGAAATTCTCACTTGCATCAATGATGTGCAACTGAACTCGAATATATCGGTAAAGCTCTCGTTGCTCGGGGTTGACTTGGGATTTGAAATTGCAGTTGCCAACTTAAGCCGAGTCCTGGAAACCGCCAAGATTTATGGGTCGTTCGTCCGCATAGACATGGAGAGTTCAGCGTATGTAGATCGAACCCTGGAGATTCACAAACAGTTGCGCAAGCACTTCACGGGACTCGGCGTCGTCATACAAGCCTACCTGCGTCGAAGCAGTGACGACGTCGAAGCCCTTATCCGCCAGGGAGCTTCAATACGCCTCGTGAAAGGTGCTTACAAAGAACCCTCTGACATAGCATTCGAGAACAAGGATGAGGTCAACCGCAACTTCGAGCACCTCACCGCGCGCATGCTTGAAGAGGATGCGCGAGCCAACGGAGTACATCTCGCGGTTGCCACCCACGATCGCAAACTGGTCGAGAAAGCAGAATTATTGGCCACGGATCGCGGCATAAAAGAGGGATTAGAGTTTCAGATGCTCTACGGCATCGCAAGGGATTTACAGGACGACACACTCGCCGGCCAGTTCCCAGTTCGCATCTATATTAGCTATGGCCCAGCCTGGTATCCGTGGTTTATGCGGCGCTTAGCCGAACGGCCCGCCAACCTCGGTTTTTTTCTTCGCCATCTACTGCGTTGAGTGGGTCGACGGATTGTTAAGTCACCAGTGCGACGATCGCGTAAAGCAACGTCAACCCGGCCAAAGCAGTCCCGATCCGCTTAGCACCGAGCGGCTGGGTCGACTCCCAACGAAAGAGCAAGCTGTTGAAACCAAAAGCAATAAAACCACTAGTCAACATAACGGCCAGGGGCAAACCTTGCTGGCTCAAGCCTTCACCCCGGACCATCACGCCCTCGAGCGCCTGCACCAGGTATGTAGTTGGCAACATGCGACCAAAGCCCTGAAGCCAGCCCGGCAGCATGTCCAGGGGGAGCGCCGCACCTGACATAAAGACCATCGGAAAGAAAATAAGATTGCTGATCGCCGGCGCCGTGCGCATATCCTTCGCAGCACTCCCCATAATCAACCCCAGCGGGACAAACGCCCAAACACCGAAAACAAGAACCACTGCGACTTGCCAAACAGCGGGACCGAAGTTGACACCTAATACCATTCTTGCGAGGAAGCCTTGCATGAATAGCGAAGCAGCCACCATGACCAACGAACGTACCGCGTTGCCGATCACTACCATGGTGGCAGTAGCGGGAGTTACCCATATCCGTCGCAAGATGCCCTGTTCACGCTCAGATACCAGTGAATACGCGACACCGAAAAAGGCGCCAGAGAATGCAGTAATGGTAAACAACCCAGGCATCCGTGCGTTCATACCATCCGGCATATTGCGAAAGATGAGAGCGAACATAAATAGCCACACCTGAGGGAAAAGAAGGGTCCAGATCAGCGCCGAGCGAGACCGCATCGTCTTCAGCAAGTAGGCTCTGCTTAGTTCGAGTGTGCCTCGAATGGCGCTCATGCGACTGGCTTCCTGACAGCCACTTCCGACTCCCCTCCTACAGGTAGTTCGGCGACTTCCGGATCGTCGACCATCTCGAGATAAAAGTCCTCGAGTGTCGGCCGGTGCATGTGCATGTCGGTGAGAGTCACCCCCTGGCTTCGTAGGACCTCACCAAGAGCAACGATGACCGCGGTTGAGTCGATGGCACTGAATCGATAGTGTGCGCCTCTGCTTTCCTGTTCCACAGCGCCGACTGCCAGCAGCGGAGCAGGGTCGAACGGTCCATCGACGTCAATGAAAATGGTCGATTTACCTTCGGACGACCTGACCAGGTCGAGAGGCGTTCCGTCGGCCACCACCTGGCCACGGTTAAGAATAACGACACGTTCGCACAGCCTCTCCGCCTCCTCAATATAGTGGGTCGTAAAAAGAATAGTCCGGCCTCGCTCCTTGAGGTTGAGAATGATCTCGTGCAGTTGACGCCGGGCCGCCGGGTCGAGTCCTGCAGTCGGCTCGTCAAAGATCAGCAGAGCCGGATCGTGGATCAAGGCCATGCCAATCGCTAAACGTTGCTTCTGCCCCCCTGACAGGTTACGGGCCAGTTCCCTAGCCTTGCCGTTCAATTTAACGCGCTCTAGGACGTCTTCGACCGGCACAGATCTCTCATAAAACGATGCGAACAGACGCAATACCTCGAAGGCGGTCAGGTCGTCGGGGATGTGCGTTGCCTGTAGTTGCGCACCTATGTGTTGCCTGAGCGCAACACTCTCCAGCGACGGGTCGAAGCCCATGACCGATACCTCGCCCGCCGTAGGGGTACGGAGACCTTCGAGAACCTCCACCAGCGTTGTCTTGCCGGCACCATTAGGACCGAGTAGCCCGATGACCCCTCCCGACTCGATATCAAGGTCAACACCACGCAGGGCCTCAGTGGTCCCGTAGGTCTTGGTTAACGATCGGGTGCGGATACTCATAGGAAACGGTTCCGAGACGAATGAGAGGTCTACGAAATTTGAATACCTTTACGTTGTAGTCTCCTGGCGCCTTATACCCTCGTCAGATACTCACCGGTCGAGGTCTCGACGCGCACCTTATCCCCAATATTGACGAACTGCGGGACTCCAACCACTAATCCGGTCTCCAGCGTCGCCGGCTTCGAACTTGCGCTCGCCGTTGCGCCCTTGAGTCCTGGCTCAGTGTCTGTGACCTCAAGATCAACCGTCGTCGGCAATTCGATACCAACAGGTAGGCCCTCATAGAAATCGATCTTCAGCAGCAGGTTCGCGATAAGGTAAGGAAGCGCTTCCTCTATCGCAGCTGCACTCAGGTACGTCTGCTCATAGGTCGCTGAATCCATAAACACGTAGGTGTCACCCTCCTGGTAGAGATATTCCATCTCTTTGGATTCTAGCTGCACCCTCTCAACCGCTTCCTGTGATCGGAAACGCTTGTCGATCATGGCGCTGCTACGAAGGTTCCGCAGTCTGGTTTGAACCACCGCTTGACCCTTGCCCGGCGTCACGTGCTGAAAGTCGTGGACACGCAATAGTTCACCGTCCACCTCGATGATCATTCCTTTTCGGAGTTGAACCGCCTGAATCGCCACTTCTCCTCTTCTCTCCCGAAACAGATGTCTCGATAACAGCCGACCACAGAACGACTGGGTGAGTCTAGCAGGCTGTGGTCAGACCCTCATGCAACTGGTTGTCTTGAGAACCGTCTCTGTCTTATTGCGTTTAAGCAGCCCACAGCCCGCAAACAAAGGTCTTCGGGGTTCGGACATGTTCGCGCTCACTAGCGGAGCAGATGAGGTCAAATCTGGATCTGTTCAGCAGTATTGAGGATCATCCGCGAGCAACAGAATCATTGTTGTTTGCTTTCGACCCGTCACTTCTGGGGAACCGTCCGGCGGTACCAGGATGTCGACCTCGGAGCGAACACCGAAATCACCTTCCAGGTAGATTCCAGGCTCAACGGAAAAACATGTTGAACGCATCAGCAGACGTTCATCGTGGCTCTCGAAATCGTCAAGGTTGGCACCACTACCGTGTATCTCGTTGGTGATGCTGTGACCTGTTCGGTGCTGGATCGCTGCACCGTACCCTGCATTTTCGATAACTTCACGGCAAGCCTTGTCGGCCTCGAAACCACGCACCTCTTTACCAGCTGCGTATCGCTCCTGTACGAGGTCGATCGCGGCATCGCGGGCCCCCAAAACGACCTGTAATACCTCGGCCCTGCGATCAGACACGTCCGAATCAACTTGCGCTGTCCAGGTAATATCGGCAAAAACGTTGCTCTCAGATCCTGGCTGTTTGGCCCATACATCGATCAACAACCAGTCACCTCGCACAATCGGACTGCTGCCTTCCGGCCCGGGTACGTAGTGAGGATCGGCAGCGTGCCCGTTGACTGCCACGATCGGCGCGTCGGGGGTCGTTAACCCCATCGCCTCTACCTGCTCAAGCAGGTAGCACTGCAATTCGTATTCATTGAGCGCAGCGCCAGCCAGCAGCCGTGCCCGACATTCCTTAAAAGATTCTTCGATGGCATCCGGAAGCCTCTTCCCAGCAAAACGATGCGACGCGATCTGACCGTCGTCGAGCACGGCAGTGAAACGCTGGACTAGGTCGGCTGCAGAGACCACCTCAATACCGCGTTCACGCACCACCTCCACAGTTCCCGCGTCAACCATCGCCACGTAAGGAACTCGGTTTTGCGGCGAGTACTGCATCGCCACCCGGCCGACACCTTCCAGCAGTTCGTCGAGCCCAGTATCCAGCTCCTGCCACGTTCGGTAACGCCGACGACTCCCAGGGAGATCTTCCAACGCCCCCGGTTCGATGGCATGAACGAGGCCTCGTGGTTCTCCTTGAGCTGGGATTATGTAGTACCACCGCCGGGTCTGAAGACCGTCGATGGGAAGCCCGAGAACACGCGTCGCTAGTGGGTCACGACCGTGAAATTGCGCGAACAACCAAGCATCAACGCCAGCTGCGCTGATCGCCTCTTGCACTACTTCCAGGTCAAATTGAGTTGCCCGATCACTCATAGCAGCAGGCTAGTCTGTTGTCGTTGTTGGAGCAAGTAAGAACGCCTGGCGACCCTTTCTCCATAAGGATTTAGGCGTCACTGCAATTCAAAACCTACCCTGCGAACTAAGACTTCCATATCCTTGTCAAGATTTTGCATCTGAGAAACGCGAAGTCGCAATTCTATCGTTGATTTTCGTGCCCCTGAGCGGCATAGTTGTCACACAGTGTGAGATCGGCACGATCGCTCCTTCCGTCACGTCCCGAGCCCCACCGGCAAGGGACCGCTGACGACCTGTGGGCTTTAGGAGCGTTTTTTCGGGCTAGTCTTTGTGAAAAATTTCACAATCTATGTAAATTCACTGTCTAAAGGAAAAAGCGAGTCATCTAAATGCCTCTTTCTAGTCTTTCCGACCAAGCTCTTTGGCCACTTGCACTATGGCTTGGAATTGTTTTCTTGTTGATCAGTGGGGTCATTGGGCTGTCGACGATCATTGGGCCACGGAGCAATTCACGACGTCGAAATCTACCGTATGAGTCAGGAATACCACCGACTAGGCAACCAGCGATGCGGTTCCCGGTGCACTTTTATTTAATCGCTCTCGCCTTTCTTGTGTTTGACCTCGAAGCGGCGTTCCTATTTGCCTGGGCGGTCGCGGCCCGGGATGTTGGTTGGCTGGGTTACGTTGAGGCGTTGGTGTTTTCGATCATGCTATTTGCTGGACTCTTGTACCTATGGGCAAAGCAAGCTTTCGACTGGCGGATCGAGCATGAGTGATCCTCGTCTGACCCGGGAGAAGTTGTTGGAAATCGCAGTACGTGATCGCTCCACTGACCTCGCCGAAGCAGCGGCTCGCGGCACCAGTGGTTCGTTTGCTTCGACGATTCAACAGTTCTTCGCTATGACGCGACTAGACGATCTCGTCGCCTGGGGACGCAAGAACTCGATGTGGCCGTTCAACTTCGGCCTGTCGTGCTGCTACGTCGAGATGATGACCTCGTTTACATCCGAGCACGATACCGCTCGCTTTGGCGCCGAGGTGCTCCGTGGAACGCCGCGTGAAGCTGATCTCATCGTTATCGCAGGTACTGTTTTCAAAAAAGTCGCTCCGGTAATCAAACGACTCTATGACCAAATGTTGGAGCCAAAATGGGTTATTTCGATGGGCTCCTGTGCCAATTCCGGCGGCATGTATGACATCTATAGTGTCGTCCAAGGCATTGACTCCATCCTCCCGGTCGATGTTTACGTACCAGGCTGCCCGCCACGACCTGAGGCGTTCCTCGAGGGACTTCTGCTGCTGCAGGACCAAATAGGTGCGGAAAAACGCCCGCTTTCCTGGACTATCGATGAGCACGGTATCGTGCCAGCCCCAGCCATCGAATTACCAGTGCAGCGTGACCTGAAGCGTGAGCAACGTCGCAGCCAGGGGAATTTGCGCCCGCCAAGTGAGGGTCGCTGAAATATGGCCGCTAAAGCCACTGTTCTGGAATCTTTAGCGCTGCGTCTCGGTGAAGAGGCGGTGGTTGTCCAACCAACAAAAGACAACATCCCGACCGCATGGGTACCGCTTGACCAGGCGCACGATGCACTCGACTGGCTGGTAACTGAGAGCGATGACCGTTACCGGGTTTTGTACGACCTAACAGCGATCGATGAACGTAATCGGCAGGCAAAGGAAGAATCCTGCAAGAACGGGACTGAACGCCAAGGCGATTTCACTCTCATCTACCACCTGATGTCCTACGAGGCCAATGCTGACCTGCGTTTGAAAGTCGCGCTCAAGGGAGAATATCCCAGTGCCCCTACCGTGAGTGATATTTGGCCCTCTGGAAACTGGTACGAGCGCGAAGTTTTCGACATGTTCGGTATCGGGTTTGACGGTCACCCCTGCCTACGGCGAATCCTCATGCCGCTTGATTGGGAAGGTCACCCGTTGCGCAAGGAGCACCCGTCGCGAGCCACTGAAATGGAGCCCTACAGACTCCCAGAAGAACAGCTTGTGAAACACGAGGAAGCGCTTCGATTTCGGCCAGATGATTGGGGTCTGAGCGATGGCGACTGGGCCTCGAAACAATTGCCGGACGCTGGCAAAGCTGTTCCTGAAGACGACACCGATTACCTGTTTCTTAACCTGGGCCCCAACCACCCCGGTACCCACGGTCTACTCCGCCTTGTCCTTAAGCTTGACGGAGAGCGAATCGTCGACGTCATACCCGATATCGGTTTTCACCACCGCGGCGCAGAGAAAATGGCAGAGCGGCAGACCTTTCATACCTACCTCCCGTACACCGACCGTATCGATTACCTCTCGGGTGTTAACAACAACCTCGCCTACCTGCTCGCCGTAGAGCAGCTATCAGGGACTCAGGTCCCAGAGCGCGCCAAGATTATCCGTGTTCTGCTTTGCGAGTTATTTCGTATTGCCTCGCATTTGGTATGGATCGGAACGTTCGGGCACGACGTCGGGGCGATTTCACCGGTGTTTTTTACCTTTACTGACCGTGAAAAGTTGTTTGACGTCGTCGAGGCAATCACCGGCGGCCGGATGCATCCAACATGGTTCCGCATCGGCGGCGTCGCTATGGACCTGCCGAACGATTGGCGAGGTTTACTGAATGAGTTTCTCAAGGGTTTTGAGGGGCGGCTGAAGGAATATGAGGACCTGTTAATAGGAAACCCAATCTTTCGGGCACGTACTCGAGGCGTCGGGGCGATTAGCTTAGACGAAGCAATCGACTGGGGCGTCACTGGTCCGAATTTGCGCGCTTGCGGTTTCGAGTGGGACTTCCGCAAGAAACGTCCGTATTCGGATTACGACCAATTCGACTTCGAGGTACCGACTGCCGATGGTGGTGACTGCTTCGCAAGGGCTGCGGTGCGTTTCGAGGAAATTCGGCAGAGTCTGCGCATTATCCGACAGGCAGCGGAGAACATGCCGGCAGGCAATTACATCGCAGACGATCATATGTCGATGCCGCCCTCCCGTGATGAAACGATGGTCAATATTGAAACGTTGATTCACCACTTCGTTGGAGTTTCATGGGGTTTCACAATCCCCGCGGGCGAGGCACATGCCGGCATTGAGGCTCCAAAAGGCAACAACGGCTACTATATCGTTGCCGACGGTGGTACCTCACCTTACCGGCTTCGCATCCGCACTCCGTCGTTTGCGCACATGCAAATACTGCCGCAGCTCTCACGTGGCAGTCTGATCGCCGACCTCATAACTATCCTGGGTAGCATCGACTACGTACTCGCGGATATTGATCGATGAGTTTCGGCGCCGGAGCTAGAGCCCAGCTCGACGAGATCCGCTCCCACTACCACAACGCACGTGCCGCTTCCGTGAGCGTCATGAGGTGGGTGCAACGACGCGATGGATACATCTCGGACACAGCGCTACAGGATGTCGCTGAATACCTTGAGCTTCCTGCCGCCGACCTAGAAGGCTTGGCTACCTTCTACAACCTTCTGTTTCGAAAACCCGTTGGCAATCATGTCATAAAGGTGTGTGACAGCGTGTCGTGTTGGATGTGCGGCTACGAGAGTGTCTACGACCGTTTGCGCAATTGTTTGGGCATCGAATATGGAGATACCACAGAGGACGGAGAGTTCACCCTGCTGCCAGTTGTTTGCCTGGGCAACTGTGACAACGCCCCGACCCTGATGATCAATGACGATCTTTACGATCGAGTCAGCCCCGATGCGGTGGATTCGATTCTCAAAGCCGTTCTCGGCCACGGAGGAGATCGTGGCTGAGATCACTCCGGTTCTCACACGTCACATCGTTGAGGGAAACCCACCTCTCGATTTCACCGGTTACCGTGCCACCGGGGGCTATGAGCCCATGCGCCTGGCAGTAGAAACACTGTCGTCTCGCAAGGTGCGAGAAATCGTCAAGGAGTCAAACCTTCGCGGGCGCGGCGGCGCTGGTTTCCCCACCGGCGTTAAATGGGGGTTCGTGCCCCAAGGCAAGGATTCACCAAGGCCCAAGTACATTATTGCGAACGGTGACGAAATGGAGCCAGGCACTTTCAAGGATCGGCTTCTCATACACGGCAATCCACACCAGTTGGTTGAGTCGATGATCATCACCGGGTGGGCACTACAGGCAGACATCGGCTACATCTTCTTGCGCCCGGAATATGAGACGGGCGCGCACCTGCTGGAGGCTGCCATTGAAGAGGCATATGCCGCTGGGTTTCTAGGCGACAACATTCTTGGAAGCCACTGGTCATTTGAGCTACACACTCACACCAGCGCGGGACGATACATCTGTGGCGAGGAAACAGCGCTGTTGAATGCCCTTGAAGGCAAGCGGCCAAACCCACGGTCACGCCCCCCCTACCCGGCTATCGCAGGTCTCTGGGGCAAACCAACGATCGTACAAAATATCGAGACCCTCGTTTGCCTCCCGCACATTGTCGCCAACGGCGCCGAGTGGTTCCGTAGGCTCGGACTCACCAAGGACTCCGGAACAAAGCTTTACTGCGTCTCAGGCATGGTAAAGCACCCCGGTAACTATGAGCTTCCGATAGGCGTGACATTGCGCGAGCTTATCTACGAGCATTGCGGTGGTATGCGGAATGGACACGATTTCAAAGCCGCCATACCGGGCGGTGCATCAACGATGTTCATGACGGCCGATGAGCTCGATACGCCTCTCGACTTCACCAGTCTCGAAAAAGTTGGTAATCGGCTCGGAACCGCTGGCGTCATCGTGGCGGACCAGAACACCAGCATCGTGGGTATGGTTCTCAACCTTATGCATTTTTTCGCCCAGGAATCGTGCGGCTGGTGCACTCCGTGCCGCGAAGGACTACCGTGGATTGAAGGCTTGTTGCGTGATCTTGTCGAGGGTCGCAGCCAAAAGGGTGACCTTCAACTGCTGGATCAGGAGATGCGGATTATCGGCCCCAATTCTTTTTGCGCCCTCGCTCTGGGTGCCGAAGGACCCCTGCTTTCTGCCCTTGTGAAATTTCCCGAAGAGTTCGAAGCCTATTTGGCGAACGGGCTCGATCCAACAACACCCCCCGAGTTCACAGCACCCTTTGTCAACAAGGTCGAGAGCTGATCATGCCCACGATACTAATCGACGGGGCAACCTACGAGGTAGCCGAGGGCCGCAATGTGCTGCAGGCGGCGCTCGACCACAAGCTTAACCTTCCATATTTCTGCTGGCATCCGGCGATGGGCTCAGTCGGGGCGTGTCGGCTGTGCGCAGTGAAGCATTACCGGGACGAGCAAGACGAAAACGGGCGACTGGTGATGGGTTGTATGACACCAGCAACTGAAGGTGCCCGACTAGCCATAGATGATCCCGAGGCAACACAGTTTCGTCGTTCAGTCATCGAATGGCTAATGATCAACCATCCACACGACTGCCCGGTCTGTGACGAAGGAGGTGAGTGTCACCTGCAGGACATGACGGTGATGACTGGCCATTCCCGCCGCCGGTACCGGGGCCGCAAGCGAACCTATCACAATCAATACCTCGGGCCGCTTATCCACCACGAGATGAATCGCTGCATCCAGTGTTACCGATGCGTAAATTTTTACACTGACCACACCGGCGGCCAAGATCTCGGCGTCTTCGCGTCGCGCGACCGCGTGTACTTCGGCCGTGTCGAAGAAGGGGCATTGGAATCACCGTTCTCAGGAAACCTAGTCGAGGTGTGTCCAACGGGAGTTTTCACTGACAAAACGTACCGCCGCCACTACACCCGTAAATGGGACCTGCAGTCGGCACCTTCGATTTGTAACCACTGCGGCCTCGGTTGCAACACCCTAGTGAGCGCAAGAGAGGGCAGCTTGCGCCGTGTCACTAGCCGCTACAACTCTGAAGTGAATGGCTACTGGCTTTGCGATCGGGGGCGCTTCGGCTACCAGTACGTCAACGCCAACGATCGAACACTGAAACCGCAAACGCCACAACGCAAAGGAGACGATCTCAACATCTCAGCTGCTCGTATCTGGAACGAAGCTTCTAGCGCGGTTCGCGAAGCGGCCGCGGCAGGAAAACTCGCCGCCATCGGCTCGCCACGAGCCAGCCTAGAATCGAACTTCGCACTGCAAACCCTTGCTGGCAAGGAAAATTTTTGCTCGGGGATCGCGGAGCCGGAGTATCAACTCGTCGCACGTTTCGCCGATGCAGCCTGTGCTGGCATTTTTCACGTGCCAACACTCCAGGAAATCGAAAAGTCTGACGCGATCATGGTGCTAGGTGCCGATCTGACTAACGAAGCCCCTTTGCTTGATCTTGCAATTTTTCGGGCCCATGCGATTACCGGAGCTCCGATTCATGTAATCAGTCTCCGTCCTGGTCGCGTCAGCGAATTTGCTACTTCATTTGAATCGGGGGACCCAAGTTCGATTGCCACTAGAGGGAGAGCGATTGCCGCCAGCTTGAGCACAGACGATTGCAAAGATCCCGTTGCGTCGGCGCTCGCCTCAGCTGAGCGCCCACTGGTAATCACCAGCACACAACATCGAGATCCCGAAATTCTTGAAGTCTCACTTGAGGTTCTAGAGGCACTGCAAGCACGTAATGGAACTCAGCCCTGGTTCGCGATGTCGGTTTCCGAAGCCAATACCCTTGGCGTAACACTACTAAATGATCGACAAGGAATGAGCGTTACTTCGGTCATCCACGCCATCGAAACTGGTGAGGTTTCAGCGCTTATAGTTGTTGAAAACGACCTTTTTGAACGGCACGAAGATCACAGACACCTTGCCGATAGCCTAAAGAGGCTCGACGTGCTCGTTGTACTGGATCACATGGTCACCGCGACTTCATCGCTGGGAACCCATACATTTCCGGCCGCGACGGTTCCAGAATCGAACGGCACGTTAATCAATAGCGAAGGTCGGATTCAACGCTTCTACCAGGTGTTACGGCCAGCAGAGGAAGTCGTTCCATCCTGGAACACAGTGGGCAACATCATCGCCGCAATTGGGCAGGAAAAGGAGGGGCGTTGGCAGCATTTCGAAGAAGTCACGGCAGCAATAGAAACGTCCCACCCGTTATTTTCCGGGATTATGAAAGTAGCGCCCCCTGCAGGGTTCCGGCTTAACCATCAATCCATCCCCCGAATGAGCCAACGGTTTTCGGGCCGCAATGCGGCTATCAAACCCGACGCTCGGAACGAGCCCGACAGGGGTAAAGACCTATGCCACGATGGAGAACTCCCCGTCGCACAGCAAACAGCAGATGACCCGGAAACCCCGTTTGCCTTTTCGATGGAAGGTTTCACCGGTCGCAGACCACCGGAACTGCTTAGCCAGGTTTGGGCCCCGGGGTGGAACTCCAACGAGGCAATCAACCAGTTCCAGATTGAGGTCGGCGGACCGTTGCACGGTGGAGACCCGGGACTGCGTATCTTTGATTCCAACAGCAGCGGTCTAAATGAGAACCAATTCATCAACGCCGCTATCGGATCGCTACCAGTAACCGAGGCGCGTGAGAAGGATGACACCGTTTTGGTGTGCGCCGCTGTTGAGATCTTTGGCAGTGAATCAATGTCGCGACGGAGTCCAGCGCTAGCAGAGCTGGCACCCGACATCTATTTGCGACTCCATTCGAAGGACGCTGGGCGTCTCAGCTTAGTTGATGGCTGTGCCTACCGCGTGCAGCTGATTAGCGAAACTTTTGAGACCAGTCTCAACGTAGTGATCGATATCGATAACACGATACCGGATAACGTGGCTGTAATACCTGCCGGGTATGCCGAAACACGCTGGTGGCAACAGCCCAGGTGGATGCGCCTCAAGTCAGTTAAGGTGGAACCATGAGCACCCAGGCTGAGCTATTGGCCCAGATGGCGTTGACGCTTACCGTCCTGATGGTTGCTGGCCCAATGTTGGTATGGGTGGAACGCCGCCTGCTTGCACGCTTTCAGCTTCGACTGGGGCCGAACCGTGTTGGCCCGTTCGGCATCCTGCAAACCGTGGCCGATGCCATCAAGCTACTAACCAAAGAAGACTGGGTGCCCCCCTTCGCTGATCCAGTCCCCTACATCATTGCGCCGATGATCCTCGGGATTACTGTCCTCGGGGCATTCGCGGTCGTCCCCTTCACGGAGTCAGGGGCTATCGCCGACCTCAACATCGGTTTGCTATTTTTTCTCGCGATGTCCTCGATCGGTGTTTACAGCGTCATGCTGGCGGGGATTGCATCAAACAGCAAGTACGCAATGTTAGGTGCCATCCGCGCTACCGCCCAGATGATTAGCTACGAATTAGCGATGGGCCTTTCACTAGCCAGTATCGTGTTGATTGCTGGATCGTTCAATCTGCGAGACATCGTCGTGGCACAGCAGAACCTCCCCTACATTGTGGTCCAACCGTTTGCCTTCATTGTTTTTGTGATCGCCGGGCTCGCCGAGCTGAAACGAGCGCCGTTTGATCTGCCTGAGGCAGAGAATGAGATTGTTGCTGGCTTCCACACTGAGTACAGCAGCATGAAGTTCGCTCTTTTCTTCCTAGGTGAATACCTAGGGATGATGCTGATTGGCGCAATCGCAACCACTGTTTTCCTCGGTGGAGGAAATGGGCCATTCTTGCCAGCAGTAGTCTGGTTCGCCATTAAGGTCGGCTTCTTCATCTACCTATTCATCTGGGTTCGGGCGACCCTGCCACGGTTCCGATACGACCATTTAATGGCCTTCGGCTGGAAGATCCTGTTACCAGTAGGGTTGCTCAACCTTATGGTTACTGGGGCCTTCGTGGTTGCACGCGGAGCAGGAAGTTGACCATCAACGTGCGCACCCACTATCCACCCTGGGCAACCATTACAGGGTTGCTTCGTGGACTGTGGATCATCTTCAAATACCAGTTCCGCCGCCCAGCAACGATTTGTTATCCAGAGCAGAAGGCTACGGTCGCACCACGCACCCGGGGTCGTATCGTTTTGACACGTGACCCCGACGGCGAGGAACGCTGCGTCGGCTGCTACTTGTGCGCCGTTGTCTGCCCCGTCGATTGTATAGCGCTGCAGGCAACCGAAGATGAAAACGGTCGCCGCTACCCGGAGTGGTTCCAGATCAACTTCTCACGTTGCATTTATTGCGGTTTTTGCGAAGAAGCCTGCCCAACCTATGCCATTCAGTTAACACCCGACTACGAGATGGCGGAGCACCAGCGAGGACACCTGATCTACCAAAAAGATGATCTGCTTATCGACGGGCCTGGGAAACGGCCTGAATACAACTTCTACCACCACGCCGGCGTAAAGATTGGCAGCAAAGACGAGCACGAAGCCATAGCTGAGGAGTCTTCAGTCGATATCCGGGATCTTCTGCCATGACCCAGGTGTTTTACATCGCTTCCGCATTCGCTATTCTCGGCGCTTTCCTAACGGTTACCCGAAGTAATGCTTTACACGCCGTCCTTTACTTGGTCCTGGCTCTATTCGCCCTAGCAATCGATTTCCTTGCCCTCGGCGCGCCGTTCATCGCCGCCCTTGAGATCATCGTCTACGCTGGCGCTATAGTCGTCGTCATTCTCTTCGTAATAATGATGGTCGCCGGACCAGCAGCTTCTGGAGAACAGGAACGACGCTGGCTCCCACCACGTGTCTGGGTTGTACCAGCATTGCTCACCAGCACCCTCGCAGTGCTAGTCATCGGCAGCCTCGCCGCCACTGGGACCCGAACGATTACCCCAACAACGATTGGGCCGCGCGAAGTAGGAACGACGTTGTTCACAACCTATCTGATTGGCGTCGAGGTAACTTCGGTCCTACTGCTAGCAGGGCTAGTCGGGGCCTACTTTCTAGGGGCCCGCGACTAATGGCAATTGTTCCCACATCGCACGTTCTGATCGTCTCGGCAATTTTGGTGCTCATCGGGACCTTCGGCGTCTTGTTGCGACGCAACCTACTGTTCATGCTCCTGTCCCTTGAAATCATGCTCAACGGGTCGGCTCTCGCGTTCATCGCTGCATCGGCGCACTGGCAGCAACCTGATGGCCAGGTTTTCGTAATGTTCATTATGGCAATGGCCGCTGCCGAGGTTGCAGTTGGTCTCGCTCTCATACTGCAGATTTACCGACGAGTCTCAACTCTGGATGCCGATGCCCTTGACCTAATGCGCGGCTAATGATGGAGCCCCCAGCATAATGCCGATCTCGATGATAATCGCTGTCCCATTGGCCAGCGCCATCTTCCTAGCGCTATCAGCAAACCACATCAACAAGAAGGTGACCGCTAGCGTTGCATGCGCGGCAGTGTTGGCGAGCTGGGTTGCATCGGTAAGTAACAGCCTGCCGCTGTTCCTTAATGCGTTCCCGGGCCTCGCTTCCTCCGAGGGCAGCAATGCCTTAGAACGGACTAGTGGTGAGGCAATGTTTGCCTCCGAACACCTCTATACCTGGTTTGCCGTTGACCGCCTGAGCGTCGAATTAGCGTTCAAACTTGATGCGCTCGCGGCCCTTATGGTCCTGGTGGTAACCAGCGTTGGTTTCCTGATTCACCTATACGCAGCCGCGTACATGGTCGAAGACACCGACTATGCCAGGTTCTTTTGCTACATGAACCTCTTTATCGCCGCTATGCTGACGCTGGTGCTAGCTGACAACTTGGTGTTGCTGTACCTCGGTTGGGAAGGAGTCGGCGTATGTTCCTACCTTCTCATTGGTTTCTGGTACCAAGATCCCGCCAACGGTGCCGCGGCGCGAAAAGCGTTCATCATCACCCGAATTGGCGATGCCAGCCTGATGATCGCCATTTTGTTCATTGCATTTGAACTGGGCACCCTACAGTTCGACGAAATCGCTGCGGAAGCTTTACGCTCCTGGCCTCTCGGCAGTTCTGCAGCAATCATAGTCAGCGCGCTATTACTAGTTGGAGCGCTTGGCAAATCTGCCCAGCTACCACTGCAAACTTGGTTGCCCGATGCGATGGCTGGCCCGACGCCGGTGAGCGCCTTGCTACACGCTGCCACCATGGTAACCGCCGGCGTGTATTTGATCGCTCGAACCCATGAGTTGTTCTTGCTAGCACCGGCGGTGCTCGGCACAGTCGCCACTCTAGGTGCTCTGACGGCCTTCTTTGCAGCGTGCACAGCGCTCTTTGAAAACAACATCAAACGGGTGCTCGCCTACTCAACCATCAGCCAGATTGGTTATATGTTCGTAGCGCTCGGTGTCGCGGGCTTCACAGCAGCTATGTTCCACTTTGTTACTCATGCTTTTTTCAAGGCGCTGCTGTTTTTGTCGGCAGGTAACGTCACTCACTGCGTCAAAGAAACCGACATTCGGCGCATGGGCGGCCTGAGGCGAAGCCGTGCCTTGCCGGGAACCGCCGCGGTCGCCGCCGTCGGCACCGCTTCTCTAGCAGGGTTACCGCTGATCACTTCAGGCTTTTATTCGAAAGACGCGATTTTCTGGTCAACCTTGCAATCGCCATTTGCGCGACCGGGGTTGCTGCTGTTGCTCCTCGTAACGGCTGCGTTGACATCCCTGTACGCTTTCCGCTGGTACTTCATGATTTTTTCTGGTCCCGGGAGTCTAGCTACCGACCTGGAAATCAATCGGCCTCGCGATTTAATGCTTTACCCGCTCGTAGTACTCGCCGCCGTCTCACTTCTCGTTGGCTTCCTGGAAATGCCGGACACACTGGGCGGGGACCGCTGGATAAAGGCAGTCAGTGAATTCCTACAACCCGTGTTCGCGTCGGCGGAGCAACGTTACGGTCTGGGAACCAGTTCGGTGTTCAGAACGGGCGAACAAATTCACCGTGCCGAGCTAACGCTGCAGGCCGTCTCCGCTGCAATCGCTCTGCTTGGACTGATCATGGCTTATCACTGGTATGTGGTCCGCCCCTCTTGGAAAGAACGTATCGCACGTTCATCGATTGGACTTTCCATTGCCAAAGTATTGCGCTCCGGCTGGGCTGCGGACGAGATGTATTCGATGGTTATCGTTACACCGTACCGCACGATCACCCACTGGTTGCGGCACGATCCAGTTGACGATGGTCTCGACATGCTGGCGGGCTCGGTGCGGCTCTCACACTACCTTTTGGTTCTCAGTCAAAACGGTCGCATCCGCACGTACGCTGCTGGAATGGTGGTTGGAGCATCGCTGCTCTTCTTGTCCTGGTTATGGAGCTAAGACGATGCTGCCAGTGACATTAAGCGCATTGATTGCTGTGCCGTTTGTGGGCGGCATCGGGGCGTGGCTCTTTGGACGGCGAGCCCCGGGCACGGCGCGATGGGTGGCGCTCCTTTCCATGGCAGTCACGTTCTGCATGGCGCTCTGGCTCTGGCTAACGCTGAGTGCCACGATCGCCACCACGCCCGAACCAGTGCTACAACAACGCTTCAACTGGATTCCACAGCTTGGCGTCGACTATCACTTGGCCCTCGATGGATTGAACGTTTTATTCGTTGTGCTAACTGGATTCCTCGGTTGTGTCGCAGTGCTGACGTCGTGGCGCGAGATCAAACACTCTCCCGGACTCCACTACCTCTGCTTGTTGACCACGCTGGCCGGCATTATGGGCGTTTTCCTCGCCTTCGACCTGTTTCTCTTTTACTTCTTCTGGGAACTGATGCTAGTGCCGATGTATTTCCTCATTGGGGTATGGGGCCATGAGGATCGGGTGCGCGCAGCCATAAAGTTCGTAATCTTCACGATGGCTAGCAGTCTGTTCCTGCTAGTGGCCATCATCGGTCTCTCATATGCCCACGCGCAGTCGGACGGGATCTTCACCACGGACTACCTGACACTTCTCGGCACACCGTTGCCTTTCGCCACGGCGCGTTGGCTATTCTTCGGATTCTTCGTTGCTTTCGCGGTCAAGCTCCCACTTTTTCCGTTCCACTCCTGGCTGCCAGACGCACACACTCAAGCCCCAACGGCAGGTAGCATCCTGCTGGCGGGATTGCTTCTAAAAACTGGGGGTTATGGGCTTATCCGGTTTGCCGTCCCCCTGTTCCCTGAGGCAGCTGCTGCTTACGCCGACCCAATCGCCATCATCGGTGTTATCGGCATTATCTATGGTGCCGTACTCGCCTACGGCCAGACCGATATAAAGCGGCTAATCGCATACACAAGCGTTAGTCATATGGGGTTTGTAGTCTTGGGTGTTTCGACCTGGCGACTAGTGGCATTGCAAGGCGCCGTGTTTCAAATGCTGGCCCATGGTCTAGCGACCGGAGCGTTGTTCGCTATCACCGGAATGATCCACGAACGTTTCCATACCCGAACTTTGGACAAACTAGGTGGTCTATGGTCGAAGCTCCCGAGGCTGTCTGCATTCGCACTAGTCTTTGTGCTCGCTTCGGTCGGTGTCCCGGGGATGGGCAATTTCATCGGAGAGTTGCTGACATTGCTAGGAAGCTTTCCGGCTTCGCCCAGCCTCGTGGTAGTAGCCGTAGCCGGCATCGTCCTTGGGCTCGTAGTAATGCTCGAACTAGTGCAACGAGTCTTAAAAGGTCCTGCCTGCTCTCAAGCTCAGGTAATCGACCTTCGCCCCCGCGAGCTAATCGTGCTCGGAGCCTTAGCATTCCTAGTACTTGTTCTCGGGCTATTCCCGCAGCCCGCGCTCAAGAGCGCCAGGTTGCCGCTGGACCAGCTAGTAATTCGGGACGTTACCTTTAATCCCGCCGACCCAGAGATCCTGCGCGGCCGCAGCCGGACTGCAACGACCAGAACAACTGCGTCAACTAAGCAGGAGTCTCGACCATGAGTAACACCGATCTGGTCGCCCTTCTACCGCTCATCGTGGTCGCCGTCATGGGTACGGTGGTTATGCTCGCCGGTGCGTACGGTGCCCGAAGGGCGATGCTGCATTGGTTAACGATTCTAGGTATAGGAATCGCTTTGGCGTCGATCGCCAACGTGCGTCCCCTTGCCCCACGTGATGTGACGCCTTTGCTGCGCATCGACAGTTACTCGATTCTATTCATGACGCTGCTGTTCTCGGGAACTGGGATATTGGCCATTATTTCGCATCCCTATCTTCGTGCCCGCCGTTGCGCAGGTGAGGCTTACTACTCACTCTTATTGTTCGCTACGCTCGGTATGGGTGTTCTGGTTTGTAGCACCCACTTCGCATCGCTGTTTCTCGGCCTTGAAACGTTGACGGTCTCACTCTATGGCCTGCTGGCTTATTTACGGACCGAGAGGCAATCGCTTGAAGCCGCCATCAAATACCTCATCCTTGCCGCAATGGCGTCGGGGTTACTGCTCTTTGGAATCGCATTACTTTATGCGGCAACCGGGTCTTTAGTGCTCGCCAATGTCACGGCTCTAAGCGCTGACGCCTTGAAAACAGCCGGTTCACCAGAGGCGATCTGGGCCGCCGTCGGCGTATTGATGCTTGTCGTGGGTTTCGCTTTCAAGCTGGCTTTGGTTCCGTTTCATATGTGGTCACCGGATGTTTACCAAGGTGCGCCAGCACCAGTAACCGCACTGATCGCTACTGGATCGAAAGGAGCTGTGGTTGCCGCGCTGCTGAGGCTCCTCTCCGGTGTGCCCGCCGGCGACTCGTTGTTACCTTCCGTGTTGGCGACGCTCGCCGTCTTGACCATGTTCGGAGGCAACTTACTGGCGCTGCTTCAGACAGACATGAAACGCATGCTGGCCTATTCTTCGATCGCACACATCGGTTACCTGCTTGTTGCCATGGCAGCAGGTGGGGTAGTTGGCAGTGAAGCGGTTGTTTTCTACCTCATCATCTACGTTGCAATGACTCTGGGGACGTTCGGCGTCATTGCTGTCTTTTCCGCCAAGGCCAATACCGATATCGACGATTTCAACGCGTACAGAGGTTTAGGTCGACGACACCCTGGCCTCGCCATTGTGCTCAGCGTAATGATGCTGTCCCTCGCCGGCATCCCACCGACCGGTGGATTTCTTGCCAAGTTTTCAGTACTGAGCGCTGCCATTGCCGGTGGCCGAACTGACCTGGCAATCGCCATGGTGTTAGCGTCCGCTATCGCAATATTCTATTACCTCAGAGTCCTAGTGGTGATATACATGGATCCTAAAGCAGCTAGTGACGCATCCCAGAGCAAAGCTAACTTCGCTAGTGAAACTTCGCCGATTCAGGCTACACTGGGCAGCCCTGTCGCGCTCACCGCTCTGACGTTGATGGTTTTAGCGATCGGTATTTTCCCCGAGCCTTGGTTAGAAGCAGTAGGCGCAGCCGTATCTTCAATGATTGGAAGCTAGGGTCTATGGGTCAGCAACTTCCCGTGTGACGGCCACGCTGCCTACGCCAATTAAAATGAATTCGTCGCAAGTGTAAACTTCCGATGTTACTGGGACTTCATCCCAATGCCGGCGATATGCGGCTTGACGAGCGGGGTGTCTTCGGCTTCAAAATGCTCGATCTCACAGGTAGCAAAGCCTGCTTCTTCGATAACGATCCAGGTTTCGCGATCGAGTGTGCAGCCGTCACACATGCAACGCCAAAATCCGCGCAACCGACCCTGCCACTTCCGTGTTGTCGTGCCATGAGGTGCGGCAACGTGTTCCACGAAGATGAACCGCCCTCCTGGTTTTAGCACCCGAAGCACTTCCTGCAAGGCCGCTTCTGGGTCATCAACCGAGCACAGCACTAGGGTGGAGACCACAAAGTCGGCGCTAGCATCAGATAGGTCCAAGTCTTCAGCCGTGCCACCACAGATCTCGAACAAAACATCGTGTTTCTGGGCCATCTCCTCGAAATACGGACGCATATAGGGATTGGGTTCGACCAGCACAAGACTGACATGGTCCGGGTAAAACCCAAGGTTCGCCCCAGCGCCCGGGCCTATCTCGACAACAGTTCCGTGCAGTGCGCCGAGCAGTTCTTTCTTTCTCCGGTCAATCTCATCGCCGTAGCATCGTTGGAGCTTCGATAGAGACCAGGCAAAGAAACGCTTGTACAGGAGGAGACGAGACTGTTTAGGAGTCTCCCGGTGGTCACGGGTCCCTGTTATAAAGGTTCCTGGCACTA
This sequence comes from uncultured Acidobacteriota bacterium, assembly GCA_964455175.1. Classification (GTDB taxonomy): domain Bacteria; phylum Acidobacteriota; class UBA890; order UBA890; family UBA890; genus UBA890. The sequence goes on along the minus strand of CAYVUW010000022.1, from coordinate 15,176 downwards.
TCAGCGATAGTAACCAGGTCGAACAAGCGGCTCGAAGTTCGGGCGGCGCAGCGCCACAGTGACATCGTGCCAGCGAGGTCGCCCGCCTGATGGGGTTTGCTCTGGAGATCCCAGGCGATCCGGACTGTATCCGATCAGGTAATACGATCGCAGCAGACTCACTACTTGATCATATGATTCCCCAAGTTCGCCCGGCTTTCCGTTTTGAACCATCCTGCCGCCTGTTGCACGGGCAATCTCCTCAAGGTGATCCTTGAGACTAGGGTCGTCGTTGGCGTAACCCATAGCCACTGGAAATACCGGAACACTCGCTGCGCGGGCCGCCCCGAGAGCGTCATAGAAACCCGCTTTACTGTCCATGTCAGCGCCGTCGCTAAGTAAGATGAGTGCCTTGCGGCGAGCATTGGCTGCGGTTGTCAAGGTGCCCGGAGGGAGTGGCTTACCACAGCCAATAACCGGTGGCGGTGCGCTGAGATCAAGGTAACGAACGGCATCCCCAACCTGGCTGAGTAGCGAAGTCTGCCGAGGGGGTAACGTAATAACCGGATTGTCGCCAGACGCCACCACCTTGTCGGGACCTGAAGTTCGCACAGGTGGCCCGCTGTCCAGTCCGATACCAGATCCCTCGCGCTCTTCAGAGGTTAGGCTTTCTTCGGCTTCACTGGCGACCGCAACGAGATCATTGGCACTGGCCCGTTCGAGCTGCGCGAGACCTTCGAGAAGAGCATCATGTAAAGCTGTGCCACCTTGCGAACGAATTCCACCGATGTACATACGCAAGTCAGGGTCCGCTGATCGTCCCCATCTTCCAGGTCCCGAAGTGTCTGAAAACGGCAAAACGAAAGCGCAATCGTCCGGAGCTAGACGGCCCAGGAATGACAGCGCAGCCCGACGTGCCAACATCTCAACGGGCTTCATACTTGCACTAGAATCGAGAACCAACGCGACGTCGAGTGGCGCGTCGGCAGGCGCGACAAACAACTCAACCGTTTGTTTGACACCATCGTCGAAGACGGTGAAATCCTCAACGCTCAACGGGGGAACATCGGAACCCCGAGGATCAATGACCGCCACGTGCAGCAAGACAAGGTTCACGTCGGCTGTGAAACCTGTCTGCTGTTCTTGCTCCTGGCCAGCCGCGAACCCAGCACACAGCAATGCCATAGCGCACACTCCGACAACTTGGTGCACTGCCCTGCTTGATAAACGCTCTTTTGACATCTTTTCGCCTGTGGTGGGGATCCTTCAAGCTACCTTTGTGGCTCGTTCGCCGCAATGCGACACCGTCAAAAGAACGTAGAAGGTAAGCTAGGGACATGAACGACATTCGCCCTTCTAACCGCCTGGCACAGGAAACAAGCCCCTATCTCCTTCAGCATGCTCACAACCCCGTCAACTGGCATCCGTGGGACTCGGAATCACTCGAAGCAGCGCGGCTCGAGGACAAGCCGGTGCTACTGAGTATCGGCTACGCGGCCTGTCATTGGTGTCACGTTATGGAGCGAGAGTCCTTTGAGGACGAGGAAATTGCGAGGCAGATGAACGATGGATTCATCTGCATCAAAGTTGACCGCGAAGAACGCCCGGACCTCGATGACATATACATGACGGCAGTACAGATGATGACAGGTCACGGTGGCTGGCCACTGACCGTCTTCTTGACGCCGGACCTGAAACCCTTCTTTGGCGGAACCTACTTCCCCCCCGACGATCGCGGCGGAATGCCTGGCTTCCGCCGGGTCCTGGAATCAGTCAAGCAATCATATGAGCAGGAACGTGGCCCTATCGAGGCAGCCTCGAACGACATCGTCGAACACATCGAAAAAAATATTCAACGGGCCGGGAAGTCGGTTTCACTAGAGATCCTGAGCGCTGACCTAGTTAATACTGCCATTACCCACTACAGGCATCGATTCGAGCCCTTATTTGGAGGGTTCTCAGGCGCCCCAAAATTTCCGCACCCAATGGCAATCAGCCTCTTGCTTCGGCATGTCTGGCACCACGGTGACGCCGAGGTACTTCATATGGCAACTCTGTCACTCGACAGGATGGCTTACGGTGGTATGTACGATCAGCTCGGTGGCGGTTTTCACCGATACTCGACTGATGATCGCTGGCTCGTTCCACACTTCGAAAAGATGTTGTACGACAACGCACTACTAGCGATCACTTATCTAGAAGCCGTGCAATTAACCGGCCACGAAGAGTACCGTCGCGTTGCTACCGAGACGCTCGACTGGGTTGTACGCGACATGCAGTCACCAGCGGGCGGATATTACTCAACGCTCGACGCTGATTCTGAGGGTGAAGAGGGTAAATTCTACGTGTGGCAACTCAACGAAATCGAAGCGTTATTGGGCGAGCAAGCAGAGACTTTCTGCACTGTCTACGACGTCACCGCCAGCGGCAATTGGGAGAGCACAAATATTCTCAACCTTGCGAAGCCAGCCACTGAGTTCTTCGAAGATCTCGGAGTCGCCCCCGAGGTTTTGGAATCCAGCCTTAAAACTTCCCGTTCACTGCTTCTGCAAGCCCGCGACGGAAGAATTCATCCCGGCCTCGACGACAAAATTCTTACAGACTGGAACGGCCTGATGATCGCTGCGATGGCGAAAGGATATCGGGTTCTCGGCAACAAGAAATTTCTGGAGTCTGCTGAGCGAGCAGCAGATTTTGCAGTCGGCAGGATGATCGTGGATGGGCGCCTACTGCACAGCCACCGCGACAACCAAAGTCATTTGCTCGCCTACATCGACGACTATGCCAACCTGGTTTGGGGACTTGTGGAGTTGTTTGAAGTTACCTTCGAACTCAAATGGTTACGTCAAGCACGGATACTGGCAGACCAAATGATCGATCTTTTTTGGGATGATGCCAGTGGCTGTTTCTTTTTCGTGGGGGCTGATCACGAGAAGCTCATAGCTCGAATGAAGCCAGGCCACGACGGCGCCACGCCTTCCGGCAACGCAGTTGCCGCCAACACTTTATTGCGGATACAGGCAATCACCGGTGAGGAAAGCTACGGACGTTGAGGCAGTGATGTGCTGCATGCATTTCAAGATCAAATGAAAGCAGCTCCTAGCGGGTTCGCCCATATGGTCACGGGGATCGATTACTACCTCCGGGCACAGCGCGAGATTGTTCTCATAGGCGACAGTGAATCACCTAAAATTTCTGGCACACTGCGTTCTTTGTGGAAACAATTTCGCCCCCACGATCTGATCCTTGCCTTCGACCCCGGGTCTGAAGATGTGGTGGACGCTGCAGCGGAGATTCCACTTCTGGCCGGCAAGAAGATTGTCGACGAGCAACCGACTTTTTATCTGTGCGAAAACTACACCTGCGAAGAGCCAACCCACGACGTCGGCGAAGTCATCACCGAACGACGTCCCTAAATCAGTTTTTTGCAGCAAAGATCGCCTGCATCGCCTACCTATACAGCCACTCGCCGTATTCGGCCTCCAGGTCGCTATACATATCAGCGACCCATTCAGCATAGCCATTAAACAGACGTGTCGGGACCCTCTGGTTGTTGGGAATGACGCGCTCGGTTGCCTGTGACCATCTCGGGTGTGCGACTTCTGGGTTGATGTTGGCCCAGAAACCGTATTCCGCTGGAGTAACCGTGCTCCACAGTGTTTTCGGCTGCTCTTCCGTAAATTCGATGGAAGTTATCGACTTGAGTTGTTTGAATCCGTATTTCCACGGGGTTATTAATCGAATGGGAGCACCGTTCTGCTTTGGCATCGGTTTACCGTAGACACCGGTGGCCAACAAGCACAAGTCGTTCATCGCCTCTTCGATAGTGAGCCCCTCTTGGTACGGCCACGGGTACCACGGCTGCTCCTCCACACCGACCATCTGCCGGGGGCGCAACGCCGTCGTCATACGTATGTACTTTGCCGCGCTCTGTGGCTGGACTCGCTCAATAAGGGCACGAAATGGGAAACCTGTCCATGGAACAGTGGCGGCCCATGCCTCGACACATCGAAAGCGATAAACCCGCTCCTCAAGCGGCATGTTACGGATCAAATCGTCAACATCAAAAGTCTGTGGGTTGTTAACCAAACCACCGACTTCGACCTCCCAAGGTCGGGTTTCAAAGCGTTCGACATTACGCCAAACATTAGCCTTGTCGGTTCTGAACTCGTAGAAATTGTTGTAGGCCAGAGTGACATTCTCAGAGGTAATCTCGCGACCGGTGAGCTCTTCTGTGAAAACTGTGCTCTTCTTGGCCGGGTATTTATCCACCGCGGGCCAGTCAGGATAATTAACCGCCTCATCCACTCCTCGAATGCGCTGCTGAGCCGAAGCCTTGGCGAAAGAACCAGTAGCCAGTAATGAGCCGATACCCGCTGCTGTAAACCCCATCGATCGCACGAGCTCGCGCCGGTTCAAGTAGACACCTTCCGGCGTTACCTCTCGCTCTGGAATTTCCCAGCCCCTCAGTTTGCGGATCAGCATGTTTCCTCCGTTAATAAACTCGTCGTATGCAGTATGTGCACAGGATATTTTGACTGAAGACTACGACAAGTTTCAATGTCAATTGCGAGGTTCGGTCTTGCTTCGATATCAGGAACTGCCGTCCTCGATAAGTATTCGAGCACGTTTGAAAACCGCGTCAAGCATCTCCTCAGTCAGCTTGCCAGTAAAGGTATTCTGCTGGCTCGGGTGAAAACTCGCTATCACTATAGGCCCCGTGCCAGTATCGGCTACCTTGAGTGGGACTTCAACGCTATGCCCAAAACGTGGCTTCGGTTTCGGCACCAAGTAGCCTTGGTCTTTGTATATCCGAAGCACCTGGTTATAAGCGAACTGCCCGAGAGGAACGATGACACGGATGCCAAGTCCACCAGGCTCAAGAAATTCGATTTCACGTTCGAGAAAGGGTTGGCATGCATCACGCTCAATCGTAGTCGGTCGGTTATCCGGCGGGGCACAGCGAACAGCCGCCGAGATATAAGCGCCGGTGAGTTCGAGGCCATCGCAACGATCAATAGATTTAGGCTGATTGGCAAATCCTGCTCGATACAAGGCACGGTACAACCAGTCACCTGAGCGGTCACCGGTAAACATGCGGCCAGTTCGGTTGGCACCGTGAGCCGCCGGCGCCAAACCGACGATTAGCAACATCGCTTGTCGATCGCCGAACCCAGGAACCGGCCGTCCCCAATACTCCTCATTTCTAAATGCCGCGCGCTTCTCGCGAGCCATATGCTCCCGATGCTCCACCAATCGCTGGCATTGGCGACACTCGACAACCGAAGTCTGGAAATCTTCCCACTCCTGCTTAGAGACTTCGCTCATACGTCAGCTTCCACGGTGTCTTTAAACCGCCACAAATACCAGGCGCCAATCGACCGGTAAGGCTTCCATGGCTCTGCGATACGCTCCATTGTCTCGTTGTTTGGTAAATCATCCAGCCCATATGCGTCACGAAAACCATTTCGGACCCCAAGGTCCCCGACGGGCAATACGTCGAGGCGTCCCAGGTGGAAGATCAGGAACATCTGTGCCGTCCAGACCCCAACTCCCTTGACTTGGGTAAGTTCGCCGACCACCTCTTCGTCCGGAAGAAATTGCAACTTATCAAGTAAAAGAGTCCCACTCTCTACTTTTTCGGCGAGGTCGATCATGTAGGAAACCTTTTGCCAAGAGAGACCAGCATCACGAAGCATCTTCGGATCAGCTTCGAGGATCGATCGCGGTTTCGGCTGGCCGAGGGTTTTGGTGAGACGTTGGTAGGTCTTTTTCGCAGCTTGGACAGATAGTTGTTGCGACACAATCGATCGTGCCAGCGATGCGAACGAAACCTTTCGCTGTTTCTCGTCGAGGCGACACTTTCCTACAACTTCAATCAATTGCGCCATCGTCGAATCACATCGCTTCAAGTGGCACACTGCTTCATTGAGTTTCAAACGCTCGATCATAATTCCAGTACTTTCTGCCGTACCTGAAAATGTTCTTTCAGGGTCCTGCGCCAGCCTGCTAGTGTTTCATGCTATGGATGGGTTCGGTATTCAGATAACTCGCGCCGACATCGATCGGTGGTTGCTGCAGGCGGCAGACTATGCTCTTCCTCGCGTGCTTCAGACGGCCGGCCAGCTCATTCTCGGTGTCATCGTCTTCGTTGTACTTCGATGGATACTCAATCGCATCGAAAAATCTTTCTCGTCGAAAACCGATACGCAGATCGACGACCATTTCATCGAGGCCATTCGCCGTATCGGATCGATTTCGGTAACAGCATGGGTCCTCTGGCGTACCGCTCACATCTGGGGGCTGGCGGGGCTGGCGAACCTTGTAATCGCGGCGTGGATCGTGGCGCTGTCGCTGCCACTCGCCGACCTAGTCTCAAAACTGTTGACCGTTGTACAGGAAGAAGTTGCCTCTAAGACCGAGACTACCCTCGACGATACCGCCTTGCCCCTACTCATCAAGGCCGCCAGGATCCTGACGGTGGGGGCGGGCGTCATCATTGCGCTCTCCTCAATGAACGTCGACATCATGCCGTTCGTTGCTGGTGCTAGCGTCCTCGGAGTAGCCATTGGCTTCGCTGCCAAAGACACACTGTCCAACCTGATCGCCGGCGTGCTGCTGATCGTGGACCGCCCGTTTCACGTTGGGGATCGAATCGAGCTATGGACGACACCACGCGGTACCGGAACCTGGGGGGACGTCATTGAGATCGGCCTGCGCGCCACGAAAATCCGTAACCCCGACAACTTAATCTTCGTGATCCCCAACAACGAAATTATGCGCCGGGACATCGTCAACTACACCGCGTCAGGGGACAACATCCGGTTGCGGATTCCGATCTCGATTGCCTATGACGCTAACCAAAACAGGGCCAAAGAGATCGTTCGTGACGTAGCTTTGCAGGTTGACGGGGTACTGAGTTCCCCAGAGCCGCAAATTATTATCCGCAACTTCGGTGAGTCCGCCATCGACCTCCAGCTACGAGTTTGGATCGCCAACGCACGGCAGAGGCGTGCGATAGGTGATGAAATTACGGACCGGGTTAAAGACGAATTTGACCGCCTTGGTATCGAGATTCCCTACGCCACGCGAGACCTGTACATTCGCTCAATGCCGGCACCGCTGGTAACCAAGGGTTTGTCCGAAGCACCCGGTGCTGTCGTCGATTCGCCGGATGGCCAAGACCAAAAGTCGGAACGTCAGACGAAACAAGAGAAAGCCGATGAGTGAGTCAGCTATTCAGGGAAGTACATACACCGGAGCCGTGAAGAAATCCGCCGACGTGGATACCGAGACTCTGAACGGGGCCCGCGCCACCCGCATCCAGGTTCTCGTTGGACCTGCTGACGGGGCACCTAACTTCGTCATGCGCCGCATTTTGATGGACGAGGTGGGGAGCGGAATGCCAGCTCACACTAACGCTGTCGAGCATGAGCAATACGTGCTGCGTGGCCGTGCCCGAGTGGGAATCGCCGGCGAGGAATACGAAGTGAGCGCCGACGATACCGTATTTATCCCTGCCGGGGCCCCTCACTGGTACAACGTCCTTGAAGCGCCATTTGAATTTCTTTGTGTTGTGCCGAACAGCCCAGATGAAGTCCGTCTCGTCGAGGACAACAGAGACTGAGATCAACGAACTGATGGGCACTTAGGCGCGAACCACTCCTTACTGAATCCGCCTCATTTGGGAAATGACGATGGGCGGGACCAAGTTCTCCCGCTCAGGTGTAGGTGACTGGTGGATCTGCCTAACCACTTCCATACCGCGAACCACACGGCCAAAGGCAGCAAATCCCTGGCCATCAGCGTTTCGGTCGCCACCGAAGTCTAGCGATGGCTGATCACCGATACAGATAAAGAAACTAGCCCTTGCGGTATCCGGTCCACCGCGTGCCATCGACAGGGTGCCATCTACGTGTTTCAACCCAGTGTCACGGGTGCGCTCAAGCGCAATAGATGGGAACCCTTCCCGTCCAAGCTCGGGGTTCGTACCGGCTTGAATGACTTCGATCAACACGTCATCTCGAACCTGATTATCCAACCTTGCCGAACGGTGAAAACGACCACCCGTGTAGTATCCGGCATCGAGATAGCGAAGAAAGTTCGCGGTGGTTACAGGCGCGTTCATGGTATCGAGCTCAAGCTCGATCTCTCCTAATTCTGTTTCCATCAATACCCGCACAAGGACCGGGGCTTGTTCCGTATTAGTGGCACCGAGCGCTACTACGGCGGACACGTAGACTCCAATCGCCAGCGGTACGATAAAGCGGCTAACTCGGTACCCGTTGCTATTCTTGGCCCACATCATCGATTTCGGTCGGATCCTCTCTCTTTTGGATAACTAATCTTGCCACGGCTTCGACACTCTGCCTCAGGAAGACGTGTCACAGCTAAACGTAAAGGCCATGAATCACTCAATACAACCTTGCACCGACTGCAATCAAAGAAATGCCAAAGAATGCCTTCCTTGCGCCCTGGTCCCACAGTGGCGATGGAAATCGCCATAGTGCACCCTCATTCCCCTGAACATCACGCTAAGCAGTTCGCCATCAAACACCAGGAGGACCACACATGAATTACTCCCTCCCTAACCTACATACTCTCCTAATGGCATTAACCATCTTTCTTGCGAGCTCTGTCGGCGCCTGTGCCCCAACGGCTGAGCCCCCCGCGTCAATCAAGCTTGAAAAAATTGCCAATGAGCTATCGATACCGGGAGAGGCCGAACTGATTGACCTTACCTATCCATTAAGTCCCGACTCTCTCTATTGGCCAACCGGATCCAGGTTCGAACACCAACAACTCGATTGGGGCATGAGTGAAGGTGGTTATTGGTATGCGTCGGCAGCCTTCAGCTCCCCCGAACACCTGGGCACCCATCTTGACGCACCGATTCACTTCGGTGAAAACGGGTGGGCAAATGCAGACATCCCGGTAGAACGGTTATTTGCTCACGGGGTAGTTATCGACATAACTAGCAAGTCAAACGCTAGCGCCGATGCCACTCTCTCAGTGGATGATATTGAGGCGTGGGAGCAGCGTAACGACACCCTACAGGAAGGAAGCATAGTCATCATCCGTACCGGCTGGGCCTCACGATGGCCAGATTGGGAAACCTATTACGGATCCTCGACACCTGCAGATGTCGCCACGCTCCACTTCCCCGGGGTTTCTCCCGAAGCAGCGCAGGCACTCGTTAATCGTGGCGTCTTTGGCGTCGGCATCGATACAGCAAGTATCGACCCAGGCAATAGTTCAAGGTTCGAGGCACACCAAATACTGGCAGCGGCAAACGTTTTCAACCTCGAAAACCTAACCAATGTCGACGGCTTGCCGGAGGCTGGTTTCGACATCATCGCTCTGCCAATGAAAATCAAAGACGGAACCGGCGGGCCAGCTCGGGTTGTGGCTATAGTTGCTCAGCGGTGACGGGAACAAACCCTGGTATTGTCATCGCACAAATAAACATTGGTTTAATCCCCAGCCTTCAACAAAGACAGGTAACAACCGATGAGAAAAACCACAGTGACCCCCCGTTCGTTCGCCATTGCGCTCACCTTGGCGGCTGTTCTTATCTCCTTTCTTCCATTGGTTGCTGGAGCGCAAGACTCGATTACCCCGCCCGACGAATTCTTCGGCCACCAACTTGGCGCGGATCGTATCTTGGCGCGCTGGGATCGGATGGTTGAGTACTTCGAACTCCTCGAAGAAGAAAGTGATCGAATCGAAGTCTCCAACTTAGGGCCAAGCACCGAAGGCCACCCCTTCTTGCTGGTGACTATCAGCTCTCCGGAGAATATTGCCAATCTCAATCGAATCGCTGAAATCAGTCGCACACTAGCGGATCCACGCGGTGTACAAGAGGCCCAAATCGAGGCAATGATCAGCGAGGGAAAGGCTGTTGTCAGCCAGTCGCTTGGCCTTCATTCCACCGAGGTTGCCGGTTGCCAGTCGGGGCCCGAAATCGCCTACGACTTTGTTGCCCGTAACGACGAGGAGGCCCTGCGCATCCTCGATGAGACCGTGCTTCTTCTACTGCCCTGCATCAATCCTGATGGCCAGGTATGGGTCACCGATTGGTACCGCCAATGGGTTGGTACTGAATACGAAGGCGCAGGCCTGCCCTGGCTGTATCACACTTACTCGGGCCACGATAACAACCGGGACGGGGACTTCCTGAATCTGGTCGAATCCACTTACATTGCAAAGGTGCTGTACCGCGAGTGGACGCCGCAGGCTTATGTCGATCACCATCAGATGGGTGGCGGCGGTGCACGAATGTACGTGCCACCCTATAGCGATCCCATCCGCCCCTACGCTGATCCACTGATGTGGCGTGAGCTCTCCTGGTACGGCGCACACATCGCCTACAAACTCGAAGAAGCCGGTAAGGCAGGCATCATCAACGCTGCCCAGTATCCGGGCTGGGGCCACTTTGGCTGGCACTGGATCACGCCGTTCCACAACATCGCTGGGATGTTGACCGAGTCGGCAAGCGCTCAGCTGGCGACGCCCGTGTACGTTGATCCTGATCAATTGTCGGGCGGAGCCCGCCAACTGCCCGAGTACGAAGCCCAATCAACCATGCCGAATCCATGGCCGGGTGGATGGTGGCGCGTGCGGGACATCGTCGAGATGCAGAAGATCGCTGCCTGGGCGCTGCAGGACATGGCAGCTCGAAATCGCGAGACCGTGCTGCGAAACCAGTATCTCAAAGCGACCCGGCAAACCGAGCGCGGGGCGACCGATTCGACGAACGCTTTCGTGATTCCGTCGACACAACACGATCCGCTCACGACCGTGAAGATGATCAACACATTGATGCTGTCAGACGTGGAGATACAGATCGCCGAGTCACGGTTTGAGGCAGGTAATCGCCTATACGATGAGGGTTCGTTCGTCGTTTCGCTGGCACAGCCCAAGATGGGCTTGATCCGCAATCTTCTAGGACAGACGTTTTATCCTGACAACGAGTGGACAAGGGCGCGAGACGGCTCCCCCCTAAGACCCTACGATACTTCCACTCACACCATGGCTGAGATCATGGGTGTGCAGGTGGATCCCGTGGGCGGTGCGGTCACGGGTGACCTTCGGGTGCTTGAGGCTCCGATTCCAGTAGCAGGAACGGTGGAGGAGAGCACCTACCACGTGCTCGATGGACAACTTAACGACAGTTTCCGCGCTGTCAACCTGCTACTCGAACAAGGGGGTAATGTACAGCGGGTCACACAAACCAGCGGCGATCTACGTCCCGGCGATTTCATTGTAGGAGCGTCCCCAACGGTTGTGAGCGAAGTAGCGCGCCAAACCGGAGTCGACTTTGTCGCCACCGATTCGCCCTCGACCGAGATCCTGAACGAAGTTTCCACGTCCCGCATAGGCATGTACCAGCGCTATGGGGGCGGCAATATGGAGGAAGGCTGGACTCGACTGGTCTTCGAACAATTTGACTTTCCGTACTCCTCAGTAATGGACGCCGAGATACAAGCTGGTGACTTGAATGCCAGCTATGACGTTCTTGTGTTTCCGGACGATTCGTGGGCTGCGATCACAGGGCTTCCGGGGACGGATGGTGGAAGACGGGGTGGTGGACGTGGCGGCAACACACCGCCCGACTACCGCAGCGGCATAGGCACTGAAGGCGTACAAGCTATCCGTGACTTCGTCGAAAACGGTGGCACCGTTGTCGCCATGGGGGGCGCCACCGACTTCGCCATTCGGGCGCTTGACCTGGGAGTTCGGAACGCACTTACAGGGTTGGATTCTATGGAGTTCTTCTGTCCCGGCTCGACGTTGCACGTCGATGTCGACCCCACTAACCCTCTCGCCTGGGGGATGCCGAAGGATGCGCTGGCCCTTTTCTGGGGCAGCCCTGCTTTCGAAATCACAGCAACCGACGCGTACAATTACGATCGGGTCGTCACCTACGCTGAGCGCAACATCCTGCAAAGTGGCTGGCTGGTCGGCGAAAAGCACCTGTCGAAACGGGCTGCTGTGATCACAGCACGGGTCGGTGAGGGCAAAGTTGCCCTACTTGGCATCCGAGCCCAGCATCGCGCCCAAACACACGGGACCTACAAGTTGCTCTTCAACGCGCTAATAAACTAGGGAGGACAATGCTCGGTCTTAAAATTGGAGGCCGGGCAAGGAAATCCTTGTGTGATCTGACTAAAATAGCCCATTCTGTCGCTGGCCCCACGAGCTCTACTTGCTCTGCTAGTCATAGGCGTGCAAGAGTTGTCTATATCTGTTTCAAACAACCCGGAGACATCCTTGGGTAAAGGTGACCGACGAACGCAACGCGGCAAGATTTGGCGCCAGACACACGGCAAGTCGCGCAGGCGCACGCAAGAGAAGGCTCGGGCACGCCAACGGCACGGCCCGAAGCCATCTCAGATCCAACAAAAGAACAAAGGAAACTAGTTCCGGAGTTCTCTCGTACCCTGCTAGCGCGCACACAGATGCACGTGCCATTGGAGACCCTGCGCAGATGACAACCTGATGCGGGCATTCTCTTTTCTCCATTGTGCGGACCTGCACCTCGGGGCCACGATCAAGACACTGACCGGCCTTCCAACCGAGTTCGAACCACGCCTGAGCAAGGCACCAATAGCAGCTCTCGACCGGATCGTAACGACGGCTATCGAAAAGAAGGTCGCCGGCGTCATCATGGCGGGTGACGTTTTCGATAACACTCACCCCAGCGTGTACACCAAGTGCCAGTTACGCGATCGCCTTCAAAAACTCGGGGCTGCCGGCATTCCGACACTTATCGTCGCCGGGAACCACGACCCGCTCGACAACACCGTCAGCAGTATCGAGTACCCGGAATCAGTGCACTTTTTTGGTACCAAGGTCGGCGACATCCCGCTGATGCGGGATGACGAAATTCTTGCCCACGTCTACGGCGTTTCGTACGGAACCAGTAAAGAAACTAAGACCCTTGCCACCGAGTTCCCCAGCAAGCCCAAAGGTCCATTTTCCATCGCCGTGCTGCATACCAACGTCGCTGGTCAAACCGGCCATGATTCTTACGCCCCCTGCGAACTCACCGACCTCGAAGAAAGAGAGTTTAATTACTGGGCTCTTGGCCACGTGCACACACGCAAGACGTTGCGAGAAAAAGGGCCAGTCGTGCACTACCCGGGCAACGTACAGGGGCTTCACAGAAATGAGGAAGGGGCCCGCGGTGTCACGCTTGTCGAGGTCGCATCCGACGGATCAGTCGAGATATCACCCGTCTGGACCGACACCATCCGTTGGCACCGGAGGGAAACCTCGATTGACGATCTCAAGTCCGTGAATGACGTTATGGACAGGTTTGCCGAGATCAGCGACGAAATCAGCGGGGATAGTCCGGACAGGCTGCACATCGTTTCATGGAAATTGAACGGCTCAGGCCCGGTTCACACTGAACTGCAGAATCCCGTGGCTCACGTCGACCTGGTGGAGGTGTTGCGCAAAAAGCACGCTCCTGAACCCCACGACGGTGCGGTTTGGCTGCGGCAATTGAATGATGAAACCAGCCCTGCGCGTGACATCGATCAACTGCGCAAGCAACAGGACCTGCTCGGCAATCTGCTAAGACTTGCCGAAGAGGCCCGGCACAACCCTGGCGCCCGGGTATCGGCCGCGATCGGCAACGACCTCGATTCCGATTCGCCGAATGAAGTCAGTTCGGCGATCGAGATAGAACTCGAAGAACTGCTGGGATGGCATGACCTATACAAGGCGCTCGGCGAAGACCCGTGGAGCACAATTGACTGGAATCGAGTGCTGGCACGCTCCGAGGTGCGCTCGATCAACGAACTTCTAGACAAAGACGTCGACCCATGATCTTCAAGCGCTTCCACATCGACGGATTTGGTGTCTGGTGCAATAAGACTTTCGATAGCCTTGATCCTGGGCTCAATATCTTCTTCGCCGCCAACGAAGGCGGCAAGACAACCTTAATGAATTTCGTGCGAGCGATGCTGTACGGCTTTCGATCGAGCCGCAGCCGCCACGGCCCTCGTTACGAACCCCTGCGCGGAGGCAAGCACGGCGGATACCTCGAGATCCACCACGACGGCAAAACATTTCGCATCACCCGCACGGAAGACGGCAGTTCTCCCGGTGACCTGCAGGTAACCGATGAGTCCGGAAAGGAATTACCCAAGCCTGAGGACACGCTCACGGAATTTCTCAACGGCACCTCGCGAGAGTTATACGAAGATGTATTCGCGTTCGGTCTCTTGGAGCTCCAAGGGTTTCTGGGCAACGATGAAATTTTAAAAGCAGGAATGGCAACTTCGGGAATTGAACCGCGCGGCTTTCAAAAAAAACTGGAGAAAGAAGGCGACAAATACTTCCGGAAGAACCACCGTGGGAAAAGCCGGGAAGTACATGATCTCTTGGCAGACATCGGGGAGTTACAGACAGACATCAAGCGTCTTGAAGAACGTCCCAAAGACTACAGCCAGCTGCTGGAGGAACGTGAATCGCTGAAAGAAGCCTTGGTTGATCTTGATGGCGAATTGAAGGAAAGGCGAGACAAAGTCAAGACGGCTGAAATGCATAAGAATGCTTGGCCCTCCTACAAAGACCTCCTCGATGCTGAGTCGGTACTGGGAGCTTTCAATGTTTCTAACGGGGAAGCCAAAACTGCCGAGAAAATCCATGCCCAGCTGGGCGAGAAACAACGTGAGCTTCAGGACCTGCAAAAAGAACTGCTGAAAAACGTCGTTCCCCCACGTGACCCAGATACTGGCAAGAAGGCGAAATTAATCGGGCCACTCGCCTTCGGGCTGGCGGGATTGGGGCTGTTGGGATTGGCACTTTGGAAGCAGTCGTGGCTGACTGGAATGGCGGGAATGGTCGCCGGTATAGTCGCGTACATACTCTATAGCCAGATCGAGACCCTGAAGGAAAAAGAAGACAACCAGAACAACGCTGAACATACCAAGCTTCAATCGGTAGGAAATCAGCTTGATCAATTACAGAAAGGAAGTCAGCAATACAAGGAAGCTTGGCTCACCTTCAAAGCCAAAGCTGACAAACAAGAAAATGTGAACGATCTTCGGGCATGTCTGGAGAATATCGGTACCAAGAATGAGAGCGAGCGCCTACTTGACAGCGCCAAAACTAAGCTCGCAAGCACTCAGGGAAGGCAGAACACCCTTCAGCAACAGGTCGGGGAGACCAGAGAAAAGATAGCC
>CAYVUW010000021.1:781-44147 GCA_964455175.1 uncultured Acidobacteriota bacterium | reverse complement strand
AGACCTTAATGGCACCGCCATGGCCTTTCACTACGATGTCACTGCGGACGGGGGCACAAAGACTACTGCGTGGGCATGGAACTAGACTTCTAGGTCCTTGTCCCGTGCTATTGCAAAACCCCCTGGCGTGCCAGGGGGTTTTGTCTATCTCAGGGCCTCTTTATTCGATGTGAATATATAAGTGGGGCTAACTGAGGACCGCCTTAACTACTGTGCAGCCATGTTGCTGTTGAAGATATCACGGTGCAGTTTCCATTCGCCCTCGATGCGCTTCCAGATAACAACGTACTTGCCATGGTCTATATGGTCACCATCGGCAGTCTCTGTTACGAAGCGACCGACTTCGTGGGCTGTGTCACCGAACACCTCGAGTTCATCTGTGGTTAGTCGTAAAGCACCAACTCCAGTGGCAAACATTTCCGCATGAGCTTCCTTTATCGCTTCATGGCCCACACGAGGATCAGCATTTGGCTGCATAGACATCCCATCCTCCGTGAACAGCATGGTTAGGGCATCAGCATTCCCTTCCGCAACGTATTCCTGGAACAGTTGATTCACAGCCTTAATCGCTTCTGCCGCGCCATTTTGGGCGCCCGCGGTGACCGTGCCAAAAACCACAAGGACCATCACCAGTACCGAAACCTGCAACAATGCGCGCATACTTGACTCTCCTATTTCCTGGATTGAAACGTCGTACTCGAGTAACGACTACCTCAGAACTAACTTTTAGCTACTAAGCACCGTCTAAAATAGCAGTTTTGCCAGGGTACATTCTCTCTGCGACCCCTGGGCAGAAACCAGCTCTTCCTCAACATTCTCGTGAACTCCCTCCAGTCAACAATTCCGGAAACTACACACGACAACCAATAATGGCTGATCGTCTATCATCATATGGTCATGTCTACTGATCTCCGCCCTAGCCGGGCATTAGAACTGGAGAGTCTTCTCCAGAGCCGGATCCTCATTCTTGATGGTGCCATGGGTACCATGATCCAGGGATTTCGATTGTCTGAAGAAGATTTTCGTGGCGACCGATACGCGGATCATCCCCAAGCGCTCCAAGGTTTCAATGACCTCTTGTGCATCACGAAGCCGGAAGTGGTTGAAAGTATTCACCGTGACTACCTTGAGGCAGGAGCCGATATCATCGAAACAAACACGTTCAACGGTACCGCTGTGGCCATGGCGGAATACGGCCTTGCTGAACTTGCCTTTGAACTCAACGAAACGGCGGCCAAAGTTGCCCGCAAGGCCGCGGACGCCATTACTGCGAAGAATCCCGACCAGCCGCGTTTTGTGGCTGGCTCAATAGGTCCCACGAACAAGACTACTTCCCTTTCCCCTGACGTAAACGATCCAGCATTTCGAGCCGTAACTTTTGACGACCTTCGGGAGACTTATCGCGAGCAGGCACACGGCTTGTTATCTGGAGGGGTCGACATACTGCTACCTGAAACAGTGTTCGACACGCTAAACGCCAAAGCCGCTCTGATGGGGATCGAAGAAGCTTTTGAAGTCTTTGGTTCGCGGGTTCCAGTCATTGCTTCCCTTACCGTCATCGACGCAAGTGGCCGCAACCTTTCTGGCCAAACGCCAGAGGCCTTCTGGAACTCAGTGTCTCACGCCAATCTGCTTGGAGTTGGTATTAACTGCTCTCTAGGTGCTGACCTAATGCGTCCATATCTAGAGGAGATCGTTACTGTCTCGGACGTCTATATCGCTTGCTGGCCAAACGCTGGGTTGCCGAATGAATTCGGAGACTATGACGAAACCCCTGAGGCGATGGCAGCCCAGGTGCGTTCTTTCGCCGAGGCCGGCTGGCTCAATATTGTCGGATCGTGTTGCGGCTCAACGCCAGCCCATACCTCCGCAATCGCTGAGGCCACGCATGGAATGCTGCCTCACGTGCCCGGATCCCCAGAGCCTTTATCCCGTTTTAGTGGCCTCGAACCACTTACTGTTCGCCCTGAATCAAATTTGATCATGGTTGGCGAGCGCACCAATGTTTCAGGCTCCCGCCGTTTCGCCCGGCTAATCAAGGAACATGCCTACGAAGAAGCGGTCCAGGTAGCCCAGCACCAAGTTGAAGGCGGTGCCAACATCCTCGATGTCAACATGGATGAAGGTCTCCTCGATTCTGAGCAGGAGATGACGACTTTTCTGAACTTGATCGCCACCGAACCCGACATCGCACGGTTGCCCATCATGGTCGACTCTTCCAAATTTTCGGTTATTGAAGCTGGCTTGAAGTGCCTGCAAGGCAAATCCATCGCCAATTCAATAAGTCTCAAGGAAGGCGAGGAGATATTTAAGGAACAGGCTCGAACTCTTCGGCTTCACGGAGCCGCTGTCATAGTGATGGCATTTGACGAAGAGGGACAGGCGGCTTCAGTAGGACGCAAGGTGGAGATCTCAGAACGTGCCTACCGGATCCTCACAGAAAATGTCGGTTTCGCCCCGCAAGACATCATATTCGACCCAAATGTGCTCACGATCGCCACTGGGATCGAAGAACACGACGATTACGCCATTAACTTTATTGAGGCCACTCGCCAAATCAAGGAGAGATTCCCGCTTGTGAAAGTATCGGGCGGCATCAGCAACCTCTCTTTCTCATTCCGCGGAAACGAACCCATACGGCGTGCAATGAACTCCATCTTTCTTTATCACGCCATTAAAGCCGGACTCGACATGGCGATCGTAAACGCGGGCCAGCTTGACGTATATGAAGACATTCCAATTGAACTGCGGGATTTAATCGGAGACGTGATTTTCAACCGAGGGAACAACGCACAGGAGCGATTGATCGAAGTCGCCCAAGAACACATTGCAGTCCCCGAAGATAGCAAAGCAGCCTTGGAGTGGCGTCAAGGCACCGTAAGCGAACGCCTTAGCCATGCTTTGGTCAAAGGTATAGCCGAATTTATCGAGGAAGACACCGAAGAGGCACGTCAGCAAATGTCCCGCCCCCTTGAAGTTATTGAAGGACCCCTAATGGGTGGAATGAACGTAGTTGGCGACTTGTTCGGTGACGGGAAAATGTTTCTTCCACAGGTGGTGAAAAGCGCCCGCGTCATGAAGAAGGCTGTTGCTTACCTTCTTCCGTATCTTGAAGCCGAAAAAGAAGAGGCCGGACTTACCAGTGCTCGGGCCAAGATCCTCATGGCGACGGTCAAGGGCGACGTACATGACATTGGCAAGAACATCGTCGGCGTTGTGTTGGGCTGCAATGGTTATGACGTTCTTGATCTTGGCGTCATGGTGCCAGCCGACAAGATCTTAGAGACGGCACGTGAACACGCTGTCGACATAATAGGACTGAGTGGTCTAATCACCCCATCGCTCGACGAGATGGTTCATGTTGCCGACGAGATGACGCGACTCGACTTCGAGGTCCCTCTACTTATCGGCGGGGCAACGACTACTAGCAAACATACCGCGGTAAAAATTGCCACGCAGTACGATGGTGGCACCATCCATGTGAAAGACGCTTCACGGGCCGTGGGGGTCGTCAGCGAACTCGTCAATTCCAATACCCGCGCCACGCTAATCCAGCGAACCTCCCAAGAACAAGAACAAGTGCGAGCCTCCTTTGCCGCAGCTACCCCATCGGACTTGGTGGGCCTCTCACTTGCCCGGACCCGCCCTGCATCGATAACTTGGGACGCGGGCCAAATCCCTGAGCCTTCGTTTCTGGGGACACGTGTCCTGGATCCAATTCATGTCTCCGACATAATTCCCTATATTGATTGGACTCCGTTTTTCAATGTTTGGGAGCTTCGCGGTGTTTATCCCAAAATTCTTGACGATCAAAAAGTTGGGGCTATTGCCCGGGAGCTATTCGAAAATGGACAAGCCTTGCTCGACAAGATCGCGACTCAGAACCTGCTCACAGCGAAGGCCACCTATGGATTTTTCCCTGCCAATAGTGACGGGGATGACATAGCTGTCTATCAGGACAACTCCCGGCAGGTTGAGACAGCCCGATTCCACACGCTACGACAACAAACTCGCCGAGGTCCCAACCAACCTTATTTGGCACTAGCCGACTTCATCGCACCATGCGAATCTGGTTTGGAAGACTTTATTGGTGGTTTCGTTGTCACTACCGGACATGGCGCCGATGAGACGGCGGCAGAGTTCGAGCGTGATCATGACGACTACAACGCAATTATGGTGAAAGCCATCGCCGATCGCCTGGCAGAAGCACTAGCGGAAAAGGTGCACGCGCTGGCACGCGTTGACTGCGGCTTCGGAGAAACAACCACCCTAACCATTGACGACCTGATCAAGGAACGTTATCGCGGCATCCGGCCTGCACCAGGTTACCCAGCTCAACCGGATCACACCGAGAAGCAGACACTTTTCAACTTGCTCAACGCAAGCGAAGTGGCCGGCGTTACACTAACGGAAAGTTTTGCAATGCTTCCAGCTGCTTCGGTAAGCGGGCTGTATTTCAACCATCCCAACGCTCGTTATTTCAGCCTCGGCAAAATCACACACGAGCAAGTAGCCGACTACGCCATGCGGAAAAAAATGGAGCGCTCTGAAATTGAACGCTGGTTGGGCCCAAACCTTGGCTACGATCCCAGCAACCAAAACAAATAGCTCCATCGCCTTAACTGCTTCTGCATGAAGTCTTTTCAGGCTGTTAGTACCACTCCGTTACCGCAGATCGCACGTCAACCAGACACCCCAGTTCGGATTGTCGTGAACGGCGTGCCATGCGAAACTACCGGCGATAGCGAGCCTTGTGCCCCACCCTGAAGGTTCCCGTCCGCTAGTAGTCTGAATTCCCCTACACGGCATCGCAGGAACACAGGATGAATTCGCTCGTCGTCTTCCTTATCATGATCTCGACAATCGGGCTCGCTCCGTCGTACGCATGGGCCCAGGAAGACACGGCAGCCGCCGATAACGAAAACTTGCCACCGGGCCTATTAGTCTTTCTTGACTGCGAGCGACGCACATGTGATCAGAACTACCTGCGCCGTGAAATTACATTCATCAACTACGTACGTGATCGTCGGGACGCTCAGATCCATATACTGGTTACGAACCGAAACGCGGGCTCTGGGCAGGAATACCTCTTCAACTTTATTGGCCTACAGGAGTTTGAAGGGGATGACACGGAGCAAGTCTGGGTATCAAGTAATACAAACACGGACGACGAAAAGCGCGCAGGGATTGCCCAAAGAATCCGTGTCGGGGTCCTCCACTACCTCGCCAAAACTCCTTTAATCGACCAGATTGAAATTCGTGAAGAGATCCAGGGCATTGAAGACCGTTTCCTAGTTGTCGATCCTGATGATGATCCGTGGGACTTCTGGGTATTCCGCTTGCACACCGACGGTGAGATTTCTGGAGAAGATCGCCGCTCCGAGCAGAAAATTAATTTCAGTGTGTCGGCCAGTCGCACCACGCCGGAATGGAAGATTCGCAATAACGCAAACTACCGCTATGACGAACGCACCTTCATCCTAAACGACGGTAACGAAACAGTTGGCATGAACCGCTTTTGGTGGTTCCAGCACCAAACTGTTAAAAGCTTGGGGGACCACTGGGGTTTATCCGGAAAAATGATGGTCGGCCACATGACGTATATGAATAACAAGCTAGCTATCGTCGGAGCCCCGGGCATTGAATACAACATTTTTCCCTATAGTGAGTCATCCCGTCGTATATTCACGTTCACATACGAAGTTGGACTGGGTCGATACCAGTACTTCGAGGAAACACTCTTCGGCACCACTGAAGAGCTCCTTTATGACCATACTCTCCTAGTGAATGCTGACGCTGTACAACCCTGGGGAGAAGTCGAAGTAGGTGTGGAGCTGGCCCAATATCTCAGCGATTTGGACCAGTGGCAGGCTGAGGTTGAAGGACGTCTTGAGTTCCGAATCTTTCGTGGCTTAAGCGTGAACATAAGTGGGAAATGGGCCGCCGTCCGGAACCAACGTTTCCTCCCTGCCAGAGGGCAAACCGATGAGCAGATATTGCTCAGGCAAGCCGCGCTGGCGACTGATTCTCGCTACGAGATGAAAGCGGGGATTACCTATCAGTTTGGGTCGATCTTCAACAATGTCGTCAATCCCCGCTTCCTTACCAGGTGGGGGCAATAATCCGGAGAGTGCCGCGGCTTAATTGCCGCCGTGAGTTTTGGTATTCCCCCGTACTCCGGCTCCAGGTCTTGTCAGCCTTGCTCTACAAGAAAAGAGGCGGCGCCGAGACTCGAACTCGGGATGGAGGTTTTGCAGACCTCTGCCTTACCACTTGGCCACGCCGCCAGAGTGTCGGTATTGGGTGCGAGAGAAAAAATGGAGCGGGAAACGGGATTCGAACCCGCGACCTCAACGTTGGCAACGTTGCGCTCTACCAGCTGAGCTATTCCCGCCCCAGCACTGGGATATGGTAGCGGCGTGTGCCACGTTCAGGCAAGCAACGTCTCTACGTCGGGCCCGTCGGCGAGAAGCCTTGATATGATCGGTACCATAGGATGGCCTTCTAGGCCGATCTTATTGTAAGGAGGCTTGAGTGCCGCAATACGTGTACTCGCCACACTATAGAGTTGATATCGGTCCGCACGTTTTCCCGACGGCCAAATACGACTTGCTACGTCAGCGCTTGATCGACGAATTCAACGTCCCAAAAGTGGATTTCGTCGAACCAGAACCCGCTTCTATGGATCAGATTCTGGAGGTTCATACACGCCGTTATTATGCGGCTTGTCGTGGCAGCAACCTCACACTCGACGAGGAGCGTCGATTGGAACTGCCCTGGTCAACTCAGCTGTTCGATGCTGCCACCCATTGTGTCGGTGGTTCGATCATGGCAGCACGCCTTGCACTGAATTTCGGCGTCGGTTTGCATATCGGCGGTGGCTTTCATCACGCGTTCGCTGATCATGGTGAAGGTTTCTGCGTCTTTAATGACACGGCCTGTGCTATCCGCCAGATGCAAGCTGAAAGAGGAATCAAGCGTGCGATGGTCGTTGATGTCGACCTGCATCAAGGAAATGGGACATCGGCAATATTCGCTGATGATGAAAGCGTAGCAACCTTCTCGATTCACCAGGAATGGCTTTACCCCTATCCCAAACCCCCAAGTACAGTGGATGTCGGGCTGGACGCTGGCACCGACGACGCCACGTATCTTAAGTTGCTTGAGGCCCACCTAGTGCCATTGATCCAATCTCACCATCCCGACCTAGTCATCTACGTCGCCGGCGCCGACCCTTACCGCTACGACCAGTTAGGGGCGCTCAACCTCACAATCAGCGGGCTCCGTAAACGTGATGAATTTGTCTGCAACCTGTGTCGTAGCCATCGCCTGCCCCTTGCAGTCGTCTTAGCCGGCGGCTACGCAAGTGACACAGACGACACTGTTCAGATCCACCTCGGGACACTTCAAGAAGCAGCCCTCTTATGGCGTGGAAACACTCCGGGTGCGACGAATAAACCCGCCAGCGGCCGGGGCGAATAAGGCAAACCGACGGCTTCCGTTGCTCTCGAGCGCAATCTGCGCTTTAGGAGCCATCAACGTGCCAACGAACGCCTTTTGGGGTGTCCTCCAGTGAAATCCCGCGCTTTAGGAGCCTGTCCCGTAATTTATCCGCTGCAACAAAGTCACGATCTGCACGTGCCTGCATTCGCGCTGCAACAAGTTCAAAATCATCATCCGAAATAGGGGCCCCAACAGCCTCTAAAACAGCACCTTTTACTTCGATCGTTCGTTCCACCAACTGTTGCTCACGCGGTAATAGTGCCCAAATTCGGTCTACATCATGGAGCCAGGCAAGAATTGCGGTCGCCTCCCCGTTCGTCAAAGTTCCACAATCAAGCGCTGCATTTGTCGCTTTAACCAAACTGAACATGTGCCCGAGGGCGCCGCTCGTGTTGAGGTCGTCAGCTATCGTTTCCCTGAATCCTTCATCAGCTCGCTGCAAAGCGACCTTGCCCTCACCTGGCCCTTCTGGAGAAAGATCCTCTCTGCACTTCTCCAACCTCAACACGAGCTCACGGAGCCGAGCAACCGCCGCTTTTGCTTGGCCTAAACCGTCATAGGTGAAGTTGAGCTTTTTTCGGTAGTGCACGGATGCGAGCAGGTAACGAATCGCTACCGGATCGTGGCCTTCATTCAGAAGTTGCCTCAGGGTGTATTGATTCCCTAACGACTTGCTCATCTTTGTCCCATCGACAATTAGATGGTCGCAATGCAGCCAAAAGCGAGCAAGTGTGTTTCCCGTCGCCCCGACGCTCTGGGCTATTTCGTTTTCGTGATGCGGGAACATCAGGTCAACCCCGCCGACATGTATGTCGAATGTCTCCCCCAGGTACTTCATGCTCATCGCCGAGCATTCCAGATGCCACCCTGGCCGGCCTGGCCCGATTGAGGTGTCCCAAAACGGCTCGCCTTCCTTGGCACGTTTCCATAGAGCAAAATCACGGACGCTTTCCTTGTCGTACGCGTCGCCCTCAACTCTCCCGGTGGAACGAAGTTGCCTGGGATCCAAACGCGACAACTTTCCATACTCTGAAAACCTCTCCACACGAAAATAGACGGATCCATCTTGTTCGTAGGCCAGTTCGCATTCCTTCAGGCGTTCTACAAGTTGGACCATCTCATCGATGTGTTCGGTCGCCCGAGGGTAGTGTGCCGCTGGGACAATGCGCAGGCTGGACAGATCGTCGAAGAAGGCCGCCGTATAGCGAGCCGTGTAGTCTTCTAGGCTTTCTTCCGACCTTAGGGCAGCAGCGATTGTTTTATCATCAACATCAGTGATATTCATCACCAACTGAACTTTGTACCCAGTCCACTCAAGCACGCGTCGCATCACGTCAACCCATACGTTGAAGCGGAAGTTTCCGATATGGGCGTAGTCATAAACTGTCGGCCCACAGGCGTAGACGCGGGCCTCCTGTGCCTCAAGCGGCTCGAATGGCTCAAGGCTGCGGGTCCAGGAGTTGTAGAGCTGAAGCTTGGCGTCCACCGGGGTAAGACCGTTCAGAGTTCGCGGGCAACGATCACATACTGGCCGTCAGCCGCTTCGTGGTATCGGAAGCCAACTAGGCGCTGGATTCTTTTCCAGCTCGGACCTCTGATGAAACGTCCGCAGTATAGCGCACGTTCTCGTTACTGATTGCGACGTAATTCGAAGCTTGGCGTACATCCTCAGCGATCTGAGTTGCAAGAGCATCGGTGCTTTCGAACTTGATTTCGTCACGTAGCCTCTCTAAAAAAGCGAGTTCCAACTGTTCCCCGTAAAGTTCAATTTCGCAATCAAGCAGGTGAGTTTCGACTGTTAGCTTCCCGCTTGGTCCGAAGGTTGGTCGTGTCCCAACATTGCTAACTGCTTTATAGCTACCACCGCCAAGCCGGGCTTCTGTAACGTAAACACCATTTCCCGGCACAAATGTATTCTCCACATCTAAATTCGCGGTCGGCGCATTAAGCCCCCTCCCTCGGCCCCTTCCAGTAACCACCTCCCCTACCAGCACGAACGGCCGGCCGAGAAGCTCCGTTGCATCACTCACTCTGCCCTTCGCTATTGCGTCCCGGAGCCGGGTCGACGATACCGCCCTGCTACCGGCCATGACTGGGCCTACCACTCGCACGTTAAACCCATTTCCCGGGGCCACCTTCTTCAAGTATTCGACATCCCCTGCCCCACCAGCGCCAAAGGTAAAGCCCTCGCTAACATGCAACTCCACAGTACCCAAAGAACCCACTAAGAACTCATTGATGAAATTGTCTCGTGGGAATTCCGCAACCATTTTGCCGAACGGAATAACAACGACGATATCCACGCCCAACGCCGCAATGGCTCGTAGTCGTTGATCAAAGGTTTCCAGAAGCCGAGGTGGCGCATCAGGCTGTAAGAAGACACGAGTATGAGGGTCGAAAGTGCATACCACTGACATCAGACCCTTTTCCAGACCCGACTGAACCGCGCTCCCGATAACCGCTTGGTGCCCGATATGAACGCCATCGAAGTTGCCGATCGAAACCACACTCCCCGCACCTTGCAGGTCAACATCGGTAAACCCCTGTAATACTTTCACGTCAATGTCTCATCAGCTTCTAATACGAGCCCGTCATACGCTACATGCACGTTGTCCGGCAGTTCCTTCCCTAATTCTTCATGCTCGAACTCATGGGACAGATGAGTGAGATATGCACTACCCACCTTTAGCCGCTCAATCTCGTGAAGTGCCTGGTCAAGGCTGAAGTGTTTTGGATGGGCGCCTCTCTTCAATGCGCCAATAACCAGGGTATCAACGCCCTGAAGCATCTCTGCTGACGACTCAGGGATCCCGCTACAGTCTGTAGCATAGGCAAAGTTTCCGATTCGGTAAGCCGAAATAGTTATCCGATCGTGCAGAACAGGAATCGGGACAACCTTCACCCCTCTCAAATTGAACGGGCCGTCGAACGTATTTATATCGATCCGAGGTGCGCCATGCGCATTGTTATCGAAGGCATACTCGAACGTGTGGCGGATAGCATCCATCGTATCGGGCAAGCCATAAAGCGGGATAGAAATTCCGTGAACAAAACCAAAAATACGTAACTCATCTAAACCGAGGATATGGTCTGCATGGTGGTGTGTGTAAAGAACACCGTCTACTCGGTCTAGGGAAACTCTCAGCGCCTGCTGCCGCAGATCAGTTGTCGTGTCCACAAGAATCCGCGATTCTTGCCCTTCGAGGTTTTTCCAATTCAATAGAAGCCCAGCGCGGAGACGTCGATTGCGTGAATCAGATGACGCGCATACACGGCAATCGCAAGTCACAACGGGAACGCCGAATGACGGCCCAGTGCCCAGAAATGTTATTTGCATGAGACTCAGGCTAGCATGGTGTGATGGTCAAGCTGATCTTCTATACCCGTCAAAATTGCCACCTTTGCGAGGTTGCAAAAGCAACGGTCTGTCAACTGCAGAAATATCACGAGTTCTCGGTAGAAATACGGGACGTCGACGATCATCCAGATTGGGTTCGCGTTTACGGAGATGACGTGCCGGTCGGGATAATTGGCGACCGAAAGGTTTTTAAATACCGCGTCAGAGAAGACCAACTCCGGCGAGCAATACTGGCGTCCTGACTTTAAAGCTATCCGTCAAAAGGGCTTGTAATTCAGAATTAAGACTGTAACCTACCGATCGGTCGGTAGAACCCAGACAGATATCGAAGATACCCGTATGCCAGCCGTCAAAGAAAACCATCCAAGCCGCGAAGAACCGCCACCTCGCCGCGAAACGCGAACCACGCAAATATATGAGGCCGCCGCCCGTGTGTTCTGTGAACACGGATTTGGCCAGTCCTCAATGGCTGATGTTGCCGCTGCGGTCGATATGACCAAAGCCGGTATTTATCACCACATCGCCAGCAAAGATGAACTCCTCTTCGGCATCATGTCGTATGGAATGGATGTTTTCGAGGAACGCGTACTGGACCGAGTTGAAAAGATCCGGGATCCCCTCGAGCGACTTCGCGCGACAATTCGGGGGCACCTGCTCCTTGTAACACGCGATCGGACAAAGGAAGTCACCGTTGTGTTGAACGAGGCCCACGCGCTACATGGTGATTATCGAACCAAAATCGATCGGCGAAAACGGCATTATGTCCGTTTCCTAAATGAAACGTTTCGCGAGTTGCAACGAAAAGGTTTTATTCGCGAAATTGATCCCCGCGTCGCAACTTTTGCCCTGCTTGGGATAATCAACTGGACCTATCATTGGTACACCGCAAACGGACGTATCCGGGACACAGACTTAGCAGAGGCTTACATCGACCTCTTCCTTAGTGGCCTATTGAGCCATGACCAAGCAGCCTGCGGCGAGAATGATCCAGCATGAAGACCATTAAAGAGGTCGGTATCGTCGGTTATGGAGCGTATGTCCCCCGACCGCGTATACCAGCCAAGGCCATAGCGTCTACCTGGGGAGTGGCTGGTAATGGATCTCTCCCTGTCAAACACAAATCTGTCCCTTCTCTCGATGAAGATACCGTCACGATGTCCATCGAAGCTTCACGAAACGCGATCGAACGGGCAAACATCGATCCGCAGCAAATTCGGGCCGTATGGGTGGGAACAGAGTCTAAGCCGTATGCAGTGAAACCAAGTTCCACCATTGTTGCTGAGGCCATCGGGGCGACTCCTGCGGTAAGCGCAGCAGACATGGAATTCGCCTGCAAGGCCGGTTCCGAAGCAATGCAAACGGCAGTCGCATTTGTTGGCTCTGGAATGGCCGAATATGCCCTGGCTATCGGGATGGACGCGGCGCAGAGCAAGCCAGGGGACGCTTTAGAATACACAGCCGCCGCAGGCGGGGCCGCCTACATCTTTGGGCCAGCAAAAGACTCCCTTGCCATTGTGGAAGCCTCGCATTCCCACGTCACGGACACGCCGGACTTTTTTAGACGACAACATATGCATTACCCGGAACATGGACACCGTTTCACCGGCCTTCCCGCTTACCTATCACATACGCAAGAGGCAACCCAAGCGCTAATGGACCTGACCAGCACCCACCCCTCTGACTATGACTGGGCTGTGTTTCACCAGCCTAACCCTAAGTTTCCTCGTCGGGTGGCGAGAACACTCGGTTTCACTGACGAGCAAATTTTACCCGGGCTAGTAGTGGACTCGATTGGGAATACTTACTCTGGATCTTCGCTCCTGGGACTCGCTGCGGTGCTCGACATCGCCAAAAAGGGCGATCGAATTTTCTTCTGTTCCTATGGTTCAGGCGCAGGAAGTGACGCGTTTTCGCTTATTGTCAACGGGAGCTTGGTTAGCACTCGGGACAACGCTGCAACCGTCAACGACTACCTGGGCCGTTCCCATACCCTCGATGACTACGGTCAATATCTGCGGCTTTCTCGCAAGATTCGGCTGCTCTAAGAAAGACATGGGCCCAATGCGAAACGTAGGAATTGTAGGCATCGGCCAAGTCCCTGTAGCCGAGCACTGGGACCGTTCCCTTCGAGACCTTTCTGCAGAAGCAGTCATTTCCGCTCTACATGATGCCGGGGACCCAATTCCCGGCGCTCTATATGCAGGAAACATGCTTGCAGGTGAGCTCACTGGGCAAGAAAACGTTGCAACCCTGATCGCCGACTCATCAGGATTGCTTCCGATTGAGGCCATCAAGATTGAAGCGGCCTGCGCTGCTGGGGGCGCAGCCATTCGCGCTGCCTATTTTGCCATTGCATCAGGGGTCCATGACTGTGTTGTCGTTATCGGTGTTGAAAAGATGACCGATCATTTCAACGATGCAGTATCAAGCGCATTGGCGACTGCTGCCGATGCTGATTATGAAGCCGGTCACGGAGTCTCATTCGTAGCCCTAAACGCTCTTCTGATGCGGCGCTACATGCATGAGTATGGCGTCACACGGGAGGACTTCGCACCTTTTTCTGTGAATGCTCATCGGAACGCTGCCTGTAATCCTCATGCGATGTTCATGGATGAAATCAGCGTCAACGACTACATGGCCTCCCCTGTCGTAGCAGACCCAATCTCGATTCTCGATTCAGCAGCTATCTGCGACGGTGCTGCAGCATTAGTCCTGTGTGCCCTAGACAACGGGAAAGCCTTCCCGCAACCCACTATCCGTCTTGTAGCCTCATCGTGTGCCACAGACACCGTCGGGCTATCAGAACGGCGAAACCCTCTCCGCTGGGAGGCAGTAGCAGACTCTGCTAGTGCCGCTTACAAACAAGCGGGCATTGGCCCAACCGATATCGACGCTTTCGAGTTACATGATGCCTTCACAATCGTTTCGGCGTTAACCCTAGAGGCTTGCGCTTTTGCCGAACCCGGCAAAGGGGTTCGCATGGCCACTACTGACGCTATCCGCCGCGAGGGATCTGTGCCAATCGCAACGATGGGCGGCCTTAAAGGTCGCGGCCATCCAATCGGTGCCAGTGGTGTTTATCAAGCAGTTGAAGCTGTGCAGCAACTTCGTGGCACTGCCGGCGAAGCTCAGATACCTGGCGCACGCACTGTAATGACCCAGAGTGTTGGCGGTTCCGGGTCAGTAGCAGTTACCCATATTTTCCAGACATAGCCGAGCAAGCATAGGAGTTTTAATGCAACTACCCCGTTACCATCGCTTGCGGCAATCTTTCTACCGTCTCGAAGGCAGTCGCTGTGCAAATTGTGAACGTACGTTCTTCCCTCCACGGAAATTGTGTCGCGACTGCCGTTCGACCAGTCTCGAAACTTACCTGTTTGCAGGTTCCGGAACGCTGTACTCCTATTCTCAAATGACTCAATCGCCACGTGGGTTCTCCAATGTGGGCCCCTATGTCGTCGGTATGGTAAAGCTGGACGAGGGCCCTACAATCATGGCGCAGTTAACTGACGTCGATGGTGTGGATCTCCGTATAGGAATGCCCCTGGAAATGGTCACCCGCAAGATCCAGGAAAATTCTGCCCACGGTTATATTGTGTACGGTTACAAGTTTCGCCCACTCGTCTTAAATGCCGCAGAAACGTTGCTTTCGTCGCCGGACATCGTGGCCACGACGTGACCAAGTTGCGTCAAGCTCGCACAATCGAGATACACACGGCAGTCGAACAAATCTCCGACGGAATGACCGTAGGACTGGCTTGGTTCTCCTAACAATCCCCCCCAAAGGCGAGCGTCCGACTGATCATCAGCCGTGGCCTTCGCAACCTGACTATAATCTCTGGACCAACTGCCGGAATCGAAACCGATCTCCTCATCGGCGCCGGTTGCGTGCGATGTGTCGTCGCTGCTGGCGTCACTCTAGAACGCATTTCGGGCATTGCGCCAGCTTTCCGGCACCACGCCGAAAGTGGAAGAATATCGGTTTGGGAATGTGACGAATGCATTTGGTACGTCGCCTTGAAAGCGGCATCTTGGGGGGTCCCTTACCTGCTGTGGCCTGGGGGCATCGGCACCTCTCTTCCTGAACTCAACGCAGACCTGAGAGAAGTAAAAGAAGGTGGCAAACACTATCTCCGGGTGCCTGCAATTCAGCCCGATATCGTATTCCTGCATGCTTCAGAAGCTGACCAGTTCGGCAATGTCCGTGCCTGCCGTCATGCTTACCTAGGTCGGTCCTTTGCCGAGCGTGCATTAACAGAAGCATGTGCCGGCCCAGTCATCTGCACCGTAGAGTCAATCGTTTCAAACAAACGGGTTGTATCTGAACCAGAATGGACGCTCTTACATGGGGCACTTGTCGCGCAGGTGCCGTGGGGTGCCCACCCGGGCGGGGTCAGCGGACGATACGCACCAGATCTCGAACATATCGACAGCTATGCCACCGCAGCCAATCAGCTTCGCCATGGAAATCCCAACCCCTACACACGGTATCTGGAGACTTTCGTTGAATATCCCCCAGACCAAACTGGGTACATCGAACTCGTTGGTAAGGATGTGCTTTCCGCGCTGGAAACAAGAGTGTCCCAGGATGAATCTTCATGAGTATCGCGAACACTCCCCAAAGCTTTCCCCACATCAAAGGAGTTGATGAGCCCACCGCCGCCCTGATGGTCTGCGCTGTGGCCCGCGAGCTCCGTGATGGCCAGGTGGTTGCATTTGGCCTCAACGCCGATGCCATGTTGAGTGCAGCAATGCTGGCTCAACAACTCCATGCTCCCAACCTTCAAATACGTCACGGCCTCCGTGCCGAGCGCGGCATGGTTTTGGGCGCTGCAGCGTGGACGGACAACCGCAAAGATGACTCCTGGCGCAAGGTGGAATATTTGGAAACCCACGATGGCATTCTTCGCACAGCAAACCCCAAATCGCCCATGAGGTTTTGTGACGTATTTTTCTTCGGCGGAATGCATATCGATCGTGAGGGAAGTACGAATCTTATCGGGTTAAAAGGCGACGATGGACAACTTTCGATCCGGGGCCCCGGATCGATTGGCACCACGTCGATTGGAACCCTCGCCAGCAACGTAATTCTCTTTAGTCCCGAGCACTCGCCCCGGTGTTTTGTTGAAACAGTCGACTTCGTCTCGGTTCCAGGGTGGAAACAGCGTTCTAGTGTTGGTCTCTTTGGCGGGCCCAGTCTTTGCGTCACATCAAAGGCCATATTGGACTTCAAGAATGAGCGCCTCCGTCTTCGATCAGTGCATCCTGGCCTGACGGTCGAAGAAATTGTGGAATCGACAGGGTTCCCCTTGCTCCTTCCTGACAAAATTCCGGTAACCCCGCCACCGAACAAGGCTGAACAAGAAGCCCTGAGCTATCTAGCCAACTCCGGTTCTAATTCGCCGGCTATCAGACCATGAGTAAGGTGGTTAGCCTTCAGTCTTTAGCTCAGGAAGTACCCTCCGGAGCGACGATCGCGATCGGTGGCTTCCAACTAAGCCGCGTCCCGATCGCATTAATTCAAGCGATTGCAGCAGGTGAGCATACCGACTTCAAGGCCGTTTCCGCCCCTAATCCTCTGGCTCTTGAGATCTTATCTGCAGCTGGGTGCCTACGCTCCGCAGAGTGTGGGTTTGTCGGGTTCCAGTATGAAGACGGATTCGCCATTGCTCCCGCGGTTCGCCACGCAATAGCTACAGGCAAGTTGGACCTTCGCCAACCGGACGTTTACGACACAATCCAGTCGCTTCGCGCCACCCGAGACAAAGGCGAGCAACATGCTGATTTTGCCCTACTTCACGCCCAACTCGCGGACAGGACGGGGAATCTCCTAATCGATGACCCTTATGTTGACGTTCTGTTAGCACAAGCCAGTGGTGGAGTACTGGCAACCACTGAGAATCTAGTCGACAGGATCGACGAACCTACGATTCCTGGGGCCCGGGTCCAGCAAATTGCATTGGTGAAAAACGGGGCCGCGCCAACTTCGTGTTTGGGGCATTATGGCCGTGATGCTCTTGGCGTTCGTCAACACATTGGTGAGACGGTCACACGCAAACCAGACCCTACACCAAGTCAGGCTCGCGCAATTGATAATTTCCTAATCAACCTCGCTCGCCAGGTGAACGACAACGAGGTGATTGTCACCGGGCTTGCGTCGGCCGTTCCCATGCTCGCAATTGAGCTTGCCCGCCGCACTTCCGCCCCGAAGCTAACGTACATCAATTGCATAGGTGCCGTGAATCCTCGGATCGAAAAGGTCTTCCCGACCTCGGTCGAGGCAGAACTGCGAAATCACTGTGATGACACAATCGAATTGCCTGACCTCTTCGATCTTGCTCGCGACGGCGGCGTCGACACTATGTTCTTCGGCGCAGCCCAAATTGACGCGCACGGAAATATCAACCTCAGCCGAATTGGGCCGGAGTCAAATCCCACGGCCAGGCTCGCTGGCCCAGCAGGGTCGCCCTCCATGCGATCGTATATCCGGAGAGTATTGATCGCGGTCCCCCGACAACTCACGCGCAACCTAGTGGAAAGTGTTGATATCGAGACCTCCGCCCCAGCAAGCTGTAACGAAGAAACGGTTCTTGTGACTGATGCTGCCATTTGGCACCTCATGGACAGCGGGTTTGAACCCACAAGCATGCATGAGGGAATCTCCAAAGAACGCCTTTTGAGTCAGACCGGTTTTGACTTTCAGTGTGGCTCCCCATCGGTCACAGCACCGGCAACACAATTGGAACTGAGCACTCTTCATTCCATTGACCCTGCCGGCAACCGTTACAAGTTGTTCTCCGAAAAACCTCAACCCGCAGAACGCCTAAGGACAACTGAGAAGGTGACGTATGAACCCTGACGGAACAGGCCCTGCACCCAGCATCCATTCTTCGGTTAACGTTCCGCGCACAATGCGTGCCGTCCTGCTACGAGAATTCGGAGGGCCGGAGTTGCTAAACCTCGAGGAAGTTTCTGCTCCGGATCCAACCACCCTGGGCGATGATGCCGTGCTAATTAAGGTTCGCGCTTGTGGAGTTTGCTATCACGACATTATCAGCCGTAGAGGTGACCTGCCCCGTGCCAGTGTCCCGCTGATTCTTGGCCATGAAATTGCGGGAGATGTGCTTGCAGTCGGAGAGAACGTTGAACGGTTTTCGCCTGGGGATCGCGTCGCCTGTGTTCAGCGCGCTCACTGCAACACCTGTGAGATATGCCAGAACAATCGTCCCACCCTTTGCAAAAACGGATCGTTCATTGGCGAACAGATCCCTGGTGGCTACGCTGAGTATGCCGTGGTCCCTACACACGCACTCTCAGAAATTCCGCCTTCTATTCCGTACGCCGAAGCCTCCATCTGTGCATGTACAATCGGTACCGCTATTCATGTGGCTCAGCGTGGTCGGGTTGCAAAAGAAGATTGTGTCCTAATCACCGGGGCTTCCGGAGGCGTTGGACTGCACGCCATTCAAGTCTGCAAACTTGCGGGGGCTAACGTGATTGCCATTACTTCCTCGCCCGAAAAAGTTGAACACTTACGCCAAGCCGGCGCTGATGAAATTCTCGTGGCGTCCGACCTGCAATTCGCACAATCAGTAAAGAGTTTGACAAAAGGCCACGGCGTCGACGTAGTTCTAGAGATAATCGGTTCATTGACCTTTAAAGAATCGGTCCGTAGCCTGGCTGTTGGTGGCCGCTTGGTAATGGTCGGCAACTTGGAGACTCGACCAGTTGATTTCATGCCCGGCTTGATGATTCTGAAGGAACTTGAGTTCATTGGATCTTACGCCACCACCCCTGACGAACTAACTCAAGCCTTCCACCTTGTGGAAGTGGGTTCGATCAAACCGATGCTCGCCGCAACCCTTCCACTAGCTCAAGCTGCGAAGGCGCATGAAATGCTATTCGAGCGGGAAGTCACGGGGCGATTAGCCCTTGAGATCTAGCACATCACCGTAACAAGCCAAGACGCTCTGCGTCAGTAGAGGGAAAACAACCCCCGTGGTAGCCTTCGGACAAGTCTAACTATTGAGTTTCTAGGAGCGTTCCGGATGGGTGTGGGGAGACGTCAAGTCGCCATTGCCGTAACGGTAATACTAGTTGCCATCGTATATGTATTCATCACTGGCCTAAGTGACACGATGGTCTATTACTACAATGTCAGTGAAGTTAGCGAACGTCGAGCGGAACTGACTGGTGACGCACTCCGAGTGCATGGGCAAGTCGTTCCAGGGTCCATCGAAAAGGACGCTACAGGCCTAACTCACAAGTTTCTTATTGAGGAAGGCGGCCTAACGGTACCGGTGGTATACCGCGACATCGTTCCCGACACATTCCAAGACCGTGCCGATGCCGTCGTGGAAGGTTCCTTTGACTCCTCCGGCACTTTTCAGGCTACCTTTTTGATGGCCAAGTGCCCATCAAAGTATGAGGCGGAAACCGATTACGCGCAGTTCCGGGAAGCTGGCGTTGTCGCTCCCGCCCAGAGCCGTTAGCCTGCTAAAATTCCCACTCGATAGCTTGTCCACTCCGACGTTAGTAAACGTCGGCCTTTCAAACCCCTAGGTCATGCGTGAACTTGGTCAGATCTGTTTGATCCTGTCGCTTGCCACCGCTGGGTATGCAGTAGCTGCTGCTTTACTTGGTGCCCATCGTCGGAGCCCCGGACTTACCCAGTCAGCACGCAACGCGGTATACGCGACTGCTGTACTGGTGATCACTGCGGGGGGCTCACTTATTGTCCTGTTGGTTTCTGACCGCTTCGACGTTCGTTATGTCGCTCAAAACTCGCGCGCAGGCATGCCTCTGGCATACAAGATTTCTGCCCTCTGGGGGGGAATGGAGGGCTCTCTGCTCTTATGGGCAATGATCCTTGTGATGTATTCCAGCGTTGCTGCCTATCAAAACCGACAGCGCCATCCCGCTCTCATGCCCTATGTACACGCCACCTGTATGACAACAGCGGCGTTTTTCATCTCGTTAATGCTGTTCTCTGCGGACCCTTTCACGCCTCTGGGGTTCACCGCTCCAGATGGACAGGGTATGAACCCATTACTGCAAAACCCGGCAATGGCTATCCACCCACCCAACCTGTATCTCGGATTTGTTGGCTTTACAATTCCATTTGCTTTCGCGATCGCAGCACTCACTACTGGCCGGCTGGATACAACCTGGCTACATAGCACTCGCCGGTGGACTCTGATCGCTTGGTTCTTTCTTTCCATTGGGGTCACCCTCGGGGCCCAATGGGCCTACGTCGAGCTAGGCTGGGGTGGCTACTGGGGATGGGACCCTGTAGAAAACGCGTCGCTTATGCCTTGGCTAGTAGCAACCGCATACCTTCATTCGGTCATGATCGAGGAAAAGAAACAGATGCTGCGAGTCTGGAACGTTGTTCTGATCATCTCGACGTTCGCACTGTGCATTTTTGGCACTTTTTTGACTCGTTCAGGGATTGTTTCATCCGTCCATGCCTTCGCGAATTCCAATCTCGGCCCTATGTTCGCTATTTTCCTCGCAATTATTCTTGCCGTTAGTTTTGGGCTCGTTGCCTATCGGCTACCCGAACTAAAAAGCGAGGGAAAGCTTGAGGCCGTCCTGTCGCGCGAATCATCGTTTCTTTTCAACAACCTTGTACTTGTCGTCGCTTGTTTCGCTGTACTTTGGGGAACAATGTTTCCGGTAATAACTGAGGCAATTACCGGTACACAGATGACCGTCGGCCCCCCATTCTTCAACCGCGTCAACGTTCCGATCATGCTGCTACTTTTGCTTCTAACGGGTGTCGGGCCACTAATTGCATGGCGCAAAGCATCTCTGCCGAGCCTTCGGCGCGCCTTTGCAATGCCAACTACGGCGGGCGTAGCAACTTTATTTGCTATGGCCGCCTCTGGTGTCCGCGATTTTGCCAGCATGATGGCCTTTGCGCTTTCAGCGTTTGTGACTGCCACGATTGTGCAGGAGTTTTGGCGAGGGGCCCGTGCACGAGGCTCGGCAACGGGTGAGCCCTACCATCGCGCTCTAATCGGGTTGACCTGGCGTAACAAACGCCGTTACGGCGGTTACATTATTCATATTGGAATTGTCTGCATGGCAATCGGTATCGCCGGCTCAAGTAGCTTCCAAAGGGAAACACAGGCCACATTATCGTCCGGTCAAACTTTCGACTTTGCCGGGTACCGGTTACAAATGGGCGATTTGGAACTTTTCGATTCGTCTGGGGTTCAAGTTGTTTCTGCAAACTTAGTCGCTTTCCAAAACGACCAACCACAATTTCGCATGTGGCCCCAGCGACATTTCCATCCGGGCCCCGAGGTCCAACCAACCACTGAAGTCGCAATCTGGAGCACTATTCGACATGACCTTTACTTGGTGCTAGCGGCGTGGGATTTAGATCGTGGAAGCGCCACATTCAAGGCTTACCTAAACCCTCTAGTTAAATGGATCTGGATCGGTGGCCTGGTCTTGGTCTTTGGGACCATAATTTGCATGTTGCCGGACCGCAGCGCTGAACTCGGCGCGCGTAATTACTAGTAAACAGGCAAGGAGAGGACCGATGAGTAACTATCAAAGCGGTCGGGTCGGCATTTTTGTAGCTCTTGCCATCGCCGCTTTTTTCGTTGCCATACCCACTTCGATGTGGCTTGCCCGGCCTCCGTCCAATGTAACCCAGGCTGAAAGGCTAGGGGCTGAGATCGGCTGCACCTGTGGCACCTGCCCACTCCGCCCAATCGCCACCTGTGGCTGCGGTTTTGCAGACACAATGTTGGTCCGACTCGACACCGAAGTGGCAGCAGGTCGAACTGACGACGAAATAATGACTATTTTTGCCGCTGACTATGGAAACAGTATCCGGATCAAACCGAAAGGAACCGGTTTCGATCTCATGGTCTGGGCTGCGCCAATGGTCCTTTTGATGGTTGGAGCTGTCGCCATGGGTGCTGTGATTTCCAATTGGAGATCTCAATCCCAATCTGACCTAGGCCTCGGAAAAACACCCCTTGCCGATCAGCGGGGCAGTGATCCTGAGGCCTCATCGTCTCTCTCTTCGACTGATGCGACTCGGTGCCTTGAAATCGTTGAGGGCGAGCTCGACTCGTTCGAAGACTGAATGACCGCGTTACTGGCTGTTCTCGTAATTGCGGTTGTTGTAGGCGTCGTCGGATACCCTCTTTTGCGACCCAGTGCAGCGGCGCTCACCATTCCGCTTGGGCCTATCACCCCTCTCGAAGATCGCAAGTTGCAAATTTACGCGGACATACGCGAACTTGGCTTCGACTATCGAATGGACAAACTCGAGGAGGCTGACTACGAGGTTGAAGTCGAACGACTGAAGTCCGAAGCCGTCAGTGTTGTTCAACAAATCGAGGAGCTTCGTAGTCAAACACCACGCGCTTCAGACGAGCTTGAGGCTGAGATCGCCGCCTATCGCAAGAGACTCGACAGCTCTCAGCAGGGCGACCTGGGAACAACTGCCAGCCGTTTCTGTACCGAATGCGGTTCCACTGTTGATACCGATGACCGATTCTGTGGCGCCTGTGGGACAGGACTGGGATCCTCGTGAGACCACTCGCCGGGACTGTTGGCGGCAATTGGTGTGATCACACCCGTGTGGCAATCATTTCGGCCGCCCTTGGCGCGACGTTGAGCTTGATAAGCCCCAGCACTGCCCAAGACGCAGGGGTGACTGCAGTGCTCGTGCAGGTAACTGACGAAACTGGGGCCGGGGTTAGTGACCAAGAGGTGTATGTCGTTATTAGCGACGGCGATGGGGTTGTCGAGGACTTCACTGGAAACACTGCACTCGACGGATTCCTCCGAATTGCCGATGTCAGAGTGGAGGCACAGTACACGGCTGCCGCCGTGACCCTCTTTGAAAACTATCCCTACCGAAGCCTCGAAACGCCATTGACACCCGGAGTCGAGGCGGTGCTTCCACTGGACGTGTTTACCGTAAGTTCTGATCCTAGCAACCCGCATATAAACGTCTTACACATGATTATCAACGTGCTGCAACCGGGTGTTTACCAGGTCATTCAGCTGGTGGAGGTGCTCAACCCAGGCGAAACTGCTGGATTCACGGGCGAATCATTCGATGGTCGTGAAATTGGCCTAGTAATTCCAGTCCCGCCAACCGCAGCTAACGTTGCCCCAGTCGAACAAATAGGCGGCCTGGATCCCAGTAGGCTCTCCCTCGTCGGGAACCGCCTTCTCGACCATCGCCCACTACCTCCAGGCGTCCATCAGATGGTTCTCCAGTACGAACTGCTTCCTGGTACCGCCGGTGCCGACATCGAGCTTACCGTCCCCTACCCCACTGCGCAGGTCACGGTCCTGGCTGGTCCTGGAATTGACTCCGTTGAAATTAGCTCCGACCAATTAATCGAGCAACCACCGGCCACCGATATACCCGGAGGGCCTTTCGCATACTGGACGAGTGATATTTTCGGGTCCGGTGACACGCTTCGCTTCCGACTTGGTCCTCAACGACCCGCGCTATCCACGGCTTCCTGGTCATTGTTGGCTCTCGCAATTGCATTCCTTGCAAGTGCCGCTGCTTCAATCTGGGGTGGCCGATCTCCTGGACAACCTCAACAGCGAGCACTTCTCGTGTCTCAGATCGCGCAACTAGACCGGGATCGCGACAGGGGACGCATAAGCGAATCGGATTACCATGCCCGTCGAGGCCAGGCGATTGAGAACCTGACGGGGATGCAAAACGGACATCCAGTTACCCAGAGCATTCCTGATGCCTGACCCCGCCATCAAGATTTCCGGACTTAGTAAGCATTTCGGCTCAACAACTGCGCTATCCGGCGTTGATATCAGTCTGCAGTCCGGCGAATTCCTCACCGTTTTTGGACCTAATGGGTCGGGCAAGACGACGATGATGCGAATCATCGCATCACTCTCTCGGCCAAGCACTGGATCAGTAGAGCTGTTCGGGCAAAACATTTGCAAAGCCCCAGCCCACGCTCGACAACGAATTGGATTCGTTACCCACAGAAGCCTTCTCTACTCTTCTTTGTCTGGATTCCAGAACGTGCGTTTCTTTGCCCGCATGTTCGGTATTGATAACGCTGCAGATCGCGCCCGTGAAATCCTTTCTGCTATGGGCCTAGAGCACCGCATGGACGACGAAGTATTTACCTATTCCCGAGGCATGGAACAACGCTGCGCCATTGCACGGGCCTTGGTCCACCATCCCGACGTTCTCTTACTTGACGAACCATTTAGCGGGTTAGACCCCGATGCAACTGCTCGCTTGCAGAACCTTCTGGCAGGGCCAGAGGGAAGATCCCGAACGGTAATCTTGACCAGCCATGATCTAACGCACGGGGTCAAACACGCTGACCGGGTAGCGATCTTGACGCGGGGCCACTTAGGATTTACTGCCCCTGTGGAGCAAATCGCAGCGGGAACGATGCCCGACATATACCGTGAGCACACAAGAGGAAATCGAGGATAGACGTGTTCCGTCACACCTTCATCTTGATTTCCAAAGATCTCCGATTAGAGTGGCGGAGCAAAGAAGTCTTGAGCTCCACTGTGTTTTTCGCGATGATCGCGCTCACTGTCATCTACTTCGGCTTTCAACCCGGCCGTTTTCAAGTTGCCAACGTTGGCCCGGGTATCCTCTGGACCGCATTTCTCTTCTCTGCCTTACTGGGGATGAACCGAATGTTTCAGGCCGAGAGTGAGCGTGGCGGGCTCGAGGGCCTAATGCTTTGTCCTATTAACCGGACGACGCTCTATCTGGCGAAATGCGGCACACTTTTTGTGTTGTTGACTACAACGATCGCAGCCACGTTTTTTATGTTCATTATTTTTTTTAACGTTCGGCTCGTTGGCCAATTACCTCAGCTTGCTCTGGTTGCCATTCTAGGCAGCCTAGGACTATCAGCCCTCGGAACCAGTTTCGCGGCGATGGCGGCAAAAACTAGCGCCCGCGATATTCTGTTACCGCTGTTGCTGGTACCAATCGCTATACCGTTGCTCATTGCGGCAGTGAAATGTACCGGGGCAATCCTTGCAGGGGATGGGCTCATAACAGCACGGAGTTGGGTACAATTGCTGGCGGCATTCGATGTCATATTCCTAGCTGCCGGTTACTTGACTTTCCCGACAATTTTGGAGGAATAACCGTTGTCCAGGGACCGCCCAGTCAATCTCCCACCAACCCCGTCCAGCGCCTTAGTGGGCGCTGGGCTGGCAACCACGCTCCTGGCGCTTTACTCGGCCCTAGTCTTTGCTCCGACCGACCGGGTCCAAGGAGACGTACAACGTTTATTTTATCTGCATGTCCCAGCCGCACTAACAATGTATCTCGCGATACTGCTCGTCTTTATTGCCAGCCTTCTATACCTCCAAACCCGTGATGCCGTCTGGGACGAGCTCGCCACTGCGGGGGCTGAAGTCGGCCTCTTGTGGGGAACAATTGTTTTGCTAACTGGGGCAATGTGGGCCAAGCCTATCTGGGGTGCATGGTGGACTTGGGACGCTCGTCTAACATCGTTTTTTATTCTCTGGCTTATTTTTGTTGCTTACGTAATGCTGCGTAGCTACGGGGGCGAAGTTGAGCAAGTTGCGCGATTTTGTGCTGTCCTCTCGATCCTTGGTTTCGTTGGCATGCCAATCACCCATTATGCAGTGGAGTGGTTCCGGACTATGCACCCCGGCCCGGTGATCATGACCGAAGGAGGATTGGGGCGCGGCTTGCCTGGGAGCATGCTGGCGACCTTCGCTTTGGGTCTAGCCGCATCTGTTGCCCTTTTCTTGAACCTGTTTGTTCTGCGCCTCCGCCTCGAGCAACAGACTCGCCGCACACAGCACATACGGCGACACCTCGACCTGATGGAGACACCATGATGACCAATCCCGGGTACCTTTTCGCTGGATTCGCCCTCGCGTGGGGGTTGGCTCTGGGCTACCTCTGGTTTCTATCCCGACGTTCTGCCGTTGTACAACGGGAACTAGAAATACTTGAGGAGCGCCTAAAACAAGTTAGCCCGCAAGAGTATCAATCCGACGTTCTAAATGGAGATCTGCGTCAGAAATGAAGCTGTGGGCCCGTCATCCAGCATTCCGCGCAAAATCCGCGAGAACTTCGGCTACCCGGTCAATTTCAGCTGTAGTGTTATAAACATGAGTCGATACTCGGATCGCATTATGGCCATCCCGTTGATGCTCATCGATATGGATGTAGGCCCTTTCCGCCAATAAGGAAACGGCATGGACAGCATCCAGTCCGGCCACTTCAAAAATGGTAGACCCAGGAGAGCAGGTCTCAGCCGTCGGCCCGCTGAGCATAGTAACGGCATCGACATTGGATAGCCGCTGCTTTAAATACGAGGACAGATGTCGACACCGTGCCTCGATCATCTCCAACCCGATTACGTTCACGAAGTCAAGTGCGGCTGAGATCGCCGACCGGACAGGAAAAGAAACCGTGCCAGGAGGATCGTATGCCGGGGACTCAAGCGTGGCATCCGGAGCAAAAGCGGTGCGTATCCGATTACGCGCCTGTTCACGGATATAAAGAAAACCTGTACCAACTGGTGCCAAAAGCCATTTGTGCAAGCTTGCCGCGTATGCGTCGCAGCCAAGACTTTCCACATCAATCGGGAACTGCCCAACAGCCTGGGCCCCGTCGACAAGCGTCAGGACGCCATGGGACCTAGCCATCCGTGTGATTTTTT
This sequence comes from uncultured Acidobacteriota bacterium, assembly GCA_964455175.1. Taxonomy (GTDB): domain Bacteria; phylum Acidobacteriota; class UBA890; order UBA890; family UBA890; genus UBA890. Next base: position 17,591 of record CAYVUW010000021.1, on the reverse strand, counting down.
CGACAGGATACCGGTGTCCACCCCGTGTAACGTGACAAAAGGAAATCGCTCGTGTACGGGAAGTAATCGCGTCTTCTAGCCGTTCTACCACCTCGTCACCACTCACGAACGGGCTAGGAATAAAAACCTCACTAACGTCGATCCCCTCTCTCATTTTCCGAAACATCCACGGGCGATACCCGGCGGGGTGCTCCTGTGTTGTGATTATGACCTCAGCCCCTGGGGAGAGATCCAGACCTATCGCCTGAAGGTGCAGAGCTTCGGTGGCATTCCTCGTAAGCGAAATCTCTGCGGGTGACGCGCCAAAAAGTGAAGCAATCGCGGGCCTGACGATTTCTGTAATGTTTAGCTGAAGCGCTTGTTTCCCCAAAAGAGGTTCCCGTGAAATCGCTTCATATCCATCCGAAACTGCCTGGACCACCTGCACAGGTGGCATCCCCAGACTTGCATTGTTCATGTAGCCTGTCCCCGGCTGAAGAATAAATTGAGCCCGTACATCTTCCCAGGCGGGGTCATCTACCCCGATGGGTGATGCCAACTCAGGACGCGTTTCGGTATCTTGGTCGGTGTAGGGGGCGCATCCAGGGATTGAACCCGCGACGAGTCCAACGGCTCCCGTTGAGAGGAATCCGCGACGGGAGATCCTTGACGGCAAAGAGTTAAGGTTGGAGGACAGAGTCTTTTTCATGCGATACGCCCCCACAAAGGTGCAACGACTTACCTCACGGTTATTCCCGGGACGAGGCGTGCATCAATTACCTTCGACCTCAGGGTCTAGGCCAAGTTGAGCCGACAACTCTGAAATCTGGGTCCGAGCCTCTCCAGCTATATAGGAATCACCAAATTCTTCGACGACCTTTTGGTAACTTGCTAAAGCAGCCCGTGCATCGCCAGCCTCCTGGTAGGCACGCGCCTTCGCAATCAGCGCCTCCCCTCTTGGAAACAAGTTTCGGGGGGCGTCTAATAGCCGGTCAAAATACCCGACCGCTGCCTCGGCATTGTCTCGCTGTCGTTCTAACTGCCCCAGCCGGTAGAGCGCCATGGCCGAAACCAGCGTACCCCGCGCTTCTGTGGCCTGCGAGAATGCCTCAATTGCCGCATCCAAACTCCCCAAGCGAACCTGGCAATCTGCTGCATAGAACGCCGCCATGCGCCCCGAGGGCAAACTCGCATACCGCTCCACAATCGGCTCTAACCGATCAAGTGCTGCACGACATTTTTCCGCCTCCGTCGCGAACCGTAAACCAAATATTGCTGGGCCCCCAGATACGTTCGAACTGTTGGCTATAGCATCAGGCCCCGTTCCAGGAGGCGCTGGAGTTTCGACGTCTACTGCACTTTCGTCTATGGACCCCTCATCCCCGTCCACGCTTACCGATTGTTCTGCAGGGACCACTGGAGCCCGGAAAGTTTCCATTGCTGTTGCCAACAACTCAGCTGCTCGGGTTTCTTGTCTTTGATGCGCAAACTGCACACCAAGGGCAATCGACACAACAAGCGCTACGATGAGCAGGAGCCAGCCAATACGACGGCCATGGCTGACCAGCCAATGAGTGGCCCTGCTAGTTAAGCTGACCAGTTCATCGTGCTTGAGATCCTTACGACGGAGAGGCTTTGCGCACATGGTTGGATTCTATCATTCGGATCAGGGAACAGGTTCCTTCAAGACACCTGGGCGGCCGACTTTAGTAGAAGCCCGTACCCGGTCAGCGGTGGGACCCTCTACCCAGTGTGAGCCATCAGTGCTGAACTCTTTTTTCCAGATTGGGGCACTCGTTTTGAGTTGATCAATGGCAAACCGGCAAGCTTCGAAGGCCGCGTCACGGTGCTCCGCAGCAACTGCTATCGCGACAGACACTTCGCCAACTTCCAGACGACCAACACGATGATGGATAGCCATGCCTGCGATTACACTGCGTTCGCCCGCCGCGACAGCGATTTGGGCAAATATTGCCTCGGCCATCTCGGCGAAAGCCTCGTATTCTAAGCAGGTAGTAACTTGGTCTCCTGTATGGTCTCGTACCGTTCCTTCAAATGTACATATCGCTCCGCTTGCCCGGTCCGCAACCAGTGGAACGAGTGCCGTGGCACTTATCGGTTCCTCCATAATTGCAAATAGTCGCGTTGACATCATTACCCCCCACTTACTGGCGGAATGAAGCTGATAACGTCACCTTCACAAAGTACATGGTCCCAGTCGGAATACTCCTCATTGATCGCCACTACCAAGGTTGAACGTAATTTCCGGACACCCGGGAAGCGTTCGCAAAGCATTTCAAAACATTCAATGGGAGTTCCGCCGTCTGCAACTTGTACTGAAATGTGTCCCTTGTGCCCACAAAGTTCTCGTACGCGAGCAAACAACACAATCTCGACTGCGATGTCCGAGGCCATAGCACTCAACTCGCCCCGCGCCGCAGCGTCAAGCCGCCATCGACAACCAGTGCCTGGCCAGTAATGTAATTGTCTGGAGACATCAGAAAACCCACTGACCGAGCAATATCTTCCGGGTAACCAAACCGTGGTATGACCCCATCGTCAATGAATGGATCGTATTTGCCGGACGTGATCGAAGCGAGCGCCATACCCGATTCCGTGACACCTGGGGCCACTACATTGACGCGAATATTGTGACTGCCTCCATACTCTTGGGCAAGGATCCGCGCGGCGTGGACCAGGGCAGACTTGGGTCCGGAGTAAGCTAGGCTTCCTGGGAAGGGCGTCACACCCTGCATCGAGGACAGCAAAACGATGGCACCAGGCTGGCTGTTGGCGGCAAGCACGTTGGCACAGCCACGCGCCAACAGAATCGGGCCGGTGTAATTGACCCGCAGTGCAGCCTGTACGGTCTCGACCGTGTATTCCGAGGGACTGATTCGAGACGGATCGCCCACACAAACAACGGCACCATAGAACGCCTCATTATTAATTTCATCGAGCAACGCTGCACACCCATCGTCAACAGTAATATCAGCTCTAAGTAGATAGACCTCTCCGCCATACTGTGCTTCAAGGGCAACCTTGATATCTTCCGCACGGGCCCTATTGGAGGCGTAACCCAGTACGATATCGGCGCCTACCTGCATCAAACGCCCACATATAGCGGCACCCAAACCACCTCCTCCCCCTGCAACCAATATTCGGCAACCATCCAACCCGTCCGTGAATTCATATTCGTACCGCGCTTGTCTCGTTTGACGTCCTTGATCCAAGTATTTGCTAACCATCGAAACGCCTTTGTGCTTTTCACCCGATATCTTGATAACGGATGGTATTCAAACCGTGGGATTCTTACCTGCAACTATAATGGACCCAACGGCAACAGGCAGAGCTTGCCCAACATCAAATAAATCTATCGAAGCTTGGAGAAGAAGTGAGCGCAATACGCAATTACGGATGGCTATTAGCCGGCGCTGGCGTCGGCCTACTAATCGCCTCGCTTAGCCTTGGCGAGCCAGTGGCAGCGGGGCTGAGTGCCATGGTCCCCCTGCCTTGGGGAGCAATCGGAATCGCTGGTGTCGTCTTCATAGCGTTTACTAGCTTGCACTTCCGACTTCAACTCATTCGATTGCTTGAACAACAACAGCGTGAGCGTGAACGTGGCGCGGCAGCCTCCACACTAATTCAGTCGGCAGTGTCTGACGGCAGGAGATGGCTTCGCGTCGTACAGGAGAACCTGGAGCTCGTCAGTAGCAAATCGCAGGGTGAAAGGGAAAAGCATCTGTACTTCGAAGGGGCGCGCGCCAATTCTGACAAAATTGAGGAGGCCTTCGATCGTATCGAAGGACACCAACGGCGGCTCGATGGTCCCGACTCCCCCAATAATAGGTGAGCGGGAAAGCGGGGATCATCGAAGTCGTTGCCGCGGTGATCTATAGAACCGAAACGGTTTTGCTCTGCCAACGACACGATGGCTCGCACTTGCCGCTCATGTGGGAGTTTCCAGGTGGCAAAGTCGACCCTGGCGAATCTCCACAGTCTGCGCTTAAGCGAGAACTCACCGAAGAGCTTGCTGTCGACGCCGAAATTGGCAGCCAGGTCGCAGACGTTGAGCACCACTATTCAGAAAAAAGCGTTCGAATTCGTTTCTTTCTCGCCAACATCACGGATGAGCCAAGGGCTATTGTGCACCGCGCCGTGCGCTGGGTCCCTCTCGACACGATCTCTGATTATAAAGTTCCACCTGCAAACGAGTCCGTGATGCGAATGATCGAGAAAATCGCTACACGGTGAAACCTTGCTCCACTGAACACGTGGAAAACCTTGTGCAAAACTACGGCCCCCGGTCCTAACCAACCCTATTTCATAGGGCCCCTAACGCAATGCACAGAAACTTGTGCACCTTCAGTCTGGTGTCGTGCGCTCAATCCCGAGGGGACAACATCAATGCTCTCGCGCGTCGATCCGGGCTCGTAGCTCCTCAGTGTGGCCAGGCCCGGTGCCGCAACAGCTCCCGATAATGCGTGCGCCCATATCCATCCATCTTTCGGCATGCATGGCGTAAGCCGCTGGCTCCACGCTATTAGTATTGACCCAGCCATGTATTTCGTCGGCGTAACCAACGTTCCCATAGCCCCCGATCGGCAAATCTGTAGCGGCGGCGAGCATTGAAAGTCCCACGCACAAGTCAGGGGCGGCAACGCAATTAATAAGAATAGCGTCGACCCCGCAACTACCGAGCTTGCCAGCAGCTCCTGAAATGCTTTCACCCGAAAGCAACCTGCCATCTCGTCCGCAGACAAAACTGGCCATGACCGGCAACCCGGTGGCGACAGCGACCTCTGCAGCTGCGGCGGCTTCACGAATCGTGTTCATTGTTTCTACAAGCAGGAGATCGGCCCCGGCGTCTGCGAGTGTCGTTGCCATTTCGTAGTGCTCGGCCAATAGAGTTTCCGAATCAGGAACCAAATGCGGGGAGTAACAATCCTCAAGTGGCGCAATTGAGCCGGCGATGCGGATTTGTCCACGATTCCCGGGGACTGCATCTTGTATTGCAACTCGCGCGAGCTCTACGGCCTTATGTGTAAGCAGGCTGGCTTTGTCTGCGTACCCTGCAGCAGCAAGTGATCTCCGATGAGTGCGGAAAGTATTTGCCGTGATGATTTCTGCGCCGGCCAAAACATAGTCGCGATGGACAGCTCGCAGAACATCTGGTGCTTCCAATAACGCTTTTGCCGACCACATTGGCAACGCTGTTCCAACCCCGCGCCGGTTTAACTCAGTTCCAGTCGCGCCATCCAACAGAAGAGGAGGGCCCGTCCGCAGTCGACCCTTGACCTGCACAACTTGTCCGGAATTCGTGCGGCCAGAGACTATCCCGGATGCCTCTGTCATTCAGTGACTGCGATCTGCACCCGCGTGTCATTGAAGCAAGCACCGCCTGCAATATCGGTCAGGCTGTCCGGAACAAGGGCGTTGGCAGTGTTGCCTGAAAGGGTATTGTGGTCCCATGTTCCTTTTGGAATATAGGCCACGCCAGGCCGTATCGACCTATTAATAGTCGCAACACAGTGCACTTCAGCCCTTTCATTGAACACACGGACGCGCGCACCCTCACTAATTCCACGAACATCCGCATCCCCCGGGTGAAGCTCGACAGGCACAACGGTGCGACGTAACTGTCCGAACGTTGAACTGACCGTTAATTTATGCGCCGGGGAAATCAAGGCAAGCGGATACGGCTCTGATCCCGGGTCCCGCTCATAGAAGTACAACCCACCTCTCTGACCAGCTTCATGGTCCAACTCCTTTGATAACAGATGGATTTTGCCGTCTGATGTGCCCGGAAATACGTCGACGAATTGAACTGGGTTTGTCCCAAATCGCGGAAAGGAAATGCCCTGTTGTGATAGAGCACTATGTATTTCTTCACGTCTCGGATCTCTCTCCAAAATTGTGTCAACGATCTCATCCTCGTCGACTGGATCACCCGAACGTGCCAATCCACTTAGCTTGCACAATGCCGTGAAGACCTCGTGGTTCGAGCGCGACTCACCCACAGGGTCTATCACCGGCTCACACTGTTGAAGGGTGTACGCACCGTAGCTCTGAGCAAGCTCTGACCGCTCAAGAAATGTCGTTGCTGGAAGGACGATATCTGCATAGCGAGCCGTATCAGTCATTACTTGGTCGAAGACCACGGTAAACAGATCCTCTCGCAGAAGACCACTGCGCACCTTGTCTTGCGCCGGCAAAGTCGCGAGGGGGTTGCAGTTGTAGACAAACAATCCTTTCACGGGCGGGGTGGAAGAAAGTAATACCTCTCCCGTTTTGTTCATGTTAACCACCCGTGTCGGAACCTCGTCTTCGGCTGCTGCTACCGATGCATCTAGGTTCCAAGCCTTTTGGTTGCTCATTGTGTAGCCACCACCACGAACACCAAATTTTCCAGCGACCGCAGGCAACGATAAAACTGCTGCGACCGCAGACCCTCCGTTCCTGTTCCTTTCGAGTCCCCAACCACAGCGAACAACGGCAGGCTCTGCCGCCACGTAACGCTCGGCAAGTTCCGCAATCGCTGACGGGTTGATCCCGGCAACTTCAGCGGCAGTGTCGAACGACCAAGCCGAAGCCCGCTTAGCGAACTCGCCAGCCTCACAAGCGTACTCAGCGAGGAATTCACTGTCAGCTGTTCCGCTTTCGAACATCCAGTGAGCAATGCTGAGGGCTACCGGAAGGTCAGTACCTGGCCGCAATGGCAAATGTAAATCAGCAATTCGTGCAACGCCGGTACGTCGCGGGTCCACAACGGCAATCCATGCACCATCCTTTTTTGCTTTTTTGAGGATCGGCATCAAGTGGATACCTGTGACTGAGGGATTCGCACCCCAAACAACAATGGTCCGAGCTTTAGCATAATCCGCAAAACTGACACCCGGCATCGATCCATACATCTCACCCGCCGCACGGGTGCTTGGCGCAGCACAAACTGTGCGGGCCAACCGTGATGCTTTAAGACGACGGAAATACCGGGCATCGGTATTGTCCTGAGAAAGCAGACCATTGGACCCACCATAAGACAGAGGAAGTATGGCCTCACCACCGTAATTGTCACGAATGGCATTGAAACGCTCAGCAATGGCGCTGAGAGCCTGGCTCCAGCTAATCGGCTTAAAACTCGCATCCCCCTTACCACCACATCGGATTAAGGGCTGGCGAATACGATCCTCTCCGTAGAGGTGTTTCCTTATCTGCGAGCGCACCTTTCCGCAGATGTACCCCTCAGTCAGCGGATTACGCGTATCGCCATCAATGCTGACAAGCTTGCCGTCTTCAACCTCAACCTCGATGCTACAGGAATCTGGGCAGTCCAAAACACAAAGCCCAGTTTTATGCATTCGGTACTCCGGGCCCCGTCATGCTCATCGCATCAAGGAGATTGTCAAGATCCTCAACGGAAAGCACCTCCTGCTCTAGTGCCACCTCTCGCACCGTACGGCCCGATGTGTGTGCCTCTTTCGCAATCGCCGCTGCCTTGTCATAACCAATCACTGGCGCCAACGAAGTGACCATGGCCATCGACTTTTCTATCATCGACGCTGTGCGCACCTCGTCGACCTCCAACCCGTCAACACAACGCTTCGCAAAGTTACTTGATCCGTTGGCAAGAATTTCGATGGACTCGAGTATGTTTGACGCCATCATCGGCAGCATTGTGTTGAGTTCGAAACTTCCCCACTGCCCTCCCACGGTAACCGCAAGGTCGTTACCAATTACCTGTGCTGCAATTTGAATAGCAGACTCGGCAATAACTGGATTAACTTTACCCGGCATGATCGATGAGCCCGGCTGGACCGCAGGTAGGACCAGTTCGCCTATGCCACAGCGTGGCCCAGATCCTAGCCAGCGGATGTCGTTAGCAATCTTCATGAGACTAACGGCGACAGTTTTGAGCGCTCCGCTAGCTTCCACCAGGCTGTCTTGGGCTCCTTGTGCCTCAAAATGGTTGGATGCTTCCCGGAACTTGAGTCCAGTTCTCTGATTGATCTTTTCGATCACATTCCCAGCCAAGTCAGGATGCATGTTCAGACCAGTACCAACCGCGGTGCCGCCAAGCGCCACCTCAGCTATTGCATCGCGGCAATCGCCAACCCTCCGGACCGAAAGTTCAGCTTGACGGGCGTATCCCGAAAATTCCTGGCCCAGCGTCAACGGGGTAGCATCCTGCAAGTGAGTACGACCGATCTTCACTACCTGGTCAAACTCAACAGCTTTTGCATCCAAGCTCGCATGTAATTTACGAAGCGCAGGTAGCAAGTCGATTTCAATCGCCTGCAATACGGCGATATGAATCGCCGTCGGGATAACGTCGTTCGATGACTGCCCCATATTGACGTGGTCGTTCGGGTGCACCAGCCGACTACCAATCTCTCCCCCCAGGATTTCGGTGGCACGATTAGCGATTACCTCATTGGTGTTCATGTTGCTCGACGTCCCCGAACCAGTTTGGTAAATATCAAGCGCGAAGTGTTCGTCTAGGTTTCCCTCTATAACCTCTTCGGCTGCCTGACGAATCGCCTCACATTTTTCGTCATCGAGTAACCCCAAGGTGTTATTTGTCTCAGCCGCAGCATGCTTGATCATGCCCAGCGCCGCGATAAATCCACGAGACAATCGTCGGCCACTAATACGAAAATTCTCAATAGCACGTTGTGTCTGGGCACCGTAATAAGCGCCACTGGGCACGTGCATCTCACCCATAGAATCTTGCTCGGTACGGAATGCTTTATTAGTCTCACTCATAAGCACACGATACACCTGAAGGCCAATCTGGGCGAGGAGTTCACCTACAACTAACAAGCCATGGGGAGATCAAACTAACTTGAAGATGCTTCGAATTACATTGCGCCTCCTTTCCGGAATCACCATCCCCGAATCCAAAACACACAGGCACTATCGCTACCCATCTACTGGATTGATTGGTCGAATACTTAATCGCGGGAATACGACATGAGGGTTTACCAGGTGGATGCGTTTACCAATGAACCGTTCAAAGGGAATCCCGCCGCTGTTTGCCTCATGGACGCGCCCCAAGACGATGGCTGGATGCAGGCTTTTGCTTCAGAAATGAACCTTTCCGAAACAGCTTTCCTTGAGCCCAATGACGGTTATTACAAGCTTCGCTGGTTTACGCCCTCAATCGAGGTAGATTTATGTGGCCACGCCACTCTCGCAAGCGCCCACGTTTTATGGGAAATCGGGGCTGTCAAACGGGGGGACCCTATAGAGTTTGATACTCGCAGCGGGCTACTAACAGCTTCGTATGTTGACTATTGGATCCGACTTAACTTTCCCGCCACTCCTGCGAAGGAAACAACCTGCAATATCGATCTCGAACGCGCGCTCGGAGCAAAGCCGACGTTCGTTGGCAGGAGCACTTTTGATTTCCTCGCCGAATTGCCTTCGGAAACACTTGTCCGCGAGCTGAACCCGAACTTTCCTCTCATCGAACGTGCCGCCTCTCGTGGGATTATCGTGACTGCCAAATCTAGGTCGACAGATTATGATTTTGTATCACGTTTCTTCTCGCCCCAGTCGGGCGTTGCGGAGGATCCGGTAACAGGTTCAGCACATTGCTGCCTCGGACCCTATTGGGGGCACCGTATCGGTAAGGACGAGCTAGTTGGCCACCAGGCCAGCAGTCGTGGAGGGATGGTCCGCGTCACGCTCCTAGATGATCGCGTTATCCTTGGCGGGCAAGCTGTAACCGTTTTTCGCGGCGAAGTTCCTCAAGCCCTGCGTAGCGAGGTGTAGCCGCCCTCGCGCTTATCACCCCAGGGGCCGAGTGACCCAATAACAACCCACACCCCTGTCAGGATCGCTCAAGAACCCTGGCACCACCTTCGCTGGCTATAATTACCCGATCGGCCATGCCCAAAAACATCCCCTGGGTAACCACGCCCGGAATGCTGTCGATCAATTTCCCTATGGCATCTGGCTCCGTGATCCCATCCGCGAACATGCAATCGAAAATGTAATTACCTTGATCTGTTTTGAAGGGCTTGCCGCCCTTGCAACGCAAGTCTGGTTCAGTGCCAAGATTCTGCAACTTCAAAGCAACTGCTTTCCAACCAAATGGCATCACTTCCACCGGCAAAGGCGATTTCTCCCCAAGGGCAGTTACCATTTTTGAATCGTCAGCCACAATAATTAATTCCCGGCTAGCGCTGGCGACGATCTTCTCTCGAGTCAAGGCCCCCCCTAGGCCTTTGATTAAATCGAGGTCATGACTAACTTCGTCGGCACCATCAACGGTGAGGTCAACCTGCGGATGGCTTTCCAGATCAGTAATTGTAATTCCGAGTTCGTACGCTTGCTCCTCAGTTGCAACCGAGGTCGGAATTGCGACCATATCTTCAAGATCTCCAGCCTGGACCATCTCGCCGACAACTTCTACAAAGTGCGCAGCTGTCGACCCAGTCCCTAGCCCAAGAACGCGGACCCCTTCTAAGAAAAGAGCGGCCCTTTCAGCCGCCAAACGTTTCAACTCATCGGTCGATCGTGCCATCACGGGGCCACACTAGCAGGTCAGCACACAACACGTTGCTGTCCATGCACCGAGTGCTAGGTCTCATAGAAAACAAAGCCTGAATAGACATACTACCTATCCAGAAGATGGCAGACGACGGAGCAACCCACGACTGCCAGGTCGAGCAAGCCATCTTGGTTCTGGACCCAACCGCGGTAAGCTTGGTCTGTGCAGACTACTCCTGACATCAAGCTTCATCTTGACTGGGATGGGGAACTTCGCTTTTCGGGTGCTATTGACGATACGATCGTGCACGTGGACGGCTCGTCCGAAATAGCACCATCCCCCGTCCAAATGCTATCTACTGCCCTCGCGGGGTGTATGGCGATCGACATCGTAGATATCCTTGCGAAAATGCGAACGCCAGCCGATTCAATGTGTATCGACCTAGCAGTCGAACGGGCAAAACAGACTCCAAGACGTGTGGTATCCGCTGAGATGGTATTTACAATTCTCGGCAATGTGCCCGAGAAGAACGTGTCCCGCGCTATCGAAATGTCCCGCGAAACGTACTGTTCTGTATGGCACTCACTCCAACCGGACATCAAATTTCAAACCACTTTTAAGCTAAAGCCGAGCTAGCCCTAACCACGCAGTTCAAGCCCGTAACCAAAAATCACCAACACCACGAATGAACGCGTCGCCCAACTCATGATGTGGCGCATGCCCCCCACGTACTCGCCAGATTTCACTGTCCGGCAGAAATTCCCCTAGCACGGCTAGCTGTTCGTCGCTTCCGAATCCATCGTCATTACCTTGAATCGCGAGCACCGGGCATTTCACCCGAGCCAACTCGGCGCGAACGTCCCATCCCCCGTGAGACTCTCCTAGCCAAACCTCTGCCCAGGCTTCCAAGAGAGGCTCCCCCCGATCCCCGTGCAAACGTCCAAGCCAGGAAGGCGCCTCCCCCCTGTTCAATTGGTCCCGGAGGCCATCAATACTCTCCGATGGTTCCGCCTCAACAAATGTATGCGCAGCGATGCTCACGACCGAGCGAATTTTGTCCGGGTGCCATGCGGCGGCCAGTAGCGCAATAGTGGCACCGTCGGAGTGTCCGACCAGGTCAACTGAACCCATCTCTGTGGAATCAATAATTTCCGTCAACGTTGGAACTTCCTCCTCCATAAACCCGGCTGTGAAAGCGGGCCTGGTCTCCGACCCGCCGTACCCCCATCGGTCGTAGACCACCGTTCGCACGGAGTATTCACTGGAGAGTCGCCGCGGGATCGCCTTCCAAGATTCGATGGCACCTAGCCCGTCATGAAGGAAGACTGCCGTTCTCTGCGCAGAGTCATCGCCATGGGAGAGAAAACGAAGGCTATGCCCCCCGAATGTCTGGATGCAAGGGTCAAGACTTTCTCGTAGCACCTGCAGTTACCACTCGTAGAATCCACGGCCAGACTTCTTGCCTAGAAGTCCATCGGCGACCATCCGCTCGAGAATTTCGGGCGGGCGAAAAGCTTCGCTCCGTAGTTCCTCATGAAGATATCGCGCAATTGCCAAGCGCACATCAAGGCCGACCAAATCTGTAAGCTTTAGCGGGCCCATGGGGTGTCGATATCCAAGTTCCATAGCGGTATCGATACTTTCTGCCGTTGCGACCCCTTGTTCCAGTATCCGCATCGCCTCAAGGCCAAGCAGGACTCCCAACCGGCTAGTCGCAAAACCTGGAGTGTCATTTACAACAATCGGTGTTTTCCCCATTCGGGTGGCAACAGAGACCGCGAGATCTACGGTCTCTTCCCGGGCGCTACCATGCCGAATTACCTCAACAAGGTCCATCACGTGCACAGGGTTAAAGAAATGCATGCCTATGAGGCACCCCTCATCCTTTAATCCCGCGGCGATCGACCCAACACTTAGTGAACTCGTGTTGGTTGCCAGCGTCACTCCTGGCTGACATTCGGATTCAATCGCCTTGAAAATGTCCCTCTTTAGTTCAAGGTTCTCGGGAACAGCCTCGATAACCAATTGTGCCGTCGTAGAAATTTCGCCTAAGTCGATAGTGGTGGAGATTCGGCTCAGCACCGCCTCGCGTTCCTCATCCACCATCTTGCCGAGCTTAACGCTCTTCGCCAAATTAGCTCGGATGGTGTCAAGAGCAGATGCAAGGAGCTCTGTGTTGATCTCACAGAGCAGCGTGTCATATCCAGCCTGCGCGGCAATTTGGCCGATTCCATGCCCCATCGTCCCAGCGCCAACCACCCCAATTCGTTCGATGCTCATTATCGACCCATAACTGTCGGCCCCTCACCCTAGAACCAGATTAGGAGCCGGACCTGTATCGTCCACCAGAGTCCAAATACTTAGTTGGAAGCCGCGAATCTGCCTGGATTGCCGAATCCGTAAAATCACACCGAAAACTTTGTTAAAGCAAAAAGCTAGGCGGATTTTCGCTCTTCACCCCAGGGGTCGGCAACGTGTACGTTCCATACAAGATGAAGTTTCTCCATCAAGCGGATCGTGTACCACGTCATGTCGATTTCCCACCAGCGCAATCCGTGGCGTGCCGACCGAGAAAACGCATGATGATTGTTGTGCCAGCCTTCACCAAACGCGAGGAGTGCAACCCACCAATTATTGGTCGAGTATTCCCGCGTATCGAAGTTCCGGTATCCCCATGTATGGCCCGCCGAATTCACAAACCACGTAGCATGGTATGAGAAAACTGTCCGTACAAACACACCCCAAACAAGCCAGGGCATCCCTCCAATCGCATACAAGACGCCAGCGAGGCCAACTAGCGGAGCCCAATAGTAGCGGTCAAGCCAGCGATGCACTGGGTCACTCTGCATCTCCTTGGCAAGATCTCGAGGCTCCCGACCGAAGGGGTCCGAGGTTACACACCACAGCATATGGGACCAATCGAAGCCATGCTTCGGCGAATGTGGGTCACCTTCCCGGTCAGAATCACGATGATGCATACGATGAGTTCCGACCCAGTGTATGGGGCTCCCCTGGAGACTCATCGTGCCAAACACCGTTATGGCGTATTCGACCGGTTTGAAAGTCTGGAAACCTCTATGTGTCAAAAGCCGATGGAACCCAAGGCAAATACCGATTCCACCAGTAAGCCACCAGAGAAACAAGGCCACACTAAATGCACCCCAGGTGAAATAGAAAGGTGCCAACAAACAGCCAACATGAAGTCCGGCCAGCCCTAGAAAGATGGGCCATTTAATGTTGTCCCAACGGACACGGTGCAGCTCGTCTCTTTCTATGATCTGACGTTTCTTTTGGGGCATGGAGACCTCAGACGCTTACAAATCGACTGGCATTATAAGTCATCCGTTGATCACGCCGGCACAAACCGGCGAAACTGTCGAGTCCCGGCAAGTTTAGACGCAGTCGCGTATCCCGCCAAGCCACTCAGTGGTGCCCCTCATTAAACTCGACTTCATGCAGAAGAACACTACAAACGCTAAAATTGAATTGCTTCCATGCACCTTGAGTGCCCCGTCTCTGGATGAAGATATGGATTACCGAAATAACGCCCGCACCACACTTTCGACTCCGCTTGGTAAAAGGACTATCTACAGCCTTGAAGCCGTGAAAGAGCTCGGTTCGTTGGATGCCCTTCCCTACACCATAAAAATTCTTCTTGAATCATGCCTTCGCACTCAAGATGAACACGTCGTTACCACCGATCATATCGAAGCTCTTGCTACCTACGAAGCGCAAAATGTCCCGAAAACGGAAATTCCCTTCATCCCTGGGCGCGTTGTACTACAGGACTTCACCGGCGTACCCGCAATTGTTGACCTCGCGGCGATGCGGTCGGCAATGCAGCGGATGGGTGGGGACCCAGCAAAGGTCAACCCATTGGTTCCCTGCGATCTGGTGATTGACCATTCGGTCCAGGTAGACGCTTATAACAGCAAAACGGCGTTGGCAATCAACAGCAAGAAGGAATTCGAACGGAATCAGGAACGCTATGAGTTCCTGAAATGGGGACAAAGTGCATTTAACAACTTTCGCGTGGTGCCACCGGCAACTGGGATCGTCCATCAAGTAAACCTTGAGTATCTGGGACGAGTGGTCTGGGACCGAGAAAACGTCTTGTATCCCGATTCCCTGGTTGGAACAGACTCACACACCACAATGATCAACGGGCTCGGTATTCTTGGTTGGGGAGTTGGGGGTATCGAAGCCGAAGCAGTAATGCTTGGCCAACCGGTTTACATGCTGATCCCGGAGGTCGTTGGCTTCCGTCTAACTGGCCAACTTCCTGGTGGTGCTACAGCAACAGACTTGGTACTACGTGTCACCGAGATGCTCCGCAACCTCGGGGTAGTCGGAAAATTCGTTGAATTTTTTGGGCCTGGACTCGAAACCATGCCGGTAGCTAATCGTGCAACGATCGCGAACATGGCACCCGAATACGGCGCCACATGTGGCTTCTTCCCAGTTGACCAAATGACCCTAGACTACCTTCGTAATACCGGGCGCAACGACGAGCTTGTTGGTGCAGTTGAACAATATTGCATTGCTCAGGGTCTATGGCGAGACGACACTCGCGAGGTGCAATATAGCGACACGCTTGAACTTGACATGGCTGGAGTTGAGCCAGCACTTGCGGGGCCGAAACGTCCCCAGGACCGTATTGCCTTGTCAGGTATGCAGAAACAATGGCACCGTGACCTTGATACGAGCTTCATTCGCAGCGAACTCCCTGTAGAGCAGGAAACCCAGTCTGTCCATAAGGCAACACCCCTTGCGGCAAAGGAGGCTGGGCCAGTTGTGACGTGCGATGGGGAGGAATTTCACCTGAGCGATGGTGCTGTTGTTATTGCTGCAATCACTAGTTGCACGAACACTTCAAACCCCAGCGTCATGGCTGCTGCCGGTCTTGTTGCCCGCAATGCCCGCAGCCGAGGCCTAAGGCGTAAACCATGGGTAAAAACATCGTTAGCACCCGGCTCCAAAGTGGTCACAGACTACCTGGACAGAGCAGGGCTCACTGACGACCTTGAGGCACTTGGTTTCTATCTCGTCGGCTACGGTTGCACGACCTGCATCGGCAACTCAGGTCCACTCCCCGAAGAAATCCAGGATGCGATCCGCAATCATGACCTAATCGTCGCCTCCGTCCTGTCCGGCAACCGGAACTTTGAGGGACGCATTCATTCAGACGTCAAAGCAAATTACCTGGCGTCACCTCCCCTTGTGGTTGCCTATGCGCTTGCCGGAACGGTCGACATCGATCTAACTACCGATCCGATTGGACAGGACCGTACCGGAAATGACGTATACCTCAGTGATTTGTGGCCCGGACAGGAAGAAATTCAAAAATTGCTTGCCAGAGCGGTCCACCGGGACCAGTTCGAAGAGGGATACGCAGAGGTGTTCACGGGCGGATCGGACGATTGGAAAGCAATCGAAACCACCGGTGGCGCTATTTATGATTGGATGGACGACAGCACCTACATTCAGGAACCCGATTTCTTCCTCGACATACCCTCGAAGCCCACACCAATTCTTCCTATTGAAAACGCCCGCTGCCTTATTAAGGTTGGCGACTCTGTTACTACCGACCACATCAGTCCTGCTGGCGCGATTGGAGTAGATACTCCGGCCGGTGCCTATCTGCTCTCGCGTGGGGTCGCGCCAGAGGATTTCAATAGCTATGGGTCACGTCGCGGAAATCATCACGTAATGACCCGTGGCACCTTCGCAAACGTTCGGGTCCGCAATCAGTTAGCTCCAGGAACAGAGGGGGGCTGGACGTTGGATCTTATGGATGGCGAGACCAAGTCGATCTACGAAGCCAGCCTGGCCTATCGCGCAGCCAGTGTCCCTTTAATTGTGCTTGCCGGAACTGACTACGGTATGGGTTCTTCTCGCGATTGGGCAGCAAAAGGCACGTTGCTACTTGGAGTCCGCGCTGTGATTGCCAAGTCATTTGAGCGTATCCACAGAAGTAATTTGCTGGGGATGGGCATTTTGCCGTTGACTTTTGCTCCGGGCGAAGACTCGGACACTCTGCACCTCAGTGGTACTGAGGCATTCAACATTCATGTCCCTGAAGACCTTCAACCCGGGCAAGACATTATGGTCCGTGCCTGCCATCAAGACAGGGGTGAAGTGACATTCACAACAATCTGTCGTGCTGACAGCCCTGTCGAAGTCGACTACTACCGGAATGGTGGAATCTTGCATACCGTCTTACGCCGCATGGCAGGGGCATAAAGCAAAAGGACAAGGCAACCTCCATGGACGGGAGTGAGAAGCCACCAAGTACCGACCTTGAAGCCCTCGCACGTGACTGCGACATCGAATTCG
>CAYVUW010000021.1:0-771 GCA_964455175.1 uncultured Acidobacteriota bacterium | reverse complement strand
CGGGCAGCACCGGAACAAGGCTGAGACCGCTGTGCGCATTACACATAGGCCAAGCGGCGTAACCGTTGTCGCTTCCGAACGCCGTTCGCAGACCCGAAACAAGATGGCCGCCCTTAAGAGACTTTCTGACAAGCTTGTAGCAATAGAGCGAGAACGAGCGCTCTCTCGTCAACGCGAAAACCGACCGGCGACAAGACCAACCAAGGGAGCTAATCAACGACGGCTTGATAGAAAGCGTCAGGTCGGCGAAAAAAAACGAGGCCGGGGAAACTTTCGATACCATAAGGACGAATAGAGGCTGCCATTATTGCCGCCCTTATCAAGGTGGCAGCGTATTCCAGTTCCATTATGATTTGCGGAAACGGGCAGCATAACTATTCCTGGGGAACACAATGAATCCCGAATCACTTCTGGAAAGAATGTGGGAAGAACGCGCCACCGCGATTCTCCGCACCCACAACCATGGTGTCGCGCGTGACGCGATGACTGCAGCGATCGACGGTGGCTTTCGGTTTGTAGAATTCACCTTGCATTGCCCCCGCCCATTTGAGCTGATCGAATCATTCGCCAAGAAAGACGGCATAGTCGTAGGAGCCGGAACCGTCTTGCAACCGGACGATGCTCGGCGAGCGATTGAGTCCGGTGCGAGCTTTATTGTTTCCCCGGTTTTAGACGAAGATGTGGTTGGAAGCACGTTGGAGCACGGCGCGGTAGCCATGCCGGGCGTCCGGCCGCCATCCGAGGTGGGGCCAGCCCCCCGCCTGGGCGCGG
>CAYVUW010000020.1:42502-47759 GCA_964455175.1 uncultured Acidobacteriota bacterium | reverse complement strand
TTCTAACCGGGAGCGTTGATGCAGACGTTCGCTTCGAGAGCTTAACGATTCATGCCCAGGCGTTTGCGTTAATCGATCCAACAGGTGACGCATTCTTGCATTACGGTTTGATGACTGATGGCAGGCGCCTCAACCTCAATGATTATGACGGTAAGTGGTATGTCACCTTCGAAGTGTCAGGATCGGTGGTAGATGCGGAAAACCGTGTCATCACCGGAGTGATGGGAGCTGCAGACCCGTCCTCAATAATCTTGCAATCTGACCTTGAAGAAGAGGAAGCACGGGTGCTGCGCTCTGGTCCCATTGTTTATCTTGATCGGGTCCCGTTGGTTGAGGGCGTATTCGATTTTGATCTTGTGGTAGAGAACAACGTATCGCGAGAGTATGGCCGCAGTGAAATCCGGGTGAGCGTGCCTCCACCGTGGCCATCTACGCTACAGAGCTCGCCGGCTTTGCTTTTATGGAATGTGTACACGAATGATGAATACGAGGTGTACAACGAGCACTATCCCTTCCAGGTCGGCCCCTACACCATGCTCCCCGCACTCGACAACAGCTTTTTCACGGATGACGGAATATACATCTTTCGCCAGATCTACCTCCCTGAAAACTACGAGGAGAAGATCGTTTTAACCTACCAACTGGAGAACGATGCAGGAATAGTTATTCAACGAACCGAATACACTGACATCAGTAAAGCGGATGACCGTGGCATCTTGGACCATGGAACAAGAATAAACATTACTGACGTGGCACCTGGTGAATATAGGCTGTTCGTTGACATAGAAAACGATACCAAGGACAGAGAAGCTTTCGATATTACGCTCCGTGATCCCAGTTCCGAAATTCCCCAGCCGTTTATCCATACAGCCCCTGGCCCACCACCCACCGATCCGGATTTTGCTCTGGATCGAGCACACCAACTGCGAACACTCGGAAAAATCGACGACGCACTCCCTCTTTTGGAAGAAGCCTTGACGCGTGTCAATGACAAAGAATTGGTTGAACTGCAGATAGATCTTTTGATGGATGCCGGTAGGTTTGATGAGGTTCGTGATGTTTTAGGCCCCCTACTTGTAGAGGCCCCCAGCAACGTCACCATGCTCAAGGTCATCGCCCTGGCGAATGCTAACCTTGGGAACCACTGGGACTCGATCCGGTACTACGAGCGTGTGCGAATTGTTGAGAAGGAAGAATCGCCGGACATACTCAACCCGCTCGCTTCTGCGTATTACGCTGACGGCCGCATTACCAAGGCCCTAGAGATCCTCGAATTGTCACTTAAGGTCAACTCGGAACAGCCTCAAATACAACAGCTTCTCGAAGAACTCTTGCGCAAGAGACAAAGCGACACGTAGAACGGATCGAACTCGCTTGGTAATGGTTAGGCGCGACTAAACGACACTAGTTCCCTTTCGCACCGCGCCAAACGATTACCGGTTATCGCCACTTCTGAGCTGAGCCAGAACCGCCTTGAGACCTGGATATTCGGGGTTTTGATCTAGCAGTTTCTCGAATTCACCCACAGCTTCAGCTCGTGCCCCCGTTTGGAGTAGGGCGACACCTAGCCCAAAACGTGCATCTGCATGTTCCGAGTTAAGTCGCAGAGCTATCCGGTAGGCACGTATGGCTTCTTCGAACTCGCCACGCAGGGCATGTACCATGCCGCGGTTCGACTGATCGGCGTCACTGTCGGTATATAGCTGTAAATGCTCTATGTATTCGTCTTGTGCGTTGCGCAGATGCTCGCCGAGCGTCCCTTCGGCACGCCCGATACCCAGGCTGCTAAACGCAAAGGCAGTATTGATTCGTACCGAATAACTAGGATCGCTGAGTTGTGAAGCCAGGTCATTGAGCAACGTACGGCCTTGAGGGTGCGCGACAATACTGAGCGGAACAATGGCCCGCACTAGCGGATGTGGGTCGACAAGTGCATCCCAGAGCCCATCGAGCGCGCGTGGTCCAGGATAAGCACGTAGATACCCGGCAGCGGTAGCCCGCATTAGGAAAGGTTCATCTACGTCGCGGACGATCTCAAGTAGAGGATCGAGCCCAGCAGGCTCCCCATACTGTGCCGCGGAGAAGGCGGCCGCACGCCGCCGGAACTTCATCGCATCTGGACGGTCCTCTATATTGCCGAACCAGGCCTGAATATTGTCTGCGGCCCACTCCGGAGAACGCTCTTCGTGGCAGAGATTACAAGCGTTTGGGATACCGTAGTCCACAGTATTCTCAGGAACCGGGACAGCTAGAGAATGATCTCGCATCGTCGCCTTAATCCCTGAGACCGTTCGGGGCATGTGGCAGGCGACACAGGAACTACCCTCACTACCCAAGGGGTGACGGCTATGTTCCTCAGCCTTTTCCACAATATTCGAGTGGCAGCTGCTGCAAAGTTGGCTGCCCGCTACAGGTGACGCAAGCTGTGGGTTTTTTCCGATGTTGATCGAATGACCGTTACTATGGCAATCGATACACCGGACACCACCTTCGAGATAACAGGAACTAAGCCAAATCCCGAAACTGTTATTGGAGAAGCGCCGTGTCCGGCCATCAACGTAATATCCTGGATCCGGAGAATCAGGCGGTACGGTGTACGGCAGGGCGGTCAGAAAGTAGTCGTAGAATGGGTCTCCGGGAGCATGATTGTCCTGTAACAAGAACCGGTTTTGGTGGCAAGTGGCGCACAAGTCCGTGGCAGCTTCCCCTGCGAACGGCATGAGTGGCCTCTTCAATGGTTGCCAACTAACGATCGGGGGCGGCTCCTTCCCGAGCGCTAGCATCTCGAAGTACTCCACATGGGGCCGGCCGGCACCGTGGCAAGTTTCGCAATTGGTTCCGGAGTCTAGCCAATCACTTTTGTAGGTCAGTGTCTCGGTATCAAAATTCTTGCGCTCCTGGCTAACATGACACCCAAAGCAATTCTTATTCCAGACCTGGACCGGCTCGACGCCCGACTCCCCGGTCGGCACGATGTCTTCCTGGGGAAACCACTCGCCACGCAGTACATCCCAGCTTGGCGGCAGGAGAACAAGTGAGCCGTCTGTTTCTCGCGTCATGAAGTGTTGGATACGACGGTTGCCAAGTGTGTAAGCGATGGCGTGCCGTACTGCTGGGAAACCAGGTGAATGCTCGACAATGAAGTATTGAGTTCCATCACGCTCGAAAGTGAATCTTCGCCCCCGGTACGAAAGCGATTCTTCAGGGGTGAAGCTCGCCTTGACCTCGCTAGGCTTGATCGGCTGTACCATACGGCTGTGGCGTGAAGTTGCCCATTCGTTGTACTCAGCAAGATGGCACGCCTTGCAGGCGTCAGCACCTGTGTAGTCGGAGCGTGGATCGTCTTGGGGCACAGCCTGCGATGAAATACTCACAGCAGAAAGCGGAACAGGAGACACTGTCCCCATGTTCCAACCCGCGCCTATCAGCGCCAGAACGGCGAGCAAAATTGGGCACGCGATCGCCAGCGGTTTACCCGAGGCTGCCAAATTGGACTTATGTTGTTTCATCGTCAAAGTGGATCAATCAACTGATTGCCTATTCTACCGTTCCACGAGCCGATAAATCTTATCCACAGCGACGTCGACTATTTCTTCCTGGCGACCATTGGGCCAGCGTATGACGACTCGGTCGATGTGGTCCGCCTTCCCCAGCCCAAAATGTACCCGAGGATCGTTGGACGAAAGATAACTGCCCGACGGACGCACCTCACCAACCAGAGTCCGCGATCCGATTGTAAGGGTCACACGCGCTCCGATCACGTTGCGGTTGGAACGCGCACCTACAAGGGCGAAGGACACCCAGTGGTTGTCCATGTTTTGATCGTTACGTAGCACATCAGGTCGGGCATCAATATTGACAATAATGGCGTCCAGGTCCCCGTCGTTGTCTATGTCTCCAAATGCGGCTCCGCGACTCGAGCCAAGCTTCGACAGACCATCCTCTGGCAATACTTCACGTTCGGCGAGCTTTGAATCGCCATCGTTCCACAGAACCTGGTTCCGCTGTGCATAGCTCGTACGTAATGTGGCAGCATCCACTTCAGGGTAAATATGACCGTTAACAACGAAGATGTCATTGTTGCCATCGTTGTCGAAGTCCCCAATACGGGTTGCCCAGCCAAGGTAAAACCAAGTCGAGGCAGCCAATCCAGCACTTGCCGTCTCGTCCGCAAACAATCCGTTCCCCAGGTTCATATACGGCGTGTTCGTGTCATGGGAAAAATTGGTGACAAACATGTCAAGACGCCCGTCTCCATCAATATCACCCATGTCCACTCCCATCCCAGCCTGAGGAAGGACACCAGCGTTGAACGCCGCCCCTGTGAATAATGCCACCTCCTCAAACTCCCCCATGCCGTTGTTTTCGAACAAATAATTGGGCATCGAATCATTAGCTACGTACACGTCGGTGTCACCATCGTTGTCATAGTCGCCAACGACAACGCCGAGACCGAACGCCGCCTCGACCGAACTGAATCCCACTTCGGCGGTAGCATCAATGAAAGATCCATCTCCTTGGTTCTGGAAGTAGACGTCGGGGGCAGCCTCAAGACCACGCGGGCCGCAAAACACTGGCAACCCGAGCCAGGTGCAATCAACGCCACCTGGTGGCGGTAACGCTGCCAGATCACCACCGAGGTAGTTGGTTACGTATAGGTCTAGATCCCCGTCCCGGTCGGCGTCGAAAAACGCACTACTAGTACTGAAAAAGTCTCCAGGGGGACCGCTTGGCAAAGGCGACCGGTTGAAGGTGCCATCACCTTGGTTTCGAAATAGAAAATTCTCTCCGATGTTCGAAACAAACAGATCCTCGGAACCATCATTGTCTATGTCCCCAACAGTGCACCCCAAACTCCAAGTAGCAACGTCTGCACCCGCCCTTGCGGTGACGTCTTTGAAGTGCCAATCGCCAAGGTTCCGATAAAGCACATTACCTTCCGACGCTACTGGAAGGCTCCCTTGCAGCGGACCTCCATTGGCCAGGTAGAGGTCAAGCCGGCCATCCTTGTCGAAATCAAACAGACAGGCTCCC
This sequence comes from uncultured Acidobacteriota bacterium, assembly GCA_964455175.1. GTDB lineage: Bacteria > Acidobacteriota > UBA890 > UBA890 > UBA890 > UBA890. The sequence continues at coordinate 42,725 of CAYVUW010000020.1, read as the reverse complement.
GAACCCAATGAGCTCATGATGTAACGCTTAGTTACATCTCCAGAAATGTTTCGATAGCGGATCTGCGACTCAGCATAAACATCCGTAAAAGAAATCTGAGGGTCCTGTGCCGAGGCCTCCTCTCCGAACCCATAAAACGCCCCGACAGCAGCCAACAGAACGCCTGCGCAACCGACTCGAAAGCCGATCGCGGTAGAATGCGTAAGGACGAGATTAAGTTTCG
>CAYVUW010000020.1:19220-42492 GCA_964455175.1 uncultured Acidobacteriota bacterium | reverse complement strand
CCGCAAATGTGGTGATCGAGGGCGCCTATATTCACCATGCGAAAGTCCACGCGGGCGCTTCTAGGGGTAGCGACGATACTGCTTCTTGCCGTGGCTACGCAAGCGTGGCCCGGACAACAGGAAGATTCTTACGATTCCCTACTCGCGAGGATCCGATCTCTACTGAGCCAACGCCTTCCGGAAGAGGCCGTACAGCCACTTTCGGAGGCATTGCGCCTACGCCCCGATAGTGTCGAGGCTCTTTGGCTCATGGGTGTGCTATCTCTAGAGCTTGGGCGCTTCGAAGAAGGAGTTCCCCACGTTACCCGTCTCATAGAGTTGGCCCCAGAAGAAACTCAACCGCGACTATTACTCGGGGCTCTTTTGGAGCCGCTCGGCCGCGTCGATGATGCCGTGGTGCAGTACAGAGAAGTCCTAGCTCTTGATCCATACCATCGCGACGCACTCATGGCGGTTGGGAAGCTAGCACTGCAGGCTGAAGATGTAGTAGCGGCCGAACAGGTAATTAGTAATCTAGTGGCTAGGTATCCGACTGACCAGGGCGCACAGATTCTACATGGGCGTTTCTACGCCTTTGTAGGAGCTTATCGTGAGGCGATGCTGGTACTGAAGAGTGCGGTTCTCCTTGTCCCAGCAGACCCTTTGGAGTCCGCGGAGGCCCAGTAGTTACTTGGTACAGTTTATGCGGAACTTGGCCAAGTTGACCTCGCCAGGCATCATCTCGAAAACGCCCTTCAATTAACACCGGAAAATGGGCCGGTCCTCTTACAGTTGGGCCTACTGGCAGCCAACCAGGAGCGTGCGGAGGAGGCGCTGTCGTATTTCAAACGAGCAGTGGAGCTAATGCCCGAGGATGGTCGGGCCCACTTTCGCCTCGGTGAAGCACTCCAGTACCTACGAGAAATGAGTGCCGCTGAGGAGGCCCTCCGAACCGCAATCAGGCTCAACCCTGAATTGCATGAAACACGTCTGCAGCTTGGCATGCTCTACCTGGAAACCTCGCGTAATGACGCCGCACTTACGGAACTGACAAGGGCCGCCGCACTCGCCCCTGACAATGCGACGATACGCCATCAACTTGGCCGCGCGTCCATGGAAGTCGGTGATGAGTCTATGGCCCAGCGAGAGTTTGAAGCCGCCCTGCAGTTAGATTCCTTTCTTTCCGAAGCATACCTGGCACTTGGCAACCTTTTAGTCAGACAGGGGCAATCTGAACGCGGCCGTGGTCTATTAACACGCTTTCGCGACCTGCAACGCGACGAGGCTGCGATTGCGACGATGTTCACCCGGCTCTCTGAGACGCCAAGTGATACGTCAGCCCAACGTAGCCTTCTGTCTTACCTTTTGGATCGAGACCGCCACGAGCACGCGCTTAACACAGTCCTTGGCTGGATGGCCGCCGGCTTGAGTCCCTGTAATAACGTTTCTGAGGTTTACAAGGCTGCCCTGCCTGTCTCGGACGACCCATCTGCTGTTCTCTTGGGCCTCGGTCAGTTACTGCTTGAATGTAGTCAACCCACTGACGCCATCACGTACCTCGAACAGGCGCGATCTTCCGGCCCAGCAAGTATTGAGCTGTTACTCGCTCTCGCCCGCGCATATGACCAGATCGGTCAGTCTGAAACAGCAACACGCCTGCGCACAGAGGCCCAGGCCCTGCGTACACCACGCTAAGTCAGCGTTCGAGACAAACCACCCCAACTTGGCACCAAAAACTTGGGCCCGGCAGCGTCGCTACCGGGCCCAAGCCGACTTCATTCACCGATGGACTAAGCCACCGGCTCTTCCTTCAAGCTTTAGTACTCGTACCGAAGGCCCAACATGAATGTCATCGGGTCGAGCGCCTGAATGATTGTGTCGTACGCCGAGCCACTACGAACCTGGAAGTTCAACACGGCGTTGCTATTCATGACGTTATAGAAGTCACCCATCAACGTGAACACTCCGTGAGGCAAATTGAATCGCCTGTCCAAGCGAACGTTGATAAGCGGAACCGTATCCGACCGGTTGTTCTCAATTGCCTCGGTGAATACGCGAAGCCTACCCATTCCTGGGAAGCTGGCGTTGAACAAACGCGCGTAGTTCCAACCACTGTTGATCTGCGCGTTGAGACCCAGACCAATGTCCATCGGCAGGACAAAGTGACCAGCAGCTTTGAAGCCCCAGGTCGTTGAGTCCTGAACGATCGGCGTATCGCGGTTGACATCCAGTTCGTAGGCCCACCCGAGCGGGCTCGCACTTAGCGGGCTTGTCGAGTTGCCGTTGCTCGGCATGTAGCGCCGGGTACCGTAGTCGAACCCAGCCAGTACGAAGGCGCGGGTGCCACGGAAACGCTTCTGGAAAGCGACCTCGACATTGTCGTAGTCCTGATCGCTACGCGGGTAGTTGGTAAGGACGCTTGATGTCAGACCATAAGCGGATTCCGGGATAGTCCTGAGATTAATAACCCCATCATCAGCTGTGCCCGTGACACCGTCTATACCGTGGTCCACTACCGTGAAGTTTTCCGTCAAGTTGCCTTCACGCGCGTAGTTAACACCACCGAAGCTGTCCCGAACCATCTTGCGGACGAAACCGATCCGGAGAGCGGAGTCTTCCACAACCTGGAGTTCCAGCGACACGCTAATCTCGTCGGTGTACCCCAACGCGATATTCGGGTCCAGCGTCGTCCCGGTACCTAGAAGCGTACCAGGCTGGCCGGAGAGCCTTGTTCCAAGCTCTTGAGTGGTGCAACCACCCGAGATATCAACGTGAAGCGGATCACAGTCCCACAGTTTGTTTCCATCCAGGTCATTAAACTCGTAGACCTGCGACCTTGCGCCACCTGGGTTCACACCACCAAAGTCATCATTGACATTGAAGTGGTAACGGCCAACTGCCGCTTTAAGAGCGACACGACCGTCTCCCATGACATCAATATTGAGGCCCATTCGCGGTGCAAGCGAGTCGAATGAATGGACGTCTTGGCCTTCGATTGTTCCAGTCGGCCAGCCAATCTCCCCATAATCTGGGTGAGTTATGTTGCGGATCGGCGAGTTCGAATTGCCATCGACGTAGTACAGCTTCTGTCGCTGGAATCGAACACCACCGTTCACCGTTATACGACTCCCGATCGTCCAGGTGTCCTGAATGAAGAAGTCTGTATGCAGGTTACGGTTGTCCGCGAACTGCGGGAAGTTATTGATAACTAGCTCGATCGGCGTACCAGCGTCGTCGACGTACCGTGTACCACCGGACGCAAACGTGCGGCCGAACTGAGCGGAGTCGATCATAAAGTCATAACCGAGCTTGAAGTCGTGCGTACCGCCGGCAGCGTCCGTAAAGTAATACGCACTACCACGAGTCTGTGGCTTATAGCGGTTGAAAATAAACGGCCCATAACCAGCACCGGTCCGCACGCCAGTGTTGTCGTCAATACGCGGCGGGTTGGTCTTCGGATCAACTGCGGCAACCATCGGCCAGGAGAAACCCATGACGCCGGCAGTGACATCCGTGAAGAGGTTGTCGGACCAGGTACGCTCCCAGGTGCCGTTCCACATGCGTGACCAGGAGTTCTGCGCCAAAATGCAATCCGGTCCACAAGTGTTGCTAAGACCGCGATTTGGCTTCTCCTTCAGCTGCCAGTAACCGAAACCTTGCAGCTGGTCCATATCAGTGGGGCGCCAAGAAAGCTTACCGGTAATAACGAAGATCTTGCCAATGTCAGTAGCAAGGCTCGGATCAACGCCGGAGATAATTTTGTCGATCTTGAAAGCGTTGAAGGAGCCATAAAACCACAGGCGATCCTGAACAACCGCTCCACCGACATCAGCATGCGACTCCCAGAACAACCTATTCGGCTTACCGGTGAATCCGCGCGCCTCTGTTGCAGAGTCAACGTTCTCGCGAATCATCGAGCGGTTCTCATAGGACTGCTGAATCGTCCCGTGATACTCGTTGCTGCCCGTCTTAATGTTCTGGACAACATAGGCACCGCCGGTCGTCATCTCGACATCACCAGTCGCACCAACGACGCGAACGTCGTCCTTGCTGTAGTAGTCGAAGTAAAAACCGGTACCACCGCCACCCTCAGTCGAGTCCATACCTTCGGTCATGATCCGATTCTGGCCGGACACACCGAAGCTCTCGTAGCTGAGCTGCTGGCTCTTGTGGCTACCGCCAACGTCGTAGGCTTCCATGCGGACGCCTGGGGTCATCGCCAGGATGGCCCACATATCAGTCGCAGTCGGGACGTTCTTGAGGTTGTCGGCATTAAACGATGCACCAACGTCACTGCTCTTGATATCGATAAGCGGTGACTCGCCGACGACCGTAATCGTTTCCTCGACGGCGGCAACCTCCATCGTTATTTCCAGTGTCAGGGTCACACCGACTGGAACTTCGATGTCTTCACGAATGACCGTCCTGAATCCCTGTAGCGCGGTCGTAAGCGTGTAGGTGGCCGGCGGAATAGCTGGAAAACGGAAACCACCCTCGGCACCGGTAAACGCAACGCGCTCACCCATCATGCCTGGCGATGTCAGTGTCACAGTGACACCGGGGAGTGGGATCCCGTCCGGATCCAGAGTGCTACCGAAGATACGACCTTCGCTTCGCTGAGCGTAGGCTGCGGGTGCTACTAGCAGAGTGACGAACCCTACCAAAAGCACGCAAAAAATCATGCGGCGCATGATTCCCTCCTGTTTGTCATTGATGAGCTTTGTTTGGTCAAACATACGCATCAGTAAGTTAGTCATTTAGAACGTAAAGTAGAAACCGAGCGTCGTCACTATGTTGTTAATGCTGCTCGTGCTGTTATTGGGTAGTGCAAGAGCGTTCTTGAAGTTGGAGCGCATGCTGTCATCCGCATCCATACGGTGCATATGGTTGCGAGCGTCAAACCGCAAACCCCACTTGCCACCTCCGGTGTGCTCCCACATCAGAAGTTTTATGCCAACTCCGATGTTGGCGCCCAACTTACGGTGAGTCTGACCACCATCGGAAGCACCCATCCGGAAGCTAGTGATTCCAAGCCCAATCGTGAGGTAGGGCCTCCGGTCCGGGTTCGTTCCTTGTACGACCATGTTGAAATCGCCGTAAGTGACACGGTTGGCGAATGTGTCCGAACCAACATTAATGTCGGCCAAGGGAGCTTGTGTGAAGCTACCTTCCAAACCAAGCATCGGATTGTCTTTGAAGGAGTAGCCTCCCCGCACACCCCAAGCAAGACCACTCTCGAAGTTGCGGGAAACTCCATCTCCCGGATCAGGATCGATATCACTACCGAGCAAGTACCCAATGATGGCCGTAGCCTCGGCTTGGGCGGCTGCTTGAGTTGGGAAGAACCCAAACACCAGAAGCACAGCTACTGTTGCCGGCAAAAGGGTTTTTAAGCAACGTGGCATTACCTACCTCCTACTAAACTTCTATTTGGGGTACGTCCGGTGAAGTGATTTTAGAGCTCCTACCAAACGTAGGTTTTAATGCAGAACGTACTCGTACATGGAAAGAGACCATAATCGTATGCTCACTGTTACAAATTTTGCAACTCCTATGCCAATTTCCTTAAAGAATTAAAATACACGTCTGAGTCTTTATCAGAGCCCGCTAAAACGGTCGTTATTGAGGAAGATTCGGCAGAACAACCTACAGGGACACCAAGAAAGCAATCTGAAATATCCAATAACTTGGATGCGTGCCCAAAAACACGAATTTCCGTAATCAAGAACCTGTATCTACATACCCCTCTCGGGCGCGGATTTTCAGGCCGGGAACTGTGGCTTCGACGTTGACACGATAAAACTTACGATCGGCAATGTCTTTCGGGTCGTGTGCCGGAAGGCTGTAGCCAAGAACGTAGCGAAACGCTGTGTCTTGCTGTACGCGGGCAAAAGCTGCTTTGAAGTTGCTAGTGTTGTAGAACGCTAATCCCCCTGTAGCGCCAGCAATACGCAGCAAACCCTGCTGCTCGTTACTATTTACCGCACCCTGAGACATAGACGACAGGTTGGGTTGAAAACCGTAACGAGCGTCTCCACTGGAACCCCCGCCCAGGGCACGCGCATCGATTGTATAGAAGACATAATTATCCCGATTGAATCGGCCGATCGCATGCAGCAAATCAAATTGGGCAACTTCGTCAGAACTTCGTTCGGGGATCAGTGGCTGGAAGCTCGAAAGTCCAGCGAGTTGACGTACTTGTGGGCTTGCATCGCTGGCCTCCTCGTCGACCATCAACCGAAAATTCAGGCCGGGAATCTCCGGCAATCCCCCTGAGACCATGATCACAATCTTGGGCCCCGAAACCTGGAACGTCAGTCCGAGATGTTCAGCCAGCCTAAGCAGGTAGTCCAGACCAAAGCGGACTTCGTCGCGACGTTGGTTAGCGAAAATACGGGAAAGCTGAGCACCTTGCCGCAAACGAGCAGCATCAGCGATCTCATCGCCAACTCCTGAGAAAGACTCCAAACCCATCGCCTGCGCCAACTCCCTTTCCTGGCGGGCGATTCGAAAAGACAAGTCTCTGTTTCCCTCAACTTTCATCAGAGCATTCACAACGATTCCGCTGTCTCGCGTGAACTCCTGCGTCATACGCATCTGCCCATCTGGATGCAAGCTGGCCAACAATAGGTAGTCGTTCGGTTGGAGCTCGTTCTCAACCCATTCGAGTAGATGCGGACGGACGCGGAGCCAATCTTGCGGTGTCGTATTAATCCCGTCGACGTAAATCACTATGTAACGGTTCAAAGATGGAGCAGCGTCAACTTCGGCGTTTCCTACAACCATGTCTTCAGCTGCGAACTTTTCGACCGCGAAAAAGGTGATTTCCATCTCCTGGCCTTCTTCGAAGATTCGAAATTCTTCGGCTGTTAGCCCATGGACAAAGTTGCCGTCGGCGTCAGCAACCATCAAATCGATGAGAACCGTTTCAACACTGGCACCAAACTGAACAGGGGGGTTGGGTCCAGCTTGCTGGTCTTGCTGACTTTGGGCGGGCACCACCACTGTGATTCCCTGGATCAACAACAACCCGAATATCGCAAAGAATGAAGATCGGGTCATTCCGGGCAGCCTGAACGATCGCATTATGTCTGCTCTTGGCTGGTTAGGTTGCTGGGTTCGTCTAACCGTCAAGCGTATCATCAGGACGAGACTACCTATCTATAATACGCACCTATTAAGACGTAAACGGTTCCTTAGGTTTGCTGTCGCACGTTTGGTAGAAATCACGGGCTTGGTAGAATGCACCATACTTCGACGTACCGATGCAACATTCGACCATGCGACGCTTGACGTACACTCTGGAGAATTCAATGCGTAATTGGAAGCTGATGACCTGCCTAGTTCTCGCCCTCTCAATAGTCATTGCAGCGGTTGCTGAGCCTATTGGTCAACGTGGTCAACGTGGTCAACGCGGCCCTGCCAGTGTCGACGAAGAAGAGGTTCTCGAGAACTTCGACCGAATCGTCGAAGCAATCTGGACCGAGGGAGAAGAAGATGAGTGGGATCGCCTGCGTTCCGACGAGGAAAAGCAATCGTTCATAAATGCTTTTTGGGAAGGCCGGGATCCGACGCCGGGCACCCCGGACAATGAATTCCGCGATATCTATATGGGCAGGGTTGCCACTGCTGTCACCACGTTTGGAAACGAGGGCATTGCCGGCTACCGAACCGAACGCGGCAAGGTCTTCATTATCTACGGTGAGAATGCGTTGGTGGCCCAAGAGATGCGGCAAGGCGGCGGTCAGATGACAGTCGGAGGTGGTGGCAGTGAAAACGTCGGAGCCGGAGCCGCACGCGGCCCCGCCCAAGCCTTTATGTATGTATGGACCATGGATACGTCGACCAATCCCTTCCTCGAGGGAAAAGAAGAGATCGTATTTGCTCCGTTCCAGGGCAGTTTCACAATGTCGACACGGGGAGTGGAGCTGACTGAAGAGGCGTTTCTTGCCAATCGCGATCTTCAGCAGTTGTTCGTGGCGAGGCGTGCTAACCCCACTGCCTCAATGTCCGGCGCAGGAACAGGTTCGGGCAGCTCAAGTACGCCGGACGTCGAGGCAATGTCAGCGCTCATTGGTGGTCTGGAACCTCCGTTCACCCCTCATGGCGAAGGTACGGAGCAAAGCGACCTAGCACTGCAGCAAGATTTCCGTTTTTTGTCGCTCCCCAACGGCACCTGGACGGCGATCGCCTTCGAGATCGGCAAGGAAGGACTTAGTTTTGGAGCGGACAACGTCAAGGTATTTGGATCATTGTTACGGGAAGACCCGGTCGAAGGCGAAATTCTGGTGCAACAAATAGACGCTAATTTCACGCTCAGCGAGGACGAGGGAGACACTGACAGCGCCACGCACACGTTCGGCCTAATGCTACCTCCGGGTCCACATCGCTTGGCATGGGGGGTCATGGACAACGTCAGTCGGCGTCTCACCACTGTGAGCAAGCCGTTCAACGTACCCAGCTTGAACAGTGAAGAGTTGGGGATCCCGAGCGTCACTGTAATCGGAGCAATGGGGCAAACACAGGAACCCATTGATGATGGGCAACCACTCACAAAGATTTACCCAGTGATGCGTCTCGGAGGTTTCGAGTTCGACATTGACATTGATCGGGCCTTCGACCGCAACGAAAACATCACATTGATGTACTCGATCACAGGATTAGAACCAGACCCCGGGACCGGCCAGTTCCAGGCCGAGATCACCCACCGAGTGATTATGCCTGCAGATGAATCAGGAGAAGCGCAAAGCCTAGCCGCGCTCCCTACTGCCACCCAACCGTCACCGCTTGTTCAAATAACAATTCCACTGGGCCAAATCACTAATATTGAGGCAGGTTCCGACTACATTATCGAAATCCAAGTAAAAGACCTGATTGCCGACGACGAACTCACCCACGAAGTACCATTCTCGGTAAAGCCGGAAGGCTCGTAACCCAGACAAGTCGGCGCAAGGATGATTATGAAAAGCCAGGGGCGAAGAAGCTCAATCCTCTGCTTCGCCATCAGCTTGTGGCTATGCCCCCTTGATATGCCTGCGGCCTACGCCGCGGCGCAACCATCGACTCAGCAGCGAAGCGGCCTTCTGGGCCCAGAGGAAGGGGAAACTCTCACTTCTTGGACCGAGCGCTGGCTTGAAGGACCAGTGCAGTTTGTCGCCTCCGAGGAGGAAAAGGAGTTCTACGAGTCTCTCAAGTCCGTACCTGAACGATTGCAGTTCATTCGCTTGTTCTGGGAGAGTCGGGACCCAACGCCTCGGGGACCGGAAAACGAATTTTTAGTGGATTTCGAACAACGCGTTGCCTATGCGAACGAAAATTTTGGGAACGGCAAACCGGGCTGGGACACCGCTTTCGGACAAGTCGTGCTAGTGCTCGGTGCGCCAGATCGAACGTTACAAACAAGCCAGGGCATGCGATCGTTCCGCTCGGAAAGACCGCTGATGATATGGAGTTACGACAGACAAATCACCGAGTGGCCAGTCATGGAGAACTTCATCTTTTCGTATCGTTTCCAGAGATGGAGACTTAACCCGCACACCGACCCAGATGTTGGTGACAACGTACGGGAGATACAACGGGGTTGGGAACTCACCAGCAACCTCGAAATCATTCCCAACGATTTCCTTCAAGTGCAGCGCGCCATGATCCAGGAAACGACACTGTATCCAGCCAATTACCGTGGCAACATTGATAGCGTCCGCGCTGCTGTGGCATTTCCGGACTCGGAGATCCCTTTCGGCTGGGAGGCTCGATTCGCGACGGGTGAAGAAACCGGAGTGCAACGGGTCGACATAGAGCTCAATTTGCGCATGGAAGCGTTCATCTTCCACGCGGATCAGGAAATCTACCGGACAAGGATGGTGATCAGTGCGCTGCTCTTTTCCAATGAAGGTGAACTTGTCGCAGAGACCACGGAGCCAGTAGCACTGCAAATTCCTTTAGATCAACTCCAGGAGCGGGCTGAGGAGATCGTGGGGCGTACGATCAGCCTCCAGGCACCGCCGGGAACCTACACGCTCGAACTTGTACTCGAAGACTCTTCGCTCGGATATCGAACCGTTTACCGCGAGACTCTGGTGGTTCCGTCTTCTTAGAGCCATAGCCTCGGGGTGCTACTGGGGTCTCATCGCGAACAGGGAACGAGAGTCGGCCGCAAAATCGGGGACAACAGGCTTTGAAATTCCTTATTCCCCGCCCACCTCAGCGCCAGGCTTCTGCCGGAACACATATTGCTCAACCAGCAGCAGATTTTCCGATTGGCGAACCACGTCGAGCAGCTCCGTGAAGGTTGCCTCTTCCTCAAGCTGTTCTTCAACAAACCACTGCAAGAAATGGTTTGTCGTATGGTCTTTCTCAGAGAGTGCCAGATCAACGAGTTCGTGTATGCAGTGTGTGACTTCCTGCTCCTGCGCAAGACCCATCTCAGCAATCTGTTCCAGAGATTCGAAGCTCGCAATGGGCTCGGGAATCGCTGGAATCACCGGCTTTTCGTTTGCCTGCAGCACATACTGCAGGAACTTCATCGCATGAGCGCGCTCTTCTTCGGCTTGTGTATAAAAAAAGTTTGCCAACTCTTTGAGGCTACGCTCATCAAGATGAATGGCCATGGCCAGGTACTGGTTCGCTGCCGACAGCTCGCGTCCCATTTGTGAATTGAGATCCTCAACCATCATTGTAGACAGCTTAGCCATCGGTCGTGTCCTTTCTCGGTTCCGCCCCGCTCAGCATTGTGCCACGGTTGCACCTAACAAGGTCGGACCAATACTCAAGATTACTTCTGGATCGGCTAACCTAGTCAGCAGCTGGCTGGATAAGCGGTGGCTTTTTTCTCTAGCCATCGAAGAGTTTCTTTAATATGGCTGGTTACGCAACGGCGGGTTCTTCTTCCTGCTTCGGTGGCCCAGTGTGGAGCTTCGCAACAATCTCGGCATATTCGTTGATGATACCGCCACCCTTACCCCCGAGGCCCTCTGTCAAATTGGAAGCGATAACACCCACCGATGGCGTAGCATCGTCGGTGGGTACGCCACAGATGGTGCCAGGCGCCGATGCCCCACCGCCAAGCCTCGAAAGTCCGGGAGGTGTCAGCACATAGGCAAGTGTCTGTGGGTGACAGATATATTGAGTCACGCGCTCAGCTGGTGGTGCGATCTTTTTCTTGCCTGAGTGACTCTTGGCACAGCAGGTTGGGCTAAACCTGTTGTAGGCATCTGGGGTTAAGTCAGCAAGGTGCTCGCCGTGACGGTTAGGGACCATCATGCGTGCCACCTGGTAAGCACGACGACGGTCAACTGAAGAAGAAATGCCGTAGGTCGCGCTCTGCTCACTGATCTGAGCAATAACCTCGTTGGTGGCCTTACGCCACCGACCAACCGGCACATAGGTATGCACCCAGTAGGTCAACTGCTCGGCAACACCCTTCCCTAGAGTTTTGAATAGATCAGCCAGCATCAATCGTTCCTCCGTGAGAATTCATGCAGAAGCCAGCCGTTAGCTTAAAGGCGTGGCACATGGATAGTACATCAAGCTGGGCATGAGTTCTGACCTTGCACGACCGAAGACCCTGGTAGGGTTGCAGACATGAGCGAGACCGTCCCCCCTACAATCGACGACATTCGCGCAGCCGCCGCAAGGATCGCTCCACACCTGCATCACACTCCCCTCCTTGGCTCGCACAGCCTCTCTGAATTGACTGGTTACAAGCTGTCGTTCAAATGCGAAAATCTGCAAAAAACTGGATCCTTCAAGCCTCGAGGGGCTTTAAACCGAGTTGCCACACTTGATCCCAAGGCAACCAATAGTGGAATTATCACCATCTCGGCCGGCAACCATGCCCAAGGAGTTGCCTATGCTGCCGCCCGCCTAGGTGTTGAAGCCGTTGTCGTGATGCCGGAAACCGCAGTAGCTAGCAAAGTGGGGGCAACTCGCAGCTATGGTGCCGAATGCATACTGCATGGGGATGTTCACTCTGCCTTTGAGAAGATGCGGGAACTACAACAGGAGCGAGGACTCACACTTGTACACCCATTCGACGATCCGATGTTGGTTGCCGGCCAGGGCACCGTCGGGTTGGAACTTTTGGAAAAAAGTGTTCAACCATTCGATGCTGTCGTCATTGGCGTCGGTGGAGGTGGGCTGATCGCTGGTGTCGCAACGGCCTTGTCATCACTAGCGCCAGAGACTCGTGTATTTGGGGTGGAGCCGGAAGGCGCCGCAACCATGACATTGGCTTTGGCGGCGGGGTCAGTCGTTCGGCTCGATGACGTGAATACTATCGCCGACGGGTTAGCACCACCTTTCGTCGGGAAACTCAACCTGGCCATCGTCGAGCGTCTTGTGGAAAGCGTGGTAAAAGTTACTGATGCAGAGATTCGTCATGCAATGATGTTGCTTTTCGAGCGCATGAAATTGCTTGTCGAACCTGCCGGAGCGGCAGCATTCGCAGCTCTTATGAATGGAAAAATTCCCGTTGAACTGGGAGCGCGAGTCGCCGTCATACTGTCGGGTGGTAACGTCGATGTACAACGGCTGGGCGAACTTTTATCCGGCCACAAACAGTCCCCCGCGTGACAAATTACCTCCCGACCTTGGGCACCTGCCGATGCTAGGATTTGCCACCATGAACCAGGTCGCACGCATCATGAAAGCAGCAACTTTCGCTGTCATCATGACGAGCATAATACTGCCAGCGGTCGCCTTAGCAGCTTCTGGGCAGCAAAACGCCACAACAAAGCCTCAAGGCACCGATGAACAAAGGCGCGAGGAGGTCATTACTGTAAGCGCTACCCGCCTACCAGTTCGACTGTCCGATCTTCCTATCGCAGCAACAACCTGGGAGGCTCGAGATCTTGAGCGGGCACCTGCGATCGTCATTGATGAAGCACTGCGATCATCACCATCGGTAAGCTTGTTTCGCCGCACTTCAAGTCGCGACTCGCATCCGACCGCCCAGGGGCTCAACTTGCGCGGCATTGCACCAAGCGGTGTAAGTCGAGCCTTGGTACTGATCGACGGCATCCCTATGAACGATCCATTCGGCGGCTGGGTCTATTGGAACCGAGTGCCATTGCTTGCGATCGAGCAGGTTGAGGTGGCGCTCGGCGGCGGCTCAGCGCCCTACGGCAATCAAGCCCTCGGCGGCGTGCTGCAATTCGTGACCCGAAAGCAGATGGATACCAACCTGCGCATGCAGCTTCTCGCTGGTAACGAATCAACGGTTCGGTTTGGTATCGCGGCCGGTGGAGGATTTGGGGGCGGCTCGGTGTTTGCAAGCGCCCAAGTATTCAATACCAACGGTTATATCCAGACTGCTTCGGAAAATCGCGGCAGCGTGGACGAGCCGATCTCATCCAAAAACAAGGCGGCGCGCGTGCGGGTCGACTTCGGTAATTTTACGGTCAACGCAGACGGTCTGAGCGGAGAACGCGGCAATGGAACCCCACTGCAGGAAAACAAGACTGGCTACGCTGGTCTAAGCGCTGCTTGGAACGGCGTAACCGTGAGCGGCAACGGTGGCTGGAACGTCTATGGCTTGGCTCGTAGCCAATTGTTCGAAAGCAATTTCAGCCGTGTGAATTCCGACCGCAACAGCGAAAAACTGGTACTACGCCAGCGAGTACCGGCGACTGACTTCGGTGCCGGTGGACATGGCTGGTCTTCGTTTGCCCAGGACACCAGCAAGATTAGCTATGGTGGTGATTGGCGTCATGTCAACGGGCAAAGTAAAGAATATGTGGTCTTTAGCGGAGCTACACGCACACCTGGCGGAATCCAAGACTCCGGTGGTGGCTTCGGTGCGATCGACTGGCAGGCGTCACCCTCCTTAGCGGTGAGCGCAGGATTCCGGCTCGATGCCTGGCATAACGAACCGCATGACACCCTTACCGATGCCCGTAGCTCGAACGCAGTATCTCCACGGGTTGGCATCTCGTGGCGTTCAGCCAACGGTGCAACGTTGCGAGGTTCAGGCTATAGCGCTTTCCGTGCCCCGACACTCAACGAACTCTACCGTCAGTTTCGCGTTGGCAATGTGGCGACTGCCGCCAACCCAAACCTTGTGGAAGAACGGCTTTGGGGTGCAGAAGTTGGCGGTGGCTGGAGTGGTTCCATCGGCAAGTCCAACACGACACTAACGATCGACGGCACCTTTTATTGGAACAGCCTCGACGACGCAATCATTAACGCCACAGTTAGCGTTTCTCCCAAATTGGTCAGCCGGCGGCGTGAGAACCTTGGCAGCGTAACGGCACGGGGCATCGAGATTAACAGCAGCCTCGATTTCGCCGAACATTGGACTGTCAGCACATCTTATGCGTGGCTAGATTCGTTCGTCCGCGAGGCTATTCCCGGGTCCAACCAGGCCACAACCGTAGGCAACCGGTTGCCCCAGGTGCCAACCTACCGCACGCGGGTAACGCTCTGGCACTATTCCGACCAGGGATGGGCTGGCAGTCTGTCAATTGGAGCCATTGGGGAGCAGTTCGAGGACGATCTCAACCTGCTTCCGCTGGCCGCGGCACGGCTTGTTGACGGGTCGATCGAGATTCCGCTAAGTGATGCGGTCCAGATTACGATTCGGGCCGAGAACATTTTCAATGAAGCAGTTGAGATCCGGCGCGCCCCAGTGCTCGCCTATGGGGCGCCTCGACTCGTATACGCTGGCTTCACCCTTGCGGTCCTCAACTGAAGCATCGGCCCTAGAAATTGCCTTCAGGCTAGCCGCGATATCATCCACCCAGCTAATTCTTTACCTCCATCATTGAGTAGTCCATCAAACTCATTTTCCAGGACAATGTGATGAATTCCCAACATCAGGGCCCCCGAATTTTTCTCATGGTGACATGTACCGTCATCGCTGGTGCTTTAGCAGCCTGTGGTGGCGAACAAACAGCAACCAACACCGCTCCAATGGTCGATCGTACCGGTCCACTCCAGGACGACACACCGCAAACCAATGGCATCACTGCCGAAGCCCTCGCCACCTATACTCGTGAACTGGCCGACGATTCGATGCTGGGTCGTGCCCCGGCAGGTCCTGGCGAATTGCCAACCCTTGAATACTTACAAGCCGCGTACGAGCGCATTGGCCTTGAGCCAGCGGGCAATTCCGCACTTCCAGGAGGGCCTGCAAATTCACCGAATTTTTTTCAACGAGTTGGCCTGGTGGCAATTACCGCTGACCCCTCTACAGCGTATTTATCGTTTGTTGGCACACCGGAAGCGGCCCAGTTGAAAATTAACTCGGGTGAAGACTTCGTCACATGGACCACAACGCCCCAAAACATGGTTGATATCGCTGGCGGTCTGATATTTGTCGGCTACGGAGTCAACGCGCCAGAAGAAAATTGGAACGACTTTTCCGACATGGACATGACCGGCAAGGTCTTGTTAATGCTAGTCAACGATCCCCCATCGGACGACGGCGACCGTTTCGGCGGCGAGGCAATGACCTACTACGGACGCTGGACCTACAAATTCGAAGAAGGTGCTCGTCAGGGCGCCGCTGGCGTGCTCCTCATCCATAACACGGAAGCTGCAGGGTACGGCTGGAATGTAATCCAAGGATGGACCGGTGAGCAGATCCACGTGCCGCTGTCACCCGAATCAACGACACCGACACCACTCCAGGGTTGGGTCTCATGGGAAACAGCTGAGGACCTGTTCGCCGCAGCTGGCCATCGCCTCGATGAAATGATTGTAGCCGCCGCTACTCAAGGATTTGAACCCGTTGACCTCGGCTTGATTGCCGGTGCCCATCTGACCAACACTTCAAAAACAGTCACTTCATACAATGCCGTGGGCAGGGTAATGGGGTCTGACCCGGAGTACTCCGACCAGTACATCATCTTCACGGCTCACTGGGATCACTTTGGTGTCGGGGATCCCATTGCTGGGGACAACATCTATAACGGTGCGTTCGATAACGCTACCGGTACAGCTGGCTTGATCGAAATAGCTGAAGCCTGGAAAAACACTACCCCGGCACCGCGGCGATCGGCGCTGTTCATTGCCACTACAGCCGAGGAATCGGGGCTACTTGGCTCCGCGTTTTATGTCGAAAACCCGATTGTTCCCCTTGAAAAAACCCTGGCAGTCATCAACATGGACGGCGCTAATGTCTGGGGGGAAACCACCGACATGACGATTGTTGGTCTCGGGAATTCCACGCTCGACGACGCCTTGGAAGCAACGCTAGCCGACCAGGGGCGCACTGTGACTGGAGATCCGGAGCCCGAGAAAGGTTTCTTTTACCGCTCCGACCACTTCCCGTTTGCTCGCGCCGGTGTTCCGGCACTCTATACCGACTCCGGGACTGTTTTCGTTGGCAAGCCGCCCGAATTCTCCCAGCAAGTTCGTGATGACTATAACCAGAATCGTTACCATCAGCCGTCCGACGAGTTCGACCCAACATGGGATTTCGGTGGCGCCGCACTTGATTTAGAAGCCTTACTCCAAGTAGCTCTGTCTATCTCTGCTGCCGAGACTTGGCCAGAATGGCGCGACGGCAACGAATTCAAAGCGGCTCGGGACGCAATGCTACGACGGCAGTTGCCCTAGCAGCATCTCCTTGTGGGTTTGTCTGCCCGTATCTTTCTCTAATAACGCAACCAAATCGACCGGCAAGGATGAAATTGGCAGGCCAACCAAGATTGTGCGACCATCGATCAGAATAATTTCCCTAGGCTTTTGCTTGATTGAATAGCAGATAATCGCCCCCAATGGAGGAACCCATGGCATACGAACTCCCTGAACTTCCCTACCCGCACGATGCGCTCGAGCCTCATATCGACGCACGCACGATGGAAATCCACCACGGCAAGCACCACGCCGCGTATATCGCCAACGTTAACGGTGCTTTAGAGGACCATCCAGACCTTGCCGGTAAGAGTGTCGAGGATTTAATCGCAGACCTTGCGGGGGTCCCAGAGGCCATCAGGGGCGCAGTGCGCAACAACGGTGGTGGCCACGCCAACCATTCGCTGTTCTGGACCGTCATGAGCCCAGGCGGTGGTGGTGAGCCAACCGGCGATCTAGCCGACGCTATCAATGCGGCCTGTGGCAGCTTCGCCGGGTTCAAAGAGCAGTTCCACAACGCTGGTATGACACGCTTTGGTTCTGGCTGGGCCTGGCTTTCACTCGACAGCGGCAACCTTATCGTCGAGAGTACAGCGAACCAGGACAGCCCCCTTATGGAAGGTCGGACACCGATCCTCGGGTGTGACGTTTGGGAGCATGCCTACTATCTAAATTACCAGAACCTCCGTGGCGACTACATCAACGGGTTTTTCAACGTGATTGATTGGGACGCCGTGGCATCTAGGTTCTCAACGGGTGGTTAAAAAGCAATCAAAGGGTGGCGTTGTGATGGCATGACACCCAAACCGCGAAGAGAGAAGGGCTCTACGTGTCTGCGAAGTACATTTGGCTTTTCGTCGACGGTGAATCGCAGGAGACGTTTCGAATTCGCACTGGCGATCCAGTCTGGCAAACCTCTGACAACGGTTCATTTGAACAGGCCAGATGTAGTTTCAACATCGTCGCGGAGGATGGCACCGGCTTCAAGTTCCAGTTACGAGTCACAGGGGGCGTCCTTGAATCTCAGGGAGTGAATGACGCTGATGGGTTAATCAAGTTTCTGGGGTCGAAAGGGGCCGACATCATCGAGGGCGTAATCAACCGCGGTGTGCGCGGAGCCCAACAGATTCTCTGGGAGTCAGACGGCGTCTCTGTAGGCTGAGCAGACGCAAGCTCTTTTTCGACGGCAACGGCGTGGGAGGCAGTGGTTTTATTTGATCTGGATCAAATCAGGATCGAACCGTTCCATTGACAATGGAAGTTTATCTACTGTGCGATGACGCTTCTGCTTAGTTAGAAAATCAGTATTCGACTGGCCATTGTGCTTCGAACTTTAGCCAAACTCGATGGTGCTATACTCAGCCCCCGCGATAGATCGACGCTAATCTGCTTGTTGTACTTCCGGTGCACTTCATGCCATGACTGTTTTTCAGCATCCGAAATTGCGTCGCAGCCTACTCTTCACAACCGCCCTAGTTCTCGCCCCTGCCCTGCTCACAGGCTTCGATGTCGTTGAGGCGCAGGAACAGCTACTAGGAGCGCCGCTCAGTGACGGGAAGATTCTGATTTATTTTCTCGACCATCAATTTCTGCCCACCGCAGAGGTTGACATTTTGCAACAGGAAGTTGCCACGATTTTTCAGGAGACTGGGTTAACACTTGAGTGGATCATGGATTCGCCACGGCGCAAATTGAATCCCAACGAACTACGGCTCATCATCCTGCCATCTGATGGAACGCGGTGGTTTCATGGCCCCACCAACGTCATCGGCATAGCACCCCACGACGACACTGGCACCGGTAGAAACTGCTTTATTTTTTACCGACAAGCGATCTGGTTCCGCCAGCAAGCCGTTTTTCGCTGTCGTGAGGCTATTCAGGCCCGGACGGAAGCTCAGATCCGTGGCGTTGAAGTGGATCCTTTCATCGAGTCTTACGCGCCCGCCGACTGCGGCAATTATCTGCCATCTCTAACAGCAATGATCGTGGCCCGTGCCGCAGCTCATGAAATGATCCACATTCTACTGAACCAGCTAGATCACAGACCCGCGGGTCTCATGCGCAACTCATTCGACATCGGTGATTGGTTTACCCAGGACCACTCACTGTTTCAGCTCGACACCATCGAGGTCCAGGAGCTCCGCCAGCGACTCGGCGGAGACTCGGACGAACGGTGAAAAATCGTAAAGAGACGTTAATGCTTCCGCACATTTTGGCAGGGCACGACGCCGTTTATGTTGCGCCGCACTACGCTGGCGACAGTGGCTTCCTTGTTCTTCCTAGAGAAACCCCGGTCCGACTTACAGTTCGGGCCGCAAAAAGCTAGGCCTTCTTTGGATGCAGCTTCCTGAAGATGCCACTGAAACTCAAACCTCCGAAGTTAATAAATCAGGGCGCGACCTTCGAACCCAAGATTTCGCTACCCCGGATACTAAGCCGGTAACGGTTTCCTCGGGCACGGACGATGAAACCAACCCGCTTCCGAATCAACGGTACACATCGATCCTATTCTGGAAGATGGTCAAGGCTCTCGATCCGAACGAGGCACCGGCACGCATTCTAGATCTCGGCCCAACCAGCCATGCCAACATGCACTTCTGGGCCGAACGAGGCTTCCAGGTGAGCTGCTACGACCTGGAAAAACATGAAATGGAGGAACTTGAGCGCCAGCCGATCACCAACCTGAGCCTAGCCGCCGATCGCGTAAACCAACGGCGCTTGCCTTTTGAAGATAACGCATTCGCTGGGATCTGCGCTTGGAATTGCTTCTCTCGCTTGCCGTTCGTTTCGGCGCGACGCTACATACGCGAATGTATTCGCGTATTGCGTTCTCGCGGCATCCTGCATGCTATTTTTCTGGACGCGGCCGGCCGCCTGGACACACGCCGACAGTACCGGATTGTTGACCGCCAGCAACTCGACGTTGTCTCGGGCCATTCGCGGCGCGGTATCGATCCGACACTTGTTGAAGCGGAACTCGCTTTCTTGTTTTCCAGCTTCGACGCCTGTGAGAGTAAAGCGGCACCGTGCCAAACGCGGGAGCTTCTAGCTCAGCGCAACCGATAGGGCACCTTTTGCAGGGACACCTCTCACCTGCTACCTCTGAGACAAAATAGCTTCCTAAAGGACAACGCGACCATCGATAAGCTCCTTGACGGCCTCAAGGGCTCGCTCGCAACCATCCATGGATGTATAGATGTGAGGCGAAAAGCGAATTCCTCCCTGCTCGACCCCGCTAGAAGCGCACACGATTTTTCGTTCCTGATACAACCACTGGAAGCCACGACGCGAGTCAACACCATCAATGTGGAATGTGAGAACGCCTCCAGAAAACTCCGCGTCCATAGGCGTATAAAGAATTACCTTGGATGAACCAGACAGTTCTTCTTTGAAGTAATCGGTCAACGCTGCCACCCGAGCCGCGACGTTGATGCTGCCGATTTCGCCAAGAAACGCCATTGCGGAACCAAAAGCGGCCAGAGCCGCATCGTCACGCTGGCCAAGCGCCTCCATACGACCGCCTGCCCCGGATTCGTCGAAGCCCACGCCAACTACTGAAGGCCAAAGACGCTCTTCCGATCCAGAGCGCACATATAAAACTCCCACTTCCCGCGGCGCGCAGGGCCACTTGTGTCCACTGGCGGTATAAAAATCGCAGTTGATACCGTGCAAATCGACATCAATCGAACCGCACGATTGGGCCCCGTCCACCAAGGTCAGAATGCCACGATCACGTGCCCAAGTGTTGATCTCACGCGCTGGATAGCGACAGCCTCCGAGGTTGGTAACGTGGCTATAGGACATCACCCGGGTGCGTGGTGTGGCCGCAGCGACCAAAGCGTCCATAAGTTCCTGTGGCTCACTGGGAGGCGAAGGTACCGGGACCTCAACCACTGAGAAACCTTCGCGCTGGGCACGAACCTGCCAAGATGCACGATTGCTCGGATGGTTGTGCTCGGTCAACACAACCTCGTCTCCGGGGCCGAGGTCAAGTCCGTGGACGACGAAATTGTTGCTCTCCGTTGTGTTCCGCGTGAAGACGATTTCATCTGGGTTGGCACCAAGGTAGGCAGCAACATGCTCTCGGGAGGCTTGCCGCAAAGCTCCGAATTGCCCACGGTTTTGGAATGAAGGATCAGCATCCACCGAGGCGGCCAGTTCAGTAAAGACGGCACGGCCCGGCGCGGATGCAGGGGCCAGGTTGGCGGTGTTCATCGTCACACGCCCGCCAAGGTCAAAAGCCGCGAGAACATCCTGCCAGTCATCGTCTGATTGGGCGGAACGTGGCCCAGTAACAATCGGTCGTATAGCGCGACGGTAGGCACCCTCAGCAACATTGAGAGGGGTCATCGACGCTGCGGCGGCGGTCGCCGATGCCAAACCCATGAAATGACGTCGCGTCAGTGCCTTCTTATTATTTATCATTTGTCTTGGCCTAGTCAGCAGAGCACATAATTACCGTTTCCCATATTCGTGGTCACTGTATCGCCATCCTCGGCAACACCCAAGGACGCACGAAACTCAACAAGTCTGGAGTCCCAAGAGAAACGGGCGAGCAAGAGACCTTGCCGTTCTATAATCCGCTTATCATGGCTCTACCAGCGCCCTTCAACAAAGATCTCAAAGTCCTTATCCTTGCTGGAGCTAATCAGGTTCCTTCGGGTGATTTAGGCACAGTCTCAAGATCTCCGGACGGGGAAACACCGTTGGAAGCCAAATCATTTTTGCGTCTACGCGGCCGTCTAGTTATCGAATATGTGCTGGATTGGATCTTGGGAGCAGGCCTGCAACGCATCTGGGTGCTCGCCCCAGAACAGTGCTTAGCGACGATACCTAAGAAGTACCAGTTTGAGCCATTACTCCAACGGCCGGGGGCGACGCTAAGTAACAACCTGCTCCAAGGAAAAGAGCAGGTGCCATTGGAAAAAGCCGAGCCGGCACTCGTCGTCTTCGGTGATCATCCGTTAACAACACCGAACGCGGTGGAAGATTTCTTAAGCTTCTGTGGGCCTCGGCTGCATGAAGCTGATCTTTTTCACGGGTTAGCTCTTCGCGGGTCATACCTTGAGTATTCAAAGTACTTTCACCGAACGTCCATGCTGATGCGCGAGGCCGCCGGCCGTGCCACAGGGCTTAACCTAATGATCCCTGAT
Source organism: uncultured Acidobacteriota bacterium (assembly GCA_964455175.1). Taxonomy (GTDB): domain Bacteria; phylum Acidobacteriota; class UBA890; order UBA890; family UBA890; genus UBA890. The sequence continues at coordinate 20,785 of CAYVUW010000020.1, read as the reverse complement.
CGCCTCCACGGCATCCCAGCCGCCGACCATGTCTATTCTGTACGAAAACTTGAGCGCTTCGGCCGCTTCATCAGCCTTCTAGGGCGAACCCTCTACTTGCTGGGAAGTAGTGCCCCTGGCGCGATGCTAGATGCGGCGCGCTTGTACGCCGCCAAGGAATTCGAGAAGCTATCCCGCCACCCGGGCAGCCGGGGATTCATTGGAAAACGCGGAATGCACAGGCTTCGCCGTCAAGTCAAAATGGCTCGGGTTGAGAAGTACGCCACCAAACTGTTCGAGGCCCAAAACGGCGTTCGTATCGTGCCACTTGCCCACGGAGGCACCGCCATCGACGTTGACTTCGCAGAAGAACTCGACGTTCTGGAGAAACATTGGGATGATCTCAAAATGATCGCACAGCAGCAGGATCGGGCCAGCCGCGCAGAACAATCAAGCTAGCAACAAGGTCCCGTTAGTGCCCGGGAACCGTCAGCGCTTCGCTGTACACGGAACGGTAACCTAGTAAATGATCATCAAGCACGACCCGCAGTTGATAAACACCAGGTTCCACCAACAAGCTCAGCGCTCGCTCCACAATCTCATCGCCCCGCGATTCTAACTCGTCGATGGGTACCACAAAGTCCACCCGCTCGCTGGTTTCAGCAACGGGTTCACTGTCGTCGTTGAACAGCACCGCTTCGATTACCATGCGGGTCTCGAAGTTACCTTCGAAAGCATGGAATACGAGCGACTCCATACGCCAGGAGAGATTCAACGTCACTTCGACCCCGTCGCCGCTACCAGATGCAAATTCCGTTGTCCAGGCAAAGGGGATATCAGCATCCGGAAACGCCACGTTGGCTTCGATAGCGTTAATCACGTTATTGTAATTCACAGTACGAACCAACGATTTCTCGTTCATTGCTTGGGTTAAGCGTAGGAAATCGTTGGGAATTTCCCTTAACATGTTGAAACGTTCCATGTCGCGAACACTCGAGGAAACGCTTGAAGGCTCGCCAAAATTCGATGGCGGCGCTAAACGCCACCGACCGCGCTGGAACACAAACATCAGCATCTCGTTCAAAGGCCACTCGGGGAGCCGGGCATCGTACCCCCACAGAACCACAGGGCGTTGAGAAACCGATCGAGGGAGCCCGAGTTCACGCTGAGTTCGTTTTGGCGGTCCAATAACCAGGGCAACACGGCCAAAGGGAGTTTGCCAACCCGGCACACTGCTGGATGCCAGCTGTCCCTCACTGAACTCCTCGTTGGCGTACTCGACACGGCGCACGAACTCATCCATGAACGCGTTCTCGTCGTCACGACCGGTCGGGTCCCGCCTCTCCCAAAATAAGCGGATGAACTGCAACCGTTGGGTCGTTGACCCAAGGCCCTCATAGATTTCGGCTTCCTCCTCTGTGGCAATGTGCTGCACCGGTCCATCAAGCCAACGCCCCGTCCAAGAGGTCAAAGTTTCGCCCTCCTCGGGTCCCAGATAAGACGTGCGGATCGTCTCCACTTGGGCCGCATCTGAAGAGCCAGCCAGCACAGCCCCAATCAACAGCGCCAGCGCAATCGCGGGGACA
>CAYVUW010000020.1:0-19210 GCA_964455175.1 uncultured Acidobacteriota bacterium | reverse complement strand
GGACTAACAAGCGGCGTCGCCGTGGAGCAGTAGTGGGATTCGTCATTTCTTCGACTCCCAGCAACAATGACCGGCTCATACCACCAGTCACAGCCACTTCTTTCTCGTTGCCATTCATTGATCGGTAAGGGAGGAGGCTAGCATGTCGCGAAATTGGAATTCTGAACTCTTTGCGTCTCCTGGGAGAATCGGTGATAAGTTAACTGGATGAACTCGATATGCTGATGCTGACCTTACAGTGATAGGCATAGATGATTGTTGGTCTGAGAAAGCTTTGGTAAAATCTAGAAAGCAATATCGGTTCCTAGATATATTTGTTCTTGATTGACTCCACCGTGCGGCTGTCCTAGCCAACGGTCGTTCGATCCCCTTCCAGTTGGGCTTCTGACGATGGTTGAAGTCGACTGTCTGACAAAATATTACGGCGGCTTCGCTGCTATTCAGAACGTTACGTTCTCTGCCGAACCAGGCCAGGTACTCGGGTTTCTTGGCCCCAACGGTGCCGGTAAAACAACGACGATGCGTATTCTGACCGGCTATATGCCAGCTAGCAGCGGCACAGCCCAGGTGGCTGGGTACGACGTCTTCGAGGAGTCTCGAGAAGTACGCCGGCGAATTGGCTACCTGCCAGAGACACCACCTGTTTACCCCGAGATGACACCACGCAGCTACTTGGACTTCGTTTCTCGCATTAAGGGTGTCGCCAAACGTGAACGTCCCGAGGCGATCGAACGCACCTTGGCTGCAACCCAAAGTCTCGATGTAGGCAATCAGACTATCAGCACGCTATCGCGCGGCTATAAGCAGCGCGTTGCCATAGCTCAGGCGTTGGTACACAACCCCGAAGTTCTGATCCTCGACGAGCCCACGATCGGTCTTGATCCCAAGCAAATCATCGAGATCCGAAACCTAGTCCGCAGCCTGGCCGAAGATCGTACCGTGATTTTGTCAACCCATATCCTCCCCGAGGTCACGCAATTGTGCGACAAGGTAGTGATCATCGCACAGGGGCAAATAGTCGCCGAAGAGGACCTTGGGATAGGGAGTGCCACAGAAGACTTAGAAGCCTTTTTCCTTAAGGTCACGGCGCACGACGCCGTGGAGTTGAATCCGGTCGATCCAACGGTGCCAATCAACTCGACTGAAGTCGAAACTGGAGAGGACACCTCCGATGTCTCTGATATGACGCACAGCAGTGAGACTGAGGGAGCAGAATGACAAACGTTTGGGCCATTGCTTATAGGGAGTTGAGAGGCTATTTCGTATCTCCTGTTGCCTATGTCGTTCTTGCTGGATTCCTTCTCCTTTGCGGTTGGTTCTTCTGGGTCTACCTAACGCAATTCTCGCAAATGGTGGCAATGTACGCTCAATTTCAGCAGCCGCAAATGCTGGAGCAAATGAACCTTAACGACATGGTGATGGCGCCACTACTGCAGAACATGGTGATCATTTTGCTCATCATGGTGCCACTGATCACGATGCGACTCTTTGCCGAAGAGCGGGCCAACTGCACTGATGAACTGTTGCTGACCTCACCAGTTGGAACCCTCGAAATCACTCTGGGCAAGTTCCTCGGTGCCAGCCTTTTCTATCTTGTGTTGCTAGGTTGCACGCTCGTTTATGCGGGCATATTGCTCTACTTTGGTGATCCAGAGGTGGGAACAATCGTCACCGGTTATCTTGGTCTACTGCTCGTCGGCTTATCGTTCATAGCCCTTGGCCTGTTCACCTCAACCCTAACCAGCAACCAGATCGTTGCAGCGGTTTCGGCATTTGTCGTTTTGCTTCTGTTTTTTGCGATTGGCTGGCCAGCCAGTACAGTGGGTGAAAATGCTGGAGCAGTACTAGGCTACCTATCGCTAATCGAGCATTTCCAGCCAATGACAGCGGGCCTCGTGGTCAGCAGCGACGTAATTTACTTTCTCAGCGTAATTGCGTTCGCGCTCTTTCTGAGCCAGAGATCTCTCGAATCTCTGCGCTGGAGGTAGACACGAATGACTTCGTATCGATCGTTCGGCATGTTTGGCCTCATCTTCCTGCTTTTCGGTATCCTGGCCGGGATGGCCTCGGGCATCTGGAATTCGATGTACGTGCTGGCTCATTTGATCAGCGGTACGTCAATGCTAGCCCTGTACTTGTTTACCCACATCGAGAACTTGCGAGAATCCGTCACGGGGAGACGGACTCAATACGCTACTAATACCTTTGTCTACACAGGCCTGACGCTGGCGGTAATCGTGCTGCTGAACTTCATGGGAGCACGAAACGAATATCGCTACGATGCTTCGGAACAAAGCATTTTTTCGATAGCGCCTCAGACCGCCTCATTGCTCGAAGGGCTCGCCAACGACATTCACATCTTGGCATTTTTCCGCGAGAACGAGGGTCAGGCAGCAGAAAATCTGCTCGATACATACACGGCGGGCTCGGATCGCTTCTCGTACGAGATGGTCGACCCCGATCAGCGCCCAGAGATGGCACAACAATACGAAGTAACCCAGTACGGCACCCTGGTCATTGTGTACGGTGATAACTCTACGCGGGTCAATGATTTATCGGAAGAAGTGCTCACCAATGCCTTGGTTCGTATCACTGGCGCCGAAACGAAGCGCATCTATTTCGTCACCGGCCACGGCGAGCCTGATATCACAGCGCGGGAAACCCCTGATGGACTTGGGCAGCTAGCTGCTTCACTGGAAAACGAGGGGGCCGAAGTGGTCCCGCTTCTTCTTGCCACGGTTCCAGATGTTCCAGCTGACGCATCGTTGTTGATCGTAGCCTCACCGCAGCGACCGTTCCTCGAAAACGAGATCGAATCACTGGGTCGTTACCTCGACCGCGGGGGTCGTGCCTGGATTCTCCTTGAACCGCAACGAAGTGATGAACTCGTCCCCTTGCTGGCTGAACGCGGCATCATCGTTGGCGATAACGTGGTGATCGACGTTGTGGTGCAGTTACTCGCCGGTCCTTCGGCTGGCGTCGAACCCGTCGTCTCGGACTATGGTTTCCATCCAATCACCGAGGAGTTTAACCAAAACACCGTTTTCCGCATCGTCCGATCGATAGAGCCCGCTGGAGAACTTCCTGATGGAATTACTGCAAGTACGCTGGCTAGCACCAGCAGTAACTCATGGGCGGAGTCTAACGTTGACCTAGTGTTCGAGACCGGCGAGGTGGATCCGGAAGGTGACGTGGAGGGCCCAGTTTCAATCGCGGTGGCCGCAACTTTGGGGCCGAGCATCTTGAATTGGACAACGCCGGCTATCGAAACTACACCCAGCACAAATGACGGTCCCGGAGTCGCCGAAACACAAGACGTAAGTGAAGGCACCGATATTGCTAGCAACATTAATGAGTCCGAGTCGCAGGGAATAACCGGAGATGGATCTGGCGCTACTCCTCCCACTGATCTTGAGGGGCGAATTGTCGTCGTCGGCGACGCTGACTGGCTTAACAACAGCCGTTTAACGGTGATGTATAACGAAGACTTAGCGCTGAATATGGTTGGCTGGTTGACTGGCGGCAATGAGAGCACCATCACCATCCGGCCGCGCGCGCGCCGCTCATCGCGTATAACGCTTACCGACACACAGGGCTGGGGTGTCTTCTATGCCACCGTATTGCTCCTGCCGGAGCTAGTTCTGCTCTCCGGCTTGATGATCTGGTGGCGGCGACGACGTTAGCAGGCATGCGAACCAAGAACACATTGATAATGGCCTTCGCCGCCGTATTGCTTGCGGTGGCAGTGTACTTCCTCGAAATTCGCGGCGCGGAGGAACGCGCAGAGGTCGAACGCATCGCCAATCGCCTGTTGAGCTTCGAGTCTGAAAGCGTCACAGGACTGAACATCAAGACAGCTGACACAAGCATTTCACTCCAACGCATCGATTCCACCTGGCACATCACCGAGCCATTCAACTTAGAGGCCAACGAAAGCGCTGTCGATAACATAGTCAACCGCCTTCAAACTACTGACTACGACCGTCTGATTGACGAAACTCCTGACGACTTAGGCCGTTTTGGCCTCGCTGACCCCGAGGTCGAGGTAACCATCGAACTCGATGATGACAGTTCGCATTCGCTTGCGCTGGGAGATGGCACACCGGTGGGTTCCAATCTGTTTGTCCGCCACGGAGAAGGTGAAGCCGTCTACACAACGGCTGGCGACTTGAAGGACACCGTCAACAAAAGTCTGTTCGATCTACGCAACCGCAGCATCATGACCTTCAATGAACAAGAGGTTGCAAGACTGGAGCTGACCACAGCCAATCTCGACGCTTCAATGCAACGACAGCCAGCCCTCAGTGACGGCATCGCCCGCTGGAAGCTAGATGAACCCATTGAAGCCCGTGCCGACGCCGACGCGATCGGCGCTTACCTGAGCCAGTTGCGTAACGACGAAGCTCTTGCCTACCCATCGGAATCTATCAAGAATGAGGATCTTTCCATCTACGGGCTCGACACTCCCCGACTCACGGTCCGCATCTGGACCAACGACGACAGCACTATAAGTTTGGAGATCGGCAACGAATCTGAAGAGCCGGCTGGTTACTACGCTCGCCGAATTGGTAGTGAGTCTGTATTCGTCGTCCCCCCTGCACTTTTCGACGAGGCTCCCGATTCGATCACCGCGTTGCGCAACCGGACCGTAGCCGAATTTGCCCGAGATCGAGTCAACGGCATGGAGGTCGAAATCGATGAGAAGGCCGTTCGTCTCACAAAAGATGGTATCGATTGGAAGATCGTTAGCCCTCGCTTTCTCGAAGGTGACACTTCCACCGTATCTTCGTTATTAACTGCGACGCTTGCCATGAAGGCGGCGGATTTTGCCTCCGGCGCGGCCAGTGCAACGCGTTTCGGTTTCTCTTCACCTTATGCCCGGGTGGTGTTCAACCTTGAGCCGCTCCCTAGCCAGGACATGAGCACCGAGCAGCCCGCAGAAACTATTACTATGCTGATCGGTAACGAGACTCAAATCGAGCCAACTGAATCGGATTCAACGGCTGAAGGTGATGAGATCGAGGAACCGAAACCCACGGTCGGCCGGTACATCACCCTAGAGAGCGAACCAACCGTCTACGTCGTAGCAAGCGACGATTTCTCCGATATCATTGTCGACCTATTCGCTCTTCGCTCCAAGACACTCGTTTCATTCGCGAGATCAGACGTTTCCCGCATCGAGATATCCAGTGGGACCGGAACCGATACGCTTACTAAGGACGAAGAAAACAACTGGAATCTGAGTGGCCCAATCGCTGGCACCAACCTAACCAAAGTAGTCGACGACATGCTTTGGAGCCTTAATTACCTGCGCATGGAAAGCATTGCGGCTGAACCGGCGGGCGATGACACTGCGGACCTAGCTTCATTCGGCCTCGATAACCCGGTTATGATCCTACGGGCTTTCACTGGCGAAGAGGCTGTCGCCAATGTGAGCATTGGGAACGAAGTTCCGGCAGAAGAGCTCGAGGGTCTTCCCGCGTTTGCCCCAAAGGCTCAAACCTACGGTGCCGTTCAAGGCATGCCAGGCGTCTTTCGCCTCGACGCCAAGCTCCGCGACGCCCTGCAGGCCATTTTCGAAGAGCTTTCGTAGCTCGCTGATACCACACAACTTCATTGCAATCATCGTGCCCCACACGCTCTGGCACTTGACACCTTTCGCTATCATTGGCTAGCGTCCCGACGGCGCAGTATCTCGGGATTTTCTTTGACTAAGGAGACGTGTACGTGCCACAACCAACATCCGACGACCCACGGGACACAACCACCGCACCGTTAAAGGCAAGGTTCTTATCCCGATCCCCTGACGACCAACCAGTCATCCCGGCATCCACCTCTCTCCCGGAACTGACGGTCAAGGCTATCTTCCTTGGCATATTGCTTTCCGTCGTACTGTCTGGTGCCAACGCTTACCTTGGTCTTTTTGCTGGAATGACGGTATCGGCCTCGATCCCCGCAGCAGTCATGTCGATGGCCGTACTCCGCGCCTTCAAGCAGTCGAACATTCTCGAAAACAACCTAGTACAAACATCGGCGTCGGCCGGCGAATCGCTCGCCGCGGGTGTGATCTTTACCATCCCAGCACTAGTTCTTATCGGCTATTGGGAGACTTTCGATTACTGGCAGGTAACCGCAATCGCGGCGGTAGGGGGCATTGTCGGAGTGCTGTTCACCATTCCCCTGCGCCGAGCCTTAGTCGTTGAAGCAAAGCTTCTTTTCCCAGAGGGCATCGCCACGGCCGAGGTCCTCAAAACGGGTGGTGCTGTTCGTGACGCAAGCCGAAAGATGCAGGAGCAACACCCAGAGTTGGCCTCAATTGGTGGTAGTGAACAGATGCAAAGGCGCAGCATCCGGGCATTGGCAACAGCTGGACTCGTGGGCGGCGGCACTAAGTTCGCCGAAGCCGGCATGAAGCTATGGAGCGGTACGCTAGAAGTGGGTGGCAGCGCATTCGGGACGATCTGGGTGATGGGAATCAACCTGTCGCCAGCTCTGATTTCGGTTGGCTACATAGTCGGCCTGAACATCGCCACGTTGGTGTTCACCGGTGGTGTCATCGCGTGGTTGATCGCCATTCCGATCTACGTTGGCATGAACGGCCTACCCGACGGTACTACGGACGCTATTGCTGCAGCTGGCAACGTATGGAATACACAGATTCGCTATCTAGGCGTGGGTGCCATGGTCGTCGGCGGTTTATGGGCACTGATCAACCTTCTAGGTCCCGTGAAGCGGGGCATTGCATCGGGCTTTGCAGCATATAGCTCTTCCAACCCAGACGCAGAATCGCTCCCACGCACCGAGCTTGATATGAACATGAAGTGGGTTTTGGTGTGCACAGGGCTGTCGGTAATCCCGATCTTCGCTGTCTATCAGATCATCGTCCAACAGGTTGCCGTATCACTCACGATGGCCACCATAATGCTGGTCGCCGGGTTTTTCTTCGCTGCGGTCGCTGGGTATATGGCTGGTCTGGTGGGCTCGTCAAACAATCCGATCTCCGGGGTCACAATCGCCACCTTGCTGTTTACATCTCTCCTTCTATTGGCACTACTAGGTACAGACAGTGCCGTCGGTCCCGCTGCGGCGATCTTCGTCGGTGCAGTGGTCGCTTGTGCGGCGGCTATCTCCGGCGACACGATGCAGGACCTAAAGGCAGGCTACATCCTCGGCGCCACACCGTGGAGACAACAAGTAGCTGAGTTCGTCGGAGTTATCTCGGCTGCGTTCGTGATGAGCCCTGTGTTGTTTCTGCTACAGGAACGTTACGGCATCGGCACTGCTGATGGCCTGGCAGCACCGCAAGCAACGCTAATGGCTAGCGTGGCGACGGGAGTTTTTGGCAGCGGTCTACCGTGGACGATGGTGCAAATCGGTGGGGTGATCGCCGTACTGCTGATCATCCTCGACAAAACGCTCGAGGCACGCGGTGCCGAGTTCCGAACGCCGGTTTTAGCAGTAGCGGTCGGCATCTATCTGCCGATCGAGCTCTCCAGTTCAATTTTCATTGGTGGCATCATTGCTTGGATCGCCTCCCGCCGACTCGGGGGCCGCGAGCCAGCACAAACCGGATTGCTCTTTGCCTCAGGGTTGATTACAGGTGAGGCGCTTATTGGTATCTTGCTAGCATTGCCAATCGTTCTTGGGCAGGTTTCATCGGTATTTTCAGGCGATATGTTCGAGGTGTTCTCTACCGCACCACTAGGTGGTTGGCCTGGTTTGGTGGTGTTGGCAGGTATTTCCTACTGGCTGCTGAACCTCGCGAGCCAGGAGCCGAACGAGAACTAAGCCATGCCTTCTCCTCAACTCTCGCGGCCTACGTACGCCTCAGTTCCAGTAGCCAATAAACAGCCCTTGAATGAGGCCAACCCCGCCCCCTACAACTGGAAACGCTGCAAGCGCCAATACGGCCCGGGTACCAAGGTTGATTGGCGCCGGCCAGAAAACGGCTGCGCCCTGCGATACCGTCACCGAGGAAAACGCCACCGCCCCGCCCCAGCCCGGATGCGCGCACCAGGGACAATGTGGGGGGGCTGCGTGGTGAATGTTGCAAGCCTCGGCAGCTCCATTCCAAAGAGAAACGCAACCGCAACCAAATATTGCATCACATAAGTCAACAAACAGAAGCCCCGAGATAGCACACGCGGCGGCCAAGACTGCTGGCTTTGCAAGCTGAATTTTCCCCGTCTCCACCAAGGCCCTTACCGTTTCTCTGCCACGAGCAGCCTACTCCAAAATGTGTCTGTGAGAAATTTGCGCCTCGGTGTCTTGCGCCCGAGCTATTCTCGGACTCCCGGTGCCATCGGGAAGGCCTTGAGAACCTCCCTGACCAATTCCCAGCGGTTGAAGCCTTGGCGCCCCCAGTCCAGGCCACGTCGAACAATGACGAGGTCGTGGCTCGGCACCACGATAACGTACTGCCCGCGGTTACCGGCGGTCGAGTAGGCATCCCTGGGCACGTTGTCAACGTTGTCGGCTACCAGCCACCACTGACCACCGTACTGGTTCCCACTGTTCGCGGTCGCTGGCGCGGGAGTGCGGACAAACTCGATCCACTCTTCGGACAACAAACGCTCACCGTCCCACACGCCGTCGTTCAGGTACAACAGACCAAAGCGGGCAAGGTCCCGGGCATTCGTGTACACCTGACTGCTAAGGATAAAATCGCCAAAGCGATCCGTGCTCAGCAGCGTGTTGCGCATTCCAATCTTGTCGAGCAGGGCAGCACGTGGGAACTGCAGGTACTCCTGCTCGTCGCCGATCGCCAACTTCATGGCGTAGACGGCTAGCAGTGTGTCGTAGTTCTCGTAGTCCCAGCTAGTGCCGGGCTCGCGGATTAAAGCACGGCTGCGGGCACCATCAACCGAGCTAGCGCCGGCCCAATAGGCCAAGCCAGAGCCGGTGGCGTACTCAAGGTCAGCGTTGTCGACGGTATCGAGCCCACTCGACATGTTGAGAACGTGACGCAGCGTGATTTCCGAACGCAGATCACCGCCCGATCGCGCCGGTGGCAACCAGTCGAACGACAGCGACTCGTCAAGCGCCATGCGACCCTCGTCGGCGAGGATGCCGATCAACGTGACGGCGATGCTCTTCGCCGTTGACCAGGTGCGCGTTCGGGTCGTCAAGTCAAAGCCCGGGGCGTAGCGTTCGTGGACGATCTTGCCGCTGTGCGCGACGATGAGACTGAGCGTCACCTGGAACTCAGATTCCCGATCAAACGCCCAGTCAGACGCGGCCTGCAACGCCACCGAATCAACCTCCGACGGAAGTGGGGCGCCTTCGACAAGATCACCGTCGGGCCAGGGTATTGTCGCCGGATCTCCCGGTGGCGGTGGATTCTCAAGGGCCGGAAGACTGTCGATGTCTTCAAACGTCTGATCGGGCGCCAAGATTACACAGCCGATCCCCTTGCGAAATACCGCGCGCATCGTCGGCACGTAATTCTCCGATCCAATTGCAACTGCCTTGCGACCCCAGTCAACCGAATAGTCACCGCCGGTCGGGGTACCAATCGGTTCAGACAAATAGGAAAGCTCTTTCTCGAACACCTGTTCGAGGTTTCGGTTGCTGGTGAATAGCCCATTGCACATCAGGATCGCCTGTTGGCCCCGGCGGATCATCTCCCGGTTGAATTTCCAATAATCGTAGGTTTCTTCTTGGCCAGTAATATTTCTCTGCGAACGGGCGGCCAGACGCTGAGCATTAGCGGGCATAGACAAAAATAATGCAAGGGCGATCAGTGCAACGAGAAGACGTTTCATAGGTTTCACTCGGGATTTAGAAGAACTACTGGAAACCAAACGAACAGAGTGCCAAATTGTAATCGGAAGGCTAGCGCAGTTACAAAGGAGTGATGCTGCCCACGATCGACTTAAGCCTACAGTCGCTAGCGTAGTCGACATAAATAAAGAGACGCAATTCACGTATTTGCGCTATCCTCCAGATGACTCAAAATTCCATGACCGTCGCGACTAAATCAATGCACCGTTCGCTGATCATTCTTTTGTGCTATGCCTGTCTGCTGGCGGTCACGGCCCCGATAGCCCTGCCCCAAGAAACGACAGAGCGATTCCAATGGCCGTCTTTTCGCGGCCCCCTGGCCTCAGGAATTGCTGACGGTCAGAATCCGCCAACGGCCTGGGATCCAGAAACAGGGCGCAACGTCCTGTGGAGTACCCCCCTTCCGGGGCTAGGGCATTCGAGCCCGGTTGTCTGGGATGAACGAATCTATTTAACAACAGCGGTAAGCGATGATCCCAACTCGATCTTTCGCTACGGCACCGATGGTCGCATGGACCGCAGATCCGATCGGGCGCGCAACGCATGGTATGTCTATTCAATCGATAGACGCGACGGCGAAGTAGTCTGGGCGCGTCAGCTAATCAGTGGCAACCCAAGCGTGCAGCGCCACCCGAAGAACAGCTACGCGTCTGCAACCCCGACGACCGACGGAAAGCACGTTGTTGTCTTGGTGGCTACCGGCGCGTTGTTTTGCTACGACTTTGACGGCAACTTGTTATGGGATCTTGATCTCGGCCCCATAGATGCTGGTGCCTCCTACGACAATGCCTACCAGTGGGGTGCGGCCAGCTCACCAATTATCTGGCAGGACCTGGTGATCGTGCAGGTAGATCAGCAGGTAGGCTCGTTCATCGGCGCCTTCGATGTCAGCACCGGCGAAGAAGTCTGGCGGACACCGCGTGACCTCATCTCATCGTTTTCAACACCGACAATCCACGTGGGCGCCCAGCGGACGGAACTAGTAACAAACGGTGCCGGCACGATGCATGGGTACGATCCAACGAGTGGCGAAGAGTTGTGGAGGATGTCGGGCAGTTCGTTGAACACAACGCCGACGCCGGTCAGCGACCAAGGACTGATCTACGTGACCAGCGGCTACCGCACGCGGCCAATCTTTGCCATCAGGGCAGGAGCAAGCGGTGACATCTCGCTCGCCGATGACGAAAATTCGAACGCGCACGTTGCCTGGAGTTCTCCACGGGATGGGCCCTATATCGCCACACCCCTCGTCTACCGAGGCTACCTGTACGTAGTCTCGGCCAACGGCGTCTTGACAGTCTTTCATGCGATTACGGGCGAGCGAGTCTATAAGCGGCGCATCGGGGACACAGGTGGTGCCTACAGTGCCTCGCCCATCGCCGCGGACGGTCGCATCTACCTAACCAGCGAAGACGGCGACATTTTTGTTATCAAGGCCGGGGCCGAGTATGAGTTGCTGGCAACCAACCGCATGGGCGAGGTTTGCCTAGCGACGCCGGCGATCTCGGAAGGGCAGATCTTCATCCGTACGACGGGCCACCTTCTTGCCGTAACTAACAGCATCGCACCCGAGGTTTCGCTGGCAGAGGGATTTTCGTCGGCTCCGTTTCCCACCGAACTGGCCGCTGATCAAGTCTTGCCTTTCGACGACTTCGAAGATGGAGATCTGCTCGCCCACACGGGTGTTCGCTGGCAAACGTTCACAAACGGCGTGTCTGGGGCGGCTTTACAGCTTGTCGACAACGGCGCTGCAGCAACCGCGCAGGCGGCCAGGCTGGAAGGCAAGCTAACGCTCGGGGCGGCTCGAGGGCCGCTCGCCCAGATGTACCAGCCGTTCGACCGCGGAGCGGTGCCTATCAACCTTGAGAATCTCGGCGGCATCCGCTTCTACACCCGTGGCAGCAGCCCCTTCGAACTGACACTCCGCTGTGGTGATGGTGAGGTCGGCAAGGAGTTGGGCACATCCGAGGAGTGGCAACTGGTCGAGCTTAGCGCCGACGAGTTGACCCCTACCTCCGGTTCGCCACAGGTGGTCGATTGGAGGTGGGGCGCAGGCGGCTGGAGTGGTAATGGTTGCATCGGATTGTATTTCTCGCGCCGCGGCGCCTCGAACATCGGCGAATTCTGGTTTGAGGTCGACGAGATCACGTTCTACGGTGCCGACGCCTGGGAATTACGGGACGACTCGCCACGTTGAACGGCTGACCCCGTTCATCACGCCCATCATGGTGCGGGTGTTCAACAACAGCCAAGATAAAGAGTATTTGGCGCGCCCGATCGACCAGCGACGATGTCAGCAGCCCCATCGCCATTGACGTCGCCAATCGCCAACCCGTACACAGCGCCTTCGGCGTCACTGAAGCGGGTGAGTGTGAAACGATGACCCGATCCGTCGTTGCTCAAAATGGCGCCGGGAGCCTTAGAATTGCCAACCACAACGTCCCCGTCACCGTCTCCATCCACGTCTGCCACAGCCAGAGCAAAGACTCTGTCTCCGCGAGCACCGATAATCCTAGACTCCTCGAATGAGGCATCGCCACGATTGATGTAAAGCCGTACCCCGCCCTCCACACCATCACCCACGATGATGTCGAGGAGGCCATCGCTGTCGAGATCGCCGAGGGCCACGGCGCGGGTCGCCGTGCGGCTTGGGCCGACAGAGTGCTGCTCGTCAAAACCACCTTTGCCGTCGTTGACGAACAAGTAACTTTGACCACCATCACGATGGGGCACGAACAGATCGACGAATCCGTCGCCGGTTAGATCACCGGCCGCGATCGTGGTGGCGGATTCACCCGACAAAACATCGCAGACGGGAAAAACACCGGTGCTGTCGTTGAAGCAAACGTAGTTGGCACTGAGATTGTCGGGCCCACCGCGGTTGGCAACGATAATTTCGGGGCGCTCGTCGCCATTTAAGTCAGCAACCGTAACGTTGCGCGTCGGCCACTCCGAATCACCGAAGGTCCCGACGAGTCTGAAATGGCCTTCGCCATCATTGAAGTAGACACGCTTGTCGTCAGGGCGATCATTGCCGACTACCAAATCGAGGTCGGCATCGCCGTCAAGGTCTGCGAGAGCCGCAGTATAGGTGCGATCCGCCGAGCCACCGACCTCGTGGCGCTGCTCGAACCCACCGGCACCGTCGTTGAGGAGGATGAAGTCCACCAGGGGCCAATGGCGTCCCTTGGCGAGAACAATATCGAGGTCGCCGTCACCATCGAGATCCCCGAGGCTAGCGTTGGCGCTAGTCTCAGCGGTCTCCTCAAGCGCCACGCTTCGATAGCTCTGACCATTTACAACCAATGCACCGAGCAGCAATCCGCAGACAGCTAACTTCATCTCTACCTCCTCTCTTGGGAACAAGGGTTCCGCTCTTTACCCTTCTTGGGCCATGGTTGATGCGGAACCTAACCTACAGCTGGCGGGCGTGTGCTGATTGGAGTTTAGCGGGGAAATGGTGGCGGGGCGGACGGGATTTGAACCCGCGATCTCCGGCTTGACAGGCCGGCGTGGTAACCAGGCTACACCACCGCCCCACCCAAGTTCTCAAAACTCGCGCAGACAGGAAGTCGAGAAGAGATGGGCGGTACTGGGCTCGAACCAGTGACCTCCTGCTTGTAAGGCAGGCGCTCTCCCAGCTGAGCTAACCGCCCAGGATAACAGTGCAATTCTACCCCGCACACCGACTCCCTGTCACACAACTCAGGTTCACCGAACAAGCAGTGCCTTCATCTCGCGAACCGCCGTCTCCAAACCGATTGATGTCGCCCGCGCCACGATATTGTGGCCAATATTCAGCTCAATAATCTCGGGGATGGCGACCATACCTCGAACGTTTCGATAGGTCAGGCCGTGACCCGCAGCGACACGCAAGCCGGCCACGTGGGCACGTTGGGCAACTTCTGCCACTTTGACACGTTCGACTTCAGTGGGTCCAAGTTTTCGAGTCTCAGAAACTTCGGCATAGGATGCGGTATTGATTTCGATCTGGTTAACACCGATCTCAGCAGCGGCGTCGATCTGGGCTGGATCTGGATCGAGAAATACAGACACCGTTATATTCATCTCGCGCAAAGCAACAACCGCTTCCGCAAGTTGTTCTGGGGCGCCCGTGACATCGAGGCCGCCTTCGGTAGTAATCTCCTCGGGCCTCTCTGGTACCAGAGTGACATTATCAGGTCCGCAGTCCCGGGCGATGTCGAGCATTTCCTTAGTTGCAGCCATCTCGACGTTAAGATGAGTCTTGACGGTACCAGAAAGAAGTTTTACGTCTCGCTCGTTAATGTGCCGCCGGTCAGAACGGATGTGTACGGTAATACCATCGGCACCACCAAGCTCTGCGAGCACAGCTGCCTGAACCGGGTCGGGCTCCAGCGCAAGGCGCGCCTGACGGAGCGTCGCAATGTGATCGATGTTGACTCCCAGAAAAATTGTCTCAGACATTCTTTGATCCTTACCGGCCGACCCTGTGGCTCACTCTATCAAGCCGTCGCTGCAGGAAGATTACACCTCGCCGATGGCATCCTGTAGCGCCGACACCACCGATCCCGCAAGAGCGCGGATGTGGTCTTCGTTTTCGCCTTCGACCATGACACGGGCGAGCGGTTGCGTACCCGAGTAACGCACCAAAACTCTGCCAGCATCACCGAGTTCTGCCTCAGCGAGGCTTATTGCTTCTTGAACGGTGGGCATCTGGTCAAGAGGTGTCCGGTCACGAGTCTTGACGTTCTCAAGCACCTGCGGCATTAGCGTAAGACAAGAGGCCAACTCAGAAAGTCGTTTGCCACTTTCAACCACCGCACGTAAAACCTGAAGTGCGGTCAAGAGACCATCCCCGGTAGTCGCATAGTCAAGGAAGACCGTGTGGCCCGACTGCTCCCCACCGATGTTGTGCCCACCAGAGCGCATCTTCTCAACAACATGCCGGTCACCTACCTTTGTCCGCGCAACAGATACGCCAACCTCGGCAAGCGAGCGCTCAAGACCAAAGTTGCTCATAACGGTTGCCACCACAGTACCGTTGGAGAGACGGTCTTTTTCTTTCCACGACCGACCACAAATAGCCAGCACGTGATCACCATCGACCAACTCTCCATCCTCATCGACTAACAGGCAGCGATCACCATCACCATCAAGACATATCCCCAAATCGGCCCCCCGGTCCTTAACCATCTCCGCTGTCACCTCGGGGTGGAGTGAGCCAGCTCCAACGTTGATGTTTCGGCCATTAGGTTCGACACCAATATCGATCGTCTGTGCCCCAAGCTCTTTGAAGACCCAAGGACCAACTTTGTACGCTGCACCGTGGGCGCAATCCACAACGATTTTCATACCCTCAAGCGTCATCCCGTTTGGGAAAGACCGTTTAAGGTGTTCGATGTATCGACCGCCGGCATCGTCTATACGTGTTGCCTTTCCGACCTCAGAAGCGGTTGGTCGTATGTCGTCGATGCGACCTGTGAAAGTAAGTTGTTCGATTTCGCGTTCGGTAGCATCACCCAGCTTAAATCCGTCCCGCGAGAAGAACTTGATGCCATTGTCTTGGTAGGAATTGTGTGATGCCGAGATGACGATGCCAGCGTCGGCTCGCAGACTGCGGGTGACATATGCGATTCCAGGAGTCGGCAGCGGACCCACTAGAAGGACATCGACACCCATTGAGCAGATGCCCGCGACCAACGCATTCTCAAGCATATAACCTGATAATCGAGTGTCCTTCCCGATCACGATCCGATGGCGGTGAGTACCATCCTTGAACACGTGAGCCGCCGAGCGACCAAGGCGGACACAAGTTTCAACGGTCATTGGCTCCATATTGGCAATGCCACGAATCCCATCGGTGCCGAAAAGTTTCGCCCTGTGGTCTGGTCTGGACATCATTTTTCCCAAAGCATTATCAGCGAGACCGTTGGTCAAAAACGTGAACGTTGATCTGGCGTTGCGGGATGGTGGTCACCAGTTCGATTAATTCGCCAAGTCCTTCTTGTGCGAAGTCGATCGAGGGCGCGATGAGATAGTCCTCAACTTGCGGCGCAAGTTCGGCCGCGTCTATCACTAACCTCAGTATCTCAAGGTCAATCTGCTCAAGAAGCGATGGCGGGCCCCGCAAAAAAACCGTCAAATGGTCCGGGTTCACGGCCACCTGGTATTGGGCATTAATGATCTCGACAGGAACCTCTTCGAACTCTAAGGTCACCGGCTGTTCAAGGATATCAACCTGCAAATTAACCTCACGCCCTTCGCGAAGTTCGAGAAGCGTGTTCCCAGACAACAGAGTGACCACCTGAGTGAATGATTCACTTCGATCACGCACGTCGACAGTAGATGTCTCGATGCGTTCAATAGCTTCCACCGCCGATCGAGGGCCGCTTACCCGGGTCATCTCTGGTTCCGTTGACCTGCCAACGATTTCGTAGCCAGCCGCTGGCTCGCCCGATGTCACAGGGCTGATCACAACGTATTTCTCAAGCGAATCCTCCAAAACAATGGTGATCTCTGCCGGGTCAATACGTTCGATCTGAACACCTGAAGGGACATTCAAGTCCTCGGGGATAATCTGGAAAACATTCTGGCCCCCTGACGCAGCCGTCAAATCGATCCTTGGGCTGAGCCGGCCCTGCGTTAAGTTACTGAGATCACGCTGCGAGCCACGCGCACGGACACTGATCGTCTGAGTGTAATCACCAGCGATTGCTAGATCGGGTGGCAAGTTCTCGAGCACCACGGGGACCGGTTCGAAGATCTCCGGAACCGCTTCCTCGACGTTAACTGCAACCCAGACCATGAGAGCCAGGCCTACGGCGATTGTCTTGTCCTTCAGATGCTTGTCTGGACGCGGGTCAATCGCTTTAAAGATTCTTCGAAAGGCACTCATTTGCCCATTCCCTCCACCGGATGGGCCTGGGGAATTTTCTCCGCTATTTTGATCTCTTCTTTCTCGACGGCGAGATCATCGAGACTGAGAAGTTCGCGCAGCCGCTCAGCAAGCGCAACAGGGTCCAAGCCACGGGATAGCTCTCCATCGAAGACGATTGAGATCTTGCCAGTTTCCTCCGATACAACAAGGGCGACGCAATCGGTCTCTTCACTGATACCGATAGCCGCACGATGGCGCGATCCGAGTTCCCGAGACAATTGTGGATTCCGTGTCAGGGGAAGAAAACAGGCCGCCGCCGCCACCCTTCCCTGCCGCATAATGACGGCGCCGTCGTGCAGTGGCGCCCCAGGATTAAAAATCGATACACACAGGTCATATGATGCCGTCGCGTCCAACGCTATGCCTCCCTCAGCGTACTGGCTTAGGGACATCTCCCGCTCGAAGACAATGATGGCACCGTGATGATTGGCTCCCATGCCGACGGCAGCAGTGACGATCTCGTCGATCGGATCGATGCCGGCTCCGCGCCGCATACTTCGAAAATATGCCGTGCGACCGAGTTGAGTCAGCAGGCGACGGATCTCATTTTGGAATAGCACGATGATCGCGATAACGATGTAAGCATAGACATTCGACAGCAACCAATCGAGTGTCTGGAAGCCCACCAAGTTGGCAAACATGCCGAACAGGCCAAGAACAACCAGCCCCCATACCATCCGCATTGCCTGGGTCCGGCGCAAAAGCAAGAGAAGACGGTAGAAGAGGTAGGTAATAATCGTTACCTCAATGAGGTCATTCCAACCAAATTGGCCGAGCCTGTCGATTAGGAGATCCATCCGACTCCTTCACTACGTATCGCTGCCGCCACAGTAGCTGCACGCTTCATCGCTTGAACATCGTGCACCCTGATCACATGTGCTCCTGCCAGCACCGCCGCCGATACGGCTGCCGCTGTCCCCTCCATACGCTCCTCAGGAGGAAGGTCCAACACTGCACCCAAAAACGATTTTCTCGACGGACCTACAACGATTGGGCGGCCCAACGAGCGGAACGCAGATAAATGCCGCATCAGCGTGTAATTCTGCTGCGGTCGCTTAGCGAACCCAATACCCGGATCGACCAGAGTAAGCTCTGGATCAATGCCAGCTTTTTGAGCACGCCACAACGCCTCTCGTAACTCCTTCACAATATCCGCTATGAGGTCGTCAAAGCGAGCCGCTTTGTACATTGTGTCCGGCTTCCCACGCATGTGCATCAACACGACCGGGACCCCTGCTTCGGCGACCACACCGGCAAGATCTGGGTCGGCCCCGAGTCCATAAATATCGTTGACCATAGTTGCACCGGCCTTGATCGCGGCGGCAGCAACTTCAGCTTTAGAAGTATCAATCGAGATCGGTACATCAATGATCGAACTGAGACGCTCAATGACCGGGACAACACGGCTGATCTCAAGGTCTGCGGGCACTGGGTCGCTCCCCGGCCTAGTCGATTCTCCGCCGACATCTATGATTGCAGCACCTGCCTTAACCATAGAACAGGCACGGTCAACCGCATCATCCCCAAGCAACCGGCTACTGCCGTAGAATGAATCCTCAGTGCAATTGATGATGCCCATGATGCGGGGCTGAAGGGCGCATTCGATGATGTTGTCACCACATCGAATTTTGAAGCCGTTGCGGTGGTAAGCAGCAAGGATGGCAACAACCTCTTCGGCAAGACGTGACAGATCAGTGTCCGCGGCCAAAAGTTGTGACCTTAGTGCCTCCACCTGTGGAAGAGCGGCAAAAACGACAAGGTCCACGGCATCACTATCGGGTATTGGATGAGAATGGGCAGCACCCCCGACCCTACCGAGCGCCTGTAGAAAAGGCGTCACCAGCCTTGGAGAAACCGCCTGCAATCTAACCGCATAAGTTCCATGGCTTGCAGCAAGTTCGTGCACGCCGGGACTATCGTCCGGAAAAGACAACGGCAATGGGTCATACCCACCTAGAACGTGGGCGTTGTGCGGATACAGGCGATGTACTAAATCTGAAGGAGGCGGTGAAGGCGGCTGCGCTGCTTCTGCGCCGGCCTTCGACATTCGCCAGTTAACCTTCCGCCTGCTGACCCTCGTCAAGGCTCGGAATCCCGGCCGCAGCGTGGGATGGCTCTTCGGATTCTACAGTTTCACCAGTATCAGGTGGGGGATCATCGGCGGGGAGTTTCACCTCAGGGAGAACCTTTCCCTCCGCTAGCAGCGCGACTTCTTCACCCTCCAACGACTCACGGATCAGGAGCGCTTCGGCAACTGCATGGACGACATCGATGTGCTCGCTAAGAAGTGCTGTCCCCTCGACATAGGCTTTGTCAACGATCTGCCTAATAGCGTTGTCAATCAGGAGGGCAGTGTCGTCAGAATATTCCTTGTTCTGGTTAAAATCACGGCCTAGGAAGACTGCTTCACCCTTGCCACCAAACGTTAACGGGCCGAGTTCCTCGCTCATCCCCCACTCGGTAACCATGCTACGGGCGATATCTGTGACCCGCTCAAAGTCATTGCCG
>CAYVUW010000019.1:0-50186 GCA_964455175.1 uncultured Acidobacteriota bacterium | reverse complement strand
CAATACTGATTGCAATCTCCATGGTTTTAAACATGATCGTAGCAGGACTTTTCGGAATTTTAGTTCCTGTTTCACTTAAAAAATTTAATATTGATCCTGCAATAGCTTCAAGCGTTTTTGTAACTACAATTACTGACGTAATAGGTTTTCTATCCTTTCTAGGTATAGGGGCTTATTTTTTTTATAATTAAATATTATCTATTAACCTTGTGGATCCAAGATAATAAGCTACAAATATTTTATATTTTCTATTTTTTTTATATGGCTGTACAAGTTTATTAATATCTAATAATTTG
This sequence comes from uncultured Acidobacteriota bacterium, assembly GCA_964455175.1. GTDB lineage: Bacteria > Acidobacteriota > UBA890 > UBA890 > UBA890 > UBA890. The sequence goes on along the minus strand of CAYVUW010000019.1, from coordinate 49,890 downwards.
AGATAATCAATCTTTTTAACACCGAATTTATGAATCTTTTTTTTTAAGAGATTTAACGATATTTTTTTTTTAACAATATTTTTTTTTTGCTTATTCAATAAATTGTAGATTTTTGTGGCAGTTCTTTTTTCTGTCTTGGATAGTAGGATATTTCTTGACGAGCAAATGTGGGAGGTACTCGGAACAAACCCACTTGAAAGCCTAGAAAATATAAGTTTAGCGATCATGCACGACGTGCAAGGCGTTGGTGGGGACGCTGATCATACACAAGACGAAATGCTAGTTCTGGTCTCTGCAGACTTTGACCACAATCGTTTCGAGTTGACACTTACCGATTCCATGGCCAATTGGAGCAGCGAAGACGTAGACGGCACTACGATGTGGTGGGTCGACGAAGTACGCACTGGATTGGCGCCATTCTTGGAGGTAGCAGCAACGCCTCCAATAATCGCCCTAGCGTTTCTTGACGACACCACACTTGCTATCGGCAGCCAGGAAAGTCTCTATACAGTGATCGAGACCGAGGGCAGTCGACTCGAACCCCTGGAATCAGGCCATATTATGAACGATCTGATTTCTGAAGTTGCAGGGCAGGGCCAGGTCTGGCTGGTTGCCACCAATTCGCTTATCCCAACCCTACTAGGTAGTGACGATGCCCCCTTGATGTTACCCAGCGTAATCGGAAACCTCGAAGCCATCTCTATGTCGGTGCAGATGGGCGACGAACTGTCGGCTCGCTTCACGGGTATCACGCCAAGTTCGGAAGATACCCGAATGCTAACGGAATCGTTCAATGGCCTGGTCGCCATGGGGAAGATGATGTTGCAAGGGAGCCAACCTGAATTTTTCGAAATATTGGACGGCGGCGTTCACGCCGAGCAGGACGATCACAAAATCAATATCGAAGTGAACTTGTCCCAGGCCAACCTTGATTTTCTTTTAAGTATTGCCGAGCAGGAACTCCGCAATATGGCCATCGGCTCCGGACTTTAAACAGTTTGGTTGCAGCTTCCAGGTCTATCTGCCTCCGGCCAGAACCACACCTCCTCTATGCTAGTCTCGGCAAATAGGTTTCGTTCAACTAACCTCTCAGGTGCGCTGCAAATGAAACGCTTCTACACCATTATGGTGGTGCTGTTTATCGGCGCCGCGATTGCCGCCGTGTCTGTTTTTCGACCGCAATTATGGGCTCCAGCCTTCGAGATTGCCTCGGTCAGGTATGACGTCAACGCTGATGGCTCGATTGATCTCATCCGCTGGGACCTCGGAGGCAAGGTGACACTATGGGAATGGGACCGGAATAACGATGGCCAGCCGGAGCTGATCGGTTTCGACGCCGTCGAAACAACCGAGGGCGGCCTGCAACCAACAGGGGCCATCACCGCTTGGGACTGGGGCGCCGATTCGGTGATCGACGCTGGGAACGTAGCCACATCGATCGAGCAGATCCTGCAGCGTGAAGAAGTCGTGGCTGTACGCTCAGCGCTGCCAGCGACGGATATTGCACTGGTGGGGGCAGACATCCGAACCCTAGTTGCTGAAATCGAAAACAACTACGACGATTTCCGGCTAGCCGATCTTCGGATGCCGATCGTTGGGTCCACGCTCCCCGACCTAGACACGCTGCTCCCAGGAGCGGCGCGTGCCTACCGGAATGGTATACATCAAGGCTTCGACATGAATAACGGCCACATCGGCGTACCGACTGCCTTCAGTGCGCCGGTAGTTGCCACCAAAGACGGTACCGTAATCCGTGCCACCTTAGACTTCACCGAAATGACCCCCGAAGAGTACGCTAAGGCGATCGCTACCTCGCGGGCAGCTGGCACCACGCCACCCCTCATCCTTGACAAACTTCGTGGCAAGCAAGTTTGGATTGACCATGGCCACGAGATCGTGTCCCGCTATGTGCACCTATCAGGCATCGCGTCAGAAATCGTGGAAGGGAAGCGTGTTCGCGCTGGCGACATGATCGGTTTTGTCGGCAATTCGGGGACAGAATCAGCTGTCAACGGTGGCCGTTCTGGTGCCCATCTCCATTTCGAGCTTCGCATCGATAACCGCTACTTTGGAGAGGGCATGAGCCGCGACGAAATTCGTGAGATCGGAAGCCGGCTCTTCCACGTCCGCACGCGCTAATAACCCGCTCAAAGCAAGCCGCGAAGAACTGCCAAGGCCAGCACGGTGGTCCCGACCAACACCGTCGACATTACAAACAGCGCCACTACCGGTATTGCCACCGTTGCTATGGCCTGAGGTCGATCAAGGGAATAGTTGCGCTCAAGAATGCTACTGGTCACTACCAGCAACCAGAAGCCCGCGATCAAGATGAGCGCGTTATTGAGTATCCAGATCGCTTGAACCCACAAAAGCACGAAGGCCAACGAATATGGCCGGAAAAAGCCAATGAACTCACCCTCGCCCTTGAAAAACATTGTGGCCAACAAGTGCAGGATCACTGCGAAGACGAGAGCAACGACAATTAATAGGACCGGAGAAAAAACAAAGACACGAGCGGACATTGATCCGATCCCTGCAGCGATGCCACCCAGGGCGATAATCACTAGTCCCATCATGAAGGCCTCTTCGTCATCACGCGCACGATCAATCGCATCTTCGTTGAGCTGAATAATGTCGATAGCCTGCTTTACGTATTCGACGAAGTTGTCGAGCCACCCGCCCCTGATCTGCATGTTTTCTTTGCTCATAAGACCCTCTCCGAGCGAGTTTATTGCGCATCTACTTAGCCCGTCAATTTCTTGATTTTCGGGGTTCTTGGAGGATTTGCTGCTAATCGTGGACGACAACCAGATAGGCTCACACCAAAGCGACTCTATACCTGGCCAGTTTGGCCGTCTGGGCTTTCGGCAGATGAGGTCGCGACCAGCCACGGAGTATTGGCCTTCACGCCCTGCCAGGGAAACGTGTAATCTAATATCAAAAGCTCCGCTTCACACAGTTAGCTGAAAATCGCTCCGTCGAGGCACTACACAACATGCGCAAACTGTCACGTATTAGTTTTGCCGCAGTCCTCGTGCTGCTTACCATTTCCGCAGTAGCGTACGGGCCGCACATTGCGACTGCTGCTGGTCAAATTTACTCCCGCCTCCAGGTTCTGGAGGACATCATGGAGATCATTGACCGCCACTACGTGGACGATGTTGACGTCGATGAACTCTTTGACAATGCCACTCGGGGCGTGTTGGAAAATCTCGATCCGCATTCGAATTACTTCAGCGCTGAGGAATATGCGGCTTTGCAGGAGCAATACCGTGGTGACTACGCCGGTATCGGCGTGTCATTCGAAATGTTCAATGGAGTCTTAACCGTACTCGATGCTCTTGAAGGAGGCCCGTCGCAAGCACTCGGGCTCCGCCCAGGAGACGAAATCGTCGAAGTCGAAGGCCAGAGCTCGATTGGTTGGACGGTCGAAGAAGTCTACGAGCATGTGCGTGGACCCGCCGGAACGCGCGTCAACGTAACCGTTATAAGGCCTGGCGTCGAAGAGCTCCTCCAATACACGATCACACGTGGCAACGTTGAAATCGCTGCCATTTCAATCATTGCGATGCTCAATGAAGAGGTCGGCTATATCCGTCTCAACACGTTCTCACAGAAAACAGCCGACCAAGTCGAGAAAGCCTTACAGGACCTCCAGGTTCGGGGAATGAAAAGGCTCGTCCTCGATTTGCGTGGCAACGGTGGGGGTTTGATGGCCCAGGCATTACAACTGACGGACAAGTTCCTCGACGGCGGCAAAGTGATTGTAGAAACTCGTGGTCGTACTGCAGTGGCCAACGCCTCCGAACAAACTACCGACCGCGACACTCATCCGGAGCTTCCGATGATCGTGCTCGTCAATCGTGGTTCAGCAAGTGCTTCGGAGATCGTCTCAGGCGCACTACAAGACTGGGACCGAGCCTTGATCGTCGGCGAGACGACGTTCGGCAAAGCGCTGGTTCAAAACCAATTCCGCTTCCGCGACGGCTCGGCCCTTTTTCTCACTATCGCCCGCTACTACACACCAAGTGGTCGGCTCATCCAGCGTGAATACGTCGGTGATGAGTACCTAGATCCCGTGGCAGTCGATGACCGACGCTCCGAAGACGATCCCGACTGGACGGGGCCGCAAGACGACGACCGCCCCATGTATACCACCGGCGCGGGCCGAACGGTGTACGGTGGCGGCGGCATCCACCCGGACATCGAAATTGAACCAACTCGAGTTTACGGCATCGCCGCGTTGATGTACCGAGCACCCTTACGTATGTTTTTCCGCTATGGAGTCCAGTACGCTGCTGCGAACGCCGCCGAGATCCCGGCAAATTTCGATGATTTCAATGACCACTTCGTTGTCACCGACGAAATGGTTGAAAACTTTGTCGATTTCGTACGTTCCGATGAAATCCGTCAACCGCTCGACGAAAATAATGTCCCTCTCACCGACGAGGCTCTGGATCCAGCCCTTGAGGACATCCGCATCTACATCAAGGCAGACATTGCTGCGGCCATGTGGGGTGGTGACACGGGTAATGAAGACAATCGATTTACTGCCTCAGGCGGCAAACCTCTTGACCCTTGCCACCCGTACCGAAGCCAGGTAAAGCGGTTACTTCTCCGTCAAGACTCCATAAAGCTCGGGGCGACGATCCCTGAGAAATGGGCGGCGGTTTCGATTTGCTGTCACCAGTGTTCGATCAATGTCGATAATCAAGAGTTCCTCATCATCACCAGCCTTTGCAATGATCTCGCCGGCTGGATCGACCACAAACGAACCGCCAGCAAAGGTCAACTTGGGCTCCTCTCCCGTGCGGTTGCAACAGGCGATGAATACTGCGTTGGAAAATGCCGAGCCCTGCATCTCAAGCTCGTAGCCACGGCTTGGGTCCCCTGCTGTGCCAGCAAACGGACTGAGGATGATTTCTGCGCCGCCAATAGTCAAAGCGCGGATATGCTCGGGGAAGTGGCGATCATAGCAAATCGCCATACCGACCGGGCCGGCAACAGTGTGATGGACCTTGAAGCCCGAATTCCCAGGCCAATAGTAGAAGCGTTCATTGAAGCCTGGCTCTTCGGCAATGTGGATCATTCGTGAAACACCGAGTAGCGTGCCATCGGCATCGATGACTGGGGAGGCGTCGTAATGCCGCCCGGGGCCGGCGAGTTCGAAGATATTAGGAATCACTACGATACCAAGCTCACGGGCCTTGTTTTGAAACGCTGTCGTAATTGGACCCGGGATAGGCTCCGCCCAGTCAAAGTACGTCGGATCGCCGCGATGTTGCGGGAAAAAGGGATGGAATGCCATCTCCGGAAAAACACACAGCGCGCAACCTTCAGCGGCAGCTTTGTCGACCCATTCAAGACCACGGTCAATGTTGGTAGGGATATCATCACTCGCTGCAACCTGGGCGAGGCCGATACGAACTGTTGTTTCACTATCAGACTGGTTCATCAAAATCTCTCTAGTCAGGAAAACTCAATAGACTCATGGTAAACGTCGCCCGCGCGCGGCCACCACGAGGATGAAGTGAAAAGCGAGCATTGCAAGTTTTCACAAGATGGCGTACAGATTGTGAACCACAAGTGTGCTTACAACAAAATCAGTCACGCGCCTTTCACCGCCTAGCTTGTCGACGTTGGCTAGCCATCGTTAGAATGAAAAAAGCGTGTCGACTATTCTGATTAACCCAATATCCTATTTCACGCTTGTGTTTAGCGTAAAAAATTACGTGTACACGGACCCCAATCTATTTATACATCGGAATAGTTCACCGTATAGCAACAAGATTCTTCTGGTCTACGCACTGTAAAGTCCGATCGTGATCCAAAAAGCTAGCAATTTCGATAACCCAGTTGACACCGCGGTTAAAAGCTTCCCCGTAGAAGCGGCCGCCATGGAGGCTAGTGACTGATGAGTGTTGGTCCGGAGTTCGTCGACTACGTTGCCAAACTTGCCAAGTTGCAACTGGCTGATGACGAAAAGGCTGCTCTAGCCTCTGATCTCGCTGGCGTCTTGGAATTCTTCGAGCAACTCGATCGAGTTGATATAACTGACGTACCTCCTACCAAGCACGTAATTGGATTGAGTAACGTCGAACGCCCTGATGCAAAAAGCTCTTCTCTTCCCCCCGATAAGGCACTAGCCAACACCGCGGACACCGACGAAGACCATTTCGTCGTCCCCAAAGTTCTACCCGACTGATGGCAATCAAACTAGGGGAACTGACCTGTGCCGGTATCGCCCGCAGTGTCGCGTCAGGTGATCTAAGTGCCTCTGAACTGATCGACTCGACGCTCGATGCAATCACGACACAGGATGACAACCTCGGTGCTTTTCTCGCCGTTTACGGTAAACAAGCCCGACAGCGGGCCCAGCAAATTGACTCCGACGCTGACCTGCGCAGGCAACCTCTGGCCGGTGTGCCAATTGCGGTAAAGGACAACCTATGTGTCGCTGGTCACCAAACTACCGCGGGTTCGCGCATTCTTGAGCCCTTCTCGCCACCGTTCACGGCAACCGCCGTCGAGCGCCTTGAATCCGCTGGTGCTGTTCTTATCGGGAAGACAAACCTAGATGAATTTGCGATGGGCTCCTCAACAGAAAATTCCGCCTTTGGAAAGACCACCAATCCATGGGACGTATCTCGAGTGCCTGGCGGCAGCAGTGGCGGCTCGGCCGCAGCTGTAGCTTCCGGAGTGGTAGCCGGTGCGCTGGGCTCCGACACCGGAGGCTCAATTCGGCAACCGGCGGCCTTCTGTGGCGTGGTAGGGCTGAAACCGACCTACGGCCGCGTGTCGAGATACGGACTGATCGCATTCGCTTCGTCTCTTGACCAAATCGGGCCGCTGACCCGAACTGTCGAGGATGCAGCGCTAATTTTGTCAGTGATCGGTGGCTACGACAGGAACGACTCGACGACTCTTCCGGACCCCGTTCCAGCCTTGCAAAACGACCTAGAGAGCGATGCGGGTGACCTAAAAATCGGAGTCCCTGAGGCTTGGCTTGGAAAAGGTGTTGCCCCAGACATCAAGCGTGAGGTCACGGCCGTGCTTGCCGAACTTGAAACAGCCGGCGCCCAGCTCCGCCCCATTAAACTGCCTCACGAGGAATTTGCGGTCGCGACCTACTACGTCATTGCTACTGCCGAAGCGTCGTCGAATCTGGCACGTTATGACGGCGTGCGCTATGGATTCCGTGCCGAAAGTAATGATCTCGCTGATATGTACGCCAATACGCGCAGCGGTGGTTTTGGCAACGAGGTAAAGCGACGCATCCTACTAGGAACGTTCGTCCTCTCGGCCGGCTATTACGACGCGTACTATGGCCGCGCCCAATGCGTTCGAACGTTGTTATGCAAGGACTTCGATCAAGCTTTTCGAGATGTTGATGTTCTCGTGGGTCCGACGGCGCCAAGCACAGCCTTTGCCATTGGAGAAAAGACCAACAACCCGCTCGAGATGTATCTGTCCGACGTGTTCACGGTGACCGCAAATCTCGCTGGCCTGCCTGGAATTTCGGTCCCTTGTGGCCAGGACGACGCCGGCTTGCCAGTAGGCCTACAGATTATCGGGCCTGCCCTTGGTGAGGCCAAGATCCTTAAAGCTGCCCGGTTAATCGAGCAGTTAAGAGGGCCGTTCGGGCCCGCACCGATCGTCTAGCAATTGCTTTTACTACCAGGACAAAGGGGTTTCGGGAAACACAAACCTAGCGGACTACCCAAACGTAGTGGCCAGCAAATCTGGCCTTCTAGAGTGGCGCCGTGAAATGGTAGCGGCCCGAGCCTAACTCAAAACGTGCAGTGTTTTTTCGGACCATCGGCCGTGCTTTGACTCCAGCCGCCTCGCTGGCGGGTCCACCGCTCTCAGTCACTTCTTGGGTGCTGCGGCTCGGAACAATCACCTCGGCTCTTGCATTGACCGGGACCTCGACCTCAAGGTAGATGATGTCGTTCTCGATGCGCCAGTTGCTCCGAATCATGCCGCGCGCAGAGCGATATCGGGTTTCAGCCCACTGCAAGGCACCCACGGGATTAGGTTCAATGAAAAATCGGTCGAAGCCAATTGCTTCATTGTGTGCTTTGATGCCACCGATTCCCTTGTAGAACCATTCGCTCACCGAGCCGAACATTGGGTGGTTGTGAGAATACGTGTTATCGCTGAACTCCCAATGCTCCCACAGAGTCGTAGCTCCGCGATCAAGCATGTGCACCCAACCGGGAAACGTGCGTTGTTGCACCATCTGCAGTGCCACGTCAGCACGGCCGGCTTGAGTTAACTCCTCGAGAAGGTACTTGGTCCCGAAGATCCCCGTCGCGATGTGCCCGTCGTGTTCGACAAGAACCTGGTCAACCATCCGGGCAATTGCTGCATCCCGCTCGCTTGCCGGGACCAAGCCCATTGTCAGGGCAGTTGCCTGACAAGCCTGCGTACCGATGTCAAAGATTCCGGTACCCGTCGCAAGGAAGCGATCTACGAACGCGTCCTGGATCTCACCTGCGAGGCGCTCGTAATGAGCCTGGTCCGCTTCGTAACCCAGAATCCTTGCGAACCGCGACACCAGCCAAGTTGCCTGCCAGTAGTGGGCGGTAGCAGTAAGCGATACTGGCTTGGGGTCCAAACTCTCGTGATCGCTGATACAGCGGTCGATGATGTGCTCCTCGGTGTGCTCGCCAAGCAAGTCAACCCATTGTCGAGCCGTCTGGTATTGCTCGGCTACTATGCGGCGATCGCCATAGTATTGGTAAAGCTGCGCCACGAGTAGAGGATGGGCTAGGCCCCATCCGATTGGGCCAGCGTCTTCGACATAATTAGCTGCCGAGATTCCAACGAAAGGTGCAGTCTCGGTGATCCATCCATCACCTTGAACCGCATCAGCATGGTCGCTTGCAGTCTTAGCGTAAAAGCTCGCAAAGTCATAGTTGAGGCTCGCCATCTCGCTAGTCGCGACGATATCGCCACCGTATTGAAACTTCTCTCGCGCGGGGCAGTCCGACTGAACACTAAACAGATTGCTTAGGAGCGTCCATTCGACCATTTCCTGGATCTGATTAAGCGTTTCGTCGGAGCATGAGAAGCGGCCAACGGGCTCAACATCGGTATTGAGTCGCAATCCCTCGATGGCATCCAGACCTGGTGTTCCTGGAAAACCACTCAGTTCAATGTAACGGAAGCCGTGGAATGTGAATCTCGGTGTGTAGACCTCGAGTCCATCGCCTTTGAGGGTGTATGAATCGCACTGTTCAGCCAGGAGCGGTGCTCCTGGGCCCCCAAGCGATGTGCCATCGGGATCTGATCCCTTGATCTGCCCGGCAACCGCAGTCATCGGATTGAGCGTGCCATCGGGGTAAAGAAGCTCCCCCATCCGCATTTTCACGGTCGTACCACGGGGACCCTCGACCCACAGTCGGACCCAGCCAGCGAAGTTTTGCCCCATGTCGAAGATGAAAACTCCGGGTGCGATCTCGGTCACACTTTGTGGGTGCAGCGTCGCCGTTACGCGGATCGGAGGAACCGACTGAGCCGTGAGATCCGCGAGTCCTTCGGCTGCGTATGTCGCGGCTGGTTTCCAACTGGAGGCATCAAATTCCGGTTTGTCCCATCCGGGCAACTCTCGGCGGGCGTCGTACACCTCCCCGAGGTAAACACTGTTACGAAGCACAGGGCCAGGATGCGTGTGCCAATTTTCATCGGTTGCTACCGACTGGGTCGTTCCGTCTTCATACTCGATGTTAAGTTGGGCAATCAGGCGAGGACGCCCGACTATTAAATGTTCGCGGATGTTGATCCGGCCCCACATCTCCAGAGGCAAAGGGTTGTACCAGCCGTTGCCCAACATGGCGCCTACCAGATTTGGTCCATGGCGCAACAGATTCGTTACATCGTGCGTTGTGTACGGTACCCGCTTCCTGTAGTTCGTCCAGGCAGGGTTCAGCACATGATCCGATACCTTTAGACCATTCACGCGCAACTCGTAGTACCCCAGGCCGGAAGCGTAAAGACGAGCCCTGGACACTGGTTTCGATACCTCGAACGAGCACCTTAAGAGAGGTGCTGGCTGATCCGCATAGTAGTTCGCGCGATTCGCGGGTTCGGGTTCTCCATCACCGAGCCATCCGCCTAACCAGTCCGAAGGCTCGAGCAACCCCATTTCCCAACTTGACACATGACTCCACATTGAGAGTTTGCCGCTCTGATCCCATACCCGGACCTTCCATAGACACCTGCGACCGCTACTGAGTAGTTTGCCCTGGTATTCGCCGTGCAGCTGCTCACTTGACTCGACCTTGCCACTATTCCACAGGTCAGTCGCGCCTGTGCCAAACGAATCTGCGTTGGTTGCGACGAGAATTTGGTAGGCACTTTGACTGAGGTCACGCATCCCATCTGAGGTTGCTTCGAGGCGCCAGCCGAGTCGAGGTTGGCTTGTGTCAATACCTAAAGGCTCACGGAAATACTCACAACGCAAATCCACTGGGGAAATATTTCCACCTGTACCCTGCGCCGGCTCTTTGGTGGTGGTGAGCGATTCAGCGTGGATCTCATTGCCAAGTATTCCGACTTTCCCCACAGCACCGGTCGCTAGAGAACCACGTAGAAAGTCGCGACGCCGAATCTTCACGCGCGACTCTGATTAATCAATGTCTCGACGTGCGCGGCGGCAGCCAGAGCAGTGCCGTCGACGTTGTAGCCACCTTCAAGAATGGAGACGACCCGACCATCGCAGAAGTCGTCGGCAATATCCATGACAATTCCCGTCATGCGGCGGAAAGCGTTGTCGGTAACCTCAAAACAGCCCAGCAGGTCATCCTTTCTGCTATCGAAACCTGCTGAAATGAGAACAAAGTCAGGACGAAACTTGGTGGCGGCAGGAAGAAGTTGGCGTTCCCAGCTCGCCAACATATCGGCGTCTCCGGAGCCACAGTCCAAATGCACGTTGATATTCAGGCCTCTAGCCTCACCGGTACCGCCCAGTGAAGGGTCACCTGTTCCGGGGTACGCCTGCCAGTCATGTGTCGAAAAGAACAGGACGCTCGGATCGTCATAAAACGCGTTCTGCGTAGCATTACCGTGGTGATAGTCCCAATCGACGATCAGTATTTTCTGGTAACCATGAACCTGCTGCGCATACTTGGCCGCAATGGCTGCATTGCTATAAAAGCAGAAACCTTCCTCACGACCGGTGTTGTTCGCGTGGTGCCCCGGCGGCCTCATACAGCAGAAAACGTTGCGTACTTCACGCCGGGCGACAGCATCGACCGCACCAAGCGCTCCAGCTACTGCCAGCGCGGCAACTTGTCCCGTTACCTTGATCTGACGGACGGAGTCCACATGCTCAGCTGTATGATGAGCTTGGATGCTCGGCAGGGAATCACCTAAGGGAGCTATAGGCACTAACTCCTGGTCAAGGCCACGCGCCGAGAAGGCTTCAAGGATTTTCTTTAAACGTAGGGGGCGCTCGGGGTGGGGTTCACTCTGCCTGGCAGGCAGCACATGATCAAGGAATTGGTCTTTGTAAACCAACCCAGTGCCCTGAGCCATCTCGCGTTGCGGAAGACCAGTTTTCAGTTCCCTGGGCAACAGTGCCAAGGTTGAAAGGCTGGTGCCCATGTCTAAGAAAAGTTGCCTCCGTGTTCGCATGCATTGTCTACCGTACCTTCGATCAAAGCTCCCGTCACGGAATATATGAGAGATATAAGGTGGAGACAGGAGGAATCAACAGCGAGCCGATAGTTTTGGAGCCGCTGCAAATCAAACCGATGGTTACAAACATCCTGTCAGACCATGGCAAGACAACGACTTGCTACTCTGGAAGCAAGAACAACCTGCGTGCGTTTTCCGCGGTGATCCGCCCGACCTCTTCGAGACTAATTCCATGCAGCTCAGCAATCGTCCTCGCGACCTCCACGACGAACGCTGGCTCGTTGCGCTTGCCTCGGTAAGGCACCGGCGCGAGAAACGGACTGTCCGTCTCAATCAGGATACGCTCAAGTGGGACTTCGGCTGCAATGCCTCGCAATTCGTCTGCGTTTTTGAACGTCAAGATGCCCGCAAATGAGACGTGCAAGCCAAGCTCTACTGCACTCCGGGCCATGTTCGGTCCCTCAGTGAAGCAGTGGATCACCCCACGAGAACACTTTTGCTCCCGCAAGCTAGAGAGAACATCGTCCTCAGCTTCACGGCTGTGGATTACGACTGGTAATTGGAACTCGGCAGCCCACTCCAGTTGATGAGCGAACAATTCCAGTTGCTTGTCTGGCGGCATGTCGTAGTGGTAGTCAAGGCCAATCTCCCCGACTGCGACAACGACATCCTCGCTAAGCATGCCTCGGACCTCGGCAAGATCATTTTCGCTGGTCTCGAGAACATGATGTGGTGCCACACCGACAGTAGCGAATAGTTGCACGCCATGAAATTTTGAAGCTCCCCTGCGTCGGCTCCCGGTAACACCGTCTCTCTTTTGACTCTTCTCGACAGCCAATTCTCGAACTACTTTGATGGCTCGGTGGCAACTTGAAACATCGTAGCCGATGACAATCACGCTATCGATCCCCGCTTCCGATGCTCGCTTTAGGACCTCGATACGATCCTCGTCGTAGGCCTCCTCAGCTAAGTGGGCATGGGAATCGATCATTGGGTTGCTCGACAGCCTGTCGAAATTAGCGTACCCGGGCTCCATTGGGCACGTCCTTGGTGAACGTCACCAGTACTGCGCCATCATCGGTGTTAGCAGCAAGCACCATCCCGTTAGATTCAACGCCCCGTATCGTCGCCGGCTGTAGGTTGGCAACAACGGCAATCTTCAGGCCCGGCAACTCATCAGCTTCGTAGGAGCCGGCGATTCCCGCGACGAGCTGGCGCGTTTCCCCACCTGTATCCACTTCCAGTCTCATCAAACGGTCAGTTTCCGGGACCCTCTCGGCGGAAACAATCGTTGCAGTGCGAAGCTCGATTTCCATGAACTGGTCGATGTCGATCATGCGTCGTTCTCCTCTGATGCGTCACCGCAGATATATGCAGCCACGGCTACCTTGATGACCTATTTCATAATCGCACGCTCGTCTTCGGCGAGGTGCTCACAATCCTTGGATTCAGGCAACTAATCGTCAACCTAGGCAATCCGCTCAAGTTCCGCCACCGGCGGACCATCGTCGATCCTCAAATATCCGGCAACTGCTGCCACCGCATCGATCCAATCTATTGCAGCGCAGTCTTCGATATCCGAGGCAAGTCCCTTGTTGCCCAGTAGCCGCCCACTCGTTCCGTCAAGAAATCCCTGGCGCACACTTGGTCCGTCGAGAAGGCAGGGCCAGTAGCCACTGGCGCCAAGGCCATGGTTGATCCATTCGAAACCATGCTCAGCCAACCGTTCCGCGATTAGCGCGGCACCAATCCAGTCCTCCTCAGTCCCTCCTGGGCAGCCCCGCAAGCCAGCAGATATTGAAAATACAGGTTGGTCTCCAGCCCGCTCAGCAACAACTTGAGCAACTAGGCTAGCGTTCACCGGGGAGCCAACCAACGCGAGCGAAGTCCCCTCGAGTTGGCCCAAACGTGCCGCACCGGTCGTTGAAGTAAACACCACGTCCCGACCTTTAAGCGACAGGTCCATGACCCCTCGTGGACTATTGCCAACGTCAAAGCCGGGTGGTGGAAATCCTTCTCGCTCTCCGACCAGAAACACGTCACCGGTCCGTTCCTTCATGGCATAGGCCTGGTCAACCTCGGTAGCAACCCAAACACGCCTGGCCCCGGCTGCCATTAACGAAGTAATCGTCGCCGAGGCGCGTAGTGCGTCGACCATAACCGCAACACCTTGGGACCCGACGGCAGCACGACAACCACTCGATCCACACACCACCTCGACGGTGCGAGGGGCATTTTCTCTTTCGGTATGCGTTGCTGGTTTTCTATCGACAAGCTTCTGTGTTTGATTCATATAACGATACTAACAGGACGCACAAATCCATTTGGGACTGTGAAGTAACCCATATTATTAGTGTTGATTCTGCACTTCCTAAATAGATGTATGAGCCGGTACAACGCCGGTGTTATCCTTTCCGTAAGGGGGCGACAGGCTTCGACGGGAGCTCTGACGCCTGAGGCTGCATGCCGAGCGTATCCTGCGTGCTCGTTAATCTGGTGGGTAATTCAAAACAACTGCCAACGAACCGGTAGCTCTGGCCGCTTAACCCCGGCCAGCGTTCGCCAGGCTTTCGCCTATAGGGGCCAGGACGAACGTCGCTATATAGGCTGTGCTGCGCGTCACGCCTGACGGCATCGTAGCGAGATTTTAGTCAGGCTAGCGGAAAGCTGAGCTGGCCCACCCGGCTTGCTACCCGCGAAACTAAAGCGGTGGGCTAAGCATGTAGAGGCTTTACGCCGATAGTTTTCGGACGCGGGTTCGATTCCCGCCGCCTCCACTTTGCAGCCTCGGCCGCCGTTAGGCGGGGACGATCGTGTCAATCACGTTCAAGAGCTCGTCGATTTCCGCCCGCGTATTGAAGAAATGAATGGCGACGCGGAAGTCTCGCTCGGCGTCGACGGGCGAGCCGTAAATGCCCTGCAACTGGAGCGCCTCGTAGACCTGCCAGCCCGTTAGCCCGCGCGGCAGGCGCAACACAAACACGCCGCTCCTGGCACCGGGAGCGATTGGCGAACTGACGCCAAATCCGTCGCGTCGACGCGTTGCCTCGATGGCATATTCGACCAATTCATCGATGCGGTCGAGGACGCGCTGCATACCGAGTTCCTCGAACCAGCGCACTGCCCGGTCGAAGCCCGCGAAGGTCGCCAGTGCACGGGTACCGAACTCGAAGCGGCGGGCGGCGGGGATAAGTTCGTAGTTGCCCTGCCCGTCCATCGAGGTGTGGCTATGGGACCCTGTCCAGGTGAGCCGAGTCTCGAGCAGTCGTTCGGCGCGTGCCAGCAGCATCCCGGTGCCCTTCGGGCCTAGCAGCCACTTGTGGCCACAACTGCTGTAGTAGTCGGCGCCGAGCTGTTCGAAGTCGACAGGTACGCAGCCCGGCCCCTGTGCACCATCGAGATGCAGCAGGGCTCCGCGGGCGTGCAACATACTCGCCAGCTCAGCCGCGGTGGAGGCTGAGAACGTACGGCCGTTGTTGCGTGATACGTGGCAAATGCTGGCCATCCGAGTGCGGGGGCCGAGCTGTTCAGCAACCACATCGAGCAAGTCGGTTCCCACGCTGAAGTCTACCCAGCGGATTACGATGCCAAGACGATCTCGTAGGTTGTACCAGGGGATCAGGTTGGCGGGGTGTTCTTGGTTAGTGATGATTACCTCGTCATCCGGCTGCCAGTCGATCGCCCATGAAGCGATATTGATGCCCTCGGAGGTGCTGTGGGTCAACGCCACCTCGTCATCCGTGGCGCCAAAGGCGCCAGCGAGACGCGCCCGTAGGCTCGGCTCGATCGCACTCATAGGCGTGGCGATGTCGGGCGCCACTGGGCCCTCGTTTTGGAAGCGGAGCTTGTCCACCACCTCCTCGATCACCACCTTCGGGCTTGGTGCGATACCTGCCGTCTGAAAGTATGGGCGGTCGGCTGACGGAATCTGAGACCGCGCCGCATCGACCCACGCTTGCGAAGCGCCTCTGGACTGTCCCGGTGCCGCAGCTAGCTGCCCGACATTCAGAATCGGCGAGGCAGTCAGGGCCGCTGCTTGCAGCAAAGCACGACGATTCAGGCGCATGTTTCCTACACGACCGGGTCTAAGCTGCTTTCCTCTCTCCATCCTCGAAAGCATATGCGGTACACGTATCCATTTCAGCTAAGTAACCGCACTGAAAATTCTTGACTTCAAGTTTTGATGAGTCAAAATATAGGAACGGAATGAATCAAAAAAATTTATTCCGGCAACCATGAAAGAGAAACGTAATGAACAATCAATTCCCTGCTAAACGGCTGTCCTATAAGCATCATGGACGAAAATACCCGTTTGCCAGGTCAGGCTGCATAACAACAGTGGCAATGAGCTCGCTTCTTGCGATACTAGGTTTCGTCGTTCTCCCATTCGACGCTTTAGCCCAAGAAACTGGCTCTCCACTGATGGTGACCGATCGCCCTGACGCTACCGAAAGCGCGGTTACTATCGGCGTTGGGGTTTTCCAGCTTGAGTCGGGATACACATTTGACAAAGCCGACGATGTCAGAATCCATAGCCTAGGCGAGATCCTGCTCCGTGTCGGTGTAGCGGACATTTTAGAGCTGCGCTTTGGAATAAACTCGTATCAGTGGGCACGCGGCCAGACTGAGACTAGCCATGGCTTGCAAGATTCAACCGTCGGCCTGAAGCTGCGACTACTAAACAATGAGGGTAAAACGGGACTTGGAAATCCCCAGATCGCCGTGCTGGCATCTACCTCGGTACCAACTGGTTCGTCTCTGATGAGTCACAACAAGATTGAACCCGAGATGCGGCTCTCGGTTAGTTGGGGTCTAAGCGAACGGCTGGCTCTCGGAACAAACTTCTCATACTCGTACACAAACGAGGTGGCAGTTGATACACGATCCCATGAGGCCGGGGCTACGCTGAGTCTCGGTATCGCCTTGACGGACCGATGGGGCACTTATGCTGAATACTTTGGTGCCTACACGATGGTCAGGGACGGCCCTAGAGAAGACTACGTTAATGGAGGGGTCACGTTCCTGGTTGAAAGCGATTTCCAACTTGACGCTCGAGTCGGCTATGGCCTCAATGGCCTTGCGGATGACTTCTTCGTCGGTTTCGGAAGCGCTGTCCGGTGGTAGAAGACGCAACGGATCGTTGGTTGCGCATCTTCGATGCGTCAGGCATCTTGCCTAAATGAAAGAAAATGCAATAGCACGCATCGGTATCTTGACCGTCTCAGACCGGGCCAGTCGTGGCGAGTACGAGGATCGGGGCGGCCCGGCAGTACACGACTACCTCGACGAGGTTCTTACCAGCCCGTGGGAGGCCGACACCCGCATCGTTCCTGATGAGCACGACCAAATCAAACAAGCCTTGATCGGGATGGCAGACGCTGGTTGCTGCCTCGTGGTAACCACCGGAGGCACCGGGCCCGCACCGCGCGATATCACACCAGAGGTCACCGAAGCCGTTTGCGAGAAGTTGTTGCCTGGTTTCGGCGAGCAAATGCGCACCGTTTCACTGCGCTATGTCCCCACTGCGATCCTATCGCGACAACTGGCAGGGATTCGCAACAGCACCTTGTTCATCAACCTCCCCGGCAGTCCCAAGGCGATCGCCGAGTGCCTCGACGCAGTGTTCGCCGCGATCCCTTACTGTGTTGATCTTATCGGCGGTCCGTGTTTGGAGACCGACCCGAAGCGCGTGACCTCGTACCGCCCCCACAACTAAAGGAAAGGGGCACCATCCTCGCGTTCGTTCGAAACACTGATCTACAACTGATGGTTCTTGATCGGCAACTTGCGGATTCGTTTACCAGTCAGCGCAAAGATCGCGTTGGTAACCGCTGGAATCGTCGGCGGTAAAGCTGGCTCTCCAGCACCTCCTGGTTCCTCGTCACTATCGACCAAGTGGATGTCGACCTCTGGCATCTCATCAATGCGCAACAACTGGTAGTTGTGAAAGTTGCTTTCCACTACCCCTACGTTCGCGAGCGTGATCTCACCGTAGAGTGCCGCTGCAAGACCGTTGACAATGCAGCCAACAGTTTGTGCTTCGACGGTCAACGGGTTGATAACGAACCCGTAGTCTGCCGCGCAGGTAACTTTGTGCACACGCAGCGCACCCTGTTCTACCGACACCTCGGCAATCTGAGCAACGTAGCCGCCCTTGTCGATCACCAGCCCGATACCGCGTCCCCGGTTTTCGGGTGGCGGTGTGCTCCAGGCCGCCTTCTTTGCAGCGACTTCAAGCACTCGGCGGATACGAGGCGCGTTACCGAGCATCGACAATCGGAACTCAAGCGGGTCGCGCTTCGCCGCATAGGCCAACTCGTCGATGATGCTCTCAGTAATCCAACAGTTCTGCGATGGTCCCACTGATCGCCAGTAGCCGGTTGGGGTACGAACCTGTGGTCTCGGCCTGCCGTAGTCAATCAGTAAGTTGGAAACCTCATAGGGCATCGACACGAGTCCGTCGACGGCGTTACGGTCCGGACGTTGGGCGCCACCTCCGCGACCACCTCGGCTACCGCTACCAGTCGGACTCAGTGGCTGGGCAACCGCCCGTAGCCGGTAGGCAGCAATGTTGCCATCAGCATCGACACCACCTTCGAACTTGGCGTAGGCAGCCGGCCGATAGAGGTCATGACGCATATCTTCTTCACGTGTCCAGAGAACTTGAACCGGAGAATCGACCTTCATCGCCGTTTCAACTGCGTCAGCAACAAAATCGGTCGCCGAGCGTCGGCCAAGGCCGCAACCAACAAACATCGGGTGCACGATAACTCGCTCCTCTGGAATCCCGGCGAGTCGGGCAACTGCGCTTTGCACCCCCTGGGGTCCTTGCGTCGGTACCCAGACCTCCGCCCGATCAGACTGCATGTGAACGGTGCAGTTCATGGGTTCCATAGTCGCGTGGGCAAGATAGGGTGCTTCGTAGACCGCTTTGACCTCAGTCTCGACCGTTGCGAACCCGGCAGTAATGTCACCTTCGCTGCGAGCCTCGACACCTTCATCCTCTGCCACCTCGGCGAAGTGCTCGAAGATGTCGGCGCTGTTCATCGTGAAGTCACCCTCGTTCCAGGTAACATCGAGCTTGTCGGAACCCTCGAAGGCAGCCCATGTATTGTCGGCGACAACAGCAATGCCAGACGAGATCTCGAAGATGTGGCGAACGCCCGTAACCGCCAATGCTTCCGCATGATCGAAGCTAGCAACGCTACCGCCGAAAATCGGACAGTGCAGCACAGTAGCGAACAACAACCCTTCAGGACGGGCATCAATCCCGAAATCAGCTTCTCCCCTTACCTTCGCTGGAGTATCTAACTGCTTCATCGGCTTACCGATGTAGCGGAATTCCGACGGGTTCTTGAGAGTTGGTTTCTCGGGAACTGGAATAGCTGCCGCCTCTTCCGCTAGGTCGGCATACAAAAGTCGGCGTCCTGAACCCGAATGAATCACCTCGCCCAAATCGGTACTACATTCATCAGTAGAAACTCCCCAGCGTCCCGCTGCTGCCAAAATCAACATCTCCCGCGCTGAAGCACCTGCCTGCCGTAAACCCATCCATGCACCCCGGCGAACACTTGAACTCCCCACCGTCATCATTCGGCCGTACTTATCCGGGTGTGCGTCCGCTTGCACAACGCGGATGTCATCCCAAGCCACGTCGAGTTCGTCAGCGACAATCATCGGCAACGACGTACGCACACCCTGGCCCATATCGACTTTGGCGACCCAGATCGAGACGCTGCCATCCGTATCAATATGCACAAAGGCGTTAAGTTGGGCCGTATCGTTACCGTTAGCAGTCAGCATTTGGCCCACGGCGTCGTAACCCCCGTAAACACCAATGGCGAGGCCACCACCAGCCATGCCCCCCAATCGAATAAAGTCTCTGCGATCGATCCTGGCGATGTTGTTCATGATTCGATGCTCTCGGCGGCCCGGTGAATCGCCCTACGGATACGATCATAAGTACCGCAGCGACAGATGTTGCGTGCCATTTCACGATCAATGTCGTCGTCAGTTGGATTCGGGTTTTTCGCCAACAAGCCAGTAGCAGCCATTATCTGCCCGGTTTGGCAGTAGCCGCATTGCGGCACATCTTCGGCAATCCAAGCAGCTTGCACCGCGTTGAAGCCTTCGGGCGAAATGCCCTCGATCGTAGTGATCTTGCTGGTGCCAATCGAACCTACCGTAGTGCGGCAGGAAGTACGCGCCTCGCCGTCGATGTGCACTGTGCACGCACCGCACTGCTGCATGCCACAACCGTACTTCGTCCCGGTGAGCCCGAGCACGTCGCGAAGCGCCCAAAGCAGGGGCATCTCTGGGGATACTTCAACCATGTGGTCGCGGCCATTTATGTTGAGTGTGAACGCAGCCATCTCATTTCCCTCGTGTCTACGAATCGTTACCAGTCTTGCTCAATTGGGAAGCTATCTCATTCAACGACCCCACCCACAAAATTGCAAGGTGTATCAATGTGCTCTATGCGGAAACCACCAACCTCAAAGCTCCGGTAAACTAAGAGACTATGAATGATCCTATCGCCCGGTTCCTGCAGATTTATAAGCGCGCTGAGAAGGAAGATCCGGGCGACCATACCCGCGTAGCGCTCGCCACCACCGACACAAACGGCCAACCATCGGTGCGCATGGTGCTACTGCGCGGGATTGACGAGCGTGGTTTTGTCTTTTTCACTAACTACAGTAGTCGTAAAGCACGCGAAATCGAGGCCAACCCACAAGCGGCTCTCTGCTTCTATTGGGAGTCGATCAAGGAACAAGTCCGCGTCGAGGGCATCGTCAAACGCACCAGCAACGACGAGTCGGACATTTACTTCACTTCTCGTGAGCGTGGCAGCCAGTTGGCAGCCTGGGCCTCCAAGCAAAGCTCGGCGCTAGAATCTCGGCCCGAGTTACTCGCCGCGTACGACAAGGCCAAGGTTCGGTTCTCCGGGGGTGACGTCCCAAGGCCTGATTTCTGGGGCGGCTTCCGACTACATCCGGAACGCATAGAATTCTGGAGCAACAAGACTCATCGCATGCACGACAGGGTGGTCTTCGTATACAAAGACGATACCTGGGCAAAAAAACGTCTCTACCCGTAGAAGCTAAGTGGGCGGGAGTCAGTGCCGCCGTCTCCTCTGCTAGGATCGGCTAAGAAACGGAGAACCGGTGACCGATTCGAACACTTGGGAAGAAGTCTACGAAATCGTGAGGTTAATCCCACCCGGTCGGGTGATGAGTTATGGGCAAGTCGCGACGCTCTGCGTCCGCCCTTTAACACCGCGGGCGGTAGGCTGGGCCTTGCACGGGTGCCCCGCAGACGTACCTTGGCATCGTGTAGTTAACGCGAGCGGAGGTTGCTCAACCGACCGTGTGGCCGGGGAACAACCAGGGCGACAACAAAAACTTCTAGAAGCTGAGGGCGTTAATTTTTCTCCTGCCGGAACACTCGATATGAACCAATACCCTTTCGAGCTTGCTATTGATGACGTCAACGAACTTCTCGTTGAGACTAAGGTGTCCCAATGAAGCTCGCGCTATTCGGCTACGGACACATGGGCCGCGAGGTCGAACGATTGGCGATTGCCCAAGGGCATGAAATTGGCATGCGCCTCGATGTTGAGGATAACTCTGAGGGCACTGGGATCACCGGTGAAGCGCTTGCCTCGATCGACGCAGCGATCGATTTCACCGTACCAACAGCGGTGTTTGACAATATTGATCGAGCCACCGATGTCGGTGTTCCCCTGGTCGTCGGAACTACCGGGTGGGACGACCAATTGGACGAAGTACGAGAGCTTGTAGACAAGAAGGGTGCAACCCTCGTATACGGTGCCAACCTGTCGATTGGGGCCAATCTATTTTTCCGCATCGCGACGCACGCGGCGCAACTCTTCGATGCAATAGGTGAACACGCCGACTACGACCCATATATTTGGGAACACCACCACCGCGACAAAGTGGACGCACCGAGTGGAACTGCCTTGCACCTTGCTCGTCTCGTAACAAAGACGACAAAGGCCAAGAAAACCATACAGACAGGCAACCCGGAGTCGTCAATAGATACTGAAGCGCTTCACGTCGTTAGCCTGCGCGCGGGCACCGCCTCTGGAAAGCACACTCTAGGTTTCGACGGCGCCACGGACACCGTAAGGCTCACCCACACGGCTGGTAACCGCGAAGGCTTCGCGGCCGGCGCACTACTGGCCGCCCAATGGGTCATCGGCAGAAAGGGATGCTTCGAGTTTGGTAGCGTGCTCGACGGGATCCTAGGAGGCATCGATGACAACGGATGAGCTGCGTGATGAGATTGAAATGCTGTTCGAGTTTGGCGCCGAAGAACTTCCCCATAGCGCCGGCGAGACTTTCGCCGCGTTTCGCAACGCCCTAAGTAGTGGCACTGTTCGGGCCGCGTCACCGAGCGTCGAAGGTTGGCAGACGAACGCCTGGGTCAAGAAAGGCATCCTAGTAGGTTTCCGGGTTGGCCGCAGCGAGCGCACAGCCGACGCTGGCCCTCTAGGTTTCGTTGACAAACACACCCTGCCAACCCGGCGCTTTGACGACGACGAAGGTGTTCGCATCGTTCCTGGCGGTTCCTCGATTCGGGAAGGCGCTTACATTGGCCGCGACGTAGTCTGCATGCCACCCATGTACGTCAACATCGGTGCCTACATCGACGATGGCACGCTTATCGATTCGCACGCCTTGGTCGGCTCCTGCGCTCAGATCGGCAAAAAGGTTCATATTTCAGCTGGCGCACAGGTCGGTGGGGTCCTCGAACCTATTGGCGCCCTGCCGGTAATTGTCGAAGACAACGTCCTTATCGGTGGTAACAGCGGAATCTACGAGGGAACTATTGTGAGCTGTGAGGCTGTCATCGCTGCCGGTACAGTACTGACTGGGTCCACGCCTGTATACGACGTGTTAAACGAACGAATGTTGCGGGCAACCGACGATGAGCCGTTAGTGATCCCACCACGAGCTGTGGTAGTGCCTGGCAGCCGACCGGCTGCCGGAGCTTATGCTGCCAAACTCGGTCTGCAAGTATCTAGCCCCCTGATTGTCAAGTACCGCGATGAAAGCACCGACGCCGCCACCGCCATCGAGCAAGCACTGCGATCGTGAAAAATCATCGAGGCGTAGCCCAACGCCTCGACGGCGTCTCTCTATCACTGATTCGCCAAGTCTTCGAGAACGCTCCCCCGGATGCCATCAATCTCGGTCTCGGTGAACCAGCGTTCACCACTGCACCCGAGATCGTCGATACAGCGCTCACTGTTCTCGAAACCGAACCGCTTGGCTATACGTTTAACGGTGGGATCCTAGAGTTAAGGGAGCTTATCGCCCAACGTGCTCCGGGAAACCACACGGCGGACTCGGTGTGTGTCACGGTAGGTGCCAACGGGGGGCTACTGGGCTCAATGCTTGTCTCGGTCGATGCTGGCGATGAAGTCCTAGTTCCGAACCCTGGATTTCCGACTTATGAGGCGATTACCTCGCTCGCTGGCGCCCACCCGGTCTGTTATCCGATGTCAGCTGATGACGGTTTCTGCTTTTCCGTTGATGCTCTCGAAAGTTTGATTACCAAAAAAACCCGAGCAGTTGTCATCAACAGCCCGTCGAACCCGACTGGACACATCATCCCAAGTTCGGAACTGAAGAAACTCGCAACCTTCGCTGATGCTCACGACTTGATGGTGATCTCAGATGAGGTCTACCACGAGTTCTATTACGGTGAACCGTGCCCGTCGTTTCTCGACGTGTCCGATCGTGGCTTGGTAGTAAACAGCCTCTCGAAAACTGAAGCAATGACTGGGTGGCGGATTGGTTGGACGGTAGGACCTCCAGAGTTCATCAGCGCCATCACGGCCGTCAACCAACATTCGGTGACCTGCGCGCCGACGCTTTCTCAACGCGTGGCCCTACGGGCCCTCGGCGCTGGCGCTGAAGAACGCGCCGCAGGGACACGTGCTGACTTTGCCCGCCGCCGCGGACTCATGCTCAAATTGATCGACGATCAACTCCGCCTTCCACGGATCGCACCTGAGGGCGCTTTTTTTGTACTCATGGAAGCAGCGCCCAGCGGTGACAGTCTCGAGTTGGCCCTGGACATTCTTGACAAAACCAACGTCATCACGGTCCCGGGAGCTGCGTTCGGCAAACAGTCCTCGCGTTTCCTGCGCCTCTCATTCGGCGCCGCGGAAGCTTCCATCCTCGAGGGGCTGCGGCGTCTTGGCGGTTACTTTTGAATCGTCCCGCCGTGCGCTATAAAAACAGTAGGACTTCGGTCGTCGTATCGGTTGTGCGACGGTTCAGGGGTTCCCCAGGGCACACTTGGAGCTTAGGATAGGCACGTGGATGGGGTGCGCCGGGTTCATGGATCCGAGGTAAGGCAGGGTCCGGGCCCCATATTTTGATCCTGGATTGGGACGCGTATGAATAGTGACACCGAACCATGTTTATCGCTTAACCAATGGCGTATGTCCAGACTATTGCGGGCCACAATTTTCACGATCATCATGTTCGCAACGTCGATGGCAAGCGTGGGAGCTCAGCAACAAGGGTTTCGAGTCGTCGTAATCGACCCCGGCCACGGTGGCGCCGAAGTCGGCGCCGTGGGCGCGACTGGCCTTATGGAAAAGAATGTCGTGCTCGATATCTCGAAACGCCTCAGTCAGCTTCTCGAAGAACAACTCGGTCTTGAGGTATACCTGACCCGTGACCAAGACATCTATAAGGAAAAAGAAGATCGCACGGCTCTAGCCAATAACGTAAAGGCCAATGTGTTTCTTTCCATCCACGCAAATTCCTACCGTGGCCGTGGCGTGCATGGCGCCGAAACTTTCTTCCTGTCCGATCAAGCGACCGATGACGACGCCCGTCGCCTCGCGGCTATAGAGAACAACGCAATGGGACTAGAGGGCCCAACCGGCAGCGATTCGAACTTGCAGATGTTGCTCTGGGATATGGCACAGACAACCCACTTGCGCGAGAGCAGCGTGCTGGCCGAAATGGTCCAGTCCAACATGAACTCGCTGGGGGGGACAACGGATCGGGGCATCAAGCAGGCACCTTTCGTGGTCCTGAAGGGCGCCAACATGCCCGCGGTTCTCGTTGAAGTTGGTTTTTTGTCCAATCCTGATGAAGAACGCCTGCTTGCCGATGCTGCCTACCGGCAACAGGTCGCCAACATGCTATTTCAGAGTCTCAACCGGTACCGGCAACGCCACGCGTCGCTGATCGGTGGCGACTCTAGCCAATAACTTCAAAAAAATCATCGACTTGGAGCCGCAGCCCGTATGAGTCGAAATGACGCCAACTTTCCATGGAGAGTCGTTACAATCTCCGCGATGCTTTTGAGCGTTCTTGTGCTTATCGGTTGGGTGTTTTTCTTTTCCCCCGGTTCCAACGATCCCGGTGTCTCTGCCACTAATGACGACGCCACCGAGATGGCTCCAGTCCCCCCCGCAACTGCTGCCACCAGTGTACCGACTGTACAACCCACGGTTGGCGACCCTTCTTCCCTTGAATCGCTGGCCAGTCCAACGACGCTTGATCTAACAGACGCCGAGACCGTCGACGGTCTATCGATCGCCCGCGCCGAAGCTGGCACGATGGACCTTCGGCTCTTCCTGATTGTTTCAGGTCTTGAACGTCTGATCCCGGTGCTGCACACGGTAGCTGCCCCACCAACAATTGACTTGCAGGTGCGTAGTGCCGTCGATGAGCTGATCAGCTGGAGCGGCGACGAAACCATTTCCCCGGTCCCACCGGAGTCCCGTGTTCGCGAGATATGGGTCACACAGAGTGGCGTCGCATATATTGATTTCTACCAGTCTTTCTTCGATTTTTCCGGCGGCGGATCGTTGAACGAACTCCATACCGTATACAGCATCGTGGCTACATTAACGGAGAGCTTTCCGGAGATATTCGCAGTGCAATTCCTTGTCGAGGGGGAACAAATCGAGACGCTCGCAGGCCATGTAGACCTTTCGCACCCGCTGCAACCCTCAGCGGACTGGGTGCTGATCGAACAGGAAGGAGGGACCGACCAGCAGCCTCAGGACCCAGGTGGGATCGATGGCTAACGGGCAAAGCGGGCGCCTCCGTTTAGTCTTCGCGACCCGTAACGAAGGCAAGTTAGCCGAACTCACTGCGTTGCTCAAAGAGACTTGTTGGGCTCCTGAACGACTACCGTGCAACTTTGGCAACTATGAGGAAACAGGCGAAACATTCGCCGACAATGCTCGTGGCAAGGCACTCTTCGCCGCTGCGCAGCTTAATTCTCCCGTTCTGGCCGATGATTCAGGCCTCAAGATCGATGCTCTTGGTGGTGAACCGGGAGTCCGATCAGCACGTTATATCGACGAGTCACTAAGCCAAGAAGAGCGGAACAAAGCGGTGCTCGACAAGTTAGCTGATACCCCAGTTGAACTCCGCACAGCCCACTTTTTCTGCCATCTTACACTCGCACTGGACAACGATATCGTCCACGAGACAACCGGGAGGTGTAACGGCTCAATCAGCTTAGCCCCCCGCGGCAACCAGGGGTTCGGATACGATTCGATCTTCGTTGTGCCCAACCTCGGCTTGACGTTTGCCGAAATTAGTCGTGAACAGAAGTCAGGGCAGTCGCATCGGGGCGCTGCAATGCGCGCCATGGTTGAATTTTTGGGCCGTTGGCAGCCCAACTAAGAACAGTTGCACGGCCCTGACAAGACGCAGAAAAACTTCGAAGAGTGTTTCAAGTCAAAAAATTGTTTGGTAACAAGGGGTTGGTGTCGGTATCCTCAGGTTTCAATCGGGGTGTAGCGCAGTCCGGAAGCGCACCTGCTTTGGGAGCAGGGGGTCGGAGGTTCAAATCCTCTCACCCCGACTGATGGAAACATAAGTCCTGCAATCACTTAGGTGGTTGCGGGGCTTTTGCTATTGCCCTGCTGCCTTTAGTCAGCCTACCGGATGCCCATAGTCTCTGGATCAGCTCGAATACTAATCGTGGTTGTGTGAATCTCGCCGCCAACCACCAACCGCACCAGATAGGTCCCCGGGGCAACGTCGGAACTCCGAATCCCACGTAAGCCACCGCGACCACCGGAGCCTGCGACGCCCGCGCCTTGCGAGAACCGCATCGGCCAGAAATATCGGTTTATGCCTGCGGTGGCATCGATCGTCTCCTCGAAAGTCTCCTCACCACTGATGTCACTAATCGCGATGCTCACATCGTCTTGCGGATCGTTCTTCAAGTAGAAGTTAATAGCTGCGGAGTTAATCAGCTCAGTCGGTGAATTGCCTGGTTCACGTTGGTCGATCGAAAGTGGGTTTCGTCCCATGAAAAGCTTATGCCCACGAGTAGCACCCCGACTAACGCCCCTCCACTGGGTCGCCACCTTGTTGTCAAACAGGTGAACACTGGCTACGAGCACCTCGGCGTTAAGCTGTTGTAACGGGGTAATGTCGTCAAGAATCCAGATACTGCGCCCATGGGTAGCAGCGATCAAGTCCCCATCGCGGGGATGGATAATTAGGTCGTGCACCGGAACGGTGGGCATGCCGTTCATCAGCCGGGCCCAGCTCTCGCCCCCGTTGACCGTGCCATAGACAGCGAACTCGGTACCAATGAAAAGTAGGTTGGCATTCTTATGGTCTTCGACGATAACGTACACCGGCTCATCTGGCAGGTTACTGCTGACGTCAGTCCATGTAGCTCCATAGTCATCGGTCCGGAAGATCCAAGAGCCGAAGTTGTCTGAGCGGTGACCGTCGAAAGTGACGTAGGCTCGCTCTTCAGCGTAACGTGATGCAACGATGCGGCTGACCCAGAGGCCACTGCGCACGCCAGGGACATTCGGGCGAACATCAGTCCATTCTCCGCCATCATCACGCGTCATCTGCACGCGCCCGTCGTCGGTACCAGCCCAGATCAGCCCTGGCTTGATTGGCGACTCTGCGATCGTGAGCACAGTGGCGTGAGTCTCGGCGCCACTGGTGTCGCTCGTTAAACCACCTGATTCGCGATCGGTCGTCTCCGGATCGTTGTACGAAAGGTCGGGGCTAACGATCGTCCACGTATCACCCCGGTCGATACTCTTGAAAACGTGGTTGCCACCGAAATAGATCGTAGTCGTCTGGTGCGGCGACAGAATCAGTGGGGAGCTCCAGTTGAAGCGGAATTGATCCTGCGGCAGCCGGTTGCCACCCCCGCGGCCTCCGCCGCGACGGCCACCGGCTTGCGCTGGCTGTGGCTCAGCGCTCTCAAAAAGGTAATCGTCAATGTTCAGTATGTTCTGACGATTCGGCGTGATGCTCTTGCCCTGCTGGCGGAACAAGGCATCGAGCCGGCGTATATTCCCACCTTGGCTCTCGGTATAAACGGTGCGCCAGTCGTTTGGATCGACCGTCGTATGGAAGCCATCTCCACTGTGAAACTTGAACCAGTGGTCGTTGAGGATACCGTTGTAGTCACGACTATTGGATGGTCCACCCCAGTTGCCATTGTCTTGCAGTCCGCCATACACATAGTACGGATCGCGCGAGTCGGCTGTTATGGCATAGAACTGGCCAAGGTCCATATTGTCGAACATGATGAAGGTGTAGCCCTTGTCATAGGTTACGTAAGACCCCTTATCATTGCCGACGTAGAAGATGTCCGGATTAAAAGGATTGAGCCAGAGGGCATGGAAATCGCCGGAAATCCCTCCCATGCTGCGACCGAATGTGCGCCCGCCATCATTTGAGATCTGGGCACTCCCAGAAAGCACATACACCGTCTCGTCATCGACCGGATCAATCCATATGTGGCTGTAGTAGAACGGCCGGTTGTTATAACGACTGACATACTCCCAGCTATCACCGCTATCCTCCGACCGGTAGATGCCGGTGCCGAGCTGGGTCATGTCCTCGTAGTCAGGGTTGATCTGTCCATCGACACGCTGCGGCGGCTGGAAACCATGCTCGACAATCGCCATCACTGTGTCAGGGTCGGATAAAGCGATCGCCAAACCAATTTTCCCTGTATCTCCCTCAGGCAGTCCATTGACAAGCTTCTTCCAGGTTGCCCCGCCGTCTGTTGACTTGAAGATACCGCCATTCGGCCCACCTGAGTCGAAACGATGCGGCTGCCTTAGGCGCTGCCAGAAAGCTACATACAGAATATCTGGGTCGCGTGGGTCCATAATTAAGTCGGTCGCTCCGGTACGATTATCATCTGGAAGCCCGCCTGCCCCACCATCCGTGGCAATGGGGGCGTTGGTACCAAGCTCGACCCAGGTAGTGCCACCATCGGTAGTTTTGAAGAGACCACGATCGCCCGTGTAGCCCCACAAGTGCCCTTGGGCCGCCACGTAAACAGTATCGGGGTCCGTTGGGTGGGTTAGTACCTCTCCGATGTGGTGAGTGTCGGCGAGTCCAACATTAACAAAGGTCTCGCCACCGTCTGTCGATTTATAAACACCATCGCCCCACCCGACGCTATTCCGTGTACAGGACTCTCCGGTACCCACCCAGACAATGTCAGGGTCGGGCTGAAACACACCGATATCACCAATATTCGAAGTGCCGTAATTTTCAAAAATAGGCGTCCAGGTTGTTCCAGCGTTAGTAGACTTCCACACACCTCCTGACGCTGCGCCTACGAACACTGTTGAAAAGTCATCGCCGACAGCTTCGATGTCCGTTACCCGTCCCGCCATATTCGCAGGACCAATGTTTCGCCACTGCAGGTCAGCGAACAAAGCATCTTCCAGGATGGACGGACTTTGCGGCTCGGGGATAGCCGCTGACGAACTAGGCAAACTCACCACTGATGTCACCAGTGCGAGCAACAGAAAGACCGTCAAAAAGATTGGCTGGGTTCGAAACTGCGGGCACATATCAGTGAACTCCTAGTTGGGGATCAATAGTGCCGCCGACAAGCGGCCGGCGCAGGAAGCCAGTAGCGTCCTACGGCATCGTTCGATCTTCAAGAGGGCATCCGCAGCCTCAGGGGGCAAACATCAACTTAAGATGCTCCTCTGTGGCAAAGAACCGAGTTGAACGCGGAGAAAACAAGGCAGAGAAAGGGCTGCTTATCCCAACCACCTGGAATTTGCTGCTTGCGGATTCCCCTTGCCTCTAGAGCATGGACTGCTAGGCTTCTCGCTTCCCCCTAGAACCGCCCCGTGAGATCCGCTATGCAACGTTCCTTTAGATTCCGAAGCTTGCTTTTTTTGATGGTTTTCGCTGCTTTTTGTTCCTCCCTAGCGTGCGCAGTAGCCCCACCAGGTGGCAACACCGATGTTGGCTCCTTACTAACCACAGCCGAACGCACCAATTTCGAAGAAACAACACGCTACGCCGACGTCATCGAACTGATGAACGCATTCGACAGGTCCTCCGACCGGATGCACATGACGACGTTCGGCTACACGTACGAAGGTCGCGCTTTACCGATGATGGTCGTCGGTAACGTTTCCGATGTTTCTCGCGAGGCTGTAGTTAACAGTGACAAGACGCGCGTCTGGATCCAGGGCGGCATCCACTCCGGCGAGGCTTGTGGGAAAGAAGCGATGCTCATGATGTTGCGCGACCTAGCGCTGGGCAAACATGCTGAGTGGGACGATTCACTGGTGCTCCTGATCGCACCCCTCTACAACGCTGACGGCAACGAACTTGTAAAGGTAGACAACCGCGGCTCACAAAATGGCCCGGTAGCAGGTATGGGACAACGCCCGAACGCGCAAGGTTACGACCTGAACCGTGACCACATGAAACTCGACTCTCCCGAGGCACGATCGCTGGTTCAGATGATGAATAACTACGATCCCCACGTTGCGATCGACCTGCACACAACCAACGGCACCCGCCATGCCTACCACGTGACGTATTCGCCGCCACTGCACCCGAACACGTATACCCAAATCGATGAAATGTTGCGTGGCGATTGGCTCCCAACCGTGACCCAACAGATAAAAAGCAAACATGGCTGGGACTACTACTACTACGGCAACGCGGGCTTCGGCGGTGGCACCAGGGGACGCGGTGGCCGAGGTGGCCGTCGCGGAGTGTCTGGTGGTGCCGCTGGGCAGGCCCAAGGCATGCAAGTGTGGCGAACGTTCGACCATCGGCCGCGTTTCAACAATAACTACGTCGGATTGCGTAATCGTTTCGCCATCCTCAGCGAGGCCTACGCGTACGCCACCTTCGAAGACCGTGTAATGGCAAGCCTGTGGTTTGTCGAGGAAATCCTCAACCACGCAGCAACCAATGCAGATGCCATTCGCGAGGTCGTTGCCGCTGCTGATCAGCACTCGATCATCGGGGAAACTCTTGCCGTCAGTGCCTCTTTTGTACCATCGGAGGAGCCGGTTGAGATCCTGATGGGCGAAACCGAATCCGTGCTCAACCCGTACAGCGGCCGGACGATCACCCAGCGCCTCGACGCCGTGAACCCGGTGATGATGCTCGAGGCAGGTACAGCACAACCGACCGAAACAGAAACGGCACCAGCGGCCTACTTTATCCCTGTCAACGAGCGCGCAGCACTAACCAAGCTCGAACTTCACGGCGTGATAATGGAACCTCTCGGCACGGAAACAATGATCCAGGCTGAGCAGTTCGTTATTGAATCATCGACCGAGGCCGAAAGACCATTTCAAGGACATAACGAGCGTACGCTTGAGGGCAGCTGGGAGCCCACTGAGGTTGCGCTACCGGCAGACACCATCGTGGTTCTGGTTGGGCAGCCGCTCGGACGACTGGCGTTCTCTTTATTGGAGCCACGCTCTGACGACGGGTTAACCAATTGGAACGTGTTCGACCGGTCACTGGCAGGCGCCAAAGTGTTCCCGGTGCTGAGGACGTCGCAGGAGTTCCGACGCTAGTGTGCTGCCTTAGGAGCCCGCGAAAGGATTGTCAGTCGACGAATTCCGACTGATTCCCCTAACCATCTGACCGCCGAAGTACAGAAAGGTACGCGGCGTTTGCTTCGCGCGCTCGGATAAGCGCCTCGCGACCCAGGTTTAGCTCTTTGGAAATCTTGCCGATCTCGTTGTCCTCTATGGTCGAGATGTTTTCGTCGCTGGCGGAAACCGTGTACAAACAATCGAGTAGTTGTAACTTCTGGGCGCCATCAGCGATCTCGTTGAACTCGCGGGTGACGAGGAAGTCCTCGGTACCTCCGAACAGCAGATTCTGACTCTTGGCGATCTGCACCACCATCACCGCTTGCTCCGGCGGCAATCCACTTCGATCTGTGACGATCTGTTCCATAGCTCGAGTTTCGTCTTCGCTGATTTCCAGGTCGGCCATCGCAACGCGGCCAAGAATATAGGCGAAGGTGGCGATGTAGCGTGCCCGGTCGGTGTCGAGCTCGTTCAGGGCGCGCGCGATCTTTCGCACCGTTTCGGTCTCGTCGACACCGGCCTTTTGTATGCGAGGCGAGCTGGCCCGCAGCGCGTCAAACAACGATTCGAGTAACGACATATGGACTTCCCGTTGTAGTGGGAGAGGAAAGTCCGGTACCAAACCGCACCGGGCCTTACCACGGCCCGCTACAGTTCCGCGTTACGAAGCCGTAATGCGTTGGTAATCACTGAAACTGAGCTAAGCGTCATGGCGGCAGCAGCGATCATCGGACTCAGCAACAAACCGACGAGAGGATAGAGGATTCCGGCCGCGAGCGGCACTCCGAGGGAGTTGTAGACGAAAGCGAAGAACAAGTTCTGGCGTATGTTCTTCATTGTCGTGCGACTCAACCGGATAGCGCGGACAATGCCACGAAGATCACCTTTTACCAGCGTCACGTCGGCGCTCTCGATGGCAACGTCGCTTCCGGTCCCCATGGCGATGCCGACGTTGGCCTTAGCGAGCGCCGGCGCATCGTTGATTCCGTCACCAGCCATCGCCACGACGTGCCCCGCTCCGATCAAGCGTTCGACGGCCGCGCTCTTGCCTTCCGGTAGAACTTCGGCCTCGAACTCCTCGATGCCTAGGCTCGATGCCACCGACACGGCGGTTGCCACATTGTCACCGGTGATCATCACCACCCGCACACCTTCGGCGGCCAACATGCGTAGAGCTTCCGGAGTTGACTGCTTGACCGGATCAGCAAGTCCCAGCAAACCGACCAGCCGGCCATCCAGAGCGACGTACATCACCGTCTGTCCATCATCTCGCAGTGCCGCGCCACGATCGGCCAGAGCCGCCGTCCCGACGCCGAGATCCGTCATCAACGCTTCATTGCCCACAGCAACGGCCCGCCCGCCGACGTTCCCGGTGATTCCCTTGCCGGTATGGGAGGCAAAATCGTCAGATGAAGAAACAGAGTGCCCCTTCTCGATCGCACCTGCGACGATAGCCGCGGCAAGCGGATGCTCGCTCGACTTCTCTAAGGCAGCAGCAAGCGCAAGAAAGCTGTTGGCATCGCCCCCAGAGTTTGCGCCCATGGCTTCAGGTCCGTCGGCCGCGAGCACGGAGACCAGCTTCGGTCGACCCTCTGTCAGGGTCCCAGTTTTGTCGACAACCAACGTATCGATGTTCTCAAGAATTTCGAGGACTTCGGCATTCTTGGTCAACACGCCAGCTCTCGCGCCGCGCCCCATGCCAACCATGATCGACATCGGCGTCGCCAACCCGAGGGCACAGGGACAGGCAATGATCAACACAGCAACAGCGTTGACCAAAGCGTGGGCCATCTTTGGGTCGGGACCCAAAGTCGCCCAAAACGCGAACGTCAACACTGCGATCAACACGACAGCGGGAACGAAGTAGGCGGACACTACGTCAGCCAACTTTTGGATAGGCGCCCGGCTGCGCTGCGCCTCGCTCACCATTTGAACGATGCGGGCAAGCAGCGTGTGGCAGCCGACCTTTCGAGCCTCCATTATCAGGGCTCCGGTGCCGTTCACAGTTCCTCCGGTAAGCATGTCACCGACAGTCTTCTCCACCGGGACAGGCTCACCAGTCACCATCGACTCATCAACGGCGCTGCCGCCGTCGGTCACGACACCGTCGACGGGAACCCTTTCACCGGGGCGAACGCGAAGGCGGTCGCCGACTTGAACCTTGTCGAGAGGAACGTCCTGCTCGGATCCATCGCCATCGATCCACCGCGCGGTCACGGGTGCGAGGCCAAGCAGTTCCTTGATCGCTGAGTTCGTGCGACTGCGCGCCTGTAGTTCGAGTACCTGGCCGAGCAAAACAAGTGTGATAATGACCGCCGCCGCCTCGAAGTAGACGGCAACGACGCCTTCCTCACTGCGGAAGGATCCGGGAAACACACCTGGCGCCAGGGTCGCGACCAAGCTGTATACGTAGGCCAGCCCCGTCCCCAACCCGACGAGCGTGAACATGTTGGGACTGCGGTTGCGCAGAGACGCCACGGCGCGTTCGAAGAACGGGAGTCCGGCCCACAAGACCACCGGGGTCGCCAGCAACCACTGCCCCCACCCGAGCCACATCGGCGAGAAAACCTCCTGCAGGAACTGGCCGGGGACCATCTCTGACATCGCCAGAACAAACACTGGTACTGTGAAAACGAGGCTGACGTAGAAACGTCGCCGCATGTTATCGAACTCTGGATTGTCGTCTTCGAGCACGACCTTCATAGGCTCCAGCGCCATGCCACAGATCGGGCAAGACCCCGGCTTTTCTTTTTGCACATCGGCGTGCATCGGGCAGGTGTAGCAGCTCGCCACTCCGGCGACCTCCTCCGACTCGAGCGCCATGCCGCACATCGGACAGGCTCCGGGGCCTGGCTCACGCACCGAGGGACACATCGGACACACCCAGGCAGGGACATCCGCCGGTACGTCTACCTTGCCCTTCCCGTCACTTTCAACCTCGGCGGCACCTTCTCCGTGACAGCAATGATGTTCAGGTTCATCCATGCCTTGATAGTAGCCTGTGGACGGAAGGGTGTCGTAGAAGGCTGTGGCGTCACCACAGTTAACTCAGCGCGCCGGCGCCTTTAAGATCCGGTACACACCGACCGTGCACAGCGGCAGAGCGAACAACAAGAGGAACCCGTAGGCCATCAACGTATAGCCCCTCGCCACTAACTCGATCAACCCGAAGCGTGACAGAACAGCGGCAATGACTAGAACCGCAACCGTCAACGTCCCGACCTGGCGGCGGCTCATCGGTTGACGGCCAACTTCAGCGAGGTTCACGGTGACACGCTCGATGATCGCATGGATCATCCCGGTGCTTGTTTCGACCAGTGTCCAGACGACAACAAAGGCAAAGACCGCGAG
Source organism: uncultured Acidobacteriota bacterium (assembly GCA_964455175.1). Lineage (GTDB taxonomy): Bacteria > Acidobacteriota > UBA890 > UBA890 > UBA890 > UBA890. The sequence goes on along the minus strand of CAYVUW010000019.1, from coordinate 15,023 downwards.
TAGAGTGTCACCACCAACGCGGTCCAGCATAACCAACCAGGGTACGTTCGCCGTAGTCACTTCAGCATCGGGGTAGTAGCCCATGATCGCCAGGTAGGTGAGAACAAACGGCACTGTCGCCATCAGGCCACCAATGATGCCAGCCCCGAACGCCTGCCGACGCGTAGTCTGCCGATCCAATGTAAAGAACGCCGCCGGCAAGCTTGCCAGGTTGTAACCAACGTAGAGAATCCCAACACCGAAAGCGGCGGCGATCGAAGCGCCGGCATCACCCCCGGCTGTGCCTGGCCCCTCGCGCAACGCCACCATGGTCTGCGGCCAGCGCTCATACAGGACAGCACCAGCAAACAGGATGTAGCCAACATAGAGCACCACCGAGCCCACCGTTTTGAAACGCTCGATAGCAGCGCGACCACTAGTGTTGAGCGCACCGACCAAACAAACAACCACAACGACACCGACCCAGTACGGCAAACCAAGGATCTCCTCAACAACATCGCCAGATGCTGCGCCTACAACGGCGATCACTAGAATCGCCATGGCAAAAAACAACACATCGAACAGAGGCCAGGCAGGACCAATCAATGCCCGTACAAAGTTCCTGTAATCATAGGCCCGGCTGACACGGGAGAACTCGAAAGCCAGCGCACACATAAGCGAAAAGCCCAGAAAAATGGCGGCGATACTCCATAGGCCACGGGGACCAAAACGCGCCCCATATTGAACGATCTCTCGGCCGGTCGAATAAGCACCGCCAATCAAGACTGACTGAAAGATGATTCCTGGCAAAACATACTGTTGGAACCTGCGCATGGTCAGCTGAGCTGTGAATGCTGGGGACGGAACACGGCAATCGAACTCGTATATCCATGCAAAAAGCTCCGGCCACCAACAGGGCCGATTTCACCGCTGCAAAAGAAACCACCGATTGGCAGGTTGCCGAGGCTCGAAGCAATCAAATTGGTATCGTGATCAACGATCCATAGAGGCTCTCGCCCCGCCCAAGGCACGAAAACAGCAAAGCGCCTTCCGGACTGGCTGTGCCAAGGTCTTGTTTGCAACGACTGAGCATAGCTTCCAGATCAGATGCCGATGTCTTGGCGTCACGTACATGAAACTGCACCACCTGGCCGTTTTCGAGTTGCTCCCCAACCGCTAGAATGCCGGACTCTGGGTCCATACCGATTACGTTCCGGATAAGAAAATCGCCGTGACGATATTCCTGCTCACCCTCCTGCATAACTACTCCGAGGTGGAGCGAACGGCGGAAAAGCTTCTGGTCGTCGGACGAGAGCGAATCATAAAGCTCGGAGAGCACCTCGGTAGCACGCCTACCCTCCAGCTGACAAAGAACATTGTTTTCGGCCCACGTGACAAAAAGTGGGGCGCCGATTGGTCGGCACCCCTGTGCGACGATCGTATCCATCACAATATTGCCGCGAAGCACCAAGCCAACAGCACCCACGGAGTGAATCTCCTCCCCGGCAAATAATTGGGTCTCGCCGGGAGATCTGCCGCCACTGGCTAAGCCCCCTACCTTCGGACTTGCCGCATAGGCATCGTCAAGTGCTCGAATCAACAAATTAGCATCGCAGGTAAACGGGTCAGCGAATAACACGAAGCTGGGTTCAGCATCAGGCTCCAAACCAAATCGACGGCGCCACATAAGTGGCTCGTCACCGAGCAGTTCCATTTCATTGGGTAGCAAGTGGAACACCTCGGCTTGGACCCCCGGCAAAACAGCGGCTGTGAGCGAAAGTGCTGGCTCATGCTCAATCTCATGTCCACCGCCAACCACACCAGCAGCCGAGCACCCAACCAAGGCAACATCTGGATAACACTCCGCTATTGCTTTTGCCATTGCCGGATACTGGTCGGTCTGGCTCGAGTAGACGAACATCAGGATAAGATCCGGGGCTTCACCCTGAAGATCAACAGCTATGCTTTCGAGCGCTTCTTCTACAGCAAGCTGCTGAGATCGTTCGCGAGACAACACCGAGGACCACTTCACCGCAACACCCCTCGGGAACCACTCAGACGAATCATCACTCCAAAATCTCCATCCCGAGAAGGTAGCTGTAAACAAGAGGGGCCGCCACTGGCCGTTCTGATATCACACAACACGGGACAAGCAACAGTGAATTTTGGCTTCGAGAACCTCTTGCATTCTCCACAACGCTCGGCCCGGGGAAATGGAGTTCGTAAGAAGTGTGTACCGTATTGGAGAGATTCAGTGTCAATCAATATGCAACAGAGATAGGCTGCAACATTTCTAGGCTGGACACGAAGCATATGGGAGAAGCGATTCGCACCCAAATCGACGTCGAGGTTCGCTATTTCGAAACGGACCAAATGGGCCTCGTACACCATGCAAACTACCTTGTGTGGTTCGAGTTGGCGCGCACGGACTTGTGCGCCCGAAGTGGCTACCACTATGCGGATATTGAGCGAATTGGCTACAGGCTGTTGAACATTGAATTGCAGGTCCGTTATCGAAAGCCAGCCCGTTATGGAGAAACGGCGAGCGTTACCTGTTGGATTGAGGACCTTGCCAGTCGGGCGATTCGTTTTGCCTACGAGGTCCGACGTGATGATGAATTGTTGGTCACCGGCAGCACACAGCACCTGTGGGTCGAAGCGACATCAAACCACCCCTGCCGTACCCCGAAGGAGTTGCGACAACCCTTCAGGGAGCTAGCCGGACTTGAAGGTTAGACGTTTTGCCCCGTGCTATCTCCCACTCGCTCGTGGTACACATTGGACAATATGGAATGTCTAACTGCCTTTCATCCCGAGGAGGGTCCGTGATCCGGAAAATACTACCGTGCATTGCACTACTAACGATCGTTACCACTCTCGGCTTTTCCCTCGTTTCTTGTGCTGGAACCACACCACCTGGCCCCGAAGAAACCGTAACCATAGAGGCTCCACCGGCAGCCCCCATGCTAGGCGCTTGGCAAGCGTTGGTCAGCAGGCTCAGCCCTGAGCAAATACAGTCGGCAGAGTTTCCTTTTGGCGACCCCATAAGGCACGAATGGTTCTATACACCGGTCGACCGTGTCGGGCTCCGGATAGGGGATCTTGATGCTGACCAAATGACAGATCTTCGAACGCTACTAGGCAACGGGCTGGGCGTAAACGGAACCGAGCAGGCATTCAAAATTGTCCAGCTCGAAGAGTTGCTCTTTTCAACCTCAGGCGGCCGCGAGATGCGCAACCCTGGCAACTACTACTTGATGGTGTTCGGCAAGCCAACCACTGAAGACTCCTGGGCGTGGCGATTCGAAGGACATCATTTTTCTGCTAGCTTCACCATCGTTGATAACCATCTTGTATCAGGCACCCCAGCGTTCTTCGGCGGAAATCCGGCCCGGGTCCCCGAAGACTCAGAAGTCCACGCTGGACTGAGCCCGTTCTCTCGTGAGCAAAACCTTGGTTTTGAATTGCTCAATTCGTTTGATGAAGGGCAACGCGCTCACGTAATCCTGGCCGGTGAAGCTCCTCAAGATATCCTCACAGAGAATTTTCAACGTGCCGAAATGGGGGCTCCCGAGGGAATTTCGGTCGCCGACATTAACGATGCCCAGCACGCTATTCTCATGGAGTTAATGGACGTCTACGGCGACCGCATGAATCCGGCCCTACTCGATTACCAGATGGCAAAAATTCGTCAGGCTGGAGTCGAGCGCGTTCATTTTGCCTGGGCCGGCAGCACTGAACCCGGTGAGGGGCATTACTACAGGATCCAAGGTCCAACGTTCGTCATCGAATATGACAACACTCAAAACAACGCCAATCATATCCACAGCGTTTGGCGAGACTTCGAAGACGACTTCGGTTACGAACCGTTGCGTCAGCACCTGGCAGCAGATCACCATCTGGACATGTCCCCCAGCAGAACGGGAATGATTGCCACCCTTGGCAATGGAAGCAAAATCAAGGACGATGAACATGCTCATCAACGCGCCCACAAACAGGGTGCGCCGCACAGTCATTCAAATCGATAAACACGTGGGCGAATCTAGTGCTAACAGCACTAAGCAATTTCCCAACGGCTCATGAGGACGATTACCCAGTGAAAAAAACGTTTGGACTGACGATCCTTTCATTCATGATCGCCGCCGTGGCCATCTTCGCGATCAACACCAACAAGGTCAGCGCAGAGGGTTCCCCAGTGGCCGAAAACTGGCCCCAGTGGCGTGGACCCAATCTCGACGGAACAACCAGCGAGACGGGGCTCCCAATTACCTGGAGCGATACTGAAAACATCTCCTGGACGCTTCAAATGCCAGCATGGACAGGCTCCACCCCAATTATCTGGGATGACACCATCTTTTTGACTGTTTCATATGTTCAACGAGGTAGTGGCGGTGGGTATGGTCGCCAACGGCGTCAAAGTCAGGCCACCCCCGTGCAGCCTCCCGCGCAATCCAGGGACTTGAACGTCGAGTTGTGGCGCGTCAATCGCCATGATGGCTCGATCATATGGAAGAAGTTCCTTAGTGATGGGGACCACCAGGAGCGCAAGCAAAACATGTCGTCCCCCTCGCCTGTCACAGACGGAAAGTACGTCTGGGTAATGACTGGGACCGGCTGGTTGCGTGCCTTCGACTTCGAAGGCACGGAAATCTGGGCGCGTAACATATCTAACGATTACTGGAAGTTCGGCCTTAACTGGGGCTTCGCTTCGTCGCCGCTACTGCACGAAGATGCGCTCTACGTGCAAGTGCTGCATGGCATGAAGACCGACGATCCGTCCTATGTGCTGCGCATAAACAAGATGACTGGCGAGACGGTTTGGATGGTAGAACGCCCAACCGACGCTATCAGGGAATCTCCAGACTCATACAGTACGCCAGCCTTGCTGCAATACGATGGAGTAAAAGAAATTGTTATCACCGGCGGCGACGTAGTAACCGGTCACAACCTCGAAACTGGTGAGGAACTTTGGCGTGCTGACGGTCTCAACCCTCGGAACGACCGCAACTACCGGATCGTCGCCTCACCGGTGGTGATTGGAGACATCATTATCGCCCCCACCCGGGTGCGACCAAAGCAGGCACTGAAGGCAGGCGGGCGTGGCGATGTAACGCCATCACATCTGTTGTGGTCTTTTGGCGACGGCCCTGACGTACCCACACCAGTCTCGGACGGCAAACTTTTATATATCGTCGGAGACAATGGCGTTGTCCATTGCCTGGATATTGCGACCGGCGAGGTCGTTTATACAAACCAGCGTATTGAACCCGGCACCTACAGCGCCTCTCCAATCCTAGTAGAAGGCAAAATCTACATCATCAGTGAGGACGGAGTTACCAGCGTGTACAGGGCCGGGCGCGAGTTCGAGATCCTGGCCACCAATTCGCTTCCGGGCTACACGCTAAGCACGCCAGCAGTATCAAATGGACACTTCTACATCCGCGCCGGTGATCGGCTTTATGCCATCGCTGAAGGGACCAGTGACCGATAGATTACTGCTGCACTAGAGCGTAGAGTTCGCTCCTAGTGTTTATATAGAGCACGCCGTTAGCCACAACTGGCGCACCATAGATCGAACTACCAAGGTTCATCTCGGCAAGCTCTTCCATTTCCCGGCCAACACGCAAGACAATAACGTCACCATCCTCGTCTCCAAGGTAAACCTTGCTGTCGGCGACCAGCGGAGAGCCCCACACTGCCGCGAAGGTATCGTACATCCATACTTCCTCCCCGGTGCTAACGTCGAAGCAGCGGAAAAAGCCGCTGAAATCAGCCAAATACAACAACCCGTCGTGAATTGCTGCCGTTGATAACGAACGGCGGATCTCTTCAACACGCCACACCAAACCTGACTCAGTAACGTTCCCGCGCTGCGTCGCATCGATCGCATGGAGACGGCCACGCCCCTCGCCGTTTTCTGGATCCTGCCCGTTGGCGACGAACACCTTGTTCTCCCAGATCACCGGCGTGGAAATAATGTTGTTGCGGGTGCGCGGTTACTCCGCATCGATCGGGTTGGTATCAAACTCCCACAACATTGAACCAGTAGTAACTTCGAAACCACGGACCCAGCCATCTCCCTGGCCAATGACAACTTGCATAACACCGTCGATCTCGGCTACCGCTGGAGATGACCATTGGCCATGCAGAATTTGTTCGCCGAGCGGCGAAGCACGCCACACGAGCTCCCCAGTATGCTTGTCTAGCGCGATCAGGTCGGGAGCGTGCGGTGACGGCAGATGGCCCTCCTCGTCCCGACCGTTTGATGTATTAACAATCACTAGGTCTTCGTAGACAGCTGGGGAACTGCTGGTCATATTGTGGGGGAATACATCGAGCTGACCAATCATGTCGAAACTCCATACGACATCACCATCCACTTCACCAGCACGGACCTCATCGGTGAATAACCCATCGTTTTCACCATCGAGAAAACCTTCGGTATCGAGAGCAACGACTTCCCCGCGGTTGCTCACGTAGTAGAGACGATCACCATCAACGGTAGGCGAAGAACAGATGCCCTGGAATGGCCAGTCGTTAACCTGCCCGCTTTCTAGCTTGTCGTGCACCATCTGCCAGAGAAACTTGCCGTCCGATTCCCGAAATGCCATTACGATGCCCTTGTCACCGGCGACATCAGGGGCACGCATGAGCTCGTTATTGGTACCGATGAAGATCTTGCCATCAGCAACCACTGGGTTGCCGTAGCTCGCTGATCCAAGTGCCGCAACCCATTTAACGTTTAGACCGGTATCGGTATCCCACTCGGCCGGCAATCCTGTCGCGTCCGAAACCATATTGCGGGTCAGCGTGCTTCCCCACATCGGCCAATCTCCATCCACGACAAGTCTAGGCGCCACCTCGAATTCAGCAGTGAGTTCACTCGAAGCAACGACGCCAAGTGTTGCCATCAGGAGGACCAATACCACCAGACGTCTCATGTTACGTCCTTCTTTTGTTTCGATCACTACAGGTCACGGTCGAGGCTTGGACGGCCATCGTTGTTCGCCAGACTCCAACTCGTCATGTAAACGAGCCGAGCGATCTTTTCCATTTTCGGGTAGTTGATGCGATCCGGAGTGTCGCTAAATCGATGGTAATCGGGGTGCAGGCCAGTATGAAAAAAGGTGGCCGGCACACCAACCTGTAAGAACGGCCAGTGATCTGATCGCCGCAACAGGTTTGAACTGTTGTTGTCATAACGAAACTTAAGCTCGAGACCGATCTGCGAATTGGCCTCCGAGACCTCGTCTCGAAGGTCGGAACTGTGGGAGTACCCCATAATGTTGATTGCATTGGCGTTTGACTCAGCCGTTTGCGGTTCCAGGCCACGAAACCGATTGCCTCCATCGGCTGGAACTTCCTCGTTCCGTCCGATCATGTCCATGTTGAGCACCGCAACTGTACTCCCGAGCGAGAAGGTTGGAACCTCTGTGTAATACCAAGCACCTAGCAGACCCCGCTCTTCCGCATCCCAGGCAGCGAACAGCACCGTGCGACGCGGGCCCTCTCCACGAGCAGCCGCCAGAGCATAGGCTTCGGCAATGTCCAGCAACGCGACCGTCCCTGAACCATCGTCATCCGCGCCGTTAAAAATACCCTGGTCATTGGCTCCATCATGGTCGAAGTGGGCACAGATGATTACCACCTCGTCGGCCACGTCGGGATCCGATCCCTCGACCATTGCAAGTACGTTGCGTGCTGGAATCGCTTGGCGACTAACTGATGCGTTGATCTGAACGTTCGGGCCTGGAATGGCAAGGACCCCATGGCCGCTTTCAGACTCCGCCCCCGCAGATAGTTGCTCGAGGGTTTGCCCACTTTCGGCAACTAGACGCTCGGCGAGTTTTACCGAAACGCGTGCGGCCGGAATCTCGATCTTGTCCATCCAAGTTTCAAGGGTGACGCGCGGGCGTTGACTAACGCGCCAGTAGTTCTCCGCTGCAGATGTGTAGTCTGTATTCTCAGGTCGGTTGTGCACATCGCTCACAAACAAAATCCCTGCAGCACCCCGCTCCTGTGCCACCAACGCTTTGCGCCAATCCCGCGACTGCTCAGCAGTAACCACACCATCAAAGGGACTCGCGGGGTCAGTAACTCCGGGTTCCCTATCGAGCACCAGAACGATCTTGCCTTCCACGCTCTCGCCCTGGTAGTCATCGTAACCGAGCCGCGGCTCGACGATGCCGAATCCAGCGTAGGCGAGCTCGCCACTACCCGATCCGGAGGCACTGAAATTTAGCGTGTAGTAATCCTCTCCGATCGACCGTCGGCGTAATCCTCCGGTATCAATACCGTCGATCACCAGCGAATTATCACCATCTCCAAGCGCCGCTGACACTAAGTTGAAAGCCTGAAAGTACGAGTTTTCAGGACCACCTGGAATCAATCCGAGCCGTTGGAACCGAGCCTTGATGAACTCGCTAGTGATTGCCACATCTCGGCTAGTTGCCGCACGCCCATTCATTGCGTCGGAAGCCAGAAAAAACAGATCGGCGCGCATATCCTCCTGGCGAATCGAATCGACAGCGAATCCGGGACTCTCCCGGTCAGGCGTGTTAACCATGAGTGAGCACGCTGTCGAGCCGGCGGCTAGGACAAAGAGAACCAATAACAAGTGCGATCGGCGTGGACGAGCAGCAGGAAAGTCATCAGTTTGCTTCATTGGTGCGCTCCCGGACTGTTGGCAGTTAGCAAATAGGACCTAAAGTTCGTGGAATGCTCAGAATTGTGACCGAGATGACGACTCTTGAAAAGGTCAGTCATGCTTGGAAGGTCAACTGTAGCTCGGACGTTGCTCACTGGTAAAATTCTTGGAGGGCGATCTTCCGCCCTTGACCTTGCGGAGAATCCTTTGCCAAAGTTGGCTGTGCGCAACAAACGCTATAGGGCGGTCCCTAGCCGGGAACCGCGTGCATGGAACCTGCCACGCTACTGTTTCTTGCCTGCAGCTACCATTATCGCCGTCTTTGCCTTGCTGGCTGTTCCAAGGGCAACCGCTCACGATCTGAGCTTCACTCGAACTACGGTGGTTTTGCTTCCCGGAGGCGATTTTCGTATCGACATGCAAGTCGACCTCGATGCTTTGGCACTAGGCATGCCGCAGGATACGGACGACGTCCAATTGATGGGCATGCTGGATGCGATGTCAGAGACCGAACTCAACCAAACCATCGATGACCTTCGACAAACGTTCCTTCGGCGTGTGCGGATTCGCTTCGACAATGAGGTCTTTTTGCCCAAGATCGCTTTCCCGGATCAAAATACCGTGGCGGCACGGAGCACCAACACGATGCTCGGGCTCACGGTCCGCATGACCGGTTTAATTCCCGCCGATGCGACCAACTTAAGCATGCAGGCATCACGGGCGTTTCCACCACTACATATCTCTTTCGTCGACGTGAGGAGGCACCAGGTTGGAACAGACTTGCTCAACGAGATGCTTAGATTCGATTATGGGACAACCTCTGGATTCGATGAGAACCCAAAGTCCTTCGCATCAGACCAGTTGGGCAACCTCGTCACGCTGCGTCAAATACTGGAACGCGGTGATCGTTCCGAAGTTTATGATTTGGACGAACCGCCACCGACGCCGAGCCGCCTGAATGTAATTGCCCAATACTTGTACCTGGGATTTGAACATATCCTGCCGCTCGGACTCGATCACGTGCTTTTTGTGCTCAGTCTTTTTTTACTCAACACCTCATGGCGGCCTTTACTTGCGCAGGTCACCGCGTTTACCGCTGCTCACACCTTTACATTGGGACTGTCGACCTACGGCGTCGTGAGCTTGTCACCATCGCTCGTCGAACCCTTAATAACTCTGTCAATCGCATGGGTCGCGTTCGAAAACGTCATCACGGGCGAACTTAAACCATGGCGTCCGGCAGTCGTTTTTGGCTTTGGTCTCTTGCACGGCCTTGGCTTTGCCGGGGTGTTGGCTCAGCTCGGATTGCCACCCGGTGAATACCTAACAGCTTTGTTGAGCTTTAACGCGGGCGTCGAGTTGGGGCAACTCGCGGTGATCTTGGCGGCGTTTCTTGCTCTGGGGGCATTTCGGCACCGTGACTGGTACCGTCCACGAATAAGCGTGCCTCTCTCACTAACGATCGGCGTCATTGGCCTCTATTTGACAATCACTCGCGTCTTTTTTCCTTAGGACAAATGCCGTCCCGGTACGGTTGCGGCCTCGGAGGAGCAAACATACGATCAGGGGGCCCCACCGAATTCATCCGGCAACCTTCCCAAGTAAAGATCCTGAGAGAATACGAATGCCCACGCTACAGACTCATGCTCCACGCCGAGCATCCGTAAAGCGATTTATTGGTGGTTTGGTAATTTCTGCCACCTTGCTGAGCAATATCGCCTGTGCCGGTGGAGCAACCGAGGAGTGGCCGAACTGGCGCGGTCCAAACGAAACAGGGGAATCTTCCGCGATCAATCTCGTGTCCGATTGGGCAATCGACGGCGATAACCTCATCTGGCAACAAGCATTCGTCGGTCGTTCGACACCGGCGGTGTTCGATGGCCGCGTTTGTGCTAACGGCCGACAAGGCGACGGCATGACCAAGCAGGCTGTCGTCGCTTGCTGGGATGCTGGCGACGGCACGCCGTTGTGGGAACGAACTTTCATCGTCTACCACACCACCGTACCGTTCTCGCGCGTCGGCTGGGCAAGTGTCTTTGGCGATCCTGATTGCCCTCGACCGTGAGGGCAACACCGTGTGGGAATGGCGGTTGGGTGAAGACACAGGGCGTGCCTCAGGCTATGGAGGCCGCACACAGAACCCTGTCATCGATGGTGCCCAGCTTATCCTCAGTAATATAGGGGCAAATTGGGGCGAGCACGGGGCTCCTCGACATCGCTTTTGGTCATTCGACAAGCTCACTGGTGAAGTGCTGTGGAACTCTTTGCCGGGTAACAGACCATGGGCCGATGCCAACACTCAGGGCACTCCGGTGGTCGCCGAGATTGATGGTCGCCGACTACTAATTGCGGGCGCTGCCGATGGCTGGGTCTATGCCATGGATGTAGGCACTGGAGATCCCGTTTGGGAATTTGAACTTAGCAAGCGGGGCATTAACATAACACCAGTGGTCGTCGGCACAACTGTCTATATCGCCCACAGCGAGGAAAATATTGACAATGCCAGCATGGGCCGCGTTATAGCGATCGAAGGAACCGGCTCCGGCAACATCACCAGCAACGGTGAGATTTGGCGCGCCAACGCCCTCGGGATCGGTTTTTCTTCACCGCTCTACCACGACAACGTCCTTTACGTCGTCGATAACTCATCAAAATTAATCGCGCTGGACGCCAGTACAGGCGCAGAGCTAGGGCAACTTAACGTTGGCACTGTAGGCAAGAGTTCGCCAGTGTGGGCCGACGACAAGGTCTACTACACAGAAGTCAACGGCCGTGTCTATATATTGGAGGTTGACCCAAGTGCCCTTTCGATCCTGGACACCGAGGAAATCCGAGTTCCAGGGGAGGAACGTAATGCGGAGATCTACGGCTCCCCGGCTATAGCCTACGGGCGCATCTACATTAGTACAGAGGCTGGCATCTTCTGTATCGGTGATCCAGGAGCTTCTTACAGCGGGGAAGGTTTGCCTATTCTTCAAACTGCTTCTTCCACTGAGACCGGGGAACCGTCCCGACTACAAGTCATACCGGCGGAACTCATCGTCAAGGCAGGGGAAGAAGTTTCCTTTGAAGTCAGGGCATTCGACGCCGATGGCAACCAGCTCGGCCCCCAAGACAATGCCTCGTGGCTTCTCGACGGTCTCAGTGGCACTATCGATGATGCTGGCACGTTTCGTCCGGCTGCTGGCGAAAACCAAGCTGGCAAAGTCACTGCTGAGCTTGGAAACCTGAGCGCCGAAGCCAGCGTTCGCTCCATTGCTCCTCTGCCATGGGCCACAAACTAAGAGTCGGGCCAGCACCCTAATTGGTGGATGGGGGGTGGCCGATTCCAGGTACAGGAACTAGATGGCGGCATGGTACTCAACAAGAGCCGCTCGCCGGTCGGACTCAACCGTCACGTCATCTACATGGGTCCCTCGTCGATGACTGGCTACACAGTTCAAGCCGACATCATGGGTGCCCGACGACGGCGTACCCGCCCTGACCTCGGGCTTATCAATGGCGGGTACACACTGGATTTGCAGGGGGGCTATAACAGACTTGAGGTGCGCGCTTGGGCGGCAGAGCTACGCATGATGCAGAGGGTTCCGTTCGAGTGGCGAGAGGACAAGTGGTACACAATGAAACTTACTGTCGAAGTTGGCCCAGACCGCGCCCTTGTCTACGGGAAAGTGTGGGAGCGTGGCACCAGAGAACCAGAGGAATGGACAATTACTGCTGAAGATCCCATGAAGATTAGCAGCGGGAGCCCCGGGATCTATGGCTATTCACCAGTAGACATCTTTTTTGACAACGTACAAGTGATGGAGAACCAATGATGCGAAGGCGTGGTTGGCTGATGGCCGCAGTAATCATCTTAGCGGCCGTGGTGGGGTTTAGCCCGTTGTACGGAAAGACCACCGGACAATCAGGGCAGGCAGCGATGTTCGGCAATACCCCGTCGCGCAACATGGTCTCGGACGAAACAAACCTTCCAGATACTTGGGACATCGAAAGCGGGCTGAACGTGAAATGGTCGCAGCCGGTAGGCTCACAAGCTTATGCTGGCCCCGTTGTTCTTGATGGCCAAGTCTATGTCGGTACAAATAACGAGGGGCTTCGTGACCCCAATTTGACCGGTGATCGCGGTGTGGTTATGGCGTTCAACACTAGTGATGGCGAGTTCTTGTGGCAGGTAACACACACGAAGCTACCCGCTGGGCGGGTCAATGATTGGCCTCTGCAGGGCGTTTGCTCCACTCCTTTTATCGGAAACGATCGAGTCTACTACCTGTCCAATCAAGCGCATGTGGTCGCGCTCGATACCGCAGGTGACCTAGTTTGGTCGTTTGATCTAATCAACGAGCTCGATGCATTCCCCCACAACTTAGCGACAAGCTCTCCGCTCGTGGTCGGTGACATCCTATTCGCATCAACTGGCAATGGTGTGGACGAAGGCCACATCCAGATACCTTCGCCGTTCGGATCAAGCTTCGTGGCGCTTGATATAAATACCGGCGAGTTAATCTGGGACAGTATCCTGCCCGGTGAAAACATCCTCCACGGGACATGGACTAACCCCGCCTACGGGGTGATCGGAGGACAACCCCAGGTTATTTTTCCCGGCGGGGACGGCTGGCTTTACAGCTTCGTGCCCGAGACTGGCGAGTTGATCTGGAAGTTCGACCTGAACCCCAAAGACTCAGTCTGGGCCCTAGGCAGTCGAGGCACCCGAAATAACGTGCTCGCGACACCTGTAATCTATCAAGACAAAGTGTTCGTTGGCGTTGGCCAAGACCCCGAACACGGTGAAGCTCCTGGAAATTTTTGGGCAATCGACGCCACCGGGAGCGGTGACGTCACCACGACGCACTCTGTCTGGCACATCGGAGGCGATCAGGTCGGTCGCACAATGTCGACAGTCGCGATCTCAGACGGAATTATTTACATTGCTGATCTGTCTGGGTTCTTATACGCCCACGATCTTCAGACTGGTGAGCGACTCTGGACGTACGATGCCTTCGCAGCAATCTGGGGCTCACCATTCGTCGCCGACGGCAAGGTTTACATAGGAGACGAAGACGGTGATGTAGCTATATTGCGCCACGGCCGCGAGCTTGAGGAACTAGGGGAATACAACATGGGGGCAGCCGTCTACACGACACCAGTGGCCCAGAACGGTGTGCTGTACATACTTACCCGGAACCGCTTGTACGCTCTTGAATCAGGCGGAACTCCCTAACGTGTAACCACCAGAAATAAGTGGCAACGTCTTTGCTGCCCCGCTAAGCCTCTACGTACTATAAGGGGATCGCCTCATCAATAAGCATGATCGGGATATCGTCCCGAACCGGGTACAGGAATTTACCGTCCTCACGAATAAGGCCTTCCGAGACCTCTTCACTAACCACATCGCCAGCTCGATTCTCCACCTCACCAGCACGGATTCGCCCATTGAGCGCATCAATCTCAGATTGTCCGGCAAGATGGACGGGCGTTTTGTCTTCGGGGCAGGCGAGAATCTCAAGCAGTTCCACGGCTATCATACGTATCTCCTTGTGCATTGCTGATGCTAGCACGTTAGGATTATGCGTCGCGAAGCCTTAATAAGCCTGGTCCAATGCCTACTTGGCACATCCTGTGCCTCTCTGCGGAGTACATAAATGTCGACAGCAGACTCAATGATCGAGAGCGGCTCTGACCCAAACGTCACTGTGGCTCGTGAACAACTCGACTGTCACGTACGCGACATAATCAAGTGGCACTTCGCCCCCGAAACTGGGTGTCCTTTCTGGCTTGAGTGGGCGGAGAAAGCCAGCTTTGACCCGCGTAGTGATGTCCAAGGCTTTGATGATCTGGCTAAGTTTGGTTTTTTTGACGACGAATGGATGCGTGGCGGGCCCGTAGAACGCTGGGTGCCAAAAGGGCTCGCCGGACAACCCGTATACGTCTTCGAGACAGGCGGCACGACAGGCATCCCCAAAAGCCGGGTAGCAATCAACGACTTTCGAACCGACTACGAACAATTCTCCAAAACACTTCCGGACGAATACTTCCCGCAGGGGTCAAACTGGCTCATGCTTGGGCCTAGCGGGCCCCGCCGCCTACGGCTAGCCGTTGAGCATCTGGCACAGTTTCTGGGAGGTATTTGTTTTTGCGTCGACCTAGATCCCCGCTGGGTTATCAAACTAATCAAAAAAGGCTGGAACGATCATCTCAAGGCATACCAGGAGCATGTCATAGATCAGGCAATGACGATCCTTTCGGCGGGCCATGACATCAAGTGCATGTTCACCACACCGAAGCTTCTCGAGGCTCTCGCCCTTCGGCTTGAGGAAGAGGGGTCAAGCATCGGAGAGGCTGGCATCACAGGCATCTTCTCCGGTGGCACAGAGTTCACACCTCAATGGAACCGCTT
>CAYVUW010000018.1:10909-50424 GCA_964455175.1 uncultured Acidobacteriota bacterium | reverse complement strand
TCCTTGGGCAAACTCTTCGAGGACCGAGTCGAGAATCTCGTTCTCGAGATAGGCTCGGATTTGCGGAGCAAGCGATTCGAAAGACCGTCCACCGAGCTGAGCCTGATTCTGCATGTAGAAGAAATTGACGTCATCATCGCTGACGCTCACCTTGTCACCGAGAACCTCCGCGACCAACACATCGACGGTAATGCCACGGGATTGGGCTTCGGATTCGAGAAGCTTCGTCCTTACGAACTGTTTCATCGCCGTTTCGATGACCTGGTGCCGCTGGCTACGGTACTGAAAGTCCATCAAGCCAAGTTGGCCGCCTATCTGGTCAAAAAGATCACCGAGCGTGACCTCGGAGTCACCAATAGCCGCGATCACTTCATCGGCCTCGGTGATGGTGGCAACAGATTGGGGGCCCGGCGTGTCGCCTGACCCTGCTGGATTGCAGCTAACGGCAAACATCGACGCCGCAAAAACATAAACCAACCACTGGCGCATGACGACAGAAGTGAATTTCATGGGGGCTCAAGTCCTTTTCGAGAGAGGCAACATTACCATCGGGCATGGCCCCAATCCCTGGAAGGCATTACGTAGTTTGTCTGATTATGTTCCGCACTCGCAGATGCGATTGCACACCTGCCGCACATCACAACTTAGGGTGAGGCCGAAGCTGACTCTAGCCGACGCAAACGCTCGTCGATCTGCTCAAGCATGTGCAGGATCATGACATGCGTCTTCTTGGCGTCGATACCCACCGGGCTTTCAGCGCTGTAGATCACTTCCTCGATTCGTTTGTAGTCTTCTTGAGGGATTTCCATCGTTCGTCCTGTTGGTCTGCTGGTTGGGTGGAATTTTCTTGAAACAGCTCAAAAAACGCCGGGATCGGCAAAGTTCGCTTGCTTATGCTTGCCATCGCAAAATGGCTTGTTTTTCGAGTGGCCGCAACGACATAAGGCATAGTGCTCGAAAGATGCGCCTTGGCCTCTCTCGGTATCCTCAAGCTCGATGCCGCCGGTGACAAAATACGGGCCCTCTGCAACGACTTGTATCGTTGGTGACCTCTCCGCGTCCCAATATTCCACGTCGTCGACCGAGTGACTCAAGGCTCCTGACGGGCACCGACGTGCCTGTTCCTTGATCTGCTCGGCAGGAGCTCCGTCGGGATCAATCCATGGTTCTGCCCCGACCCGGAACACCTCGGGGAGCTCATCAGCACAGTAGCCGATGTGGGCGCAAATGCCGCGGTTGTCATGCACCGTGATTTCTTCGCCCTCATAATCAGTGCGATGGTCCTGCTCTCCCTCTGTAACCTTGGCACTACTAAAACCAGTGTTTCGATGGTTGCCATCACAAAATGGCTTGTCTCGCGAAGAACCACAACGACACAGGGCGATGTTGCCCTTTTTCTTTCGTAAAGGATCGATCTGGGTTCCCCTGGCATCAAAGAAATTTGCCGACCCCTCAACGCGCAGCGGTCCATGCTTCCGTGGGCTGATTTTAGGGTTGTCATTTTCGGGCTTGTTATCCATTCATTCTTTCTCCTTCGCCATTATTAGCCACCCAGACGAAACTGGAAACTTGTTGCGGTAACGCGCGCGTGTCGACTTCGCCAGCGACACCGGTTACCTTGCGACGAATTGCACCAGATGCGCAAAATCAGTTTCCTCAAAGGAGCCCGGGTTTCTGGCATCTGTTTTTTGCTAGGGTTGTGCAACAATCCTGAATGACTCTTTAATAGTTTCCGGTCCAAGGAGCATCGATGGCCACAGCGCATGCCAGACACATTCTCGTTTCCACTGAAGATAAAGCCAACGATCTGAGCACCCAGATCGCCGCCGGCGCCGACTTCGGCGACATGGCACGCAAACATTCAAGTTGTCCTTCTGGAGCTCAGGGCGGAGACCTTGGCGAATTCAGCCCGGGCCAAATGGTTCCTGAGTTCGACGTAGTAATCTGGAACGAAGCCGTCGGAGAGGTTCACGGTCCAGTAAAAACAGCCTTCGGTTATCACCTGATCGAAATCGTCAGCCGAGAGGAGTAGAGATATGGGGAAGTGGCGTACCGCGTCTTTGTTCGCATGCTTGCTGTTGGTAACCGGTGGTGCTGGTGCCCAAAACACTGCGCCCGAATTCACCATGGCGCTTACCGGTGATTCGATCATCACTCGTGCACTATCAGTCTACGAGGAGCCAGCTTATCTCGAGATGATAGAGATGATCCGCGGCGCCGACGTAGCGTTTACAAACCTGGAAGTGTTGCTGCACGACTACGAAATGGCCCCAGCAGCCCGGTCGGGCGGCACTTGGATGCGCGCCGACCCCAAAATGGCCGACGAATTGGCCTGGGCCGGCTTTGATCTCGTGGCTATGGCCAACAACCACAGCGGCGACTACGGCATCGAAGGACTGCTCGCGACAATTAAGCACACACGGGATGCTGGCATAGTAGGTGCAGGGACCGGTGGAAGCCTGACCTCAGCGCGCGAGGCGAAGTTCCTTGAGACAACAAAAGCTCGTGTGGCGTTGATATCAATGTCATCGACTATTACGCCCCACTCTGTCGCTGGGCGCTCACGTGATGACATCCCGGCCCGGCCCGGCTTAAGTCCGTTGCGGTTTACAACCACCCACACCGTGCCTCTCGATACGATGGAGAAGCTGCGGGGCGCAGTGACGGCACTCGGCCAACCGGTGGGGGAGAACCCGGAGCGTCTGAGTTTCTCTGGGGAGACATACGTCGTCGGTGATGCTTTGGCCGTCAGGACGTCCCCGGACGAGGATGACCTTGTTGAGATCGCGGCCGTGGTGCGAAATGCGAAACAGCTTGCCGATTACGTGATTGTCACAATCCATGCCCATGAAGGGCCAAACCGCATGGAACCGGCCGAGTTTCTAGTTACTTTCGCGCACGCGATGATCGATGCTGGCGCCGACGTGTTTGTGGGGCACGGTCCTCATGCGCTGCGCGGCATCGAAGTTTACGAGGGCAAACCAATTTTCTACAGCCTCGGTGATTTCGTTTTTCAGAATGAGACCCTGCTGCGGCTGCCCGAAGAGAACTACCAAGCCTACGATCTTGAGGCCAACCACCACGTCGCTGACTTCAACGACCGTCGCTACGATGGCGGCACGCGTGGCTTTCCGGCGACACCCGAGATCTGGGAATCAGTCATTGCCATGCCGACCTTCCGTGGCGGCGAACTCGTCTCCATCAAACTGCACCCAATTTCTCTGCAATTCGGCTCGCCAGCTTGGGTACGTGGCCGACCGCTTCTCGCCAACGAGGAACTATCGCAAAAAATACTCGATGACCTCATTCGTGTCTCGGCGCCATTCGGAACCACTATTCAGAATGATGACGGCACAGGTGTTGTTGTGCTTCGTTAGGCTCACCACGGATTCACAATCGTGCCCAAGCGGTTCGCTGTTGCGCAGATAGACCACGTCGAGGTTCTTGTACCAAACATCGAGCAGGCAGCTTCTTGGTACGAGCGTGTTCTTGGACTTGCTAAGGTCGCTAACCTCCCCTGGGAAATCCCTTTGATGATTTCCAGCGATGGAGGTGACACGAAGATAGCCTTGTTCGCTGGGGACCCTCAGGCTGCAGACGTAGGCTGGCGACGCGTTGCGTTTCGCGCCTCCGGCCAGGTTTTTCTCGCATTTATAGGCCAGCTTGACGTCACTCCCGTCTTCGATCAAAACGGTGCGCCAGTCAGGGCGACAGATATAGTGGACCACGATGTTTCCTGGTCAATCTACTTCGCTGATCCGTACGGCAATCGGCTTGAAATCACCACGTATGATTATGACGAAGTCGAAAAAGCTCACGGATCTCAGGTCGCCCAACCACCACCTTAAACTTGGGCTGATGCCGCCGTTAGGGATGGTTCATTGAGGGCCCGCTAGCATCACCAGCCTAAACTGGCTTCTCGCGGTCGGACAGGTTGGCAATGATCGCGTCACATGTGATCACTAAATCTTGTGGTGTCAGCATGATCTCGTGTCCCCACATGCCAGCCCCGACTCCAAGCACCTCGTATCCCATCAATTCAGCATCAAGACAGGAGCGGACGCCCGTTGGCTGCCAGTGAAACGGCGGCCCTGAACCAACCTCGTAACCAGTCGTAGCCTTCACCCCGTCCAGAGAAGCCATTTTGATGTTGCGGTGACCAATGGCGCGTTTGAGATGCCCCGACACTGCCGTCTTGTCGCCGCCTATTAGCACCAGTACTCGTTCGCCATCACCCGATTCGAAAATCAGCGTCTTGACCATCTGGCCTTCAGTGAAACCGAGGGCGGCGGCGACATTGGCAGCACCCTTCTCGGTATCAACCGGGAATTCGCGCTTCTCGTACGCAATTCCAAGGGCATCTAGATGGTCGTGCGCGGGCAGTTGCATCAGCGTCGATTGGGCTCCATCTGCATTAGGACCCAGTGGTCAGGATCAAAAACCACCTCAGTCGGTTCACGGTCTAGCTCGATACGGGTTTCACTCATTCCGGGCCTCATAATGATCTCACGCACTAGTGCCTGTGACCTCGCCCCACGACCTTCTCCCCTCCTGGCGGGTACCGTGATCGCAATCGGAATTGGCATCTCGAACACATAGCCGTCATCGTCGACTTGCTCAAGCTTGATCACTAGCTCGTTGGTTGCCCCATCCCAATCCCAATCACTGCGCAGGTTCGGGAACCCCCCTTGATTGAGCCACTGGCTGAAGAAATGAGTCAGGTCAATCGCTGGCTCATAAGTGTTCTCCATAACCTCGCGGAAATCGTCGGTTGTCGCATTGCCGTTGTAGTAGAGACGATAGTACTCGCGGATCCCAGACCAAAAGCGGTCCTCCCCGATCATGCCGCGCAGCATGTGCAAAAACCAAGAGCCTTTCTGGTACATCATGCCGGTTGTCACAGTGTCACGCCCAATTGGGTCGAGGTTGTCGTGAACAATGGTGTAATCGGGCCTTTCTGCATAAAAATTGATGATCCGTTGTTTGTCGGCAGTGAGCCCTTCAAGGAAGTCATCCCGCCCATAGGCATACTCGCGGTATAGCAACGTGAAATAGGTCGCGAACCCTTCCGAGAGCCAAACATCGTCCCAGTCCGCCTCAGTGACTGTGTTGCCCCACCACTGATGCGCAATTTCATGGATGATGACGTTGCGCCAACGTACCGTGCGCTCACCAGTGACAGAATCGTCGCCATAGAAGATTGCCGTGGCCGCTTCCATGCCACCACCGACACTGTTTGACTGCACGTTGGCAAGCTTCTCGTAAGCGTAAGGGCCGATGGTGTCGCTGAAAAACTGCATCGCTTGTTTAGTTGGTACAGCGAAATCGTAGAATCCTTTCTCTCTATCTTGGACGTAGACCCAAGTCTGCAAGGACTTGTTGTCAAACTCACCGTAGTAGTCGACGGCAAACCGGGCGGCGCCGAGCGCGAATAGCCAAGTAGCTATAGGCACAGACTGCTTCCAGTGGGTAAGGCGGAACTCTTGGTCGGGCATGCCCGCAGCAGTTTGAGCTTTTGTCAGTTCATCGCCCGCCAGGTTTGTTTCTTCAACAAGCAAACCGTTGCTAATCACCTGGTAATGGTTCGGCGCGGTGACAACCATTTCTGCGGTCGCCTTTTCATATGGATGGTCGATTGTCGGCAGCCAATTGCGCGCCCAGTTAGGCCAGTTGTCGGAGAAGAACGTACGGTCACCGTGCATGTTTTCTCCTATGATCAGACCTCTATCAGGAGTTCCGTGGTACTGGATCCGGAAGCGGCGCACTTGCCCGCGCAAAGCAGGCTCCGCCAGGAAGATGCGTAAACGATCAGCCCCGTGTGCGAATTCTAGTTCGGCCTGCTCCGGGGGCACCGAACGCACCATAGTCAAGAGCTTTCGACTGCCAGGCTTATCAGCAATTTCGCCAACCGCGCTGACGCTCATCCCGGTCTCTAGGTCATCATTGCGGCCAGCCAGATCGAGCTCGAAACTTTCCACGCCGTCTGTCAAGAACCGAATCTGAACACTTGTAACACCGTTTATACGATTCGTGGCGTCCGAGAGCGTGAGTTCGAAAACATAATGGAGAACATCGATGTCAAGGTTCTTTGGGTAAACGTCTGCTGCTCTCCCCAATGTCGGACTGACTGCAAACAGGATCAACACGATGGTCGAAGGCAACCGAAGTTTCATTCTCTTGCTCCAAGAATCTTGCTGGTCATCGACAACGAACGTCATGCATGCTGGCGTCCACTATACTCGCCAACAGACCCGGGCAGGCGCCACACATTCTGGTTATCCTTCATGAATACGGCAATTCATCCTGTTCGCGTGAGCCAACGACGACACAAGAAGTTGAATCCAACCTCAAGGAGGCGCCATGAACGGCGACCGAAACAATTTTGAGCAGCTGTTTGATATCGATGCCAGCAAGATTCCAAGACCTCAGATCTCTCCACAACTAATCCGCATTGTGCTCATAGCCATCGTGCTATTCACGCTTGGGCGGGGAACTTTGTATCAGGTGCAGACTGAAGAAGTTGGAGTAGTCCTGCGCTTCGGTAAGTTCATCAAGATCACCGAGCCGGGACTGCGAATGAAGATCCCCTTCTCGGACACTGTTCAGCGGGTGCCGGTAACCCGCCAACTCACCCAGCAATTCGGCTTTCGTACAACGGGGACAGGTGTTCGTACAAACATCTCGACGGAGATGTACCAGGACGAGGCACTGATGCTAACCGGTGACCTGAACGTCGCGGTGGTCGACTGGATCGTGCAGTATCGCGTCGCGGATCCCTATCAGTACCTGTTCAAAGTGCGCGGCATTGGCCCAGGCACCGACGACGAAACGTTCCGTGATATGAACGAGGCTGTGATGCGCGAAGTGGTCGGCGACCGCACCGTCACTGAGGTGCTCACAGTCGGGCGGCAAGATATCGAAGTAACGGTCAAGGAGCGACTGCAAGCGCTCTGCGACCAGTACGAAACCGGTATCGCCGTCGACCTGATCGTTCTTCAGGATGTGAACCCGCCTGATGCGGTCAAGCCTTCGTGGGACGAGGTCAACCAGGCACAGCAACAACGCGACCGGATGATCAACGAAGCCCAGACACGTTACAACCAGGTTATCCCGCGCGCCGGTGGTGAGGCGCAACAGACCATTCTGCAGGCGGAAGGCTATGCCCTCGATCGAATTAATCGTGCTGAGGGAGATGCTTCGAGGTTCGTGTCGATTTACGACCAGTATCGTCGGGCACCCAATGTCACGCGCCAACGTTTATACCTGGAAACGATGCAGAGCGTGCTGCCGAAGTTAGGTGGAAAACTCTTCATCGATGAAGACGCCCAAGGCGTCCTGCCTTTACTCCCACTCGACACACTTCGGCAGTTCGTACCCGAGGGCGGTCGCCAGGAGAACAGCCAATGAACGCCAAGACGATCGCGAGCATCATTATAGGTCTCACCATTTTGACCACTCTGTCGACTTCGGTTTACGTAACCAATGAAGCTCAGCAAGTCATTATCACGCAGTTCGGCCGGCCGGTCGGCGAAGTTGTTACTGACGCGGGTCTTCACATGAAGGTTCCATTCATCCAGGCAGCCAACTATTTCGAAAAGCGCTTTCTGGAATGGGATGGGGTCGCGAACCAGGTACCTACACGTGACAAGCGCTTCATTTGGGTCGATACCTACGCACGCTGGCGAATCAGCAATCCCCTGCTGTTCTTCCAGCGGCTCCGGGATGAGCGCGGCGCAGAAACCCGGATTTCGGCAATCCTCGACGGTGAAACCCGCAATGCGGTAGCACGTCACGACTTGGTCGAAGTAGTGCGAAACAGCAACCGTGAACCGGATGAGATCCTTCTCGACGCTGAGGAAGAAACTGCAATCCTCGAACAAATTCAGCTTGGGCGCGAGGCGATCACCCGAGAGATCCTCGAAGCAGCGCAAAGTAGCTTCAATGATCTCGGTATCGAGATACTCGACGTACGCTTCAAGCGCATCAACTACGTCGAAGAAGTTCAGGTCGACGTGTTCCAGCGCATGATCGCGGAACGCCAGCGCATAGCCTCACGTTATCGTTCAGAGGGCGAGGGCGAAACAGCAAGAATCGACGGCGAGCGCGAACGCGAACTACAGCGCATTCAATCGTTAGCCTACCGGGAAGCCGAGGAGATCCGCGGGCAAGCGGACGGTGAGGCGACGCGCATTTACGCGGCCGCATACAACCGCGACGACGACTTCTACGCGTTCATAAAAAGCCTGGAAACCTACGAACTGACAGCCGACCCAGGCAGCATCTTGATCCTCACTACGGACAGCGAGTTGCTACGCTTCGTGAAGTCCAAACAATAAGGATAAGCTGAAAGATCTTGCCTCGCTGAATTCTACGCTGCTGCTAATCCATAGTGTTAGCTGCTGGCAGTACGGGCGTACGCCCGTACTGCCGTATTCAGCAGTGAACGTCAGAATAGTCAGCGATTCTTAGCGACCTTTCTTCTTAACGCGTCCGATCGGTTGTTGGCTACCCCGCCCGGGTCGCGTAGCCTCGCGCGTAACCATGTCGAAGCGGTCCCCCGGCGCCATGAAGTAGAAGGAGCCTCCCTCGCCACCCGGGCCGTCTTCCCCGGCCCCTCCCCCCTGAAGCCAGGAGTTGGCATCGTGGATCAGTACGTAACCCTGTCCTATGACAGTGAAACTGTCACCTTGCACAACGATGGCAGTATCCTCGTCAATCCCGATGCCCAGCAGCTCGGGTTGCTGTTCGATGATCTCCGTAA
The DNA here is from genome assembly GCA_964455175.1 of uncultured Acidobacteriota bacterium. Classification (GTDB taxonomy): domain Bacteria; phylum Acidobacteriota; class UBA890; order UBA890; family UBA890; genus UBA890. The sequence continues at coordinate 41,663 of CAYVUW010000018.1, read as the reverse complement.
GGTCAAATTGCCTGTTGCGCATCAAGACATGCTGGTCAATTGCTGTACCTTTTAAGAAGCCAAGCCCTTCCGTGTGGTCGCCCATCATGATGGTGTTGCCACTAGTATCGCCACGTGCGAGGTACTCACCCTGGATAGTTGCGCCCGCGGAGGAACCTCCAATAACACCACCGCGCTCCAGAAGCTTCCAAAGTTCCTCATGTGTCTTTGTGTTGAGGTAAGAATCGGCCAAGCGCCACTGCCGGCCCCCATTGAACCAGACTCCACGGGCGCGTTTTATGGGCTCAACAAACTCGTCGCTGTCCGCGATAGCACGATCCGTCGTGTGAACTGCAGTGATGTCCCTCACCCCGACGCGTTTCCAGCCCTGTAAACCGGAGTTCCAGTCATCGTATTCGCTCCCTCCGCCCGCAGTGGGAATTACCACAATGGGAGCATCTGGGCCTCCTGCAAGTTCGATGAACCGCTGCCGGATGGCTGCATCGCGCATTGCCCCACCGACGATCACCAGAGACCCATTGGGGGGGCCAAACTGCGGGATGGCACGCTGGCTCCCGCCTTGCTCGGTGGCGACTGCGAGGTTCAATGCTGTGGTGGTTACTATCGTCGCCGCCACAAAAACGATCAGCGGGAGAATGGTACGGAATCGCTTCATGAGTTTGTCTCCGTGAAAGGTCGGACTCACTACGTGTGCGAGGGCTAGGTCCTCATCAAGCCGGATAGTACTCAGCAAAAGAAGGCCCGGCAACGGATTGTTGTCCACCGGTGTTGGCAGCGTTAAAGTCCGACCATGAATTATTCACTTGATGCAGTATCTGCCATCTCTGGCCGCCTTCGCTCGTTTCAATGGGCCACCGTTATTACCGCCCTCGTGGCAATCTTCAGCTTTGTGGTCGGAAACGACCCGCGAGGTGCCAACGCAGCAACCCAGGAAAACATTCCTGCCCCGGAATCGAGCCTGGGCTTCACGGTCGGCGCCGATTTTGAACTCGCTACCTACGATGAATCCATTGCCTATTTCCAACTTCTTGATGCAGCGTCCAATAAATTGTCGTTGGCCGATGTCGGGCGCACGTCGGAAGGGCGTCCATGGTACGTGGCCTTTATCTCGTCGCCCTCAAATTTGGCAAACCTCAATCACTATCGCGACATAGCCCAGCGTTTGGCTCATCCGGAAGGCCTTAACGACGACGAAGCACGTTCTTTGGCTCGCGAGGGCAAACCGATCGTCGATATAAGTGGCGGTCTGCACGCGTCAGAAGTCGCGGGCGCTCAGCATACGATCCAGCTCGCCTACGACCTGCTAACCGGAGATGACGACCCTGAAATTGCGGCGATTCTTGACAAGGTTATTTTGGTGCTCTGGCCTTCGCTCAATCCGGACGGGCAGAACATTGTTGTCGAATGGTACGAGTCAAATCTCGGCACCCCGTATGAAACGTCCGGACACCCGCGCCTCTACCAGAAGTACATTGGCCATGACAACAATCGCGATGCCTACATGATCAATCAAGTTGAGTCTCGTGTAGTGGCTCGGACGTGGCGTCACTGGGAACCTCAACTTATTTTTGTGCACCACCAATCGTCGCCGTTCCCAACCCGGATCTGGTTGCCGCCGTTTGCAGAGCCCATCGCGCCCCAAGTCCACCCGATCATGTCCCGAACGGTCAACTTCGCCGGCATGGCAATGGCCCAGGCTCTCGAAGAGCGCGGCCAGAGAGGGGCCGTTCATATGGGTACCGGTTTCGACGCCTGGTATCCAGGCTATATCGACTACATGCCGATGTTGCAGAACGAAGCTGCATGGTGGACTGAAACAGCAGGTGCTGGCTACGCAACGCCGCAATTTTACAGTCTCAGTGATTTCCCGCAGAGCCGTGCCGCCCTGCGGCCTGAATCACTGTACTCAAGCCCGTGGCAGGGTGGCTGGTGGCGGCTGCGCGACGCCGTCGATTATATGGAAACAGCGTCAATCGCCACCTTGGATTTTGCCGCTAAGTACAGCTTTGACTTGCTTTATAACCGCTATCAGGCTGGCCGTGACACCATCGCCAAGTACCGCAAGGAACCTCCCTATGCCTACGTCGTCCCGCAGGATCAGCACGATGCTGTTGCCGCCGTCGAATTGCTTCGGCGGCTAGCCTTCAACGGTCTGCGCATTTCCCAGCTGCGCACCGACGCGGCCATTGATGGCATCGAGTACCCCGCTGGCACCTGGGTCTTGCCGATGGACCAAGAGTTCGCCGAGCTTGCCCGGCAGGTGCTCGATATCCAGAAGTATCCCGATCTCAGGGAATATCCCGAGGGTCCACCGGAGCAACCCTACGACGCTTCCGGGTGGACGCTCTCAGCTCAAATGGGCGTGCGGGTGATCGCGGCGGCGTCACCGCTTGGAAATGACGTAAGGGATCTGCTCGACCCGATCGTTGGCGTGCCTGTCGACTGGCGCGATACTGAAGCTATCGACGCCGCAGCACGCCTCGCGCCAGGCAGCGGCTGGTATGAAGTCGAGAAACTACGGGAAGGACCGGCGATTGTCGGCGATGATGCGGCGGCATTCGACAGCGTTCCAGGTGCCGGTTTCAATACCGATACGGTAGCCGCGGGCATCATACCGCCAACCGGTCGCCTAACCGGCAGCGGTGATGCCATAGCCATCAGCGCCGCACACAACAATGCTTTCCGGGCCATCAACGAAGCCTGGAGAAATGGGGCCACCGTGTCCTTCGAGCCAGGCTTGCCAGGAACGGAAGGAGAGCCTGGTACAAGTGGCCGATACTTGGTTCGTGGCTTAGACGACAGAACCACCAGCCAACTAGTCGAATCATTGGCTCTACAAGCGGAGCGCACGAACGCCAGGGGCACTGGCTTCGATCAGCCGCGCATTGGCATGTTCAGGCCGTGGAGAGCCAGCATGGACGAAGGATGGACACGATGGCTGCTTGAGCAATACGGCTTCGATTTTGTCAGCATGCGCAACCATGACTTTCAGAATGGTGCCCTAAGTAAACGTTTCGATGTCATCGTCCTGGCTGACTACGGCAGTCGGCAAATCGTTGATGGAATCATGCCTGGGAGCGTTCCGGCTCGCTATGCTGGTGGCATCGGCCAAGAAGGGGTTCGTGCTCTCGACGAATTCGTCCGCGCCGGTGGAACGCTCGTCTGCATGAACTCGAGCAGCGACTTCGCCATTGAACATCTACGACTTCCGGTGCGTAATGTCACTGCTGATCTCGGTCGCGGCGAGTTTTTCACCAGCGGTTCGATACTCGAAGTCATCACTGACCCTGGGCACCCCGTGATGTCGGGCATGCCTGAGCGCGCCAATATCTTCTTCGCTCGCAGCCCAGTATTCACCGTTGAAGAAGGGTTCGAGGGTGCCTCTCTAGCGAAATACCAGCCGGAGGGAACACCGCTGGTATCGGGATACCTACTTGGTGAGGAAAACATGAACGGCTACGCTGCCGCCCTCGATGTTCGGCATGGTGATGGCCACGTCATCTTGATCGGTTTTCGGTCACAGTGGCGTGGTCAGTCTTTTGGAACCTTCCGGGTTCTGTTCAACGCTGCCTTGTTCTCCGGTAACGTGGCGACCGAGGCTCCGGCCGGCACGTCATTCTGGATGGCTCCCGAAAATGGGGGGGGCAACGAGGAAGGCCAGCGATGAACGAACCGTCAGCATTTCTACCGGCACATTGAACTCGACGACGCTAGCGTTATTTGTCGGCGGGCTCGCCCTCATGCTCGGGGGTGCCGAACTGCTTGTGCGTGGCGCCGCACAACTTGCCCGTACGTTCGGGATCTCGTCGTTGGTGGTCGGCTTGACAGTCGTCGCCTGGGGAACAGGCTCGCCCGAGCTCGCCGTCGGACTCACCGCTGATCTTGCTGACCACTCCGCATTGACCATTGGTACCGTCGTCGGCAGTAACATCGCCAACATACTTTTGGTTCTCGGGTTTGCCGCCTTACTTCTTCCGCTAACTGTATCGCGGCGATGCGTCCGCTTTGATATACCCCTGATGATCGGAGTGTCGGTTCTGGCTCTCCTGGCTTCATTAGACGGGCGCATCAGCACTTTTGAGGGCCTAGCCTTCGTCGGCTCCCTCTTTGTCTACACAGTGTGGACCATCCGCGAGTCTCGTCGCACGCGACAAGCCAAGCTTGGGCACCATGCTGGCGAGGGAAGAGAAGCAACCAGCCAGGGTGATTCGAGAAAACCTGCACCTATCATCTGCGGAGTGATGATCTCAGTGGGGCTGTTCTTGGTAGTAAAGGGGTCCGCTTGGTTTGTCGAGGGCGCTGTGGTGCTCGCCAGAGCATTCGGTCTGACCGAACTGGTAATTGGCCTCACGATCGTTTCTATTGGCACGTCTTTACCAGAACTTGCTACCTCTGCAGTTGCAGTAGCGAAGGGCGAGCGCGCTATCGCTGTTGGTAACGCCATTGGCAGCAACATTTTTAACCTGCTTGCCGTGCTCGGCATCACTGCGATCGTCGCTCCGGACGGCATATCGGTCCCGTCCGCAGCCCTGAGCCTTAACCTGCCCATTATGATTGGGGTCGCTATTTTCAGCCTGTTGGTATTTCTTGCAGGCCACATTATGACTCGTTGGAACGGAGCATTGTTCCTGGTGCTGTATGCCGCGTACAGCACCTATATCGTTCTCGAGGCCACCCAACACGCGGCGTTCAGCAACTTCAACACCATTATGACGATGTTCGTGCTACCCCTGACTACGCTCACTCTCGTAGTACTGGCCTACCAGAGTTGGCGCAACCGCTGATACCCTGATCGCATGAGTATGAAGGCGCGCATCTTTTCCACGGCACTGAACAAGATGGAGCGGCGTGTTTACAGCACCGTGACCATCATTGTCATTGGCACCTTTCTTGCCACAATGTGGCCAATCTACCCATTGTTCAGTCGGATCAGACCTTTCGTGCTTGGCATGCCCGCCTCGTTGTTCTATTTGCTGATCCTGGTTTTTCTCGTTTTCTTCTCGCTGCTCGCCCTTTACAGGTGGGAAGACAAACGCGGGAAGTTCGAATGAAGGGCAAACCTCCTGTGGTCAGCTCCCAAGCCCTAGGGAAGATCTATAGCTTCCCAGAAGCCACACGACAAATTGAAAGCCTCTAATGGATAACTGGCTAATCGTCACGCTCGTTACCGTTGGCTACCTGTTTGTCTCGTTGTTAGTCGGTATCCTTGCGGGGCGCCGTGCCTCAAGTTCAACCGCCGGCTATGTAGTCGCTGATCGCGAGTTTGGCTTCATCATTATGTACTTTGTAATGGGCGCGTCGATTTTTTCGGCCTTCGCCTTTCTCGGCGGGCCAGGCTGGGCATACTCCCGAGGGGCGGCAGCTTTTTATATTCTTTCGTACGGCACAGTCGGACTGGCGCCCTGGTACTTCTTTGGTCCGCGTGTTGCGGCGCTCGGTCGCAAGTACGGCTACGTAACCCAGGCCGACCTGTTCGCCCACCGCTTCCAGAGTCCGGCGCTCTCGGTTCTGATGGCGATCATCAGCCTGGTGTGCTTCCTGCCTTACCTGATTCTGCAAATGGAGGGGGCCGGCTACGTCTTCGACGTCGTCACCGAGGGCCGCATCCCACCTGCTGCCGGGGCTGCAATTGCCTACGGCGTGGTGCTCATCTATGTCTACTACAGCGGGGTGATGGGAGTCGGCTGGACAAACACTTTCCAAGGGGTCTTCATGATGGCGCTTGCCTGGGGACTGGGACTCTACCTTCCATACCAACTATATGGTGGTGTAGCACCAATGTTCGAGTCATTGTCCCAGTCGGTGCCGGAGATGCTCACCGCCCCTGGGCTCGACACCGATGGCACGAAATGGACGTGGGGCGGCTACAGCAGCTCAATCGCCATCTCGGTTTTTGGCTTCAGCTTGTGGCCACACTACTTTATGAAAATCTACGCGGCCCGGGATGAACGAACTCTCAAGAAAACCGTCGTTTGGTATCCAACTTTCATGGTCTTTCTTGTGCCAATCATGTTCATCGGTTTTTCTGGAGTCCTCAGGTTCCCAGGTGTCGAACCCGCCGACGCTATCTTGCCAACGATCGTCACCTCTCTCGGACTTCCCGCGATAGTCGTTGGTTTGTTCTGCGCTGGTGCCCTAGCGGCATCAATGTCTACCGGCGACGCGCTCGTGCACGCAGCCGGCACTGTTTTAGTCAACGATTTCTACAAAGTGTCCTTTAAGCCTGACCTGGATGACGCTCAGGAACGCCGCCTCATTCGATTTCTCGTCGTTGCTATCGCTGGCGTCGCCTACTACTTCGCAGTGTTCTCAAGCTTCTCTCTGGTATATCTGCTGCTCTTTTCGTACGGATTTCTTAACCAATTCATGCCACTGATAATTGCCGCTTTCTTCTGGCCCCGCGCGACACGACCAGGTGTGCTCGCCGGGTTGATCACTGGATGCGCGACAGTGATCATCTGGACTTATTTCCCAGAGCTACAGTGGCAGAAAATCCATCCTGGAATTTGGGGCCTCGGGGCCAACTTGGTCGCGATGGTTTCAGTCTCTCTGGCAACGCAACCGATGGATGACGAGCACGTCCTTAAGTTCGTGGTCACATAGAGGCCATTGACCAGCCTCCTCCTTTCGTCCTCGCTCACGAACTCTTGAGCAAAACCGGGAATGGGCACCATGGCCCTAAGCGTCGGTACAAGCGGCTTTAGCTACAAGGAGTGGAAGGGACCCTTCTATCCCGAGAAGCTGCCCAACAGGGACATGCTTGCCTTCTATGGGAAGCACCTTTCTGCGGTAGAGATCAACAACACCTTCTACCGCTTGCCAAAGAAGGAAGTCGTGGAAAACTGGGCCGCACAGGTCCCCGAAGGATTCCGTTTCTCGATCAAAGCCCCGCGGAGCATCACCCATTTTCGTCGACTCAAAGACGTCCATGAGGTGCTCGATGCCCTCCTCGAAACCACCCTTGTACTCGGCGACCGTCTCGGCGCCATCCTTTTCCAGTTGCCACCCAACTTCAGAAAGGACATTGCTCGCCTTGTCGCATTTCTCGACACACTGCCCAAGGATCTGCGTGCTGCTTTCGAGTTCCGCAACGACACTTGGTTTGACGACGAAGTTTACGAGGCCTTGCGCGCCCATGGCGCCGCACTGGTAACAGTCGATCACAACGAAAAAGACGGCGAGATCCTATCCGGGGGGGCCTGGGGGTACGTGCGCCTGCGAAAGGACAGCTATGGCGACAAGAAGATCGCTGTGTGGGCCAAGAAGGTGGGAGGAGAAAAATGGGATGACGCCTTCGTATTCTTCAAACATGAGGACGCCGGTCAAGGCCCGAAGATGGCAAAGAAATTCCTGCGAGCCATCTGTAGTTCATAGATCTCTCGCGCACTTTGGAACGCTAAACCGCCATTCGTGAGTCAAGCGCCCGTGCAAGAGCTTCGTTGCCAATAAGCCCCCGTTCGAGTTCGGGGATTGGTATCGCCTCGTTGATCGTGTGCGCTAAGAGGTCGTTGCCTGGACCGAAACCAACACAGATCATCCCTTCGAGCGAGAAATGGCCACCGTCGGTAGCGAACTGCCACACGTCGACGGGGACGACGGTCGACAATGCTGTATCGAGCGCCTGCTTGGCAGCAGCGAGCGACGGGTGGTCGATACCCACGATGTACGCCGGGTTGTCGGCAGGATAGTCCATAGTCATGCCGGTAAAGCTGGCGCGCTCGACCGAGGTGATCGTCACCTTGAGGCTTGGTTCCGGATCGTCGTCAGGAATTGATAACACGCGGCGCGACTCAGCCAGCGCTCGGTCGGCGACCTTCTGCAAGGCTTGGCGAGCATCTTCGCCAGTCTCGCCCGCGACGTTACGCCAGTCGCAAGTCAGCCAGACCTCTCCAGGAACCACGTTGGCGCTGATCTGGTCCGTCCGGATCAACGACGGTACGACAGTTGACGTGCCAAGGTCGGGATCCGAACGCATTTCCAGCCTGTTCATCTCGATGATGAAACGGGCTATTGGATCTAGTGCGTTAATTCCTTCATCCGGGACGCTTGCGTGAACGCTCCGCCCCTTTGAATGAACGACTATTTCGGTGCGTCCCCGATGGCCACGTCGCAGCTCGCAACGGCTCGGCTCACCGATCACCACTAATGGCGTATCGATGTAACCAGCCATATGTCGCGCCCCAAGGCCTCCCACCTCTTCCTGCACGGTTGCCGTAACCCAGATGTCTCCCGCGGGTTTGATACCACTCTCCAACAAACGCGCGACACCGTATACCTGGCAGGCTAGCGGACCCTTGATGTCAACTGCCCCGCGTCCCCAGATCGTATCGTCGTGGATCTCGGCACCGAACGGCGGGTATGGCCAGGCATCATGCTCTCCAACGTCGACGTGGTCGAGGTGGGTGTTAAACATCATTGGTGGAGATTCGCCTTGCCCGGGCACCTTTCCAAGCACGTTGCCAGCATCATCTATGTGAACTTCGCTGTAGCCTAGTCCTTCCATCTCGGTACGAACCAAGTTGGCAATATCACCCTCGCAGCCCGGCAAGCTTTCGGTGCGAATCAAACGCTGGAGGAAATCGATGCAGGATTCGAGGTTGCTCATAGAAAATCTCATTTGGAAGAAAGACTGCAGGCGTCTGGTGAAAGATAACCTACCAAGGTCCTGGTCCGCACCTTAGCGGCGACAGCTCTTTCTGGGCGACCCGCAGAGAGAGCCCTTACCTCTGACTGTACACGCCAGAAAACGTCTGATTGCAAAAATTTCTCGTCGCACCCAAACTGCACATAATCAACCAAGTTCTTCGTTCAGATTGACACAGAGGCTACATAGTTTTCTCATTAGGGCGATCATGGAACCAACGGAGGGCTCTTGTGACATTCCGCAGCGGCAGACATTTTTTACAGATCCCCGGGCCAACGAATGTTCCGGATCGTGTTCTGCGTGCCATTGACCGCCCGATTATCGACCATCGCGGCCCGGAGTTTGTTGCCCTAACAGAGAATCTTCTGAAAAGGCTGCAGGCTATCTTCAAAACCTCTGGCCCGATCCTTGTTTTTCCGGCTTCAGGAAGTGGTGGTTGGGAGGCCGCTTTGGTCAACACGCTATCGCCCGGTGACCACGTCCTCATGTTTGACCAGGGCTTCTTTGCCAATGGTTGGAAGTCAGTTGCCGAACGGCACGAGCTTCAGGTCGATGTAATTCCGCACGACTGGCGCTGTGCGGTCGATGCTAACCAATTGGCCGAGAAGCTGGCGGCTGACAAGGAACACATTTATCGCGCGATCCTAATCGTACATAACGAAACATCAACTGGCGTAGCTAGTAACATCGCCTCTGTTCGGGAGGCACTCAACCATGTCGGGCACCCAGCTTTGCTGATGGTTGACACCGTTTCCTCTCTTGCCTCAATGAATTACTGCCACGATGCGTGGGGTGTAGACGTAGCCGTTGGCGGCTCTCAGAAGGGACTGATGCTTCCCCCGGGGCTGGGCTTCAATGCAGTCAGCGAAAAAGCCTTGGAAGCCAACGAAACAGCCAAACTTCCCCGTTCCTACTGGGACTGGCAACTTATGCTAGAAGCAAACGAGGTCGGGTTTTTCCCTTACACTCCGGCAACGAACCTAATTTATGGCCTGCGTGAATCGCTAGACATGCTGACTGAGGAAGGGTTTGACAACGTTTTCGCCCGCCATACACGGCTTGGTGAGGCCACCCGACGTGCGGTAACTGCTTGGGGGCTTGAGATCTATCCAGTGGAACCGGAGGCCGCGAGCAACTCGGTCACGACGGTATTGGTGCCCGAAGGGTTCGACTCGGACGCTCTACGCTCTGTGATTCTGGACCGCTTCGACATGTCCCTTGGCACTGGACTGGGAAAGCTCAAAGGCAAAGTTTTCCGCATCGGGCACCTCGGCGATTTCAACGAGTTAATGCTGGCAGGGACATTATGCGGCGTGGAAATGGGGCTCGCGGCTGCCGGCGTGCCTTTCCAGCCCGGCGGAGTGCAGGCTGCCATGGAATTTCTAGGGTCATGAGGGGTAACGCGCGGCAATCATGCGCAACAATCATGCGCGCATTATCAATGCTTTCGTCTCAAACAGCTCGCGGAGGACGTGCAACCATTGTCTTGGTCGTGGCCACTACGCTGGTTTTTTTCGGCTGCCAAAACAACGGGCCGAATGACCGCCCCCTTGAGTTGAAGTTTGGTCATGTCGGCGCCCCTGGGTCATTGTTTGCTCTATCGGCAGAGGAATTTGCTCGGCGCGCTAACGAAGCGCTTGGGGGGCAAGCCAATGTTGTGGTGTTTGGGTCGAGCCAGCTCGGAGGTGATGAACTTCTGCTGCAGAAGCTGAAGCTCGGGACTATCGACTTTGCCTTACCCTCTTCGATTCTGTCGTCTTTCGTACCTGAGTTTGGCCTTTTTGAGATGCCCTACCTGGTCCAGGACCGTGATCACATGAAGCGCATCGAGAAGGAAGTCTTTTGGTCGGACCTTGCTCCTTTGTCCGAGGCAGCCGGATACAAGATCATTGCCGTGTGGGAGAACGGCTTCCGTCACGTAACAAATAGTGTGCGGCCAGTGCTGGTGCCCGAGGATCTCCGCGGCATCAAGCTACGCACGCCACGGGGAGTGTGGCGTCTCCGCATGTTTCAAGGATTTGGCGCCAACCCGACCCCGATGGCACTGTCGGAGGTGTTCGTGGCCCTGCAGACCGGCGTGATGGACGGCCAGGAGAACCCTTTTGCCCAGATCTACAGCTCAAAGTTCCAGGAAGTTCAGACGTACCTCTCCCTCACCGGCCATGTGTATACGCCCGCGTACTTCGCCACGGGGACCAATCGCTGGTCGCAGCTATCCGAGGACGTGCGCGTGGTTCTCGAACGAGTGGCGCACGACACGCAGGAATTCGTCTACGAAACTGCTAAGAGACTGGATAGCGAACTTCTAGAAGAGCTGGAACAGGCTGGAATGGCGATTAACGAGATAGACCGGCAAAGCTTTCTTGATGCCAGCCAAGCTATCTATGAGACGTTTGGCACCGAAGTGGCTGGCGGCCAAGAACTCGTCGAGCGAGCTGTGGCGCTTGCTAAGTCTCCCGGCGCCGAGAGCTAGCAGTGGGCCCTGCCCCTAGTGCCGCACGGAGTACTGGACGGCGCGGCGAGATTTTCTCTCGGTATCTAGAGCGTTTCCTCGAGTACGTTGTCCTACTGTTAATGGCCGGATTAGCGATTCTCGTGGTCGTTGCGGTGGGCTTCCGCAAGGCAGGAGCCGCTCTGGTTTGGTATGACGAACTCGCCTCGATCATGCTTGCCTGGTTGACTTACTACGGTGCCTGCCTCGCTGCTATGAAGCACGCACATATCGGCTTTCCAAAGTTCACAGCGGGCGCGTCTCCGAAGCTCCGAGCTTCCCTCGTTGTGGTGCGCGAGGTACTGGTGGTTGGGTTTTTCTTGTCCGTAGCATGGGCTGGTTGGCAGGTACAACAGGTCCTGTGGGGTACCTACCTGGTAAGCATGCCGTCAATACCGACCGCAGTGGCGCATTCTGTGATTCCTTTGGGCGCCCTGTTATTTGTTGTCTCTGAATTGAGCGTTCTAGCAGAGAAATTGGGGGACGACCCTTGACTCTGTTAATGATGTTCCTCGCCCTCATCGCGCTAGTGTTCATCAACGTTCCAATCGCTGTCGCGCTTGGCATTGTGGCACTAGTGGCGATGGTCGCCACCTCCGGCCCCGCTGTTATGCCCAATCTCGCGTTAGTTCTTTTCGATGGGGCCACCAAGTTTTCGCTTATTGCCATTCCGCTTTTCATTCTCGCTGGCGCGATAATGAACTCATCGGGAATCTCGAGGCGCATGATCGCTTATGCTTCCGCATTGATCGGTTTCATCCGTGGCGGTCTAGCAATAGTGAGTATTGGGACCTCGCTGTTCTTCGCCGAAATTTCTGGTTCTGCCGTCGCCGATGTCGCGGCCCTCGGCTCGGTCCTGATACCAGCAATGGAACGCAAAGGGTATTCGAAGGAATTTGCTGCAGCTGTGACCTCGTCGTCAGCAACACTGGCGGTAATTATCCCCCCTTCAATTCCAATGATTCTCTACGCCGTCATGTCCGGCAGTTCTGTAGTCGAGGTTTTCGTCGCCGGCATTATTCCGGGAGTCGTGGGCGGCGTACTCATGATGGCAGTCGCCTACAGGTTTGCGGTGCGCCACAACTACCCAGTGGAACAAACCTTTCAGCTCAGCCGACTCTGGCAAACGTTTAAAGATGCATCCTGGTCACTGCTGCTCCCCGTAATCATTCTCGGCGGGATTTTTACCGGCTGGGTAACCGCTACCGAGGGGGCCGGCCTGGCGGTCGTCGCCGCGACCCTGATCGGGGGGCTTATTTATCGGGAGCTCGACCTGAAACACTTACGTTCGTCCATGCTCGACGGCGGCGTGCAAACCGCAGTCGTCATGCTGCTAGTAGCCACGTCGGCATTGCTTGCGACCTATTTGACCGAAACCCAGGTGCCACAAAAGTTGGCTCAAAGCATGATCGAGCTAACCACGAATCGGTACCTGATCCTGGCCATGCTGAACTTTTTTTTCCTGGCGATTGGTCTTTTTCTTCACTCGGTAGCCGCCATTATCTTAGTTGTCCCGATCGTAATGCCATTGGTTTATGCGGTCGGTATCGACCCGGTTCACTTCGGTCTAGTGGTAACTTTGAACCTGGGGATCGGACAGCAGACGCCCCCAGTTGCCAGTGTTCTCGTAACAGCTTGTTCAGTCGCCAAGGCTGACATTTGGGAGGTCAGCAAGGTTAACGTTAGGTTCGTTGCCGTTTTGCTGGCGGTGCTTCTTTTGGTGACATACGCTCCGGCCATCCCGCTTAGCTTAGTCAACCTGTTCTACCGCTGATGGCTAGTTTTGATCACATACTTGTTTCTAGCGACGACAATATCTCTACGGTTACCCTCAATCGACCAGGCAACCTCAATGCCCTAAACCGTTTAGCCTGGGAGGAATTGGCTGGCGTATTCACCGAATTGAACGACCTTGGCTCGGTGCGCTGCATTATCGTAAGGGGCGCCGGAGGCAAAGCATTCTCGGCCGGGGCCGACATATCTGAATTCTCCGACGAGCGCAGCAACGTCGTGCAGGCTACGGCCTACGGTGGCATCGTAGAGACAGCGATTAACACTATTGTTGAGGGGCCACATCCTACAATCGCCTTGGTTGAAGGAGCTTGCGTCGGTGGCGGACTGGAGATCGCGTGCGCCTGTGACATCAGGATCTGCAGTGAGTCCAGCCGTTTCGGCATCCCGGTTAGCCGTCTTGGTCTGACAATGGCTTATCCGGAGCTCCAAGCGTTGCTCTCGGTCGTAGCTTCCCCGGTGGCGAAGGAGATTCTTTTTTCCGGTGAACTGTTCGGTGCGCAACGTGCTGCTGCAGTTGGTCTTGTGAATCGTGTCGTTGCCGATGATCTGGTCCAACAGGAAGCTTATGCTCTAGCCACACGCGTAGCGAAAGGTGCCCCGCTGGTGAATCGATGGCATAAGAAATTCATTCGCCGCCTCGCCGACTCGAAGCCACTGACCAACGAAGAGGTTCGTGAAAGCTACGAGGCCTTTGGCACGAAAGATTTTCGCCGTGGCTACCGCGCCTTTTTAGGGAAAACCGACCCGGACTTCAAGGGAGACTGATGATGCTTCCAGGCCGCTGGATATATTGTCGAGAGACCCTGGCATGAGCGGAGCTGGCTTCGCTCCTTTGGAAGGCATCAAGGTCCTGGAACTCGGCCACATTATGGCCGGCCCAGTCTGCGGCCGAATGCTTGCCGACATGGGTGCTGATGTGGTCAAGGTCGAGCGTGTCCCCAACGGCGACCCTTCTCGCTCATTCGTACCCCCTGAGATTGATGGCGAGTCAGCTGCGTTCATGATGCTGAACCGGAACAAGCGCGGCATCGCCGTCGACATAAAGCGCCCCGAGGGGGTGACCTTGGTACGCCGGTTGATCCGTGGGGCCGACGTGGTGATAGAGAATTACCGCACTGGAACGCTTGACCAACTAGGCATCGGTTACGACAGCGTCAAAAGCGGCAACCCAGGCTTGGTTTGGTGCGAGATCTCAGGCTTCGGACGTACCGGGCCGTACGCCGGCATTGGCGGCTTTGACCTGATTGCTCAAGGGTACAGTGGTCTGATGAGCCTCACCGGCGAAAGTGACGGGCGGCCACCAGTTAAATGTGGCGTTCCAGTAACCGATATCACCGCGGGAATTCTCGGCGCAATGGGTGTGTTAGCGGCAATACTCCATCGCTTGCTAACAGGCGAGGGTCAACGCGTGGACACCTCTTTGTACGAGGCTGGTATCACCCACACATACTGGCAATCCGCCATCGCCTTGGCGACAGGTGAATCTCCTGGCCCGTTGGGGTCAGCTCACCCTCTCAACGCTCCTTATCAAGCTTTTGAGACCTCGGATGGCTGGATCAACTTAGGGGCGTCGACCCAAGCAAGTTGGGAGAAAGTCCCCGAAATTGTCGGGCAACCAAGGCTCATCGAAAACGAACTCTTTTGCGACAACGCAGCCCGGATGGAGAACCTCGACGAATTAGTCGCGGTACTGGTTCCGCTCTTCAAGCAGCACTCCACCGAGGAATGGTTGCGACGATTCGAGGCTGCCGGAGTTCCTGCGGGGCCAGTGGCAAGCCTTCAGGATATGCTCACTCATTCGCAGACCATTGAGCGGGAGATGGTCACTGAGGTTCAGCATTCGACTCTCGGTCCGGTGAAAACTCTCGGCTTTCCGGTCAAGCTTGGAGATAGTCACGCTGCGATCGAGCGCGGCGCACCAATACTAGGAGAACACACCCTGGAAGTCCTGCTGGAAAACGGCTACACAAAAACGAGCGTGGCTGAATTACAACGATCTTCGATAATCATCTGCGCCTAACGCCTAATCGGGTTCTTCCCACAATGCTCACCTGAGAAGATCCAGGTTCTAAGTTCCATATAAGATTGGACAATGGAGGCGAATATGTTCCCTTGGCTTTTGATCGTTTTGATGTCGGTATTTATGGAGTCACAAGCTATAACGCAGGACACTGATGCCGAGCTCGCGGGAGCGCGAGCATACTTGCGTATTTCAGAACGCTTAGGGACAGCAGGCCAGATCACCTACGATGAAATCGGCGCGGTCAAGAAAGCCGGCTTCGATATCGTCATCAATCTTGCGCCAGCAGATGAAGAACGAAACCAGCTAGAAGGCTACCTCGTCACGGAACAAGGGATGGCATACATCCAGATCCCAGTTTCCTGGGAGGAACCGAGCCAGCGTGATCTCCAGCTTTTCTTCGATGTAATGAAGGCCAATAAAGATCGCCAAGTTTTTGTGCACTGTTTCGCGAACATGCGTGTATCGGCCTTTGTATACCTGTACCGCACACTCCTCCTCGGGGAATCGGAGGATGTAGCGCGGGCAGATCTAGCCAAGATCTGGGACCCGGCAACCCGGCCTCAGTGGGCGGCGTTTATCGAGGAAGCGCGGAAGGCTGCTGGTCCGCGTTGACGCAAGGGAAGAGTCGCGTGACCTTGCTAGCTATTGATTCCGACGGAAACCGCCATCGATTTCTGCGCGGCATGATTACACACGACCTCGTCCAACGTGGGGTTGCCTTTGAAGAAGCTTACGCAGCTGCCCGAGCCATTCGCGATCAGTTCGGTGACCGGGGAGAGGTAACGACCGCAGAAATCCGTGAAGCAATCACGGGCCAGCTACACAAAATGTACGGTGACTCTGTACCGTCAAGCTTCCTTGGTCCACAGATCACAACACCGCCTCTTCAAGTCATTTATCACGGCCAGGAGCAGCCATTTTCCCGTGGCCTTTTGGCTCGCAGTATGCAAGCTGCGGGCGTCGACCTCGACCGCGCATACGATCTCGTAACGATACTTGAGCTCAGCCTCGCCGCCGACAAACTCGAAGTGGTTTCAAGCGCAGAGATCGCCCGTCGGGTGGACGAATTTCTCGAGAAGGAGGTTGGGACACGATCAGCTCAGCGTTATCGGCTTTTGCGGCGCATTCGGACTTTGCCTCGGCCACTGGTCATCTACGTCGGTGGAGCTAGCGGGAGCGGCAAATCATCGCTTTCCCTGGAGCTCGCCCCGTTGTTGCGCATCTACCGAATCAATGCGACCGACACAATCCGGCAGGTCATGCGGATGGTCTTCACCCCAAAGATAATGCCGGCATTACATAGCTCGAGTTTTGAAGTCGTCGAACATCTTGAAACACCGCCGAGCGAAGAACCAGCAGGGGGCGCGCTCGATATCGACCACCCCGACCGTGTAATTGCTTCGTTCGAGGAGCAAGCACGTAGGGTTTGCGTTGGGGTACGCGCTGTCGTTGAACGTGCCATCGCCGAGAACATGAGCATCCTGGTTGAAGGTGTGCATCTGGTTCCCGGCCTCGTGCCATTCCCTGACCTCGAAGGCATGGCATATCAAGTCCCATTGGTGCTCACGACGCCTGACGAAGAAGTCCATCGAGCACGGTTCCTGGCCCGCTCGCGGGTCAGCGCACGCCGTGCAGAGCGGTACCTGGAAAACTTTGAAGACATTCGTACAATCCACAATTACGTGCTTCAACAAGCCGAGGCTCATGAAGTTCAGGAACTGGAAACATCTCATGGCGACCCTCCGGTCGTGCCTACGCTGGAGCTAGTCACCGGGGCACTGCAACATCGGTTACCTTCCCTGTCGGCCAGCTCTGATACAAGGCTGGAATCGCCACCCACGATTCTGCTGATCATCGACGGCCTTACCGATCGTCCTGTCCGTGAACTCGGTAACCGCACTCCACTACAAGCTGCGAAGACTCCAGTGCTTGACCGGCTGGCTGCCGAGGGCCTATGCGGTCTCGCCGATCCGGTGGCGCCGGGTGTTGTCCCGGATACCGCCGCGGGAAGTTTGGCGCTGTTCGGCCAATCCCCACTGGCTCTGAAACGTGGGCCAGTGGAAGCGCTGGGGGCAGGGTTAACGCTATCAGCTGGCGACGTTGCTTTGCGCGGCAACTTCGCAACTATTGAAAGTAACGGCACCGTCGTCGATCGCCGGGCCGGACGGATTAGGGACAAGGCTGAGGAACTTGCCAACGCGATCGATCGCGTATCGCTTCCCAAGGATATTTCCAGCGAGGTGGACGTACGGGTCAAGGCTGGCACAGAACACAGGCTCGCAGTTGTGCTCAGTGGGGATGGGCTGTCCGCAGACATCAACGGCAGTGACCCTGGTGAGGGTACGCTTCCCTCGAAAGCTCTTACGCCACGCCCTGTCGATCCCAATAACGACCGCGCAATATACACGGCCCAGGTCCTTGCTATGTTCGAGAAGGCGGTCCGTGACATTCTTGTGGACCACCCAATTAACAAGGCGCTTGAGAAACAACGGCTGCGTCCAGCAAATGCACTGCTCACCCGTGGTGCAGGACGTATCCACCAGCTCATCCCTCTCGAGGAAGCCGGCCTGCCGCTTCGCCTTGTTTGTATCGGTGGGGACCGCACGCTACTAGGGCTCGCCTCTTGGCTCGGGGCAAAGACAGTTTCCACTGACAAAATGACCGCAAATCTCGACACAGACCTTGGCGCTAAATTCGATGCAGCCGGGGAAGCGCTCCGGCACAATGACCTGGTTATTGTCCACGTCAAAGGAGCCGACATAGCGGCACACGACCGACGGCCGGATCTCAAAGCCGAATTTATTGAAAAAGTCGACGCTGCGCTAGGGCGTTTGATTGAAACCCACGATGGTGAACTTCACGTTGCCGTTGCATCGGACCACGCCACCCTCTCCGAAAGCGGTCAGCACGCTGCCGACCCGCTACCCGTTGTGATCTGGGGTACCGGAATCGAAGGAGATGGGGTTCAGAGGTTCGACGAACAAGCTGCCGCAACCGGAGCTCTTGAGAGATTTCCTCTTCAGATGCTGCTGAGTCGCTTGTTCGATCTCTCGTAGAAAAATGGTGCGCTGCCGTAACACCAACCTAGATCCCAGCTTCCCTCAGCTTGGTTGGGTTTTCGATGTCTAATCGGCTACTCCTAGTTTTAGGTTTTGTTCCGGAAAGCGACGCTCTCTTCCTGGGCAAGAGATACCCTCCAAGACCCCTCTGGCAAAGTCTTTGGAAGTGCATGCTGAGGCTGGCCTGTTAGGCTCATTTAGCAATGAAAAAACTCCTTTTGTTCGACATTGATGGCACCCTTCTAACCACAGATGGCGCCAGCGGCCGAGCGTTCGAGTCTGCTCTCATAGATGTCTACGGTACCGCCGGACCAATCGGCGAAGTGTCATTCGCTGGCAAGACAGATCCTCAAATCGCTTACGAACTACTGGGGCACACCGAAATTCCACGATCTGTGGTGAAGGCTAGACTTGAGGATCTCTGGACCCGCTACCTGAAGCACTTTGACAACGAATTAGTCTCGAGCCTTGTGCGCCCGTTTCCGGGAGTTGTCGAGTGCTTGAATCACGTCGAATCAAAAGCCGGTCAAGCCTTAATGGGATTGCTTACCGGAAACATCGAACCCGGGGCACAACGAAAACTGGACGCCTCCGGCCTGGGGTTCTCCCGTTTTCAGGTCGGTGCCTTCGGATCTGACAGCGAAAATCGCGACGAGTTACCCATGATTGCCGCCGCGAGAGCAAAAGCGCTTGTTGGCGAGCACCCTGAATACGAGACCTTGGTTATTGTGGGCGATACCCCGGCGGATATCTCCTGTGGAAAAGCCGTAGGCGCACGAACCATTGCAGTAGCAACCGGCGTGTACTCCCGATTCCAGCTCGAAGAATGCTGCCCCGATTTTCTTTTTGACTCGCTTGAGAACACGGACTTGGTTTGGGACGCAATGATTCGCTAACCGTTTCAAGGTCCTCTTCCTCTAGGAAACATTGGTACCCTCTGCGGTCGTGTTATCGGTCGAGTCACGCCCCAGGCACGACAACGTGTACAGACCTAGGAAAAGCTCGACGTGGTCGGCCAGTAAGGTATTCTAGGAAGCTTCGCTGACCGAATCTTAGGGATGTGAGCAAGCCTAGATCGCGGCTCGCCACTCTGTACGCCGCCTTCTCTCTCGTTGGTGCGCTCTTACAGGGAGGGAAGGGCAAAACACACGAATCAGATGCGGTGAAGTGCGCCTCGCACGGGCCACTGGTCGAAGGATTCGGCCCCACCGACGTGTACACGGCTGCTGGCGGGTCACAAGCGCAGGTCGCCGTGTTGATGATGCACGGCCTTACCAAGGACGGAATTAAAGACCACCGCATTCCAACCTTCGCTTCAACGATCGCGCGCGGGGGCATGCCCGTGATTCTTCCTGAGTTTCCGCGGATGAAACGGCGATTAATGAGCTTCCAGGATCCCGAAGATGTCTTGCGGGCGGCTCGCGCAATCCCGGGGGCAACTGGCATAGACAAAGTTGTGCTGCTCGCTTTGTCTTACGCGGCCGGACCTACCTGTCTCGCTGGATCACAAATGAGCGAAGAAGAACTCGCCGGCATACTCACGATCGGCGCTTATTACGACGTCGAGCATCTATCCGAATTTACTGCCACCGGTGGAGTGGCTAGTTATGGTGACAAGCAACCCACGGCCCATGATGCCGCTAAACAGCTAGAAGGACGTTGGGTTTTTCTTTCCAGCTTAGCCCGCTGGTTGCCCGACAAGAGGGATGTCGAGGTCTTCTCAACAGGAACGGAAGCGTGGAAGGGAGGCCAAGCACCACCCTGGGGCGAAGTCCGTAAGAAATTGTCTCCCGAGGGCCGTAACTTGCTTGATTACATGACCCTGACAGACCCTGGGGCACACGCAGAAGCGCGGCACAACCTAGTGCCCGGGGTGTTGGAAGCGTTCGACAAACTTACCCTGCGAGGCAGGCTCGGCAACCTGACTGCTCCGGTCGTGCTCATACATGGTCGTTACGACGTACGTATACCCTTCCGCGAAAGCATTCTGCTGCGGGAGGAACTCTCCAACTCTGCTAACGTCAACCTCGCTATTCTTGACGCATTTGTGCACGCGGAACGCGCCTACGGTTGGAAGAAATTCTGGCGCGTTGCCGGCGACGGTATCAAGCTTAGCCGCTGCGGAGTCGAAATCCTTGGCTGGTCCGTATAACAGCTAAGCGCATTAGTGTTTCGCGACGTCTGTTACCTCTAGCCGCCGGGACTAAAACGAGTTATCACCTCAAGACGCCAGGCTGCTACGACTCCCGATGCTGATCGTGCCCCGTTGGCCAACTCCTGGGCAATCGAAAGAGCACGGTGCGGCTCGAGGGCTAGCAATGTGGCAGCCACGTGCTTGCATAGGCAAAGCTTGCGCGCCTGCCCTTGAAAGTCTCGGCAGCCGTGCTGAATGCGACGATTTGCTACGTCCACAACTACATTGTACTTGGCAACCGCAGCGATGATGAGCTCATCTTCGGCGACTTGGCATGTAACTTTGGCAGCCAGTTTTTGCGCACGCGCAAGTCGCCCTGCCTCGGTACACTCGGCAAGCAACTCCACCACCTGTTCAAGAGCTTGGACCGTTTGATCGCGTGGTTCGTCGGTACAGCTAGTCACAGGAACATCATCAAACGGGGCATTTATGACACGTTCCGGTGCACTGCTAGCAGGTCAGCAATCACCGCGTGCCCAGTAGCACGACGGCCAGCCCCTGGGCCTGTAATCGTTACCTCGCCCAAAGCTTCGGTGTCGAAAATTAGGAGATTTTCCGGGCCAGTTAAGGAACCCTCCGGGTCCGCACGATTGACTTCTTCCGGGCCAACCTTAGCTTCCCATCCGTTTTCTCCCTGACTGATACGAGCAATAAGACGCCACGTCTTGCCCGCCATGCACGCCGTCTGAATATCTTCGGCTGTCAACTCGCTAATACCAGTGCAGTTCACGTCCTCAAGCTTCAGGTTTGCGTCCAAGATACTGTTCGCCAAAATCAGAACCTTAGCCGCAGCGTCACGGCCCTCGACGTCACCACTGGGGTCTGCTTCCGCGTACCCGAGATGCTGCGCTTTGGATAAAGCTTTGGCATAACTAGTCCCCCCCTCCATCTCCGTGAGAATGAAGTTGCAGGTGCCGTTCACGACCCCTCGGATCTCACGGATCCCGGCACCAACCAGCCCCGCCTCATAGAGGTTCAAGACTGGGGTCCCGGAGAGCACAGTTCCTTCGAAACGTAGCTGGAGGCCCGCTTTGTGCGCCGTGTCTCTCAACTCATGATAAGCCAGAGTTATTGGTCCTTTGTTGGTCGTCACAACATGCAACCCAGCTTTTAGGGCAGCACGCACATGGCCCAGACCAGGCTCCCCGGTGTGAAGATCAGTGGGCGTCAACTCGACGAGAATATCGGCCCCGGCTACCTCTAACACTTCCTTGAGACCGGCAACCGTTTCGGCTCCGGGGTAAGTGGCAAGAGACTTCCCTGTATCGGCTAGCCTGAGCAAGGTCCCAAGATCCAAGCCGCCTTCATGCCTCACACTACCAACGACAGGATCGACGACTGCAACAACACGCGGTTCGGCCCCCGCAACCAACAGTTCAGGTTCAGACGCCAGCAAGCTCTCAGCAACACCTCGGCCTACGGAGCCAAAGCCGACGAGAATCAAGCGCATGGTGCACATAAGAAAAAGCCCAGGCAATCTCCACGATCGCCTCCCGCGAAGTCGTTTACATCCACGCGGGGCCTCCGACAGCTTCGCTCAATCGAGGGTTTTACCTGGGCTGCGCCTACACTAGCAGCCACTGCACATGTGTCAACAACTTTCAGTACGTGACCAAAAGAAGTTGGCTGCAATCTACAAAAACCGCCCGGTTTTTTCGGGATTCCTGTCAGCGGCTGAATGGCATTCTCATTTTCGTGTAGCCCTCTGGGGGTTCCCAGGTAGCTGTGTCAAAGGTGACATCCTGGTCGATCGCCTTCAGCGTAATGGTGCGCTCCATGCCGTTGGCACTGGAAATAATCTGTACCGGAAACCCGTCAGGCATGTCGACAGTTTCGAGCTGTGCCTCGATTTCATCAAACAACCCAGGATCGCTGCCGCCTGTCATGCTAATCATACTCATTATTGGACTGTTCAATAACGATGCCATTGATGCCAGGATTTGCTCGGCAAGGGTACGGAAGTCAGCTTCCAGGTCCTGGGAAAACCACATGAACATTCCCCCGTCTTCTCCAGGATTCTGGGCGAGTACTTCATAGGCAGCCCACGCGCCAACCTGTTTAGTGTTGCCCGTGCGCGTTAAGGTCGGCTGGGTGGCCTCGACTAGCTCTTCTGCAGTCTCCGGCTGCATCTGCCCCAACATTGCGGCCATGTTGGCCATCATTGCCGCAGCGAATTCCATGTAGGTTTTCTGTTGGTGCATAATCATCAGTAACTTGCCTTCATCTCCGCCGGTCGAAACAACTGATACCCCGCCCTGGGTGTCAGCATCAATACGTATGGCGTTGAGGCTGAGCCAGATTCTAATGTTGGTCACCTCGCCGGCGGCCTCTGTCTCAATCTCCAGATACGTTCCGCCTTCTGCCGCTGGAAAAATTGCCTGCACCGGTAGCACGAGAATCAGCAGTAATGCGGCCAAGCTCCCACTGGTAAGCAAATTCTTCGAAATCAGCATGATTTGTCTCCGTCGTCGGCCTTCACCCCGGGGAGATGGTTGGTCTCTGAACGTATCCGAGTCTACTTCACCAACGCCCAAAGCACGTCGCTGGCCTCAGTTTAGCAACGGCGCGCACAGCTATACCCTCTGTTTAGATTGCTTCGGCCAATAGTCTATGAACTGAGCCCGTGACTCAATGCATCTTGCTCCCCTTCGCCCACACCGGTACGATGCAGAGGTCCTGGACGAAATCAACTTTGAGCCTGTGGCTCCGCTGAAACGGAATTCGACTATGAATTATTTGCTAATCCCTGTTGGCGCGATCGCCAGGTTGCTACCTCATCTTCCTAACTTCACGCCGATCGGGGGAATGGCCCTTTTCGGTGCCGCACACGGTTCCCGACGCAGCGCCTTCATCGCACCGCTCGTAGCATTGGCAATTAGTGACTTCTTTATCGGTCATCACGTAACGATGCCCTTTGTATACGCTTCGTTCATTCTCATCGCTATGGCGGGCAGGGTTTTGTTCCGCAACGGGGTTACCACAACACGAGTGGTCGCCGGTTCACTAGCTTCGTCGATGATTCTGTTTGTCGTCTCAAACTTTGGCGAATGGGCGATGGGAACCCTTTACGCACCAACTTTGCAAGGTCTTGTTCTCTGCTACACAATGGCGTTGCCGTACTTGTTCAACACAATGGCTGGCGATCTTTTCTACGCTGGCGTTTTCTTCGGAGGGTACGCTCTCGCCAATCACTACGGCAGAATCACGGCGCAGGCAACACCGTAACTGAAATACCCACCCGAGGTCTTACGCCGCATAAGCGCGCCCCGCGACCGTGGGGCGGCATCGTGGAGAGGTGTCCGAGAGGCCGAAGGAGCGCGCTTGGAAAGCGCGTGTGCGGGTAATCCCCGTACCGTGGGTTCGAATCCCACCCTCTCCGCCTTTTTATCGCCCTACCAATCCGTACCCAACGCCCCTAATGTCGAACAGGGCCATCAAGGGTCCTCCGCTTCACAGAATACCTGACTTGTCATTCTGGCTTTTCTCAAGTACGATGATTGAGACTCAGTCGCAGCGTCCCAGTTCGAACACTTACTCCTTGAATTGCCCCTCGCCCCGATGATCAACGCATTCGTCATTACTCTTCGGGAAGGCCTTGAGGCCTTTTTGATCGTCGCGATCATGCTCTCCTACATACGCAAGACTCAGCGCTACAAGCTAATTCCCGCTGTATATATGGGGGTTGCGGTCTCTGTGGTGGTCAGCGTGATCGCGGGAGTTCTCCTCTCCCGAGCTTCCAATGTTGCACTCTGGGAAGGGATTTTGGCGCTGGTTGCAGCAGCGATGGTAAGTTGGATGATCGTTCATATGTGGCGTGCGGCAAAGCACCTTAAAGGAAACATCGAGGAGCGAATCGAGGTTGCGTCGGCGCTTGATGGCTCGGCCGCATTTTTCAGCGTGTTCGGATTCACGGTACTGATGGTTACACGCGAGGGGATGGAAACCGCGTTGCTGATGAACGCGTTGATTTTCCAGGTAGCCAACTCAGGTTTGCTCATCGTGGGGGCCGCTGCCGGAACGTTGCTAGCCGCATTTGTGGCCTGGCTTTGGTCACAACACGGGCACCGGGTCAATCTGGCACGGTTTTTCCAGGTCACGGGGGTGTTCCTGGCAATCTTCGTCGTCCAATTGATCATCTACGGTTTTCATGAACTCACCGAGGCTCACATATTCCCGTATAGTGAAACACTGCACTGGGCAACCGAGCCCTACGGACCAGATGGAATATATGGCCGCTATTTGACCTACCTGTTAGTCGCGCTTCCGCTGTCGTGGTTGCTCTACGCCAACATAGTTGATCGACGCCGACGACCTGCTGCAATTCGCGACGAACCTAGTGCCCGCTGAGTCTGCTTCACTCGTTTCACATCCACCGGTGGTCCTTCAGAGATTAATCTCGGTTTTGTTTCGCCACCGGAGTGGCTCTCACCTTGAGGCTCCTTGGAGAGCGTGGCACCATCGTAGTTCACTGCAATTTTCAAGTTTTGGCCGTGCTAGGTGGGGAGTTAGCGGTGCCCTGAACCTGCAACCCGCTTTAGCAGGACTGAATTCCACCCTGAGGTGTTTAGCGCTCGTGTTCGGATCGTTATGGGAAAAAACGGCGTCGGGCCCTGTGCGGTGCAGACCTGCAAACCCCGTCAGGCCCGGGAGGGAGCAGCGGTAAGTAGGCACCTGCAGGTGCCACAGACCAACCCGGCGGATGTCCCTAGGCGCGTTCGACCTTGTGTTGGCTTCGATGGGTGGTGCACGGCCGGTTTTGTGGGTTAAGGCAACTTTTTCGGTTTTTCTATGGCAGACGGCAACTATCAAGTTCTGGCGCGTAAGTGGCGACCTCAGAAATTCGACCAGGTCGTCGGCCAATCAGCAATCGTCCGGACCCTGAGCAATGCCCTTGACCAAGGCAGAGTGGCACATGCCTACTGTTTTTCGGGCATCCGTGGAGTCGGGAAAACTACCATCGCACGTCTGGTAGCAAAGGGGCTTAACTGCAGTAAAGCCTCCGCGCCCACTTCCGAGCCATGCGGCGAGTGTACCGCCTGCATCGAGATCGAAGAGAGTCGCAACCTCGACGTTATCGAGCTCGATGCAGCTTCGCAAACAGGTGTGGATTCAATCCGCCAGCTCAACGAAGTCGCCCGGTATACGCCGCTGCGTGACCGTTACCGTGTGTTCATTATCGACGAAACACACATGCTGTCGGCCAATGCTTTCAATGCATTGCTAAAAACCCTCGAGGAACCACCGCCACATGTTGTTTTCATGCTGGCAACCACAGAACCTCATAAGATCCTGCCAACCGTCCTTTCACGTTGTCAGCACTATCCACTTGGACGCATTAGCCAAGCCGAGATCACGGGTCAACTTCAACGAATCATTGGTGTGGAAAACGTCAGTGTTTCCGACGACGGGCTGGCGATAGTGTCAATCGCAGCCGATGGCAGCCTGCGTGACGCCCAGAGCCTTCTCGACAAGCTTATTGCCTTCGGCGGGGACCAAATTGATGACGAAACTGTGGCAAGTTTGCTTGGGATGGTTGATCGGGAGCTTTTGTTCGGCACCACCAAGCTTGTCGCTGAACAGGACCTCGCTGGAGTCCTCAAATTTGTCAATAAAATGGTGGAGCAAGGCATCGACCTGCATCAATTCACTCTCGACCTTCTTGGTCACCTTAGAGCTCTACTTGTGGTAGCAACGATCGAAAATGCTGGAGAAATTCTTCACCTTCCTGAAGATGATCTTGCGCGCCTGCGCCAACAAGCGGCCATGTTCAAGATCGATGATCTCGACCGCGCCTTCACCCTTCTTTCGGTAAGTGAGTACAAAATCAAGCAATCTGAAGTGCCGCGTTATCAGCTTGAAATGGTTTTATCCCGGTTGGCTCGTATGCCGCGGCTAGAACCAATCGAAGAACTAGTTTCGCAGCTACGATCTGGGTCTAGCGGTGGAACTTCGGGAGGTTCTGGTCCTCAGGAAACAGAAACGCAAGAAAGCAAGGAGGGCAATGACAGGGCATCCACAACCCAGAAGGTCAATGGGCCTGCGAAAAATACGGGCTCTAAAACACCTGCCGATGCTGGGCTAGAGGTTATACCGCAAGTTGCCCGACCGTCTCCGCAGGAAACGTCACCCTCAGCTGAGGTTAAAAGCAGTAATGGGACAGACTACATTCTGAAAAGCCCTTCTGAGAGTGGCAATGTGGTCAGTGCTGACGAGGCTAACCACGAGCCTGCCGCCGAAAACTTAAAACCCGAAGGCCCTCCCCAGGTGCGGAACGACCTGCTTTGGGAACGGGCGCAGGGAGAACCAATGGTCAAGAATTTTGTCGACGCTTTGCGAGGAAACCTAACTGATGTCGAAGACGCTTAAAAAGTGGGCCAGATGATCAACACGAAAATGAAGAAGGTGCTTGAAGAAGCCCAGCGAATGAAGGACCAGTTCCAGCGTGATCTTGGCGAGATGCGCATATCAGCAACTGCCGGCGGAGGCGCTATCACCGCGACAGTGAATGGGCAAAAAGATCTTTTGGAGCTAAGCATCGATCCCGACGCAGTCGACCCTTCAGATATCGAGATGCTGCAGGACCTTGTGGTCGCTGCCATCAACGAAGCATCAAGACGTGTCGACGAGGAAATTCAGCAGAAACTTGGTGGAATCATGGGCGGGATGGGCCTGCCCGGGATGATGGGCTAAGGAGCCGTGGCGCTCGAAGATTCAGGACCGGTCGCCGTTCTCATCGAAGAACTAACGCGGCTGCCAAGTATCGGCCGTAAGACGGCACAAAGGGTAGCTTTCTATCTGTTGAAGGTGCCCCAGGACCAGGCTGACCGGTTGGCAGAGTCGATTCGTGCCGTCCGATCCAGTGTGCAGCCTTGCGGCATATGCAACATCTTGACCCACGAAGATCCGTGCGCTTTATGTGATGACCCACGTCGACAAGATGATCTTCTGTGTGTCGTCGAGGAAAGCCTCGACGTTGGAGCCATTGAACGTACAACCCGCTTCCCAGGCCGCTACCATGTGCTCGGGCACGTTCTTTCCCCTCTTGACGGTATCGGCCCTGATGAGCTCAACCTCGCCCAGCTTCTCACCCGCGTCAAGGGGGGCACTATTCGTGAGGTAATCGTCGCCACCAACCCCACCGTTGAGGGTGAAGCCACCGCGGCTTATATTGCTCGCTTACTCAAGCCGCTCAACGTTATTGTTTCTCGCATCGCCACAGGGATTCCCGTGGGAGGTGATCTCGAATACGCAGACGAGGTCACCATGGCGCGGTCACTGGAGGGGCGCCGTGAACTCTAGAACGCTCCATGGGGTCGTAACATAGTGGCCCAACGCCACCTGGATTCACTAATGGTTGAGAGCGGTCCCCCGCGATGCTAATTTTGATGTGGCATGGGTTCTCAGCGGCCCGCCAAGAATCTTTTCAGGATCCTGAGTAGCTCAATTGGCAGAGCATCCGGCTGTTAACCGGAGGGTTGCAGGTTCAAGTCCTGCCTCAGGAGCTGTAAGAAAGCCCTCGGGTCGCAAACCCGGGGGCTTTTCTCTGTAAGTCTCGTTGGTATCCAGACGAGGCCTCTGCGATGGTCTGAAGTCTTGGAACGTTTGACACCCAATCACGCGAAACACGAGGTGCTCTGAACGAAACGTCGGCAGGTTTCGGCATAGCCTGCTAGCAGGAGCTGCGTGACCTGCTTCCGTTCATACGATGCCCCTCAGGGACAAAGAACTGGTCGGTTTCCATGCATTTGACACTCTTCCGGTCGCGTACATTGTTTGTCGTATCTGCCGTAATTTCTGGGGTTTTTCTGGTCGCCTCTGGCTCAACTTTGGCTGCTAAGCAACAAACCGATGATCGTATTGCTGCGGCAGTCGATCAGTTTGCTCCCCAGATCATCGAATACCGTCACCAGATCCACCAGAACCCAGAACTCGGCAACCGTGAGTTCAAGACTGCGGCACTCGTCGCCGAGCATTTACGGTCGCTTGGCATCCAGGTCACGACCGGGATCGCCCACACCGGAGTGGTGGGTATCCTGGAAGGTGGGCGGCCAGGACCGGTTGTAGCAGTCCGTGCTGATATGGACGCCCTCCCGGTCACCGAAGAGACTCCGTACCCATTCAAGTCGACCGTGCGGACGACTTACCTCAACAAAGAGGTTGGGGTCATGCACGCCTGCGGCCACGACATTCACACAGCGGTTCAGATGGGTGTCGCCTCGGTTCTCGCTTCGATGCGCGATGAGTTGCCTGGGACGGTGAAGTTTATTTTTCAACCCGCCGAAGAAGGACCCCCTCCGGGAGAAGAGGGCGGTGCAGACTTGATGGTCGCCGAAAACGTCCTTGAGAACCCACGGCCGAGCGCCATATTCGGGCTCCACGCCCTCGCCGAAATGGATGGCGGCACACTTGGCTACACGTCGGGTCCAGCTCTCGCTGCCGTGGACCACTTCATCGCCAAGATTCAGGGGAAACAGGCCCACGGCGCCTACCCGCACCTAAGTGTCGACCCAGTGGTGATGGCAGCACAGGCAGTAACGGCCCTGCAAACGATTCGTTCGCGCACTCTACCGGCGCTCGAGCCTAGCGTCGTAACCGTAGGCATTATCCGCGGCGGCGAGCGTTTCAACATCATCCCGATGGAAGTCCACCTGGAGGGTACGGTACGCACGTATGACGAAGAGATTCGCGACGTTGTCGAAAGTCGTATGCACCAGATTTTTTCCGGCATCACCGCCGCTGGCGGTGGCAGTTACACCCTCGATTATGAACGTGGCTCGCCAGCAACGATCAACGATGCGGAACTCGGCGCCGCAATGCGGCCGACACTTGAGCGTATCGTTGGAGCCGAAAACGTAGTCACCCTCGATCCGGTGATGGGCGGTGAGGACTTCTCATACTACGCCAACGAAATTCCAGGCTTTTTCTTCAGGCTCGGACAGGTCGTTCCAGGAACGACGTCAGGTGGCCATCATACCCCCACTTTTATGGCCGATGACTCGTCAGTGCCGATCGGGATGAAGGCGATGGCGGCGCTGCTTGTCGACTACCTCACGATGGAAACAGAGCGCTGATCATGAGAACAGTGGGGTACCGCGACTATTCGCCTTCTCTACAGGAGCATGATTCCCATTACTACTAAGAAGACACTAATTCCCAATAGGATCCAGAGAGTCTTCCACATTTTTCGTTTTACTAAATGAATTCCTAATATCGACATTAGCGTGTTCTCTCTTGCATTTAATTCTTGAAGCGTCTGCGGTCGATCAACACCTTGCGCAAAAGGAACTCGATTTGGGCGTTGAGGCTACGCAGGTCGTCGTCGGCCCACCGCCTGAGGGCATCATGAACCTTCGGGTCCAGCCTTAGAAGAAAAGCTTTTCGCTCAGACATTTATGCTAACCCTGATGCTCCTGTGAGAAACACAGCTGGAAACGAGAGCTGATTGACTAAGCGTCTCAAGCGGGCCTCCCCCGGCGACTTTTAACTGTACAACCCGCCTGTGTTGACTACCGGCTGGGTTTCGGTCTCGCTGCAAAGCACGACTAGAAGGTTGGACACCATTGACGCTTTACGTTCTTCGTCGAGCTCGAGGACTTCCTTTGCCGCGAGTTCTCCAAGCGCATGCTCGACCATCCCTACCGCGCCTTCGACGATCTTGCGGCGCGCCGCGATAACAGCTGCCGCCTGCTGGCGTCGAAGCATCGCCTGGGCAATCTCCGGCGAGTATGCGAGGTGCGAGATTCGAGATTCGATGATCTCGATGCCGGCCTTGGCCAAGCGGTCCTGATTCTCTTGCTTGAGGTGTTCAGAGATTTCGGGCTGGTGCCCAACCATTGACACCTCGTTCTCTTCGAAAGCGTCATAGGGGTAGTTGGTCGCTAAGTTGCGCACCGCCGCCTCGCTCTGCACGTGTACGTAGTTGATGTAGTCATCAACTTCGAAGACGGCCTCAGCAGTATCAATGACCTTCCAAACAACCACGGCGGCAATCTCGATGGGATTGCCGCGGTTGTCATTAACCTTAAGCTTGCTGGTCTCGAAGTTGCGCACCCGAAGGGAGACGCGCTCCTTTGTATAGAAAGGGTTTGCCCAACGCAGACCTGGATCTTGCACCGTACCAATGTAGCGGCCGAAGAACTGGAGCACTCTGCCTTCGTTCGGATTAACCGTGAAGAATCCAGCGCAAAGAAACCCGACTACTGGGAGGGACAAAATACAGATGAGTCCTAAGAACCCGATTTGAAAATTATCGCGTATATCCGCGACTATGGCGTAGACGAGAACCCCTGTTACAGCAATAAGGGCTAGCAATACGACAAATCCGTTGGGCGCCTGCATTCTGTTCTCTGTGATCATGTCGGCCTTTCTCTTTCATGTGATATTTAAATAATATTGAAATGATATCACATATTGAAATTGCTTCGTTATTTTGAGCAGGGCGTTAAGGGTTGCGCCGGGCTTCTTCTGGTCCCTGTTAAGCTTCTTGCCTCATGGGTTTCTTCTCAGACAACTTGCTAGAAGCCGCATTAGAAGCAACTCGCACAGTTAC
>CAYVUW010000018.1:0-10899 GCA_964455175.1 uncultured Acidobacteriota bacterium | reverse complement strand
AACTTGCTTGAAGGAAAGGTGGCGCTGATCACAGGCGGCGGCACCGGGCTGGGCCTGGCAACAGCGCGAGCGTTCGGCGCCAACGGTGCCAAGTTGGTGATTGCCAGCCGCAGCGCCGAGCATGTCGAAGATGGCGCTGCTGTGCTGCGCGAAGAGGAAATCGAGGCGCTGCCTCTGGTGTGTGATGTCCGTGATCCGGACCAAGTCACGGCCATGGTTGATGCTGCGATCGAACATTTCGGCCGCGTCGATATTTTGGTGAACAACGCCGCCGGCAACTTTCTAGTTCGTGCTCAAGACCTGTCCCCGGGAGGTTGGCAGGCCGTCACCCGCATAGTGCTAGATGGCTCGTGGTTTTGTTCGCGCGCCGTCTATGAACACATGAAGGGCCAGGGTGGCGGCAACATCCTGAATGTACTTGCCACCTATGCAACGGGAGCCGGACCGTTAACAGTTCATTCGGCTGCAGCTAAAGCTGGTGTGCTGTCACTAACCCACACGCTGGCGGTTGAGTGGGCTGACGCTCAGATTAGAGTGAATGCCATCGCACCTGGCCCCGTTGATACTCATGGGGCTGGCAGTCGCCTCTGGAACAGCGACGAGGCGCGCGCTTCAATCGCTGGGAAATTGCCAATGGGACGTTTTGGCACCGAAGCCGAGATCGCTGATGCGGCCCTTTTTCTGGTCAGCGACGCTGCTTCTTATGTGACCGGCACTATGTTGCCAGTCGACGGTGGCTTAACGCTCGGGGAGGGTCACCTCGCCAACATCGATGCAGTCCAGCATCTCCTGCGGGGATCCGAGGACTAACCAAAGTCGCTGAAACTGCTGCCCCGGGACCATCCATAAGGCAGCGGCCTTGGTGTGTGAATCCGGGTCCTGCGTGCTAGCCAAGTAGCTTAGAAGGCCGTATCCTTCTATGTCTAGGCTCGGGTAATGAGCCTTGATTTTGCGCTTTTCCGTCTCTCAATGCGTCCTTGTTCTAATGGGCAAGGGGTCTTCGGAGAAGGGTTGTAGATTGCATACCGTATACGATCTGTCTTCAATTCTTAACTGCCCGTATCCCTTATCTTCAATAGGCTCAACATACACTGCGAGTCGTAGAGCAGAACCGTGATAAATAACCACGACGAACTAGCCTGGCGCATCGGCGGTCCACAAGGGAGTGGTGTCGACACGGCCGCAGGTATTTTTCAACGTGCCTGTGCTCTCGGCGGTCTTAACGTCTTCGGGCGTCGCGAGTACTACTCCAACATAATGGGTCGTCACAGCTACTTCGATGTGCGCGTGGCCCACCATCCCGTACACAGCCACTGTGACGAGGTTCAGGTCCTGACGACCTTTGAAGATGAGTCGCTCGCCCGTCACACCACTTCGGTGGTGGAGGGGGGAGCGCTCTTCTACTCTGCCAAGGACGCCGAAGTTGAGGTCCAAGCCGTCACCTACCTGGATGGTCGCGCTAAAGACGATCTGGTCGCCTACCTTGAGGAGCGTGGTCTTCCCGCGACGCTCAGGGGCCTCATTGAAGACGCCCAGCAACGTGGCGTACAAACCTATGAAGCCGACTTCGGCAAAATCGTGGAGTTGCTTGCGGACCATCTCAATATCGCACAGGCACTTGCTGCTCGCACCATGAATACACTGGCGGTCGCCATGTCTCTGGCGTTGGTCGATTACCAACGCTCCTATGTCTACGACGCACTTGCCAAGACCTGGCCTGGGCGCCAGAAAATTGTTGATATGAATGTCGCAGCGGTCGACATGGCTTACCAATTCGTACGTGACACTTACGACACGTCGAAATTCGAGCACAGGTTGACCCCGTCGGGATCAAAAGAACCGCGCATCCTGCTGAATGGGAATCAGGCTGTGGCGATGGGCAAGATCGCGGCTGGCTTAACCTTTCAGAGTTATTACCCGATTAGTCCAGCAACCGACGAAAGTGTTTACCTCGAGGCCCATGAAACTTTCCCCACCACTAACGGTGAAGAGGGTAGTGTCCTCGTTGTGCAGACCGAGGACGAAATTTCCGCCGTTTGTATGGCTGCTGGTGCGGCGCTTACCGGCGCCCGGAGCGCCACTGCCACGTCGGGTCCTGGTTTCGCGCTGATGGTGGAAGGCCTTGGCTGGGCCGGCAACAACGAAGTTCCTCTTGTCGTCACCCTCTATCAACGTGGCGGGCCGTCGACTGGCCTGCCGACACGAAGCGAGCAGGGGGATTTGTTCCTCGCGCTGAACGCAGGGCACAGCGAGTTTCCGCGGATTGTGCTGGCTTCAAGCGACCTCGACGAAGCCTTCTATGACGCCGCAGCAGCGTTCAATTACGCGGAACGTTACCAGACCGTCGTCGTCCATATTCTCGACAAGTCACTGTCTAGCAAAACGATGAGTGTGCCGCCATACGACCTTGAACAAATCCATATCGACCGTGGCGAGGTTGCCTCACTCAACGGTTCTGGCGAACCTGGGAGTCTTTACGCGCGCTTCGCGCCCACCGAGTCCGGCATCACGCCACGGCCGCTACTCGGCATGGCCGGGGGGATGCACTGGCTGACCGGCGGCGAGCATACCCAGTACGGACGTGTCACGGAGGACCCGGTTGTCCGGGAACAACAAATGGAAAAGCGGATGCGGAAGTTGGAGACGGCGGCCAGAGAAATTCCCCTCGAAGAGAAGCTGCAAGTCTACGGCGACCCCGAAGCAGATTTCACTGTCCTGAGTTGGGGATCAAACAAGGGTGCCATCGTCGAAGCTATCGAACTGCTCGCCGAAGAAGGCCTCGCGGCAAGACTGGTACAGGTGCGTATCATGAGCCCGTTCCCCGTTGCTGAACTGGAAGAAGTCCTGGCAACAGCTAAGCCTTTGGTCGGCGTCGAAGCCAATTTCTCCGGCCAGCTCGCCCAAGTGTTACGGCAGCACACTGGCATCGCTTGCGACAAGCTGGTGGTGAAGTACAACGGCCGGCCCATGGCTGGTCGCCGACTACACGAGACCTTCAAGACAATCATGGACGGCACGGACGAGACCAAGATCGTTCTCCGAAACCCGAACGAGTAACCAACATGCCTACAGCCACTGCGGATCGAAAGCTCACT
Source organism: uncultured Acidobacteriota bacterium (assembly GCA_964455175.1). GTDB lineage: Bacteria > Acidobacteriota > UBA890 > UBA890 > UBA890 > UBA890. The sequence goes on along the minus strand of CAYVUW010000018.1, from coordinate 7,804 downwards.
GCCAAGGATTTCCAGGTTCCTTTCCCTAATGACTGGTGCCCGGGATGTGGTGATTTTGGCATCCTTAACTCTATCCAGCAGGCCTTCGCCAAACTCGAGTTGGAAGCTCACAAGGTTGCTGTTGTAGGTGGCATCGGATGTTCAGGCAAAGCACCATATTTCTTCCCAACGTATGGGGTACATACGCTCCACGGTCGATTATTGCCATTCGCCCATGGGATCAAGCTGGCCAACCCTGAGATGACGGTTGTGGGCGTGGGCGGGGATGGCGATGGGCTCGGCATCGGCGCGGGCCACTTCGTTAATTCAGGCCGCCGCAACCTCGACATGACTTACATCCTCTTTAATAACGAGGTGTATGGCCTTACCAAAGGCCAGGCTGCGCCAACCCTTGCCATGGGCCTCCAGCCAAAGAGCCTTCCCGAACCCAACATCCAGGGACAGCTAAACTCGTTAATGATGGCAATGTCAGTCGGTTTCACCTGGATCGGACGAGGCTACTCATACAATGTAAAAAAAGTTGTTGATCTAGTTGTGGAGGCGATCCAGCATCCAGGTCTATCGTTCCTGGATATCTTGCAACCCTGCCCCACCTACAACAATCTTCACACCAAGGATTGGTATGCTGGCAAGGACCTCAACAGCGGCCAACCTCGCATCTACTGGCTCAACGATACCGACTATGATCCAGTCATTCCTCCGGACGCTGACGAGGCGACTGCACTCGGGAAGATGAACGAATTTCTTTCCAAGGTGCATGAATGGGGAGATGAAATCCCCGCTGGCGTGTTCCTTGATAACCGCTCTACCAGTAATTTTGCGGATCGGATTGAGACAAGGATTGAGAACTACCGGGCACAGCCACCTAACAAGCGGGTGATCGCGGACGGATCAGGAAAGCCGACTGCTGATCTAAGCAAAATCTTTGACGAAGTGCGGATGACGTAACGGGTCAGGGACCCTCCACAACGGCAAGCACTTTCCTTAGGATTTTTGCGCTCAGTTCACTCACCTCTGTCTCCGCATCAACCGCCACCACGTCGCTTTCGCAAAACTCAAGAAACAATTCCCGAACCTGACGAAGGTATTCTGTCCCTTCATAGGAATCTGGAAGCCCACGCGCGGCGCGGATTCGTTCAGCAGACGTTTCCGCAGGCAGGTCAAGAATCAGGGTAAGGTCAGGTCTTGGCGCAAACAACTCATTAGTCTTCCGAAGTTGGTACGTGTTGAGGCCCAACGCGCCCTGGTAAGCCATTGTTGAGAAGTAGTAGCGGTCCATTACGACTACCTTGCCTGCAACCAGCGCCGGGCGAATGTTCTCGCGTACATCTATGCGACGGTCTTCGATGAACAGCCGCGCCTCTTCTTTTGCTGAAATGGTGCGGCCGTCGAGAAATTGTTGCCTCAGTTTGTCGCCGAACACAGAATCGCCAGGTTCTCGAAACACGACCGCGTCAAAACCACGATCCCGCAGTTGGTCCTTCAGCAGGCTAGCCTGAGTAGATTTCCCTGAGCCGTCAATACCTTCAAGCGCTACAAGAGTTCCCATAGGGCGGCGATGGTACACTCCGGGCCCTATACCGTAAATCCAACCCGCCCCACTCTGGAGCGCAAGTTAGTGCAGGTCCGCCGGGAATTCCTTTCCGGCCGCGGTCAAGATACTTGGAGTCGCCAAGCCACAACGATCGAAAACGGGCTCTCGGGTGCGCCCAGGTCCCAAGATCTTGTACCCTTTCTTACAAAACACCCAAGCAATGGGCCACTTTTTACGTTCTTTTTCAATTTTTCAATCGCTCGATTCCAAGAGTCAATGGCCAAAAACTGGACCGCTGAAGAAGAAGAGCATATCCGGAAACATTTTCTGGCTCAGACTTACGGTGAGCTGGCCGAACATTTTGGCGTCACAACCAAAGCGATGGAGTCAAAGATTCGCCGAATGGGGTTAAAGAAGCAGGCAATACTCGCCGAGGTAATAAGCCCCCCCGAACCCGCGCCCGTTGTACAGTACGAGAAGTTCACTGTTCCCAAAGAACCCACCGCAGAACCAATCGAAAGCATCCATAAATTGGAACGACGAATTGAAGTGTACGAAGAAACTAAGGAAGAACGCACCGACAGGCTCAAAAACACTCGTGATGCTGCTGAAACTGAAAAAGCGAGGCGGGAAGAGTCCCGCAGCGAGGCATCGATTGCCCAAGCGTTGAAAATATTTGAGGCTGGGGTGAAAAAGCTGTTTGACGGCAAGAATTCGGAAGCCGCCAAGGATTTCCAGGCTCTTCTCGATGATCCGCCGCCCGATATGGGGCTAGTGTTACGTGCGCGCCAGTATCTGTCGGCGACCCTTTCTACCAAATCAACGGAGCCAGCTCTTAAAACCGCTGAGGAGATGTACAACCACGGTGTTGTGCTTTTCAACGACGGTGATATCGAGGGCGCCCTTAAGGTATTGGGGGTTGCTGCAAAACAGGCACCTAAGGACGATCGGATAATGTACGTGCGTGCACTAGCTTTAGGAGCCTCAGGTGATGAAGCGGGTGCCACTGAAGAACTTCAAGCAGCCATAACAATCAATGACGCCAACCGTGTCTATGCACACAATGATCCAGATTTCGCGCCACTTCACGACAATCCTCGGTTCCAAGAGTTGACGGAGCCGCAGGGCGAAGACGACATCGATTGATTTGCTCGCATGCCGCTGCACGTTCTGATCCTTGCCGCTGGTGAAGGCAAACGGCTACGGTCCGCTCAGCCTAAACTGCTGCACCTCTGCAGCGGGCTTCCCCTGCTTGTTCACGCGGTCCGGGCAGCATGCGAACTCGACGCTGATTCTGTTCACGTCGTTGTTGGGCCTGAAAACGAGGCTCTACGCACCGCGCTCGCCAACTATCCGGTAGCGTTTGCTGTGCAGGACCGAGCTAGCGGTACTGCAGACGCTGTTGCCGCAGGGTGCGCATCGCTTGAAAGTTCCAGTGGGACGTTACTTGTACTCAACGGGGACTGCCCCGGGGTACTAGCGTCAACGCTGCGGGCCTTCGTAGCAACCTCGGTGGACATCGATGCAACCGTACTGTCGGTTAGACCGGACGGCCGGAACGACTACGGGCGCCTACTGCGGGACGGTGACGGCACGTTGGTTGGAATTATGGAAGCGTCCGACGCCATGCCGGACCAAGACACGTCACCAGAGGTTTGCGCGGGTGTTTACTGCTTCAACCTTGAAGTCTTAAGTGACGCTCTCAGCAAGGTTGACACCGATAACGTCCAAAACGAGCGTTACTTAACCCGTGTGTTTGCCACCCTCTCCGCCTCGGGGGCCACCGTATGTGCAATCCCCCATGGAGATGCCGCTGAATTACATGGAGTTAACTCGCGAGCCGAGCTGGCTCGTGCTGAGGCATTCTTACGTCTCCGTAAGCTAACCTGCCTGATGGAATCTGGGGTTACAGTTCGGGATCCCGCGACCACCTATGTCGACGTCGACGTGAGTGTCGGCACGGATTCCACGTTGTACCCTGGCACAATCCTCGAAGGATCTACTGTCATCGGTACCGGCTGCGTCATTCACTCTGGTGTGCGAGTGACCGACAGCCAGATCGGTAACTTCGTAACCATCCTCGATGGCACAATTGTCGAACGAAGTTCTGTCGAAGCCGAAGCAACACTAGGTCCGTATGCCCGGTTACGCCCAGGTTCGGAAATCGGCCCCTGTGTCAAGATCGGCAACTTTGTCGAAACTAAAGCGTCACGTCTCGGGGCGGGCAGTAAGGCGGGTCATTTGACCTACCTGGGCGATGCCCATATCGGCGAGAATGTAAACATAGGCGCCGGAACAATCACCTGTAACTACGACGGGGCCAAGAAACACAAGACGGTGATCGACGACGGCGCTTTCATCGGTAGCAATACCGCGCTAGTCGCCCCGGTACGCGTTGGCAAGAATGCTTACGTTGCTGCAGGCTCGACAATCACGAAAGATGTACCCGACGGCGACATGGCCTTAGGGCGTGGCCGCCAAGTCAACAAAGCCGAATGGGCTAAGAAGAAAGACTAAACAGATGTGTGGAATCATCGGCTACGTGGGCAATAAGCCCGCGGTACCGATTCTCGTCAACGGGCTCAAGCAACTGGAATATCGAGGTTATGATTCTGCTGGGCTCGCCGTAGTAAACATGAATGGCTCGCTCGAAGTGCGCCGCGCCGCCGGCAAACTTGAGAACCTGGAAGCGGTGCTTGAGAACAAGCCGCTCGTTGGCTCGTTTGGAGTCGGCCACACGCGCTGGGCGACACACGGTGTGCCCTCCGAGGAAAATGCCCACCCACACCGGGATTCCGAGGGCAAGATTGTCGTGGTGCACAATGGCATCATTGAAAACTACTTGCCTCTGCGTGAGCGTTTAACCGCTTCTGGTCATCAATTCGTTACTGATACCGACACAGAAACAATCGTCCATTTAGTCTCCGAGTACTTCGAGGGTGAATTGGAAGGCGCTGTTCGGCGAGCCCTTGAAGACCTCACTGGAATCTATGCCATCGCTGCGATGGCGGTAGACGATCCGCAGAAAATTGTCGCTGCCCGTCAGGGGCCACCTCTCGTTGTCGGACTGGGCAATGGTCAGCATTTCGTTTCCTCGGACGTTACCCCGATCCTTTCTCACTCGCGTAAAGTGATCTTCCTTGACGACGGCCAGATCGCCACTGTTAGTCCCGACGAGGTTAAGGTCACTGATTTGAGCGGCAACCTCGTGGAGACAGAGCCTCAACAGATCAGCTGGGATCCAGTAACCGCGCAAAAAGGCGGTTACCGGCATTTCATGCTCAAAGAAATTAATGAGCAGCCAGAGGCGGTGCGTGACAGTTTAGTGGGGCGTCTGGAGCGAGGCGCTGGAACTGTGGATCTCCCGGAGCTCGAGATAGGCGGCAAGGCACTCGGCAAGAAAATGGCCGCCTCTTTGTCGAAGTTGTTTCTCCTTGCTTGTGGAACCTCTTGGCATGCTGCTTTGGTAGGAAAATTCTGGATCGAAAGCCTCGCCCAACTTCCAGTAGAGGTCGACTACGGCAGCGAGTTCCGTTATCGGGATCCTTTGGTGCCAGAGAACGCGGTGGCATTATCCATTACGCAATCAGGCGAAACAGCGGACACGCTCGCAGCTATGCGCGAGGCCAAGGAAAAAGGAGCCTCGCTGTGGACAATTTGCAACGTCGTCGGCTCGATGGCGACACGTTTGGCGGATGGAACCATTCACACCCACGCGGGCCCGGAGATAGGCGTGGCTTCGACCAAGGCTTTCACTACCCAGCTTGCTTGTCTCTACCAACTCGCACTGCGGCTGGCACAACTTCGGGGAACGCTGACGCTTAATGAAATCCGCGCCCGGGTCGAGGGACTCGCCCACATCCCGACGGCGATTGAACATACACTTCGACAAGAAGCCAAGCTCGTAGAATTGGCACATCGACTGTCGACCCGGCAAAACTTCCTCTATCTCGGTCGCGGCATGCTTTACCCCATAGCTCTTGAAGGTGCCTTGAAACTAAAAGAGGTCTCCTACATCCACGCGGAAGGGTATCCAGCGGGTGAGATGAAACACGGTCCGATCGCACTAATTGAAAAACGATTGCCGGTTTTGGGCGTCGCGCCAGAGGGGCCCTGGTATGAAAAAATGTTCTCCAACTTACAGGAGGTGCGCGCCCGCGAAGGCTACCTGATTGGATTGGTAACAGAGGGCGATACCCGGATCGCGGATATAGCTGACGCTGTTATCGAAGTCCCTCCGTGCGCCCCAGAACTGACACCGATTCTGTCCTCTGTCCCCCTCCAGCAGCTCGCGTACCACATAGCCGTGCACCGCGGCTGCGATGTGGACCAGCCTCGGAACCTCGCGAAGAGCGTCACGGTTGAATAGGCCAGCTGGCGAATTAAAAAGGCGCGGAAATGGAAATATTGATACCTATTGCCGGAATATTACTTACAGCAACTATTGTTTGCTCATCTTTGTATTTCAGTTATCAACGATCGAAGAGCAAGCACAATGCTCTTGTCGAAGTATCGAAACATATTGATGACCCATCTCAATTGGGAGAATTAATTAAAAGTTTAGAAGAAAAACAAGAACCATCAGACCCCAGAAGAAATGGTGTAGTAACTTTTTTCACCGGCATGGGCATATATATTTTCGGAGTGGTTGTAACACGAGGCGGACTAGAAGGAGTTGGGTTGTTGGTTGCGGCAATTGGAGCAGGCATTGTAATTGCGGGGTATTTGTTTCCTCGTGGCAGAGAAAAGTCTTAATTCGACATTCTGTTCAATTCAGTAACGGTAGAGTAGGCGGGTGAGTGACCCGCAGCCCCCTACCCTGTTCGAGACTACCCCTGGATCTTCACGAGGAGATGTTGCTGCGACCCCCTCTTTTCTCGCGGAATTGAACCCGCAGCAACTTGAGGCAGTGACCTACAGAGGCGGTCATTGTTTGGTCCTTGCTGGCGCTGGTTCTGGTAAGACTCGCGTTCTAACCCATCGCATCGCCTGGCTCGTCGCAGAACGGAACATTGACCCGGGCAAAATCTGCGCCGTTACATTCACCAACAAAGCGGCCGGGGAAATGCGGAGTCGTGTCCGTCGCTTGCTTGGCTCAGAGAAGAGTGAAGTCTGGTTGTCGACGTTTCACGCGATGGGTTTGCGGTTGCTGCGCGAGTGGACGGAGGGGGCTTTTTCGAGTGTCATTGGTGCCTCCAGTTCGCCGCTACGAGACGCTGTTAAGGCAGAAGGGAAAGGCGATGCTTGGCTGCCCCCAAACGATTTTGCGGTCTATAACCACGACGCATCGTTAGCCGTCTGGAAACAATGCCAATCTGCTCTGCGCATCAGCACCCGTGACCACAACCCACGTCGTATGTTCGGTCGTTGTAGTCACGCTGTCAGCCGCCTCGAGGACCCTGCGTCCTGGGACTCAACCAACCAGGACTATGATCGAAGGATCGCCGGCCGTGTATGGAAACAATACCGTGTGGCGATGCGTGCAGCTGGGGCCGTGGATTTCGATGACCTGCTCGTCCTGCCGTTAAGCCTAATGGCGCAGCATCCACCCCTTCGTGCTCACACTGCTGGCCGTTTCCAGCAACTGCTAATCGATGAATACCAGGACACAAATCGTATCCAATACAGGCTGATTCAGGCATTGCTTGGCAACGACAGCGAATTGATGGTGGTTGGTGACGAAGACCAGTGCATCTACCGCTGGCGCGGCGCCGATCTCAATAATGTGCTCGACTTCCAGAACGATTTCCCCGGGGCCACCGTCGTGCGACTCGAACAAAACTACCGCTAAACCCAACCGATCTTGGCGGCGGCTGGCTCATTGGTTGCCAACAACCGCCAACGGCTCGGTAAGAACATGTGGACGGAGAGTGAGGGCGGTGAATCTCCACCCTTCGTTCAGTGCGCTACCGATCGCGAGGAAGCCCAGTGGATCGCCCGCAGAATCGGCGAAATGCATTCCGTCAACCTATCCGATATTGCCATTCTTTACCGTACCCATGCGCAATCACGACAGGTCGAAGAGGCTTTCATAGGCAAACGGATTCCCCACCGGGTTGTCGGCGGGCAGCGTTTCTTCGCCCGGCGGGAAGTGCGAGATATGCTTGCCTACTTGCAGCTTCTGGTTCGCGACGACGACGTGGCGTTGCGCCGGGCTATCGCCACACCTTCGCGGGGCAGCGGCCCGAAAACGCTAGCAGCACTGGGCAGAGTTACGGCCGGGAGTTCGGCGGCCGCATGGTTGGTGAGAGTCATCATTGCGACCATTAC
>CAYVUW010000017.1:42224-50754 GCA_964455175.1 uncultured Acidobacteriota bacterium | reverse complement strand
TTCGATGAAAAGAATTTTATCCTTGTCTGGTACGAGCCGCAATGACTTAGCGACTCAGTGTGTTTTGCGAATTCCTGGATCGTGGCGCCGTCACGATTAGCTAACCAGCCTTCCGCATTACCGCGAGTGGGTCGACCTCATTCTCAACAACCTTGCGACTAACGACACATTCTTTAACCTCGGTATCGCCGGGAAGCTTGTACATGATTTCGAGCATAAAGTCTTCCATGATGGCACGTAGCCCGCGTGCACCGATGCCACGGGCCATGGCGCGCTCCGCGATTGCTTCAAGGGCATCGTCTGTGAAGGTCAGGGTGACATCTTCAAACTCGAACATCCTCTCATATTGTTTCGTCAGGGCATTCTTGGGTTGGGCGAGGATAGTGACGAGATCTTCCTTGCCAAGATCTCGTAGCGTTGCCATTACAGGGAGACGGCCAACGAACTCCGGAATCAAACCGTAGTGGATCAAATCGGTTGTTTCCGCCATTGGCAGCATGTCGTTTTCCTTGCGGTCGCTGACCTCGAGGTGGGGCGTGAACCCGAGCGCCTGTTTGCCGATACGGTTGCGGATGATCTTCTCCAGACCCACAAATGCTCCACCGACGATGAACAGAATGTTGGTGGTGTCAATCTGGAAGAATTCCTGGTGCGGATGCTTACGACCACCCTGGGGCGGAACGTTAGCCTGCACTCCCTCTAGTATTTTCAAGAGCGCTTGTTGCACACCTTCGCCGGAGACGTCTCGAGTGATCGACGGATTTTCATCCTTGCGGGCGATTTTGTCGATTTCATCGATGTAGATTATGCCGCGCTCTGTTTTTTCCTTGTCGTATCCCGATGCCTGGAAAAGCTTCAGGATAATGTTCTCGACGTCTTCGCCTACGTATCCTGCTTCGGTCAGCGTGGTTGCATCGGCGATTGTGAACGGTACCTCAAGGAAACGCGCAAGCGTCTGAGCGAGCAGTGTCTTGCCAGTCCCGGTCGAGCCAATCAGAAGGATGTTGCTTTTGGAGAGTTCCACATCATCGCGTTTTCGATGCTGAAGCATCTCGGAGCGCCGATAATGATTGTATACAGCCACCGCGAGGCGCTTCTTAGCATCGTCTTGCCCAATGACATAGGCGTCAAGAAACGATTTGATCTCGGGAGGGGTAGGGAGGTTGAGTTGGCCTTCTCGTTCCGCAACATTGGTTTCTTCGTCAATGATGTCTGTGCAGATCTCGATGCACTCATCACAGATGTAGACGTGTGGTCCAGCGATGAGCTTGCGGACTTCACTTTGGCTCTTCGAACAAAAGGAGCAGCGCAAAGAAGATCCGTTTGTTGTACTTCGACCACCCATCTCGTTACCTAACGTGGTTAGCCCTCGTTGGCACTAGCTGCCTTGTACCTGCGTGGCAGCTGAATGCTCCGTGATCACTTGATCAACAATTCCATATTCAACGGCTTCTTGCGCCGTCAAGACGAAATCTCGGTCGGCGTCAACGTTGATTTCTTCTGGTGGTTTACTTGTGTTAGAGGATAGCAGAGTGATAATACGTTCACGCAAACGCAAGATTTCTCTTGTGTGAATTTCGATATCTGAAGCAGTTCCCTGAATACCGCCATGAGGCTGATGCAGCATGATGCGTGAATTCGGTAGGGCCAGCCGCTTACCCTTCTCACCTGCGGCCAAGAGCACCGCGCCCATGCTCATTGCTTGGCCGATGCACAGAGTTGACACGTTCGGTCGGATATAACGCATGGTGTCGAGGATGGCGAGCCCGCTGGTTACTGATCCCCCAGGGCTGTTGATGTACAGCTGTATGTCTTTTTCGGGATCTTCGGCCTCAAGAAACAGTAGCTGGGCGATCACCAAGTTGGCCACATCGTCGTCTATGGCACTGCCAACGAAGATGATGTTGTCCTTCAGCAGGCGCGAATAGATGTCATACGCACGTTCACCACGAGCCGTCTGCTCGACGACCATTGGGATCAGGGGCATGGTGGAGGTCCGTATGTAGTGAGAGAAAACAAGGGGTGGAATAGGCTGTTTTCTAGCTGTCGTTCTCTGTGGTCGACTCAGGGCCCGCTTCCACAGTCTCGATCGTAGCATGGCTTTTGACGAGGTCTAAAGCTCGACGTCGTAGCATGGCAAGCCTGAGACCATCGAACGAGCCATCTTGACGCATTCGTTGTGCCACGCTTTCAGCGGTGCCCTCAGGTTGTCCCTCCTGGTGATTTTCAATCTCAACAAGGACCTCAGCATCTTCAATTTCGATTCCCTCAGCATTGACGATGGCATCGAACAGGACTTCTTCGGTCACGGCACGCTTTGCATGTGGCTCGTTCTCTGCTCGATAGGCCGCCCAGTCCACACTGTGGTGGGGATCAACACCCTGCCGGGCGAGATCCTCAGCAGCTCTCTGCATGGAATGATCAAGGCGAGCCTCGACGAGTGATTCTGGTGGGTCCACTGGGTTAGCAGCAATCACCTGGTCCATAAGCTGTCGGGCGACATCTCGTTGAGCGTCTTCTTCCATGTGTGCAGCGTAGTTCTCTTTCGTCTTCTCGCGCAGCTCGCTGAGGGCAGCGAAGCCGAGATCGCGGGCAAGGTCATTGTCAACTGGGGGCAGATGCCGGCGCTTGATGTCCTGTACTTCCACTCGGCAGGTAACTTCCTTGTCTGCTAGAAGGTCGTTCGGGTAACTCTCGCCTAATTTTGTGACGAACTTGCGCGTGTCGCCTTTTTTGAGCTCTTCAAGCTGTGTGTTAAGCGAAGGGATCGAGCGTTCTTCACCGACATGAACAAAGCGTTCTTCCTCGGCAAGCTTCTTACCCTTGCCGTCGCGGGGGAACAGGGCGATTTTAACGATGGCGTAGTCGCCTGCCAGTATGCCGCCATCTTCAACCGATTCGAGTTTGGCAGCTTGCTCCCGCATGTTGCTGACTGCACTATCGACAGCTTTGTCTTCCACCAGCCGGACGGTTTTAGAAGCCGCCAAGTTTTTGTACCCGGCAATTTCACCCTCGGGCTGCACATCAACCTATGCGGTGAATGTTAGCGTGTGCCCGGGCTCAAAATTGACGTCCTCAAGCATAGGGTTATGGATCGGCTTAAGCTCTCGTGCCTTGATCTCGTTGCCGACGTGCAGGGGAATTAACTGGTCCAAAACGTTTTCGCGGATCTCGTCTCGATAGCGTTGCCGGATCATGTTTATCGGGGCCTTGCCACGCCGAAAACCTTGCATTTTGGCGCGCTCCTGGAAAATTTTGCTCACCTCATCGATGTTTGAAGAAGCTTCCTCGGCCGAGATCACGATTTTCATTGTGACGCGCGAGCCAACCTGGTCGACTTCGGCCTCGTGTTCTACGCTCGGATGGTCATGGTCGTGACCATGGTCATGGTCATGGTCATGGTCGTGCTCATGGTCGTGATTCATCCTGTAAGTTCCATTTCTGGTTGGTCAGATTGGTGCGAAAGGTGGGACTCGAACCCACACGGGCGTTAGCCCACTGGCTCCTAAGGCCAGCGCGTCTGCCAATTCCGCCACTTTCGCAAAACTCAAGGAGCACTGGATTGGCACAGTGCTCAATTCCAGCGCGAACAACGCCTCCTCGCCGGAAAAGTCGGTAGTGAGCCGCCTAGGGATCGAACCTAGAACCTACAGATTAAGAGTCTGTTGCTCTGCCAATTGAGCTAGCGGCCCACCAATGTCGCAAAGCCTTATTCTACAGGGATTAGAAAGATCTGCCGAATTTCAAAACGCAGCTATTCGAGCCCAATTACTCTAGCCAGCGTCGATTTTGACGAACCAGTTTGGTCCGGATTACTGCTCGATTGCAAACGGCAGCCGGTTCATCGCCACGCGGCCGTTACTGATCACGACAACGACGTCCTGTAGGGCAACTATGTCTTCGAGTGGGTTGCCCTGGACCACAATCAGGTCCGCTTCGAGCCCAGGTTCGACAGCTCCCGTGCGGCTTTCTATACGAAATAGCTCCGCTGCCACAAGGGTGGCGCTCTGAATTGCCTCAAGTGGCGACATGCCAAGTTCCACAAAGGCAGCGATCTCGTGGGAGATACGAGTGACGCTCATTGGCCCGTAGCTGGTATCGGCGCCGGCGACCACCTTGACACCGATCTCGCGCGCTCGGCGTATCGTTTGCTCTAGGCGTGGCAGCATGTGCATGCCGCGGACGATAAGTACCGGGTCATCGTAATCCCCCCCTGGCTCGATCAGATCGACTACCGTGCGGTAGGTTGGCACGAGAAAAGTGCCCCGCTCTCTCATCAGCTCAAGCGTTTCATCGGACAGGTACGTCCCGTGCTCGATGCTACGCACGCCGGCTAGTACGGCGGCGCGGCCCCCTTCGTCCCCATGAGCATGTGCCTCGATAGGCACGTCTCGTGCCGCAGCAGCTTCGACGATCACCCGCAGTTGCTCCTCGGTATAGGTTTGTTTACGGGGATCGGTGTCCGGCAGGCCTGCTCGTTCAGTACCCCTTGTTTTGATGAAGTCGACTCCGTGCGACAGGTTGATACGAACAATCTCCCGGAGGTCTTCGGGCGTGTTGACGCCGTCAATGAGCTCTCCTAAAGCCGGATCCGCCAGCACGCTCTCCCCCAGCTCTGGGGTGATGAAAACACCGGCAGCGAGCACATCGGGACCTTCTATGTAGCCCTCACGTACTAACTCCCGGAGCGCAACGTCTTTATAGGAACCGACGCTCGCACTGCGCACGGTCGTTACTCCAGACTCCAGGGCGCGCCTTGCCTCCGACCGGCTGTCCAAGTGGGTGTGGGCGTCCAGGAGGCCCGGCAACAGATAGGCTCCGCCAAGATCGATTTCCTGATAACCGGGAGGTATGTTGCCGGCTCCAACTTCGCTGATGACGCCACCACTTAAGAGAACGGTAACGTCCGACAAGATCTCTCCACTACGGACATCGATGACGTTGCCATGAGTTAGGGCGATTTGCCCCGGGGGGCCGCCCGCCTGGTAACGTCCGTTGCCGATAGCGTCAGCCGCCGCGGACAAAGCAATCGCGTAGATTGCCAGCAGGACAGAGAACTTTTTCTTCCTCATATTCAATTCCTTCTGATTTGTTGTCAGCTTCGCTATAACGCTTGGAACGATTTATGGGCAAAAGCGGCGAAGAATTTCTTCTGACAAATCTTTACGTTTCTTAGGCTTTAATTGAGAGACAAGATCAGCACTGGAACATTAGAATGTCACCTCAATGCTTAATTATGCCCCAGACCATAAACGAAAAATGGTGTACCTGGGTAAGGAGGGTGACATGCAACATGGTTTAGTGAAGTTTTCAGTGATATTAGGGCTGGCGGCTCTGTTAGCGTTGCCGTCCTTGGCGATTTCTCAGCCACAGGCCGATGCTGCGGTCCAGCAACGACCAGGAGCCAACAGAGCAAGGGCAATGGCTGGAGAGATCCGAGCTGCCATTGGAGCTGGTGAGATAACAGCAGAACAGGGCAGAGCTAGGATGGCTCGCTTAAGAGAGCGTATGGGCCCGGGTGAAGACGCTGTGGGCGCCAACGAACGGCGCTCTCGGCGGAGTTCCTATCGGAGTCCGAGCAGCTGGGATTCTTCTCGGGCAGCTGCTCGGTCACAGCGTTGCTGTAGGCCTAGCTGGGATCCGTCTCGAGGCAGATCAGATGGGCGAGGTTGAGTAGGCTGACAACTTAGTCTGTGATCACTGAGGCGAAAAATCCAACAGCACCTTGCCCCGGTTGCCGCGGTTGTGGATGTGCATCTGCGCCTCAGCAACCTGCTCGAAGCGCCATACGGAGTCGATGATCGGATCGATCTGCCCCTTGAGCAGCATGCCAGAAAGATTCTCCAGGTGACCGCTGAACACAGACTCGTCGTCCAGCAGTCCCATGTGGACGCCAAACACGGCCTTGTTTGAACTCATCATCTTTAGAGGGTTGAAGCGCGGTGTTGATCTCCACATCTTGAAAGCAGCGAGTATCGAACGCTTGTCTCCCTTAACTGCGGAGGATGCGCCGAAGAAGTACAACTTGCCGCCCTGGCGCAGCGCTTTGTAAGAGCGCATCACGTGATCGCCGCCGACTGGGTCAATTGCGTGGTGGACACCCTTTCCTCCTGTCTCGCTCTTGCAAGCCTCGACGAAGTCTTCGGCCTCGCGATCTACGAAGCGCATGCCAAGTGACTCAACAAACTCACGCTTTGGAGCGGACGCAGTCCCCAAGACCAGAGAGGCCCCATATGCTTTACATAGCTGAGCTACTGCGGTGCCTACGCCGCCGGCTGCGTGGTGGATGAGCACTGTTTCCCCTTCCGAAAGGTTCCCTAAGTAGACCAGCATGTGGAAGGCTGTGCCATAGGTGACTGGAATGGCCGCTGCTTGGTCGAAGGACATTGAGTCTGGCAGAGGGATCACCCTCTTGGTGTTTAGCACAACTTGCTCGGCGTAGCCGCCGAAAGCCGTTAGGGCAAGCACTCGGTCCCCAGGGCTGATCCCCTCGACCCCCTGGCCTACATCCATAATTTCGCCTGACGCCTCGTAGCCGGGCGTGAACGGGTAGTCTGGGTTCGAGCCGTAAAGCCCCTGGCGCATCATCAAATCCGCGAAGTTGATTCCTGCTCTATGTACTCTGATCCGCGCTTCGCCAGGGCCGGCCACCGGGTCAGCAACATCAACTATTCGGATGGTGTCAACGCCACCGACTGCCGGATAGATCACCTTCTGCACTCAATCACCCATCAGGTAGCTACCAAGTGAACCAATTCGCACACATCGTGCACACCTCTATTTACGTCGAGACCGCCACCAGATCAAACCTGCCGCAATTAGGCAGAGAAGCATGAACACCTGGAACCAGCTTGAAAAAGCCGAACCGAAAAACCGAAGAATAGGCATCGCCGAAACCTCCTTTGGAGTGATAATTACGGGGGTCCTCGCGGCCGGTTAGCGCGGCGGCGTACTCCAAATTACACTCCCGTTTTCGTCGTTGTAGCGGATCCCGTCGGTGTGCATCATGACCCGAGGCGCGCCGTTATAGTCCCAGTAGGCTATCCCGGCCGCGTTCATACCAGCACGCCTGGTGCCGTTCTCGTCGATAACGTAAAAACCTTGTGCCGTAATCATCTCCGGCGTCTGTTGAGGCATCGCAGCACCTGCTAATGGAATCGCTGCCAATACCAACAGCAACAAGCCAAGGGCCAACTTTAAGCGTCGATTGTCCTGTTCCAATTTATCCAGTCTAGATTCCATAGCGATCGATTTATTCATCGGCGGCTTCCTCCATGCTTTTGACTCTCCTCAGTCGCCCCATGTCTAACGGGACAGCATCGAATAAACGGCATAAACAGCCTGACCAAAGGCCAGAGCAACCAGACCAAGGAGCATGTAGAGGAAAAATGCCCCCCATCGAAAACCTTTCTCACTCATCTCTTCATGGACTCCTGTTTTCCTAACGGCACCCACAATTCAAGAAGATTTAACCTTACTGTTCCCCTTTTTTTAACGCATTTAAAGCAGGTGCCGTATTTTCAAGCCAAAGTGGTTTGCTGTTGGCAAAAGCTTAGCGTAGGCTCGGCAAACCGTTTCTCACTCCATTTAAGGGAGAAGTTCCATGAGGTCATTTTTTAGCGTCGCACTAATCTTTTCCATCCTGTGTATTTCAGCCCCTGGAATAACGCAGGAAGAGGAAGTGGCGCCGATATTCCAAGAAATACCGTACATGATGTACGAGACGTACGAAGGTGTTAATCGCCCGGTTTTCAACGAATATTTTGAGATGTTGGTCGAGAGGTACGAAGGGACCGACGCGCGTTGGGCGATCTTCAATGAGAATATGAGTATTGCCCATCGGCTAACAGGACTTCCTGAAGGATGGGATTCGGTAGTAGGTGTTACCGAAGAGAGGCAGGCCAGTTTTCAGGACTTTACCTACGCACAACGTGCTCTTTGGGACGTTGCCTGGGAAACTCGGCAGGTTCAGTTGTATGGCGCCATGCCAGCCCTGAGCTATGTTCCCGAGGGTTTTACTGTGGAAGATATTCGGCAGCTGCCTTATCACCGTGTTGAGTTTCACCATTTGAAATGGGACCAAGCGCCGGCATGGCGTGAAGCGCTGGCCCGCCGCCACGAAATAGACCGTGAGGCAGGGGTCGACAATATGGTGCTAACTACCTGGGGGGGAGGACTCGGGACCGAGCGGATGACAGTCATGATTCGTATTGCTGCCGAGAGCCGAGAGGCTGACCACGCTCAACTGGCGGAGCGGCAGAAACTCCGTGAGCCTTACATGGATGAAATTATGGAGCTGATGGTGCAAATGAACGCTGCAACGAGGCATGTCGAACGGCATGATCAAATGCGCGACTATGACCGATCACATCCGGTCATCGCCCGTTAGCCAGCCAACGAATTGTCTGGGCAACCCCCGGACGTTTAGCGCAGGCTCAGCAATCCGTTTCTTAGTTCCCAAAGGAGAAAGTTCCATGAGGTCATTTTTTAGCGTCGCACTAATCTTTACGATTCTTTGTATTTCAGCCCC
>CAYVUW010000017.1:0-42124 GCA_964455175.1 uncultured Acidobacteriota bacterium | reverse complement strand
GAGATTCACCATGTGGAATGGGACCAAGCACCGGCATGGCGTGCAGCAGTGGCGCGCATGAATGAAATAAATCGCGAGTACGGGATCGACAATATGGTGGTGACTGTTTGGAGTGGTGGACTCGGAACCACGGCCATGTCATTCATGGTTCGTTCTGCTGACGAGAGCCAAGAGGCTTATCGGGCTAATCGAATGGAACGAAATGGGATCCGTGAGGCGCACAGGGAAGAAATTCGTGATTTGTTCATGCAAATGAACGCTGCAACGAGGCACATCGAACGGCATGATCAAACCGTTGCCCCTAATCTGTCACGCCGGGGCACAGCCCGTTAGTTAGCCCAAGGGTTGTCTGGGAATAATCGAACTTTCGGCCTGAGCCCGGTACCTGCCGGGCTCAGGCTGTATAGGCACTTGCCAGCAGAGCTGTTCTCAACGAAGAGAGCGAATGGGCTTTCCCGGTCGCACGCCTTCGACAAGCTCTCCCTCGTCTACTACCACGACGCCATTGACTAGCACGTATTCGATGCCTTCGGAGGGGACGTCAGGTTCGGTATAGGTTGACCGATCGATCACCGTGTCGGGATTAAAGATCGTCAAGTCGGCGTCTGAGCCCATGCGGATACGCCCCTTTTGCGTCATGGAATGGGCACGTTGCTGGAGTCGCTCAGCTGGCGCGATAGTCATGCGCCGCAACGCGTCCATGAGATCCAGGACCCCAAGTTCACGGACGTAGCGTCCAAGGACTTTGGCGTAGGATCCTGTAGAACGTGGGTGTCCCCGGCCATTTTCTAATTTTCCGTCGCTTGCGATCATGGTTAGGGGGTGAGAGATGGCGGCGAGCGTCATTTCTTCCGTACGGCTATGACTGATAATCGATCCTCCTTCGGCACGATAACGACCGAAACTTTCTCGATTGAGACGTTCACCTGTGGCTACCCACTGGTGAATCTCGAACTGCTCGTCATCCCATGTCTCCCAGTCGTCAAACAAAGCTGATTCGATACGCGTCGCGCTTGCCTCGTAAGGGTAGGCCTCAGTCGTGACGTCCAGTCCTTCACTTCGCGCGGCCTGAATCATTTCAAGAAATTCATGGGAATTAGACCCGCCACTCGAATTGGAGTGAACGACATGGACCGATGCACCCGTGTTACGGGCGCCGGCGATGGCTTCCGCCAGGCCTTCCATTCCACCTCGGGTGTGAATATGAGCCCCAGAACCGTGGTCTAGCCCAACGCGCAGCATGGTTTCGAATTCTTCGACTGTCGCTGCTGGTGTATAAGCAATGCCAAAACCAACAGCAACGGCCCCTTGGGCCAGGCCTTCACCGATAAGCCTAGCCATTTCGTCGATTTGGTCTGGGCTCGCTGGCTCGGTCGTTGCTAGTCCACTGGGCAACCATTCTCCGCGGTCTTCCATGACGATCATGCGTACGGGGATGTGGCCTATGCTCACGCCATAGTTGACGACTTGCCCGCCGTCGCGAGCTGTGTACCACTCGGCGATATTGCCCGTGCCGACTTCAAGCTCCAAGGCCGTGGTGACACCATCGCGGACCATGAATCTGTACGCCTCATCGGTTTGCCCGTGCTCATGCAAGTCGATGAAGCCCGGAGCGACTACGAGACCGGCAACGTCGATGACCCGTTCGCCGGCTAGTTCGTCGTCGCTGATCATTGCGATGCTACCGCCTCGAATACCAACGTTGCGGACACCGTCCATTCCGGAAGCTGGGTCCATTACACGCCCGCCCGACAACACGACGTCGTACGTTTCTTCAGCCTCGGGTGCGCAGCCTCCCGCTGCCAAAATAAAGAAGAGCACAAGGCAACGAACAACTTGCCCGCTGATGAAAAACGGCGAGATGGATTTCTGAGCGTCGCTAGTCATGATGCCTCCTAAACGTTTGGTGTTTCCGTCCGCGCGGTGTCGTGGCCGTCAGTGTCCCTAATCTTGCTGGCGGGAGTATGGATTGTATTTCCTAGTAAAGCCCGCGGCATTTTCCGATTTACCTAAAAACCCTTGTAGAAGTCCTGTGGTATCGAAGTAATCATAGAAGCGCAAAGTGCCCGGGGCCGGCTCCATATCAACAGAAATGCCATCCTTAAAAACCATCTGTATCGTTCGAATATTGGAGATATTTTCGAGCGGATTTTCTGCCAACACTACGAGGTCAGCCAACTTGCCTTCTTCGACAGTCCCGAGTACATCGAGCAGCCCCATCAAGTCTGCCCCATTGCGTGTTGCTGCGATCAGCGTATCCATCTCGCTCACACCCGAGAGTACGAATTGCTCCATTTCCAGCCAGCCGATCTCTCCTATGGGCATTGAGTCGGAACCGATGAGCAACTTGACGCCCGCCTCAGCTGCTTTTACTAGTGCTTGCCGCTGATATGTCGCGTGCTCTGGGGAACGCTCGTCCGCGTAGGCAATTAGTGTTCGCAATCGAACCGCTTGTTCGTCCTCGGAGTAACCGAGAGAAGCGAGTCGTGCCTCGCGTTCTTTGATGAACTCGTCGCTTAGATTACAGATGATCGTGGGATCGTAGAAAGTTCCTTTTTGAGCCATGAGTTCGATGGTCTCATCGGCGAGTCCATAGCCATGCTCGAGCGAGTCGACACCGGCCTCAACGGCCGCCCTAGCGGCTGGTTCGCGCGTGTGTGCCGTGACGTGCACGCCGAGACTATGAGCGGTTTCGACAACGGCGGCGAGTTCGTCAGGAAGCATCTCAACGTTATGGATCTTGATTGTACTGACGCCATTTTGGATCCGACTGCGCACCGCCTTGCGGATCGCCGGCACCCCGTCGGCTCCGTCGACCGTCGAGCCTCTGTGGCCCGCTGTCGGTGAGACCGCTTCGCCACTGGGAAAGATCCTTGGACCCATGAAGTAGCCTTGATCAAAGGCTCGTTGCCAGGTCACATCGATGTAGTCTTCCTCGCCGACGGAACGCAGCGCAGTGAACCCGTGGCGCAGTCCTTCCATTGCATTGACACCTGCACGAATAACCTTCGAGCCACTGCTGGCCCCGTCCAACGAGTGATTGTGGGGGAGCAGCGCGGTCAGGTGGGTATGCATGTTCCAGAATCCAGGAACGACGTAGGCACCATCGAGGTCGATGATTCTTTCCTCGTTCCCGTTTGGCTGGTAGGTGCCACGCGTGATCGAGGAAATTGTGTTCCCGGTGATCACGACCGTCATTCCCTGCTGAACCGGACTGCCAGTCGCATCGATCACATTGGCGTTGGTCAGCACGGTAGTTGGACCTTCAGGGGCTTGTGGCATCGCCAAGCCTGGCGTGATTAACAAACCCAGCAGGGTGAAGAGCGTCATGATTCTCAATGGATTCACGGGTTGGCCTCCATGGGTGGTGCGGTTCAAAACCGCTTATATGGTTAGCCCTTATCTTGAGGGCCGCATAAATCAAGTTCCTTGAGTAACTCCTTTGCGTGAAACTCGGCTTCACTTAATTCCAGTCGCTGGCTTTTGCTCAAGGTCTCTACCAGCAATGCCATACCCCCCTTCGCTAACCATCCTTTCAGTACGCCGTTGTTTCCTTGGCGACTCCGCTCTAAGTAAGCGACAACAAAATAGATCTCACCGCTATCTACGTCACCCGGCAAAGAAAAATCAAGCCAGTCTAGGAGCTTGCTAAAACGCTCCTTCCCCAAAAGCGTTCGGCACTCGCCTGAGTCAGCGCAGAAAGCCATTATCTTGCTTTACTCCGTATCTGCCCCATCCAGAAATAGCTCATCTCAGTATTCCAGCAAGGTTCTCAGAAAGGCAGCAACCAGGGAATCATCAGCGCCAGCAAGCCGAGCACTATGATGGTCAACGCGCTGCCGACCCGGGTGAAATCGCCAACCCGATAACCGCCGGCACTCATTACCAGCAGGTTGGCTTTGTGGCTGAATGGGGTAAGGAAAGCAGCAGAAGCAGCCAAGCCGACACCCATCATCAGAGGTCTTGGGCTAATACCCAATTGTTCAGCGGCAAGAAACACAACCGGGGCGAGCAACACGACGGTGGGGGCTCCATCAAGTCCCTGGCTTAGGGCACTGGACAAAACCAATAGGGAAACAAGAACAGCAAACGGGCCGATTGAACCAACGCTATCCACGACACCGTTGGCCATCAGAGCTGCCGCTCCTGAACGCTCCATGGCGACGCCAACTGGGAGTACAGAAGCAACGAGGAAAATCGCTCGCCACTCTATGGCGCGGTAGGCTTCTTGCATGGTCAACGCGCCGGTTAGAACGACGAAAACTGCGGCCGCGAATGCAGCAACTTGGATAGGGAAATACCCCCCCACGACGAACAACACCATCATGCCGAGGCCAGCGAGTGCGAATGGCGCCTTCTTGGTCCGGCGCACTTCTTCCAGTCCCGGGGTCAACATCAGGAAGTCCGGATTCGGACCTAGAAGTTCGATTTTGGTCGCCCTTCCTTGAAGAAGCAACGCGTCACCGATGCGAAGTCTTATGTCGGCAAGCCCCTCGTGGACAGGCTCTCCCTCACGCCAAATCGCCAGCACCTGCAGGTTGTAATGCTCACGGAAGTTAAGTTCCTCCAGTGTGTGTCCAACGATGGCTGAGCGCGGTGCTACGACAGCCTCGACGACACGCACCGACTCGGATTCGATTTCGGTTTCGGAAGCCTCCCCCCCAAGTTCTACGTTACCTACCTCCATGAGGCTCCCCACGCGCGACGGTTCGCCGGTAACCAGGAGTCGATCACCCACTTCAAAAATGTCATCGAGGCCAATGGTGATCAGTTCGCCGGAGCGAAGTACGCCCAGAACAGTCAGACCTACAAGCTCCCCCATTCGGCTTTCACGCAGATTCTTCCCGGCCATTGTCGATCCTGCGTTGATCTTGAGTTCGAAACCAATTCCTTCGAGGCGGCCAACAGCAGATGGACCGATCTCAATAACGTCCGTTTCTGGGCTTGCGGCCACCTCCTCAATTTGCTCACGCTGGCCCACGAACAGCACTTCGTCACCAACATGCAACGGCAATCCCCCGGGCCGATCATGTGTGATCTCACCGCCGCGCCAGATGGCTGCCACCAAGACCCCATAGCGTTCCCGAACACGAAGCGCTTGAACCGTCTTGCCGACAATGTCGCTATTTTCCGACACCCGGATCACAATACCTGTGAAGATTCCGGATGCTTCACGCAAGTCGACTTGGTTCGAGTACGCTAATTCGAGGCCTTGTACCGTCATCAGATGCTCTACGTCAGAGAATCTGCCTTCAACTAAGAGGCGGTCTTCCGCCCGGATCATGAACTCGGGTGGCGGCGCAAGCTGTTTTTCCCCTTCCCGAATAATTGCAACCACATTGACCATAAGGGCCGTTCCGATGCGTGCGTCGCGCAATGTAATGCCGTCCATCGGGGACCCTTGCGGTACACGGATCGAGAACAACCGTTCCCGCAACCGGTAAATTTCCGTTAGGTCACCCGGCGTTGCCATTGTCGAACCGGTGCCACGGTTGGGCAACAACCATTGCCCGATTGTCAGCATGTAGAGCACCCCAGCTGCTAACAACACAATCCCAAACGGAGCGAAGTCAAAAAGCTTGAAGGGTTCTATTCCATGCGCGCCCATTACCTGGGCTGTCAACAGGTTAGCCGGAGTGCCGACAAGCGTCGTAGTCCCGCCTAGAATGGCCCCGAACGCCAGCGGCATAAATAAACGAGACGGCGCTATGCCCATCTGCTTCGCTAAAGAAGCCACCGCTGGCATCAACACGGCCGTAGCGGCCACATTGTTCATAAATGCTGACAGAAGGCCAGCGACTAGCATTAAGAAGACAGTCAGCAGCTTTTCACGTGGCCCAACGAGTTTTTGGATCGCCCCGGCTGCCGAGTCCGCAACGCCGGTGCGAAGGAGCGCAGCACTCACAAAGAACACCGACAGCATTGTGATCACCGCCGGTGAAGCAAACCCTTGGAAGGCCTCAGTGGGTCCCACATAGCCTGTTAGTGCCAGGAGTGCGAGGCCGGTGAAAGCGGTCAATTCAACCGGCAATTTTTCGGTCAGGAAGAAATAGATCATGACCGCGATGATGGCGAACAGAAAGCCTATTTCAAGGGTCATCGTGGACTCTATAAAGCACGCCCGTAATCTGTTGCAAAGTGGACGGACATACTACTCCGTCTGCTTATAAGAGCTGGGCGCAGCAAGATGATGGAGAGAAATGTGGCGCAACTTGACTCCACCCACAGTCCGAGCAGTTTGCTCCGGCTAAGCTCTACTCCTTAACTATGGCAACTAGGCTTTGGGTAACTACTGATCCATCATGTTGAGGCGGGCGATCAGCTGATCAGTCATGTCTGAAACTGGATTAAAGTACAACAACCCGGGAGTCTGCGAGTTCAGTACCACGTTGTACCCGAGTTCAGAGGCCAGCGCCGCAACCACAGGGGTTATGACAGCATCGAGACCCCCTAGAACTTCGTTCTGTGTTGCTGTCGCCTGTCGCTGAGCGTCATCGCGCAGCCTCTGCAGATCAATCTGCTTTTGTTCAATATCTGCTTCCAAGTTGCGCAGTGCTTCGGGCGTCATGATTGCCGCTTGCTGCTGGCGTTGGTTAATTAACCCCTGCAGCTCCGTCTCAATTCCCGTGAGCTGACCCTGCCACGTATTGACGTTGGCTTGAATTTGCTGCGTCGCCCGCTTGCCTTGATTCGACTCTTCGAACACCCGGGCGTTGTCCACGACAGCAATACCCCCACCGCCCTGCGGGAGGGCACTCGACGGACCAACCGTTACCAGCATGATTAAGAGACCGAGGATGGCTGCTCCGATGATTGCTACCTGATTGCGCATATTGCGTGTATCTCCTTGTTGTTCGCTGGACCTCTTTCCACAGGGTCGCAGCCTTTCAGCTGCTTACTCCACACGTTCCTTCTTCGAGAATCAACTTCTTTATTGTATTCCTCTTTGCCGTGTTTGCCCTCGCGGTTGTGCCTGTTCTTCGATTCTAAGCGTTCTAGATCGTGATTAGGAGAGGAACTGAAACCGGGTAGTTGCCCTCTGTTTGTTTGACCGGCGCTGAGAAGCCCCCGTAAACTTGTTTCGTTGATGGTGAGCGTAGCTCAATTAGGTAGAGCACTAGGTTGTGGTCCTAGGGGTTGGGGGTTCAAATCCCCTCGCTCACCCCTTGAATGCAAACACCCGAAGCCAACTCTGCGCCTGTAGCTCAGTCAGGATAGAGCGTCGCACTCCGGATGCGAAGGCCGCAGGTTCGACTCCTGCCAGGCGCGCTGGCTTCGATTGCGTTGGGCCTCAAGCTCGCTTTTTTACCAATCCATCAGGCGTCTACATCGAGCTGACTGAAGGGTTCGATAAGTACTAAGGTTCGTTACTCGCTCGCAGCTTGCGTGACTAATCTGCGCAGGAGGCTCTCGATCGGAGGGTTGTAGCTTGTTGTACGCAACATAGCTACACCAATTTTTGAGTCAAGTTCGAAGCTCAGACCAGCGTTGTATCCAGCGACTGACCCTCCGTGCCCAACTGTTGTCGTGCCATCAGGATGAGTGCGGATCGTGAACCCGAGGCCATACCCTTCTGCGGGCGCTTGCGGCACAAATATGTCGGCGCGACTTTCATCCGAGAGGATAGCTACTGGGGACTCACCCATCATCGCCGCGGCAAACTTGGCAAGGTCCAGAACCGTCGAATAAATTCCGCCATTGGGCACCTTATACCCACGCCCGAAATGTTCTCGGGTTGCCTGTTCAGCCGTAATTTCGACCCCGGTTTCCTCCCCAGTTTCTTCATCCAAGATGCGGCGGCGACTATAGCCAACCGAAAGTCGTTCGGCCAACTGCGGTGTGTTAATGATGAAGGCACTACTGTTCATTCCCAGCGGCGAGAAGATAAGTTCCGCAACCAATTCCATGAACGGAACCCCCGCTGCCCTTGAACTGGCCAGTCCGAGAACCCCGTAGCCAATGTTCGAGTAGGAATATTCGGTCAGCGGTGCAGTTTGGAATCTAGTATGAGGGATTGACTCGAGGATTTTGCCTTCCCAGCCGTAAATCGGTCCCGACGCTGCTCCCGCCAACTCCGGCTCGCGGATCAAGCCAGCCGTGTGGCTTGCTAGCATACGAAAAGTCACTGGCACAGCGTCGGCTGGTCGGTCGGCAAAACCATCAGCTTCAGGAAAGTAGGCTCCCACTGGGTCATCTACGTCCAAGACGCCACGTTCGGCAAGCTGCATCATTAGAACTGCAGTAAATGACTTTGAGATCGAGCCAGTGCGACCAATGGTCTTGGGGGTCGCTGAGACTCGCTTTTCAATGTCCGCCCAGCCATATCCTTTGGCCCAAATGATTTCATTGCCATCAAACACAGCGACCGTCACACAACCCGCGCCATCGGCGGCTACCGCCGCAGCCACCTCAGCATCAAAGGCAGCGATTGTTGCCTCGAAGGCTGTGAATTGGGTAGCTGCAACGAGCCCAGCAGTGGAAACAATGCAGAGAATTCCAGCTACTAGAATGCGTAAATTCTTGAGAAACATTTTCAATTACGATGCCTGTTTATGATGCTTTCAATTTCTTTCGCCAGTAGCGAGCCAGCCCAGGCCAAGACATCCACGGTGCACCGCCTTGTTGGTACAGCGCCACTTTGTTGGCTGGGAGCGTCTCGTTCAACCCAGAGTCCACCAGCGCAGTAAATTCCGCGAGGCACTCCTCGTCTGTTGCATTGCTCTCGATGCCCTGACGCACGGCTGTTGCCCACTGGTGCAGGCTTTCACGGAACCTTGTGAGATGTTCTTCGACCCCTTCAGCTTGCCCGAAGTGAGTTACGAATAGGCGCTCTGGTTTCCAGTCTTCGATCTTCTGCAGGCTAGATTCCCAAATCTCAAGGTCGACATCGGGAGGCGGCGTAACCGGCAAAACGAGCGGGTCGTTAGCGATGCGGATGCCTGCTGTGTCACCCACGAAAGCGGTACCAGTCGATGTATCCAAAAAGCTGACGTGGTGTGCGGCATGTCCCGGCGTATAGGCGACCTGTAGTTGACGATCCGCGATACCGAGGCTTTCTCCTCCCGACAGACTTTGGATGTTCTCTTTGGGAACAGGGAGAAAGTCGCCAAACAGTTCGTCCATCCGATGTTCGCCATAGAGGCGCGCGACGCTAACCAGCAACCGCTCAGGATCGATCATATGGGGAACGCCCTCCGCGTGGACGTAGACTTTGATGCGCGGATTGCGTTTGACAATGGTGCCAGTTGCACCGGCGTGATCAAGGTGGATGTGGGTAAGCAAAATTGAGCCAATATCGTCAAGCGAAAGGCCGACTTGCTGCAGCCCCTCTTCTAGCTTGCCCAAAGACACCGTTGGGCCAGGGTCAATGATCGCAGGGCTCTCTCCTTCCAGAAGGCAGCAGGCAATGTACTGCGGCATTCCGAGATACTCGACATCAATTACTCTGGTATTCATCAAGATCTTGGTCATAGTGTGTGGCATTTTACCTAAAGACGGCCTCCCGCGTTGCACGCGAACCATTAACAATGGCCCATATAGCGCAGCAGAGGAACGCGGTTCTCGATAATCTCTCCTTATGTTTCATCATCACTTCTATGGCAGCGAGCACATCGATCGGGCCGTGGTCCAACGGCGTGACGAGACTTGGGTAAATGAGCAACTCAGGGGCGAGGACACTCTCTTCGTTCCAGTGTGGCACGGAAAGGTCTTCGTCGATCGTGCGGAAGCTGAGGGCGACACTCAATACCGGCTCAGTGGCAGGCCTGATGCTCCTGCCCCGCCCGACAGACGCCTTAAGGCGGTTTTCTTGCGATCCGATGAAACAACACCTCTACTTGATGGTCACCGGCGGGCCGTGTTGCTGGGTTGTTCGGGGAAGCGCACTTATTTTGCACTCGACTTGTCGGACATGGAAGATGCTGCCAAGTACCGCGCGCTTGCTGGCCGCGGCGATTTTGTTGGTCTCCGTGGCGTAGGACCGATGCTCGATCGTTTCGATGGTGGTCTGCTTGCTTACGCCCGTGGCATGCTGCGCTGGCACCAGCAGAATGCGTACTGTGGCGTGTGCGGCAGCCACACCGCGATGCTAGAAGCCGGTTTCATCCGTCGGTGCACCGCCGCCGAGTGCAGCCAACAACACTTCCCGCGCACCGACCCGGCGATCATCGTTCTTGTGACCCATGAAAATCGCGCATTGCTCGGCCGTCAGGCAAAATGGGACGCAACCTGGTATTCAGTACTGGCAGGTTTTGTCGAGCCTGGTGAAAGCCTGGAGCAGGCAGTCCGTCGCGAAGTTAAGGAAGAGGCTGGGATTTCCGTGGGGGAAGTTCGCTATGATTCGTCACAGCCCTGGCCTTTTCCTTCTTCACTGATGATTGGCTTCACCGCGCAAGCACTCGACGACGATATTCGTATTCATGACCAAGAACTTGAAGACGCTCGCTGGTTCACTCGTGAAGATGTTGATGCTGGCATTGAGGCAGGTGAGCTTCGTTTGTCGCCCAGTATCTCGATCTCGCGGCACCTGATAGAGAGTTGGCGGATGGCTGGAGGCGAAGAAACCATATCCATGAAGAAGAAAGCCTGAGTCATGATTACCGAAACTTTTCCACGCACGTTTGTCCCGGACGACACTGATCTTGGTTCCTGGGAAGACATCGAGCCGTTATTCAAGGTGCTTCTCGATCGAGAGATAAACAATCCAGAGGAACTTGAACAGTGGCTTCTGGATAACAGCGAACTCATGGCTTGCATATCTGAAGAACGCTCCGAGCGCTACATAGCAATGAGCTGTGACACAGCCGCCAGCGACAAGGAACAGGCCTACCTGGAATTTCTTGAGAACATTGCACCGCGAGTCAAGTCTTGTGTTTACGCGTTGAACACGAAATATGTTGCCAGTGCGAGCCGCGGTGACCTGAACGCCGCCCGCTACGGTGTGCTCGACCGTGAGGTTACGGCTGAGATCGAGTTGTTCCGGGAGGAAAACATCTCGCTGCAAACAGAGGTATCAAAGCTCGCACAGCAGTACCAGAAGATTGCTGGAGCGATGACTGTCGAATACAAAGACGAGGAGCACACTCTGCCCCAGATGGCGAAGTATCTTGAAGAGACCGACCGCGACGTGCGCCAAGAAGCTTGGGAGTTGCTGATCTCGCGGCGTCTTCAGGATCGCGACGAAATGGATTCTATCTTTGATAAGCAGCTTCAACTGCGCCAGCAGATCGCTGCAAACGCTGGTTTCGACGACTATCGAAGCTACGCTTTTAAGTCGATGATGCGCTTCGATTACAAGATCGAAGACTCAGAGCGCTTTCAAGAGACAGTACGCGAGCTAGTCGTGCCTCTGTACCGTGACCTGAACCTGCGGCAGTTCGAGATGCTGGTAGAGGAATCAAAACGAAATAGTTGTCAATCGGCCATTCAAACTAGCAAGGAGGACCCTAATGGTGGATTTCAGACGTTGTGCCCCTGGGACCTCGAGGTTGACCCTCTGGGCCGCGATCCTTTGCGCCCTTTCGAAAATACCGAGGAGCTCGAATCAGGCGTGGAGGAGATCTTCACCCGACTCGACCCTGAACTTGCGGGGTTGTTTGCTAGCATGCGCGCACAAGGTGACCTAGATCTGGAGTCACGCAAGGGCAAGGCGCCTGGTGGCTACATGTCGACACGCGACGAAAAGCGGCGACCGTTCATCTTCATGAACGCTGCCGGAGTGCAACGCGACGTTGAAACCCTGTTGCATGAAGCTGGCCATGCTTTTCACGCGTTCGCCACTCAGCATGAGCCACTGGTTGGATATCGACATTCACCGATTGAGTTCGCAGAGGTCGCCTCGATGACAATGGAGTTATTCGCTGCCGACGAACTCGACGTCTTCTACGACACCAAAGATGCAGCCCGTGCCAAGCGTAAGCACCTGGAGAGCATTATCAAGATAATTCCTTGGATCGCGCAGATCGACAGATTTCAGCACTGGATCTACGCTAATCCAGACCACTCACGTGCTGATCGCACGGCATGTTGGCTGGAACTTGACAGGGCCTTCGGTGCCCGAGTCGATTGGAGCGGCTATCAGGAAAGTCGCGAAAGCTACTGGCAGCGTCAGCTGCACCTGTTTGTGCACCCCTTCTATTACATCGAATACGGGATTGCCCAGCTTGGTGCCTTACAGCTCTGGCTGCGCTTCAAACGAGACCAAGGTGAAGCGCTCCGCAGTTATCGTGCGGCCTTGGCGCTCGGTGGCTCGCGACCCCTTCCCGAACTCTTCGAGGTGGCCGGTGCGCGATTCGACTTCAGCGCGGAAACCATTAAACCTTTGGTCGATGCTGTCCAGGACGAACTGGCGGAGCTTCCTATTTAAAGGAGGTTCCCGCCAGACTCACCAATCCTGGGTGATCTAGTGGCATGCGCGTGGCCCGATAGATGCTGCCAGGACGTGGGCCGTCGCCTCGACCGCCAGGTCCGCGACCCCTGTCGCCACGGGCACCCCTGCGGCCTTGCTCGTTGCCGCGTTCTCGTACTGATGGGTCGCCGAGCTGAGGACCCCGCCGTCTCCCTCGTTCTGCAGCGGATGGATCACCCGGGCGCGGCCCGCGTCGTCCCTCACGTCGACCGGGACCGCCAATTCCCTCGGGGTCTCGCTGACTTGAGCGCCTGTCGTCTTCGCGGTATGGGTTTGTGAATTCCCAGACGATGGCATTGTCGGCACCAACCTCGAGCATGCGGCCCGAATTCCCTTCGGCGATCAGTGTGTTCCCGTTTGGTAAGCGCTGTGCCCCGGACAGCTGCCCCGCGTAAAGACTCTCCGGGTTGGGTGCGATGTACTCCCAGACCGGGCTGGTTGGCTCGGTAGGTTCTGCCGCCGGCATCACGTAGCTGCCATCAGGGTTAATGGGCGGGGCAAGTTCAAGGACAGAGGAGTAATCCTCCTCGACCCCCGGGCGGTCCGTGCCGTTATTGAACACGAGGATGTTGCCCTCCCCAGGTAGTCTCTCGTCGATCCAACGGGCATCATGCTGCACGAATAGTTTCCGGTCTGCTGGTCCACCGACACCGTGAGCCTCAGGGTTGCCCCATCGGTAGAGAAGGTCTCCCCCCTTGCCTGACTTGCCACCAGTATGGCCCGCGGCTTCTTCTGTAGTTGTGCTGTGGTCGATGATCCAGATTTCCGAAAAATGGCGACTGGAAAGCAGAATCTGGTCGAGGTCGGCGTTGTAGTCGATGGAGTTGCTGTGCAACCAGTCGGAGCCGATCTCCGGCCGGTCATCGGTGGAAACGTTACCCGCGATATAGCCCAGAGCACGCAGTTGGTCTATCGACTCAGGGGTAGAGATCTCCTGGCGTGCACGGTGCGCCGGGGCAGCGTTGATGTCAATGAGTTCGGGGTGCTCGGCGACAGAGCCGTAGTTATCCTTATCGCGGTACAGCTCTTGCACTAGGTGGTCCCACGCATGCCACTCCCAGACGATGTTGGCATCGTTGGGATACACGGGTTCGAGTTCAACAACAAAGTCGGGCCATATGTAGTCATCGCTCATTCTCGCTGGGTTTATGCCTGCTTGCACCGCCTCCTCATAGGTTTTGTTCTCCCAGGCGATAAGCAGCACGTTGCCATTGGGCATCGGCTCTACGTCGTGGTGATGGCGCTTGATTTCGTCGGAGAATTTGTATTCCCAGACCACCTCGCTGTTCCAGGCGATTTCCTGGATGATGCCGCCCTCGCCACCGCCCCGATAAGGGCCGGATGGATCTGGATCGCGCGCCGCACGTAACAGGTTGCCATTCTCAAGCATGTATACAGACTGACCAGTGTTGTACTCGGTCTGCCATTTATGAGAGAGATTGCCGGCCATATCGATGAGGTAAACGTTTGTCGATCGTAGCGGCTGGAAAAGTGTGTACCCGTCGAACGGCGTTGTTTGACCCCTTGAGTTAATGGTCTCTATAGCGGACGTTCGGGAACCAGCCCTAGTGTCGTCGCCAGTTTCGGTATCGCGAGCACAAGCAACAATGCCTATCGTTAGAAAGACGAAAATCCAGAGTGCACGGGCGTTTGTCATCAGGGGGCCTTTTCTTGTTAGCTCGTGAGTTAGTAGGCGAATTGTCGGTGAAGTAGACCAGGTCTTCAAGGAACAATGCAGCAGCGCAGTTTGTCTCAAGTGTTTTTTGGAGAGGGATGAGAAGTCGCCGGTGAGTAGATGGACATTTGTCGCCAGGTGCAACAGACTCGCGCCATAAAGCCACCGTATGTATTTGCTAACAAGGAGCGCATTCCTTCATGAAGAAATACCTTACTGAATTCATTGGCACGTTCTTCCTCGTCTTTTCGATTGGCATGGCACTCACGTCAGGTAACCCGCTTGCGCCATTAGCAATTGGCCTGACACTTATGGTCATGGTGTACATGGGTGGCCACGTTTCGGGTGCGCACTACAATCCCGCAGTCACGGTGGGTATTTTCATGCGCGGCAAGATTGGGGCATCTGAGATTGGTCCGTATATCGCTGCTCAGATCGCTGGGGCGTTGGTTGCTAGCGGTGCCGTTCATTTTTTGACCGGCGAAGCCTTTGCTCCGGCTCCGGGGGGTGGGGCGGGTGTCGTGGAAGTGTTGTTAGCTGAGATCATCTTCACGTTCGCCCTCATGCTCGTTGTTCTCAACGTCGCCACCTCCAAGGCTACAGAGGGGAATTCTTATTATGGGTTGGCGATTGGCTTCACTGTTACCGCTGGGGCATTCGCTGTTGGCCCAATTTCGGGAGGAGCCTTTAATCCTGCCGTGGGCACTGGTCCGATCTTGGCCAATGTCGCCATGGGCCTAGGTGACGCCAGCAATCTTTGGTACTACTGGGTCGGCCCGCTTGCTGGCGCCGTGCTGGCGACGACCGTCTTCAACATGCAGAACTCGGAAGGTTGATACCCGTCCGCTAAGGTTCCCGCACCATGGAGAGATCTAACATGCTTTTAAATACCAAGCTTTCCAGGGGCACGTTTGTGCTCGGCTTAGTTGTCACTCTCGCTGCTAACGTCAGCGCTGCTGGCGGGAATGCGGTGCCTCAGAGAGATACAGACAGTGTTACCGGAGCATCTCATAGCGATGCAAAGATCGCGGTCGCCCAATCACCGGATCTTGAGGCCATTTTCTCTAATGTTCACTATCGCGACATCGGCCCGACCCGTCAGTCGGGACGTTTCGTTTCGATTGCCTTGGACCCGCGTGACACCAACACTTTCTACGCAGCCACTGCTTCGGGTGGGCTTTGGAAGACAGGGGACGGCGTTAATTTCGAGTCGATTTTCGACATCGATGACATTTTCTCGATTGGGGATGTTGCGATTGCACCCTCGGCGCCCGATACGGTGTGGGTGGGTACCGGCGAGGCCAACAATTCACGTAGCTCTTACTGGGGCAATGGCATCTACAAAAGTACTGATGCTGGCGAAACCTGGAAGCATATGGGCCTGCCGGACTCGGGCCACATCGGTCGTATCATCGTGCACCCAACCAATCCCGACGTCGTCTACGTGGCAGTTCTCGGCCACCTCTACAGTGACAACCCCGAGCGCGGTCTCTACAAAACAATGGACGGGGGTCAAAGCTGGGAACTGGTCCTGACCAGCATTGTCGAAGCTACAGGACGTTTCGAGAATGAAACTACTCGTCATGTTGGCGTGGTTGAAGTCGTGATGCACCCTGAAAACTTCGACACGCTCTATGCCGCGACCTATGACAAGGTACGCAAGCCGTGGACATTTAACCCGGGTGGTCCTGGTAGCCGAATCTACAAAAGCATTGATGCCGGGACCAATTGGACAATGCTCGGAGGTGGTTTGCCGACGGGGATGATCGGTCGCATTGGTATAGCAATTTCGCAAGCTGAACCGGAAACGGTATTCGCTGTCATTGAAGACGTTAACGTCGACGCGGTTCCTGAGGACGAGGTCTATCAGGCGCTACTCAATGGTGCGCCGTCACCGGGGCGGGGGAACAACGATCGCATCTGGCGCAGCCGTGACGGCGGTGTCGCCTGGGAAGCTGTTTCGCCAGAGGACACCAATGTTGGAGGCGGCCCACCCTATTACTATGGGCGCATCATCGCTGACCCAAACAACGCGGATAACTTGTTCATGCTGTCGGCCCGTTCGCTAAAGTCGATAGATGGTGGCAGCGAGTGGGTAAGAGCTTGGCAAGGAATCGGCGGAGACGACCATGCGCTGGCTATCGACCCAGACAATTCACGTTACATGGTTCTTGGCTATGACCACGGTATCGGCATTAGCCGCGATGGTGGTCAGAGTTGGTATCACGCCGACGATCTGCCGTTGGCCCAGTTTTATACTGTCGGCATCGACGACGCTTACCCATACAACGTGTACGGGGGGCTTCAGGACAATGGCTCCAAACGTGGCCCATCATCGCGTGCCGGAAACATTTCGTTCGAGGACTGGGAACGTGTTGGCGGGGGTGATGGCATGTACAACGTGGTTGCTGAAAACCGGTATCTCTACAACGAATCCCAATTCGCGGGTGGGTTTGGCCGGCTTGACCTTCTGACCAACGAGCGCTCCAGCAACCTACGCTACAACCGACCGCAGGGGGAGGAACAACTGCGGTGGAACTGGAACGCTCCGATCGTTGTTTCTCCACATGATCCTGATGTCATCTACCACGCTGGCAATGTGGTTTTGCGTTCGACGTACCGTGGTGAGAACTGGACCGAGATCAGTCCTGACTTGACGACCAACGATCCGGCGAAAATCCAGGGAACGGGGAACATCCAATACTGCACCATTGTTTCACTTGACGAGTCCACACTAATTGCAGGTTTGCTGTGGGCTGGTACTGACGACGGCAATGTTTGGGTTAGCAAGGACACGGGCGCTAACTGGATGCAGGTTAATAGCAACATCACCGGCAACCCGGGCTATTGGGTAAGCCGGGTAGAGCCATCTCACCACGACCCTGCTACCGCCTACGTGACGTTCACCGGGTACCGACGTGACGACTTTCGACCCTTTATCTATAAAACGATGGACTATGGCGAGACTTGGACGGATATCTCAGCCAACCTGCCGGCAGAGCCGATCAACGTTGTGCGTGAGGATCACCGTAATCGGGACCTACTGTTTGTAGGGACTGAGATGGCTGTGTACGTGTCGCTCGACGGCGGGGCCAATTGGCACAAAATGCGAGGCGACATGCCAACCGCCCCCGTGCACGATCTCAAGATCCACTCGCGCGAAAACGACCTGGTAGTAGGGACGCATGGTCGCGGGTTCTTCATTACTGACATTTCTTGGATCCAGGAACTGACGTCGGAGAACCTTTCCCGCTCTGTACACCTGTTCGGAATTGAGACTGCAATCCGCTGGAAGAACACTAGCCGCCATGAGCGTTCAGCGCAGAACTTCGCCGGTGAGTCGGCTCCTGTCGGCAGCGTTATCAACTACATGTTGACCTCCACGCGGGAATCGGCTCCTAGGCTCCGCATCTACTCTGGCGAGCGCCTGGTGCGAGAACTCACTGGCAGCAACAACGCCGGCATGAACCAAGTTATTTGGGACATGGACTTCAGCCGCGATCGTATGCCAGGAGAGGCTGCTGGCCGTGGTCGTGGTGGTCGGGGACAACGGGGCGGACGTGGTGGTGGCAATCCTAACCGTCCAGGAAACCTCGTGTATTCGCCGGCGCCTGAAGGTCTCTACGAAGTTGTCCTTGAAGTCGATGGCCAGGAATACAGAACCAATGCCCGTATCCTCGAAGATTACTGGTGGGATAAGCGGTTCTAACTGAGAATCGAACACGCTACGTGCTTGCACCCTGCTGGGCAGAGCAGCCTTGTTGCGGCTCTTGGTCCGCGAGTAGAGGAGAGAACCCCTAGAAATGACTCGTTTTAGCACCAGGACCACTAGGTTCAATTTGATTGTTGTGTTCCTAGCAATGATTGTCGCTGCATTGGGTGGATGGATGCTCGGCAGCCGCCCGCCTGACGTGCCGTTGAACCGAGCCCGTTTGGCCATCCTGCCGTTCAATGATCCAGAGTCGCCCGAAATTGCTGACTTTAATCGCGCCTTGACCGAGGCTTTTGTCATAGCGTTGACAAACGCTGACCGGGAAAACCTTGCAGTCATCAGGCCCGCTGCGACAGGCCGTATGCTTGTGGCTGGGTTGACTCCAGCGGAGATTGCGAAGCGCACCCAAGCTGATTTTGTCCTCTTAGGGGTACATCGAGAAGCTGACCACGTGACGTTCGTCGAGGTCTTGCGTGTGCCGCAAGCGGAGCAACTCTTTGCTCAGCGGTTTGACCTTGACGAGAAGCGACCGGCGTACGCGCCGGAGGATGTGGTTGAGGCCATAGCCAAAGCTATCAACGCGGCGGGCGCAAGACAGGAGGAGGGTGGTGGTTAACCTTGATTTTGGGGTGAACCACTGGCATCCGAATTTATCCCTGGAGCCGAGGGTGCCCGTCCCAGTAATATTTGATGCATGAAAAATAAAATCTTGCGATTTCGTCTCACTGTGGACTGGCTTAGGCTTGACGTTGCTGGCCTCCTGCTCACTTTGGTGTTGTTGGTTTCGGTCGCTGCGCCAACATTCGCTGCGCCGCAGCTCAACAGGCAAGGTGATCGCTTGGGCACCATGCCCCCAGCTGGATCGATCGAACGCCTGCGGGGAGCTTTGTTAGCGATTGCCCAACGATTTCCTGGTGACGTTGGTGTGTACGTACATCACATTGAGAGCGGTATGGAGACTGGGATCGACGAAGACACTCCCTACGGAATGGCGAGCACCTACAAGGTTCCGATCTTGGTCGAGCTAATGACTCACGTCGAAGCTGGCGACCTGAGTCTCGACGACCGCATCGCGGTAGAGGCTGAAGACCAGCATATCGGGAGCGGATTGCTTTCGACTCTATGGGCTCCTGGGATCGAAATGTCACTGAGAAACATCGCTACGTTCATGATCATCCTGTCGGACAACTCGGCGACCGATATGCTTATCGATCGTCTCGGCGCCGATCAGATCACAGCCCGGATGCGCTCGTTAGGGTTTCAGAACATCCGGGTTGATCGAACAACCCTTGAGCTCATACTCGACTACCAGGGTGTCGACTACGCGCCGGTCGCCAACGGAACGCTGCAAGAAATCAACCAACACAGACGTAACAACCGCCCAGATGCAGCCAATATTCTTGCCTTTCGCGAAGCTTTCTATGGTGGTGACAAAGACAAGGCTTCGGCGCGCGACATGACCGAATTGCTGGTGATGATTTCCGAAGGAACTGCAGTCAGCCGTGGATCCTCCGAAGTAATCATGGAAATTCTCTCCCGCACACAAACCGGGGCTAATCGCCTTCGTGGGCTACTTCCGCCTGGCTACAGTATTGCTCACAAGACTGGGACGATCGGTCGTATTGTCAACGATGTTGGCGTGATTACGATGCCGGGTGATTTGGGAAGATTTGCGATAAGCGTCTTTACGCTTGGCAGTGAGGCCGACACTGAACTTGGCGAGCACACAATCGCCGAAATGGCGCGCACCGCGTACGATTTTTTCTTATTCAACGCAGAGGCTAGCGATACAAGCAAATGAGACAATGGCTTTTAGGCTAACCCCACGGGGCACGACAAACGAAATGGAGATCGATTATGCGTAGACTTATAGCAGTTGCAACGATGATGCTTCTAGCAAGCGCCGCGGGGGCCCAAGACGCTCAGCTCCAGGTGGGTGACATGGCGCCCGATTTCACCCTGCAAGCATCGGACGGCGAGACTTACAAACTGGTTGATTTTCGTGACAAACAGGCAGTAGTGATTGCTTGGTACCCGCGGGCGTTCACTCGTGGCTGTACGATCGAATGTAAATCTCTAGCAGAAAATGGCCATCTAGTCCGTGAATATGAAGTGACCTATTTTATGGCCAGCGTGGATCCACTCGAAGAAAATACCGCTTTTGCGGCAGAGCAGAATGCCGATTTTCCGCTGCTGAGTGACCCGACGAAAGTGACAGCGAATGCTTACGGTGTCCTCAATCAGCGCGGAATGGCGAACCGCTGGACGTTCTATATTGGCAAGAGTGGCCAGATTCTTTACATTGACAAAGAAGTTCGTCCGCGCACATCGGCTGAAGACATGGCGGCCAGATTAGGGAAACTCGGAGTTGATTCTGTTCAGTAGCGAGCAAGCTTAGCCGAGACAGCCGATTGCATCGGAGCACGCTTGTTTTGATCGGCGGCGTCGTGCAAGTGGTCAACCTGATTGGGTTTAATATCTACGCGCCGCGGAGCCATTAATGGAGACAGCGCTACTTGTTGTTGCGATACTGACTCTTATTGGCTTTGTGGTTGTTGCCATCGATATGGCTACGGGGGCAAGGTTTGTCCTTTTCGTGGACCACGTCACTCGCCCGAGTCGCGAAGAGTTAGCTGTTTACCCCCGGGTTAGCGTGATAGTGCCCGCGCGTAACGAGGAGCAGCATCTTGCTGCCGCGATGCGTTCGATCCTTACGCTCGACTATCCCGAGCTTGAGGTCATCGCAATCGACGATCGCTCGGATGATTCCACCGGCAAGATTCTTGACGAACTGGCAGCAGCGGACCCGCGTCTTCGCGCGGTACACGTTACCGAGTTGCCCCAAGGTTGGATCGGGAAAAACCACGCTTTGTACTGTGGTGCGCAGGAAGCGGAAGGTGAATTACTGCTGTTTACCGATGCTGATGTCTACTTTGAGCCGACAGTGCTGGCTCGGGCGATATCGTGTGTTCAGGAAGGTGAGCTCGACCATCTTACGATCGCGGCGGATGTACACACTAGGAGCCTGCTGCTTGAGATGTTTGTTGTTGCCTTCATGGTTTCGTTCTTTGGATATTTCAGGCCATGGCGGATGGGCGACCCGAACAGTTCTGTGGCTGTCGGTATCGGGGCGTTCAACCTGGTACGCAAGCAGGCTTACTTCGCTGCTGATGGCCACCGGTCGATTGCTATGCGGCCCGACGATGACCTGAGGTTGGCTTTGCTGTTGCGGGACCATGGAAGTAAGCAAGGGTTCGGTGTTGCTGGTGGAATGGTTAGCGTGGAGTGGTATCCGGACTTACGAGCAGCCTTCCATGGGCTGGAGAAGAATTCCCTTGCCGCAGTTAACTTCAAGCCGTGGATGCTTCTAGGTGGCGCGCCCGTGCAGATGCTGACCATGTGCTGGCCATTCGTTGCCTTGCTCATTACCACTGGCCCGGTGCTTTGGCTAAACGCGGCGATCGTTATCCTGCTGCTCGTTGGGCAAATGGTGCTACTTCAAGGCGGGAGCCTACGTTGGTGGTCAGCGGTTTTGTTGCCGGTAGCTGTCCCACTCCTAATTTTCGCGTACCTTCGGGCAATGTTTCTGACCTACGTTCGAGGTGGTATTGGCTGGCGTGGCACTTTTTACTCGTTGAAGGAACTTCGCTAGGAAGGAAGCAGTTAGTGAGTAATAAAATTCGCAAGACTGAAGAGGAATGGCGGGCTCAGCTAACCGACGAGCAATATCAAGTGACTCGCCAGGGAGGAACCGAACCACCGCATACAGGCGAGTATGAGGATTGCGAAGGCGTTGGCGTTTACCGTTGCATTTGCTGTGGGAGTGAACTGTTTCACTCGGGAGCCCAGTTTCACTCGGGGTCAGGTTGGCCCTCATTTACCATGCCCGCCCACGGAGAGGCAGTTGATGAACATGGTGATTCCTCCCACGGGATGTTACGTACCGAGGTCGTTTGTTCACGCTGTGATGCTCACCTCGGCCATGTGTTCGCCGATGGACCCGCTCCGACTGGGCTGCGGTACTGTATCAATTCGACGTCACTCGACTTCGAGCGCGAAGGCGACGTGGAATAAGCTGATTACAATGCCGATTTCGGCCATCTGGTGGTAAAAGCTCTCCCGGGCGGGGTAGCTAAGCTAGAGTTTCGGCTATGACTCCTGCCGCAGAACCTGTGCTTAAAGACTTAGTGCTTGTTGGTGGTGGCCACAGCCACGTCACCGTTCTGAAAAAATTCGGTATGGATCCGATGCCGGGGGTGAGGCTCACTCTTATCTCCCGCGATGCTCACGCTCCTTACTCTGGAATGCTGCCGGGCCTGATTGCTGGCCACTATACGTTCGAAGAGACCAATATTGATCTTGGGCCATTGGCACGGTTTGCTAAAGCGCGGTTCCTCCATGACGAAGTGGTCGGCGTTGATACCTCCAATAGAGCTGTTCTTTGCCGGGAGCACCCACCGGTGACCTTCGATGTCTTGTCGATCAATATCGGATCGACGCCGGGGCTACGTGTGCCGGGAGCCAAAGGCACGGTCGTTCCGGTCAAGCCAATCGACGGTTTCTGGCCGAAGTGGAAAGTCCTCCGGGATCGTTGTCTGCAACGCCGGAATGAAACTCACATAGGTGTCGTGGGTGGCGGAGCCGGCGGCGTAGAGTTGTTGCTCTCGGTTCAATATAGCCTCGACAGGCTCCTGGAAAGACAGGGCCGCAGCTCCAGTCATCTTCACTTCCACCTCGCCACTTCGGGTGACGAGATTCTACCGACGCATAATTCTCGCGTTAGGGCCAAGTTTTGCCGTGTGCTTCAAGAGCGGGGGGTCGAAGTCATGACCAACTCTAAGGTGACAGAGGTCGAAGGCCCTGGCTGTCAACTTACATTTGAAAAGGGCGGTGGTCTTAACCTTGACGAGGTTCTTTGGGTGACAACGGCGCGGGCGGCGAGTTGGCTCGAAGAAAGTGAGTTTGATGTAGATGACCGTGGTTTTATAAGAGTTCGCGATACCTTGCAGACGATGACGGATGCTGACATCTTCGCGGCTGGTGACATCGCCACCGTCATTGATCATCCGCGCCCCAAGGCCGGTGTTTTTGCTGTTAGGCAGGGCCTACCATTGACGGAGAACATCCGCTTGCGGCTGCTTGGTGAAGCTGCCAAGCCTTTTCACCCGCAGGAAAAGTTCCTCAGCCTTGTGTCGACAGGGGACAAGTACGCTGTTGTGTCACGCGGTAATTGGGCTGCCGAAGGTACCTGGGCATGGCGCTGGAAGGATTTTATAGACCAACGCTTTATGCAGAAATTCAACAAGCTCCCCGAGATGTACCCAGCCGAAATGGACCAGGATGCTCACCTTGACCCACGACTGATTGGGGTAGAGGCGGCGGCCGAATTGATGCGTGCTGGGATGGCGGACATCAGTGATCTTCCTAAGGGGTTAACCGACACCGAAAAGGCCCTTGGGGCCATTTCCACTTTTGCTATGCGATGTGGTGGTTGTGGCTCCAAAGTTGGCAGCACTATGCTCGATCGCGTGTTGGCGCAATTGAAGTTATCGTCGCGCCCAGATGTCGTTGTTGGCCTCGATGAACCAGATGATGCGGCGGTTGTCGACGTGCCCGAGGGCAAACAACTTGTCCAATCGGTCGATTTTTTCCGGTCGTTCATAGGAGATCCGTTCGATTTCGGCAAAGTTGCTGCTAATCATTCGCTTGGAGACATTTTTGCGATGGGTGCTGAGCCTCAGACAGCTCTGGCAACGGTGACCATTCCATACGGTCTCGAAAGGAAGGTCGAGGCTGACCTTCTTCAGCTTTTGTCGGGGGCTCTCAATGTGCTTAACAGAGAGAACACGGCGCTGGTCGGTGGCCATACCAGCGAGGGCTCGGAACTGGCACTTGGTCTCACGGTGACTGGATTTGTCGACACAGATGCTGCGATACGCAAGTCGGGGATGAGCGCCGGGGACATTTTGGTGCTTACCAAGCCGCTTGGAACCGGAGCCCTATTTGCTGCGGACATGCGGGGTAAAGCGAAGGGTCGCTGGATCTGCGCGGCCCTTTGCTCAATGACGCAATCGGACCGAGCCGCTGCACACTGTTTGATTGGTTACGGTGCTACCGGGATGACGGACGTTAGTGGTTTCGGTTTGCTCGGCCATCTAGTCGAAATGGCTAAGGCTTCAGGTGTTGCCACGACGGTCACACTTGATATCGTCCCTGCCCTTGACGGCACCCTTGAGGTGATGGGTGAGGGCATATTTTCCTCTCTCCATGCAGAAAATATACGTCTCCGCCGGGCTATCTCGGGCCTGGAACAAGCTTCTAGGAATCCAGCGTATCCACTAATCTTCGATCCGCAGACGGCCGGTGGCTTATTGGCAAGCGTTCCTGCTGATAATGCTGAGAGTTGCGTCAACGCGTTACGTGAACTCGGGTATGAAAGTGCGATTGCGATTGGCGAGGTGCGAGAAGCTGATGCGGGGGAACCCTCAATTCAGTTGCTCGTTTAGGAAGCCGACAAGAAGCAATAGCTAGCAGCTCCATACTGGCGCTTCTATTGGGGCAGCCCAAAACAGTAGAGAGTCCTTCCGGTGCGCACGTAGATGCGATTGCCGTCGATTGCGGGGGTCCCGTAAACTGTGTCGTCGAGATCGGCTGTGGCGATAACTCTTAGTGTCGGTTCCGGCTTAACCACGGAAACCATCCCTAGTTCGCTAACCATATAAATCTTTCCATCCCCGGCCACTGGGGAGGCGTAGTAGCTATCGACCGCGTCCTGCAGTCGCCCCTGGTCAAGTTGCTCGCCCGTCGTTGGATTGAGAATCGTCACAATCCCGCCATCGTTGATCATGTAAAGCAGGTCTTTGTACAAGATTGGCGACGGAAGCTGGGGGACGGCGCGACTATAGAGCCAGAGGAAATTCTTATCTGTCATGTCACCCGAACCGCCAAGGCGGATTGCGAACATGCCGTTAGTCATGGCCATCGAGTTGCGAAAGTAATTCCAATCCTTCTCGCTTAGCTTGCCATCGCGATCAAGGTCGCTCATTCGGATACGTTGGCGTGCCCTTCCCTCGGGAAGCTCATCGCGGCTCAGTAGACCGTCCTCGTCCCTGTCATATTGGAGTGCATCCGCGAATGGGCCCACATCCAAGGTGTTGCCGGGGTCATTCAATGGTGACCCGTAGCCATTTACGTATGCTATTCCGTTTGAGATCACCGGAACTGACTTCATCTCGTGGATCATTCCCCTTACCCACCAGAGCCGTTCGCCGGTTGCGATCGCGTAGCCACTGAGCAGGAACGATCCGACCACGACCAATTGAGGCTCTCCGTCGTTAGGTTGCCAGACAACCGGCGTAGCGTGTGAGCTTGCCGCTTCAGGGCGGTCAACGCGCCAAGCGACTTCCCCGTTTGTGCCGTTGATTGCGATAAGGAAGGAATCAGTTCGCTGATCACAAACAAGCAAAACTTTGCCGTCAAACACGACCGGCGAAGCCCCCATGCCATACAAGTTGTCAAAGGGCCCGAGGGGCACATCCCAGAGCTCATTGCCATCGAAGTCGTATGCCAACAAACCGAACTCCGCAAAGAACACATATACCCGTTCATCGTCGACCGCAGGGCTCGGCGCGGCGGGATTGTTTCGAGGATCGAGTCGCGCGACC
The DNA here is from genome assembly GCA_964455175.1 of uncultured Acidobacteriota bacterium. Classification (GTDB taxonomy): domain Bacteria; phylum Acidobacteriota; class UBA890; order UBA890; family UBA890; genus UBA890. The sequence continues at coordinate 16,667 of CAYVUW010000017.1, read as the reverse complement.
CTTGGACGAGGAGCTTCGCGCCTCCACAGCTCACGGCCAGTGGAGCGATGGAGGCTGATAGTTAGTAGCCGGTCATTTTCGAAGGCGGTAAGGAAAACGCGATCTTGCGTGAGTACCGGCGAGGAATACCCCTCTGGCACAGAGGTTTTCCAGATGACGTTGTGTTCGGGCCCTATGTTAGTCGGAAGGTTCTCGCTTTTTCCGACTCCAGACCCGTTAGGACCGCGGAAGCGCGTCCAACTATCGAGATCAGGAATTAACTGTGGTGCGGCACTGTGATTTTCTATCGCGGTTTTTGAAGCCACGGTCGTAGTCAAACCGACGAAGGTGAGAAGGAAGAGACTGCAAATGAAATTTCTGCTCATGTACCGGGCTCTCACTAGAACTCGTGTTGGGGCGGAGTGCCGAATTCGCTGGTGAAATGGGCGTTTGGCTATTGTAGCTCTTGCTTCACTAGCTTAAAGACAACAAGCGTGTCGCACCCGCGCAGTTACGCTATCCTCACGGTTTAGCCAATCTATCGGTTGGTTTTCTTTTCCCGAGTTGTCAAATGAAGTTTCCGAGCCCGCCGGGCAGCATCTCATTTCCCGAAACTGAGCGTGCGGTCATGAAGCGATGGGAGGAGCGGTGCGCGTTCGAGCGGAGTATTGAGCAACGCTCGCGGACCAAGAACTACAGCTTCTATGACGGGCCACCTTTTGCTACCGGCCTGCCGCACTATGGACATCTTCTTGTTAGCACGATCAAGGACGTTATTCCTCGCTACTGGACGATGCGTGGCTACCGTGTAGAACGTCGTTTTGGGTGGGACTGTCACGGGTTACCGATCGAATTTGAGGTTGAAAAGCAGCTTGGCCTCAACGGTCGCAGCGAAATCGAAGAATACGGAGTCGACAAGTTTAATGAGACTTGCCGTTCGATTGTCCTGCGCTACGCAGAAGAGTGGCGCACGATCGTTACGCGAATGGGGCGCTGGGTTGACTTCGAAAATGACTACAAGACCATGGACGTCTCCTTCATGGAGAGCGTCTGGCATGTTTTCAAGACGCTTTGGGACAAGAATCTGATCTACGAGGGTTACCGGGTGGTTCCCTACTCGTGGCGGATTGGTGCGCCGCTCTCAAACTTTGAGGCAAACCTCAATTATAAGGACGTCCAAGACCCCTCGATCACGGTGAAGTTCCAGCTTGATGATGGCCTATGTGGAACCAACAAGACCTTTGTTCTTGCCTGGACGACGACTCCCTGGACGTTGCCCTCAAATGTAGCGCTGGCAATCGACCCGCAAGCAACGTACGCGATCGTCGAGGTAAATGCGGGTGAAAATAGTTCTGCTGCCGGACAGACGATTAACGAAGGTGCCGTTGTTGGTGAACATTATGTGCTACACGCTGATTTGGTGGCTTCCTACTGGCCCGAGGAACGTGGCATCGAGCGTATTGGCGAGCTCAAGGGCAGCGACTTAGTAGGTTGTGGTTATCAACCTTTGTTCCCTTTCTTTGCGGGGCGAAAGGACTCTGAAGAAAATGCTTTCAAAATCCTGCCCGCCGACTTTGTAACCGCCGAAACTGGCACTGGCATCGTTCATATGGCGCCCGCCTTCGGCGAAGATGACTTTCGGCTTGGCAAGGCATTCGGCCTAGAACCATCGGATCCAGTCGACGAAGAAGGCAAATTCACTGAGGCCGTACCCTCTTATCAGGGACAAATGGTCAAGGATGCTGACAAGCAGATCATTGTTGACCTCAAAGAACAGGCCAAACTCCTGCGCCACGAGACCTACGATCACAGTTATCCGTTCTGCTACCGCTCGGACACGCCGCTAATCTACAAAACCATCACTGCGTGGTATGTGCGGGTTGAAGAAATCAAGGATGACCTTGTCTCCAATAATCAGGAAGTCCGCTGGGTACCGGGCCACCTCAAGGATGGGCGCATGGGCAAGTGGCTTGAGGGGGCACGTGACTGGAACATTTCTCGCAACCGCTACTGGGGAAACCCTCTACCGATATGGCGTAACGAGGAAACCGGCGAGACAATTTGCATTGGTTCGCGAGCTGAGCTCGAGGAATTATCCGGGCAAAAGGTGGACGATTTGCACAAGCATATTGTCGACGACATCGTGATACCGGCGCCGAGTGGCAACGGAGAACTTCGTCGTATCCCTGAGGTCCTCGACTGTTGGTTCGAATCGGGTTCGATGCCCTATGGCCAGGCGCACTATCCGTTCGAAAACAAGGAGAAGTTTAAACAAGGCTTTCCGGCGGACTTCATATGCGAGGCACTAGATCAGACTCGGGGCTGGTTTTACACCTTGCTGGTGCTGTCGACAGCTTTGTTCAAAAAGCCGGCTTTTGAGAACTGCGTGGTCAATGGTTTGTTGCTCGCGGAAGACGGCCGCAAAATGTCGAAGTCACTAAAGAACTACCCAGAACCTTCGGAGATGCTTGAAAAATATGGTGCGGACGCAATTCGCATCTACATGCTTAATTCGCCCGCGCTACGTGGAGAAGAGCTTAAGTTTGCCGAGGACGGCGTACGGGAGATGGTGCGCCGCGTACTACTTCCGTGGTGGAACAGCGTCAGTTTTTTAATGACTTACGCTGCTGTGGATGAGTGGGACCCGGAAACTCAGTGGTACACGGGCGACCCGACCCATGAACTGGATGTATGGATCAATGCCAAGCTTGAGGAGCTTAAGCGCCAGGTCGAACAAGAAATGGCCGAGTATCGGCTCTATCGGGTTGTAGACCCTCTGCTTCATTTCCTCGACGACCTGACCAATTGGTACATTCGCCGATCACGTCGGCGCTTCTGGAAGTCGGAACACTCAGACGACAAGGTGTGTGCCTACACAACGTTGTATTCGGTACTACTTGAGTTCACCGAACTGATGGCTCCGTTCACACCGTTTATCGCCGACGAGGTCTATGAACTGTTGCGGGTTACTCCCGAGACCCGAGCCATCGATTCAGTACATCTGCGCGACCTACCACTGCGGCGTGAACTTTCAATTGAGGAATATCAGGTTGAGCGTCGTATCGATTTGACGCGAACGGTGTGCGAACTTGGGCGTAGCCTGCGTGAAAAGGCACGGATCCGCACGCGACAGCCTCTGGTGAGCATTAAGGTTGGCACCACCAGCTCCAATGAGCGTGAGTGGTTGCAGGCTGGTGAAGGCGTCATCCTTGAGGAACTTAACATTAAGAGACTCGAAATCCTCGATGATCCGACCAAACTTGCCACACCAACTGTGAAGCCAAATATGTCACGTCTAGGGCCACGTTTTGGCAAGGAGGTCAAGATGCTTGCCAAAACTCTTGCGACGTTGCAAGAGGTCGATGCGGAGAAGGTTAGGCAGCTTGCCTTCGGCGAGAGTACGGAGGTTGATGGCCACTTGCTCGACCCGCAGGACGTTCACGTTGAGATGGAACCGTCGGTGGAAGGCGAATTAGTCGCGACCTCGGGTAAGCTAGTTGTATCAATCGACTCGCATATCACTGAAGAGCTTCGCTACGAGGGGCTGGCTCGTGACCTGATTAACCGGGTCCAGAAAATGCGCAAAGACGCCGGCATGCAAGTATCCGACCGAATCTACATAAACATTAGCTCAGAAGGTCCAAGCATCATCAAAAGCACGAAACAGAATGACGAGTTGATCCGTGGCGAGACCCTTGGACTGGAAAAAATCCGGATAGGGCAAGCAATCCCAAACGTTGAGATCGAACGGGCCGCAACAATCGAGGGCGAGGAAGTCACGATCCAGATCGGGCGGGATTCCTGAGCGTCGTCTTTGCTACCATCGCTGTTGTGAAGCTGATTACTACCATCTTATGGGTCGCGCTTGGGGGAGGGGTTGTCTCCGAGTGGGGCCCGGTTATTCCTCAGTCTCCTCCTGCGACGCTCGTTAACCTTGAATACATCGGCCATGCGGCTTTTGTGATTGAGTCGCCTACGGGAACGCGCATCGCGATCGACCCCTTCAATAGCAAGATCTGGTTAGGCTATTCATTTCCCCGCGACATCAAGGCCGACGCGGTTCTCGTGACACACCCCCACTACGACCATGATGCCACCTACTATTTCGGTGATTTAACTCCAGTGTTCCGGAGCCCCGGCGAGTTTCGTATTGGCGACGTCTCTGTGCTGGGGATCAAATCTGAACACGTGGGGGCGGCCCGTTTCCTTGATATTGGTCAAACACCTTCCAATACCATTTGGGCGATCGAGACGGGGGGGCTCCGCATTACGCACCTTGGTGACAGTCGGTTGCTGAACGAGATTGATCTCGAGGCCATTGGACAGACTGACATTCTTTTGATTAGCGTCGCTCACTTCGATGCGTCGAGCCTCGATATGTTCACTATGCTGATCGAAACCGTCCAGCCTGACATTATGGTTCCAATGCATTACCGGCACCATGAAATCTCAGAGTTGCCGCGTAGCATGCGGCCGATTGGTGACTACGTGGCAGCCTACAACCCAATCTATGTCGAAAGTAACATTGCAGTATTTGATCCGGACAATCTTGGGAAGTGGCCAGGTTTGATCGTCTTGGAGCCTTCCCCGGGAATCGAGCCTTGGTCGGACGACTTGCATAAAGCGTGGATCGAAGCAAATGAAGGCGACCAGAAACTGTCGGATTCGGAGAGCGAAGCTGATGACGCTCGTGCCGAGGAAGCGTTATGGGAAGGACTGTTTCATTATGAGTCGGCGATGGATCTTGCGCCTGAAGTCCTTCGTTTTGGTTATGGTGCTGGTCGCGCCCTTGCGACCCTTGGACAGGTCGATGACGCCATCGAAACTCTTGATCATGCGCTAGCGCGAGCTCCGCATGCTGACTGGACAGGCCGCGTTCGGACGCACATGCTGCTCGGGGAACTGTATGAATCAAGCGGGGTTCCAAGCGTCGCAATCGCACACTACGCGTATGTTGCAGGCCAAGAGCACACTCACGAGACGTCCTTGCGAGAACGCGCTATCCAACGACTCGAGGAGCTGAGGAAGGAATGAGCAAGGGTACCGAACAAATCATCTGCAAAAGCCAGACGAGGAGAAACACTTTTCTACATGTAGCCGTTGGCGTGATCTTAGCTGTCTTTGCGACACAGCAATCGGTCGCTAAGCTAAGCGGGGCGGCACAGGAAAGGATTACACTCGGTGACATTTTGTCTGGGGACCCGGTCCCAGCTAACGACCGGATTGCTTATGGTGATCACCCGCTACAGTTTGGCGACTTGCGATTTCCAGACAGCCCAGGACCCTGGCCGGTCGCTGTTCTCATACACGGGGGTTGTTGGTTAGACATTGCCACTTTGCAGTACTTCGATCGTGTCGCAGTGGCGATCACCAATTTAGGTATCGCCACCTGGAACATCGAATATAGGCCTGTTGATGTTGAAGGCGGCGGTTGGCCGAATACGTTTCTCGACGTTGCTCAGGGTGTCGACAAACTGCGTGATATTGCTGCCGATTACAGTCTCGACCTAGATCACGTCATCACTTTGGGACATTCTGCCGGCGGCCATTTGGCGCTGTGGGCTGCGGGGCGTCCGCGCATTTACGACGATAGTGATCTGTATATGCCGAACCCTCTCCCGGTTACTGGTGTAGTGAGCCTAGGGGGGATACCGGAACTTCGGCGCTTTCGCCAAATAGACCCCCCAACGTGCGGGGCCGGGATTGTGGATCGGCTTATGGGCGGCGGACCTCGTGATTTCCCAGGTCGTTACTTGTCCGGATCCCCTTTCCAGATGCTGCCATTGAATGTACCGCAGAGGCACATAACAGGTAGAAACGACGACATAGTGCCTTCTCGTCAGGTCTCACCGCATAATTACGAGGCGCAGTCGGCCGACGACGACTCGGAGCTGATCGTTGTTTCCGATGCTGGACACTATGAGGTGGTGTGGCCAGGGACGCCGGCTTGGGAACAGGTGGAGGCGGCAATTGTTTCGCTGATTGGCAAGCAATGACCGCATTGGAAGCAAGCTACAACCTGGCCACTGTGGATAGTTCGAACACTTGGATAGTGTCTCGACTCCCCCCGCTACCTTCGGCATGAACCAACTTGAATCCGTGGAGGTTGCTTAATGAAATCCATCCTTGTATTCCTGTTGGCCGTTGTGTTTTCGGGAGGAGGGGCGCACACTGGAGTTTCTCCCGTTACGACGGTTGTGAATCTTGGGGATGGAACCCAACAAACTGACTACGAAGCCCTTTCAAAAAAAATCTACGCTGAACTCGTAGCTTTTCGCTCGACCGCGGACATGCCGGAGAATGTCAAAGCGGCAGCCGAGGGGGTTAAGCGGCTTCTCATCAACGGGGGATTCCCCGCTGAAGATATCCAAGTCGTGAGCCCTGACCCGGAGCTGGGTAGCGTCGTAGCCCGTTTTCGGGGACAAGCCCCCGGTGGTGGCCCACCGACCAAAGAGCCAGTCATGCTGATGGCGCATCTGGATGTCGTCGATGCGTTGCGCTCGGATTGGGAGTTTGAGCCTTTTGAACTCCGCGAGATCGATGGTTATTTCTATGGCCGCGGCACCGATGACAATAAGGCTGGCATCGCCCATATCGTTACGAACTTCATTCGGTTGCGTGACGAAGGCTACGTGCCGGACCGCGACTTAGTTGCTGTGTTTACTGCGGACGAAGAGACCAGTAGCGATTCGATCAAATATTTAGTACGGGAACGGCGTGACCTGGTCGATTCAGTATTTGCAATTAACTCTGACGCTGGTGGGGGCGAGCTGTTCAATGGGACCCCGAATATTTTCAATGTGCAGGCAGCTGAGAAAATCTATGTAACCTTTCACATCACGGCGACAAATCCTGGTGGTCACAGCTCACGGCCGCGTCCCGACAATGCGATCTATGAACTCACTATGGCACTGGCCCGACTTTCCGAGTTCACCTTTCCCGTTGATGTCGGTGAGGTGGCTGGCCTGTACTTTGAGCGCTCATCGTATTTTATGGACGGGCTGCCGGCGGTTGATATGAGGGCTGTGGCAAAAGAGCCTCCAGACGAGACAGCAGCAGCAAGGCTTTCAGCAGGTTCTCCGTACTACAACGCGATTTTGCACACAACATGTGTCGCCACGCGTCTCGATGCTGGTCACGCGGACAACGCTTTGCCGCAGACGGCCCGGGCAACAGTGAACTGCCGGGTGTTGCCAGGACAAAACCCTGATGATGTCGAAGCTACCCTCCGGGAAGTAATTGGGAATGAACAAATCACGGTTGCCAGGATGAATTCTCCAACAGGGTCTGACCCGTCACCATTGACCGAGGAAATTATGAACGTCCTTGAACCCATCGTTGAGGAAATGTGGCCCGGGGTGCCCGTCATTCCGACGATGTCGACTGGGGCGACTGACGGAAACTATGTGCGTAACGCCGGCATCCCGGTCTATGGGGTGTCAGCGATCTTTAGTGACCCGAACGATTCCCGTGCTCATGGCAAGGACGAACGCGTTGGCGTCAAGGAGTATTACAGTGCCCAAGAGTTTTGGTACCGGATGCTAAAGCGTCTTTCGGGAGGCAAACACGGGTTCTGATCTTATTAACTAGCTGTATTGCTGGTTGTATCGCTGTGGCCATCAATGATTTGGTAAATAACGGCCGGCCATTTTAGCGGCAAGTTTCAAGCTATATGTAGCGCGTGAAATCTTTTTCTCCTCTTGTGTTTTGATGTTCTAGGGCGCATTGTGCGCTAGACTCTTGAGGCTAGTAGGTAGGTGGCACCCGTCGGCGACCGTGCTGACGCCGATCGTTTGCCCATATTGGGCGAGCGATTTGTTTCATCCTGGAAGGAATCTGCAGCCCATGAGCGATGGTGAATTGGCGCGTAGTTTCACCTTATTCCTCGTCAATCCAGCACCTGATGCTGAGCGCATCAATTTTTCGGTGTCGACGCCACGCGCCCTCCCTGTTCTTGCAGCGGTGACGCCCGATAGAGACTACATACGTGAGATTCGTCTAGTCGATCAGGCGATTGAGGAGTTTCCTTTTAGTGACGTGGAGGAGGGAGACCTTGTTGGGCTTAGCGTCCACACCGCAAACATAGTCTATGCCTACGAGATGGCAGCAGAGCTGAAGAAGCGAGGGGCGACGGTCGTTTTCGGCGGGCCGCACGCCTCGATTTTTCCCGAGGAGACGCTTGAGCATGGTGATGCTGCCGTGACCGGTGATGCCGAGCTGGTGTGGGCGCAGCTTCTCGATGACTACGCAGCAGGGCGTTTGCAGGAAAACTATAAGGGTGGCCGAGTCGACCCGGAATCCTTCACACCGGCGCGCTGGGATCTCATGAACCTAGATCCCTACTTGATGGCCTCCGTGCAAACGGTGCGCGGTTGCCCCAAGCAGTGCTCCTTTTGCTCGGTATGGGTGCAAGATGGCCAGGTGCCGCGAGTGCGCACCAACGACGCCATTATTCAGGAACTCAAGTACCTTTATGCTGCGGGCTTTAGGGTGGTGTTATTTGCCGACGACAACTTCTATCCGTATACGCTCGAAGACATTAAGAACGCCGGTTCTGACGAACAGCGCCGTGACTTGCAAGCTGGCTATGATGGCCGCATGGAATTGCTGACACGCTTGGCAGACGAAATTCCAAGTGACATGAAGTTCGCCACCCAGATCACCATGGAGGTCGCAGAGAACCCCGAGTATCTAGCGGCGATGCGCAAGGCTAACGTCATCGGAGTACTAATTGGTATCGAGGCTGTTACGCCGGAAGGCCTAAAGGCGGTTAACAAGGAATGGAACTCGGTTGGTGAAGAGCTTGTCGAAAAGCTCAACACGATTCGTACACAGGGGCCGAAGTTTATCCTCGGGGCGCTGATCTTTGGCCTGGAAAGTGACACACCGGAGTCGCTTGAGTACACGAAGGTCTTTGCGCGTAATTGCGGCATAGCACTGGCTCAATTTGTGCCCCTGGTGCCGTTCCCTGGCACGGTCGACTTTGCTCTAATGAAGCGTGGCAAGAAGGTATTACAGATGAAGGATCCCAACTACGAATACTGGCTCGATGCCGATCACCCGAGGATTCTTTACAACCACCCAAACTTCGAAAGCGATGAGCACCTACTTCAGAAGGTCAATGAAGCATGGGAGGATTTTTACAGTCCAGGAGCGATCTTTGGACGATCGCGCGGCTTTGGCTACAAGCGATTCAGGGACCACCTAGCCTATTTTGCACTCAACCGGGGGCTGTTCACTCGCTACCGGCGCCATGGTCTGTCACAGGACAGTGCAGTGCGCGGCAACAAGAAACGCCGCATGGCTCGTATGCTCGGTAAATTGATCCTGTGGCTGCTTAGGGCGAAACCGGTCAACACGGAGATGCTGGATTTGGCCCCTAATCTTTCAGTGCAGCAGGCAAAACGCCCGGCAGCCTAGACTCGACCGTCGCAGCCCGCGGCCGGTCAGTCGATCGACTTGACGAAGATGTTGCGGAACATCGTCTTGGTGTCGTGATCATGGTTCTGGAGGCCGATGTAGCCGCGAGACGCGAAACTTTCTACTTTGCCCCTCGGCTCCGCGTCCCAATCAACGATCTTTTCATCGTTGATCTCGACACTGATGCGGTCGTCGACGAAGGTGATTCGCATGCGATTCCACTGCCCGGGGCCCTTGGATGCCATCCGTGTCGGTGCCTCGGCGTCGTAGATGGCGCCAGTCTGGTGGATGCCATCACCAGAGTCGTAGATCTGAACTTCCCAGGAGTTATAAATGTAGGCATCACTAGTTGGCGGCCTAGGAACGCGCACGAAAACACCGGAATTCGCGCTTTGGACCTCGGTCATGAATTCTAAATCAAGGACAAAATTTCCAAATTCCTCAGCTGCGTACCAAAACAAACCCATTCCTCCAGTCGACGAAAGGATTCCTGTGTTCCGGTCGAGCTCGAAATAGCCAGGGCCGTAGTGATTCCATCCAGCCTTCGAGAATGTTCCGTTGCGGCCCTGTTTGAGGATACGTTCGAAACCTTCCGCTTCAAGGTTTTGAGTCTTTGCAAGTGCCGGTACTTTATAAGGCTGGTATGTTGCGAGCGCTTCTGGCAGGGCTTCTCCTGCCAGGATGAGGGCGCCCCCAAGAGCGAACATCTGAACAAAACGTCCTGATTCCATTTGGGTATGCCTCCGCTTTAAACTACTAAATAAAAACTGAATAATCTAATAGTTATGAATATATGCCTTTGTATCCACCATCTGGGGCGTAAACACTTGATCGCTTGCGCCGCGCGTCTAGCGATCAACCCTTGGCGGGGTTCCACTTACCTCTTGCCACAGCGGGTACAAAACTTTCAAGGTTAGGCGGTGGGAACACGATCGTTTCCTCTCGTTCCGCACTCATATAGGCAGTCATCAGTAACTCGGTGACGTTGACACCGTCGTCGAAAGTCTCCGCAGGTCGTTTGCCGGCTAAAAAGCAGCTGACCATGTGCCGATTCTCTCCCTCATAGCCGTATTCAGCGGCCTCGGAGGCCACAATTGGCATCACGCCAGTCTCTGCGTTCTGTTTCTCGACAAGGTCTTCACCGACATCTCCTTTTACATGTCGGCTGAAAAACACTTTGGGCCCCATATCAAGGGAATTGATGGACATCGAATACTCCGGGCCGAGAAGCTCCATCGTCAGACGTAAACCCGCACCCACAAAGCACCATGAAGTGGTTGTTTCGATGATTCGACGACCCCCCTCAGAGTCCCGGTATTCAATTAAAGAACGGGCAAAGTCCTCTGCTGGTCGGTTCGCGTAGTCAAGGGAGCCATCGCCTTTCTCTGCCAGGATCTGGGCGTAGTCGGGTTGTTGCCACTTAAGACACGACGTATACGCTGTAACCTTGACCGGTATGAGAGATTCCCTCGGTGCGTGCGGCTCGGTGAGTAGGTAGCGTGCCACTTCGACCGAATGGCACATCATGTCGTTGAGGACACCGCCGCCCTGCAGCTGGCCCTCCCAGAACCATGGCATGTGGGGACCACTGTGTTCCTCAGCGGCGCGCGCCAGATAGGGTGGGCCAGTAAGCGCCGCAGCGCGGGCCCAGACGATCTCCTTGCCTCGCACTACGCTGGGCGTGAACAGCTGGTTCTCAAGATAACCGTCCAGCAGGCCGACCTTCTTCACGAGCTCTGCCATCCGCCGTGCTTCGGCGACGTTGCGGCCCAGCGGTTTTTCACAGCACACGCCGACCAATTTCCCTTGGCCTGATTCAAGAGTGTTGACGATCTCTTCCATGATCTCTACGTGGGTGAAGTTTGGAGAACAAATCCAAATAGCATCGATATTGGAATCAGTGACCATCTCGGCTACCGATTCAAACACCTTGGCATCTCCTACTCCTAAATCCTTGACGAGGTCAGAGGCGCTGGTTGCAGTATCCCTTGTACGGCTGACAACCCCGCGAATATCCGCGTTACGAACGGCTTCGAAGGATCTGATATGGAAGCCGGCGACGAAGCCGCCGCCAACAATCCCAATACCCAACCGTTCCTTCCTAAAAGACGACATCAAACTTCACTTTCTGTTGTCAGGGACAGGTGCTGTTCCTTGAAGAAAAGTAAGAAGGCAATGGCGGCCGACACAGTGATCGCCACCGGAACGAGAAACACATGGGTCCAGTCGGTTGTATCGCCCACTGTAAAGAAGTCCTGCACTCTCCCCGAGAAGTGGGCGCCGACAAAACTGCCGAACCCGAGCGTGACGATGGCGATCAAGCTTTGCGCCGATGCTCGGACATCCGGCGGTGCGACATTGTCTACGTGTATAAAAGCGGCGACGAAAAAGAATACGTAACAGAAACCGTGCAAACTCAGCGAGGCGAGGAGCAGCCATGTTGGGATGGTCACTGATTCCAAGGCGAAGGCCGAAAAAATCACGTAGCGTATCGGCCAGGCGAGCACACCAATTGCCAACGTCCTGCGCATGCCGAGGCGCTTCAGTGACCACGACAATACGAACGCCATGACGAAGATCTCCGCGGCTTGGCCGATCGTCATCCAAGCGGAGACGCTGGCATCTGAAATCCCAATCCGAGGGGACACCAAGAACGGAGCCGTCAACACGTAGTAGAACTGCAGTTCGGTGGCGACGACGAAGCAGATCACCAAAAAGATGGCAAAGTTCCGATCCTTCAGCATCTTCAGCGATTCGAGAAAGGCCCACGGACTCGTTGCTTCGGCGCGCGGCGGGGTATGCGGCAGAGTAAACGAGTGGATCCCCATGATGAACGACACCACTGCAGCGAATACGAGCAGATCTCCGCCCACCTCAAGACCTGGTGAACTCAACGCAGCAGTGCGCCAGGCGGCCAGGATGAGACCGGCAGCAATCCAGCCTATTGTTCCCCATACGCGGATCCGGCCAAATTGCTTTTCAGAATTGTCCAGGTTGGCCATGGCAATCGAATTGGTAAGGGCCAAAGTCGGGGCGTACAGCAGACAGTAGACGAACATCACGAGCATTAGATTGGCGTAATCGGTCGTCCGCGCAGCGAGCAAAAGCATGCCCCCACCGGCTAACTGGAGCACCCCGATAATGCGCTCTGAGGCAAAGTAGCGGTCGGCGAGCTGGCCCCCGATAAATGGCGCGATAATCATCGCCAAGGGAAACAGCGAGTAGATTGCTCCAACCTGCACCCCGGTGAAGCCAAGGTCGCTTTCGAGGTAGGCTGATAGCACCGCATACCACGCACCCCAGATGGCGTACTGCAGGAACATCATTATGCCCAGCTGGATGGTGGTACTCACTGCGGCTCAGACGATCGTCTTTGTTACGGGATCCCATGTCACTTTGCGACCGCGTAAGTACGACTCAGTTGCCATGTGACAAGTGATTGCTTCCTCAAATGCACGATCGGCGTTGCAGCTGGTCGTTCCACCGTTACGAATGGCGTCAACCCATTCTTTGACGTGCAAGTGTGTGGGGTCAAAACGCCTCCCGCCTCGGTAGGTAAACAAAAGACCTCGGCTGGCGAAGTATTCTTCGGTCGCTGTTGTAACAGCATCGATGCCACGGAAACCGGGACGGTACGTGAGCAGAGGATCACCGGGGTCGATGATGTGTTTGTCGATAAGATCTTCGTAACGTGTCGACTGCCCTTCTGCGATCACTGTCACGCCGTTGCCGACCTCCATGCTGGCGTCATGCCCCATCAACACCTTGCCGCGGCCCCGGCCGTTAGACAGCGTAGCGCTATAAACGAGGGTCAGATTGCGCTCTGGATACTCATAGGCGACTTGAAAGGTGTCGGGGACATCGCGGCCGTCTTTATAGAAATACACACCCCCGGAAGCTACAGCTGATGCCGGGATTCCAAGGCCCAGGATCTGGTTGACTGCGTCGTACTCGTGCGACAATAAATCCCCTGCTAGACCGGTTCCGTAGTCGAACCAGCAACGCCAACGAAAGAAACGCTCGGCCGAGAATTCGGTTGGGTTTGGCGAGGCGGCTTCGTACTGAGCCCAGTCGATGGTATGGGGGCTTGCCTCAGGATGGATGGCGTATACCCAAGCGCCGACTGGATCGTTGCGGTTGGTTGTGGTTTCTACCAACGCTATTGGGCCAAGAATATTCTTTTCGCAGATCTCCTTGGCTTTCATGTGAGCTTCATTCTGACGATTTTGGTGCCCGAGCTGAAAGACAATGCCAGCTTCCCTGACCGCAGCAATAACCTCGTGGGTTTCTTGCTCCGTTCGGGTTAAACACTTCTCGCAGTACACATGAATGCCACGCTCGGCTGCCGCGGTGGTTACGCGTGAGTGCCAGTGGTCGGGTGTCGCGCAGATGATCAAGTCAACGTTACCCGAATCCAAAAGCTCTTCGTAAGAGCGGTAGCGTTTCGCTGGTTTTTGATCGCGACCGCCCGGGCGTGTGCTGTTAGTTGACGCGCTCAAGCCGCGCTCAGCATAGACGTCAAACAAGTCACATACGGAGGTCAACTCGAGGTTAAGGTCGTGTTGTTCCATCCACGTAGTGAGGTTTTGGTTACGTGGGTTGCGCCGGGCTGCTTCTTTTTGGCGGTCGGTCCACTCGGTCGGCGCGAAGCCAGCACCTCGCATTACCGCTTGTCCGCGGCCCCCGTAGCCGACGACGCCAAGGCGCAACTTCCCACTGGGCGGGTTCGAAATGGCCTCTGGAATTACGGCTGGTGCGTCGCCCGTGACGCCGAGTTCTTCGAAAATCTTGCTCCGTTTATCGGCTCGAGTTGATCTCTTGGTCCAGACGCCGTAGGCGAGAGCGCTGAACACTGGCACTGAAGCGAGCGCGCGAAACAGCTCACGTCGTCCCCATCCAGGCCGACGGCCGAGTTGGTCTTCACTCGAGGAGGTCTCCACGGAGGTGCTTTCCGCGGCGGAATCTTCCGGTGGTTCTATGTTGTGGGTGTGATCGTCAGTCATTACTTCGCTCCCAGATTTTTAAACGATCTAGGCCGATGAGGTGGCTCGTGGGGAACGCGAGCAGTACCAACATGACGACCATTTCGATCAATACTTTGTTGACGAACAGATAGCTTCCCTCTGCCGGAACCACGCTTTCGAGACCAAGCAACGGCGGATTGGCTAAATAATAGAGAAGAAGGAGAAAAGCGCCAAAGAACGCAGCCAGCCGGGTCATGCATCCGAGCAAAAGAGCGAAGCCAATCAGTACCAGCCCCCATTTATTGAGAATGTCGATTAGTCCGAGTCGAGCCGGATTGGTCGCCAAGCCGATGAACCAGTCAGAGAATGGCCCCTGAGATGCCTGCAGATAGCCAGCTGAAGTCCAGTAAGGGTTCAGGATTTTGGCAATCCCTTCGTACAGAAAATGCCACGCAACAAGCATACGAAGAATTACCAAACTGGTGAGCTGGAACCTGCCGTAAGTAATATCAGATGACCCGTTACTCATTAGCCTCCGTTTCTGCCTCGCTGGCGTATCATCCTGCAGCTCCCGCTGAAGCGGTAATTCCACCCCAGCCACTCGAGCGAGACTGGCTCCCTTGACGATCGATAATTAAACATTCGCAGCCATCGAGCCTATTAATTAATTGTGTGCCTTCATCAGGCCCCATCACGAAAACGGCAGTCGCGAGGGCATCGGCTTCGATCGTCGTGGCCGCGGCCACTGTCACGCTCATTGCGTGAGTAGGCGAGCGACCCGTCTGGCCCTTAACGATATGATGCGCCAGCCGTTCTCGGTCGAAGTAAATTTCGTAGCTACCAGAGGTCGCCACTCCGCCATCGGTGATCTGAATCAGGTCAGGAACTACGGAACGTTGCCATGATTCGTTGTCCCATGACGGTACTTTGTTCTCTGGATCACGGATGGCGATTGTCCATGGAAGCTTATCGCCGCGGTCACCCGCGGCCCTGATATCGCCACCAGCATTGATCAGGAATCTAGTCACGCCGTGTTGCGACAATGCTGCGGCCATTGCATCAACAATGTAACCCTTGGCAATTCCGTCCAGCGTTAGCCCCATTCCGGTACGTGAAAGACTGAGGTCGTGATCGTCAAAACCGATGTGCTCGGTGCCTACTAACTCACGTGCTTCGCTCAGCTCGGCGTTGCTTGGCGGCATACGTGGCTCATAGGTCTTCGGGTCACGGAACAGGTCGATGATTGGCTTTACCGTGATGTCGAAGGCGCCGCTCGTCAGTTGGTGGTAATCGAGGCCGCCACTAATTACTTCGATGAGTTCGGGCGGGGCGCTATCGATGCGACCGGTGTCATTGAGATAAGCCAATGCCGAGTTGCCGTCGAATCGATTTAGTACCGCGATGACCCTGTCCATCTTCTCGAAGGCTTCGCCGACAGCGGCCTCTGCCAACGTTTCAGATTGGTGCAGAGCCGAGATGGTGACGAAGCTACCCATCGCTGGTTGGACCTGAGTGACTTTATGACTATCGGCATCTACACGGACTGATTCAACCGTAATCGGCTGAGGGTCGACGCGTTTGAAGCCCATCTCGAGAAGACTGGAGAATTTGTCTGATACGGCTTGATCAGAAGTTGGGTGATGGGAGCTAGAATTCATGTCGATCATGAGGTGGGTACACCCTTGGTCGCGGCGAGATTATCAGGAGTAACCTGTCGTCTCCACAGAGGACCGTGTTCTATCAATGTCGTTAGCGGGATCCATTCCGCCTTGTTTTTCGGCTGTCGGCTGAATTTCGCGATACGAAGGCAATGCTTCATATAACTCGGTTGGAATGCTGCCGATGACCGGATAGGCTGCGCCTTGAACTCTGCTTGCGTTAATTGCTTAGCCACTGTGTAACCACCATAACAACCAGGAGATAAGGATCTGATGGCCCCGCCGTGCGACCGTCGATGGTTCTTGAAGAGCGCCGCTGGAGTTACGCTGGGAGCAGGACTTGCTTCGTTCGGTTGTCAGCGTTCCACTGATGTCAGCAACGTTGAAACTGGTGTGGAACCCGAACCGCTGTTCCGCATCTCGCTGGCCGAATGGTCGCTCCATCGTACGCTGAATACTGGCGAAATGGACCATCTTGACTTCGCCCGCGCTGCCGTTGAGGACTATAACTGCGAAGGTGTCGAGTACGTCAACACCTTTTTCTTCGATAAGGCACAGGATCGTGGCTACCTGTCTGAGATGATGATGCGCGCTGAAGATCAGGGAATTCCTTCGTTACTAATCATGTGCGATGGCGAAGGTCGGC
>CAYVUW010000016.1:44985-51075 GCA_964455175.1 uncultured Acidobacteriota bacterium | reverse complement strand
CGTCACTCAAGAAGAATCCGGCGGTATATAACTGGGCGCGTGTGACGCGGGCCTCGTCGAGGTAGGCGATGTTCTTGTCGTCCATCAAGGCGCGGAGGGTGCCGTTCCCGTCGATGGCATGAAATGCTCTGGCCCGTATCACCTCCGGTATCTGCTCAGGCATCACGGCACCGATCAAAGGCACCGCCGCCAGTACCAGAAGCAACGCTCCCACCGTCAGCTTCAGTCGCCGGTTGTCTTGCTCTAGCTTGTCGAGTCTGGCATCCACTACGGTCGCTTTATTCATCGTTGCCCCTCCGTTTTGAGCCCTCTTGATGGAGTGTCAATCCTTCCTTTTCCATTACTTGTCTTCTCCGGCTAAGACAAACCGAGCTCTCTATGCTCCCCTTCATGGTGTGATATCGGCGCGATAGTTGCGCAGGAATACTAGCGTTCGGGCCGCTTCTTCCATGTCGGCTGCGTTGTAGCGTACTGCGTGGGCGTCGATGCGTTCGAATATCGGGAGGTACGCGAGGATCTGACTCGGCTGGTAGTGCTTGAAGCGCACCGTAATGTCTACCGGCGTCTGCACAAGGTAGGGGTCCATCTCGCCGGCCAGTAACCGCTGCACTGCACGTTCGGCAGTCTGGCGAATAGCAGCCTGTCCCGCCTTTGGAGTCAGTGTAGTGGCTGAGTGAAACGAGTGGGCCCACTTGACCACAGCCGTCTCGATATCTCCTAGTCGCACTTTCGCCTCGGCGGCGGTGGCATCATCGCCCGAAACCATAATCACTGGCACACCGAAGTTACCTGCAACCGCAGCGTTCCAAATGGTCTCGTTGGAAGAGTAGTCGTTGATGCGGATGTCTGTGAGGGTGGCACTGGACATGGTGTGTGCCCGTACGCCCTCGGGATTTGTGGTGCCGGCGTGATAGCCGATGAAAATTGCACCATCGAAGCTAGCGTCAATGCCCTCCATCATAGTCAGCGCACGTGGCCAGGACCTCACAATCTTCACATCCTCCCCGAAGCGATCAATCAAGAGGTTCTGGCCGTTGCCGTGCGAATCGCTTACTAGGATCTCACCGGCTCCCGCCGCTCGGGCACCCTCGATAGCTGCCAGGACCTCGCCAGTCATAAACTCGCGGAACCGAGCGTACTCGAAACCGTCTGGCCCCAGTTGCTCGCCCGTAACCACCCCCGTGACCCCCTCGAAATCAGCGGAAATGTAAATCTTCGGCCCTTCCTGCTGGGACGAAGGACTCCCGCTGGCCGTTGAACCGACCAAGGAGATGGGGACCATCGTCAAGACAGCGGCCATTCGCAGTGCACCTCTCATCGGGCACGCTCCTCTCGCAAGATGTATACGGACTTGGTAATTTCGACCAGTTGGTTCTTGCTCATATTTTTTCTCCTGTTCATCGATATAGAGCGTAATCTACCCACTGGATGGATCGGTGAGCCTGATTCCTATTTGTTCGGCAATGGCGCGCGTCAACATGCAATTCCTTCAGCGAATGATGTGCCACTGATCGTCAGGCTGGGCGCGATCCAGATACTTCAGCCCATCCTCGGCGAACACTGCGATCTGACCGATGCCTAGCTCTACCCCTCTATCACCCCAGCCCGCGACTGCCACGCGTGTATGTGGTTCGAAGGCATACAACGTGTTGTAGTTCAGTGTGTGCTCGTTGCTCACGACTTTGTGGAGTTTGTAGCCGGAACCCGAGCCTAAGCCCGAAACCCAGGTTCCTCGAGAGAACATTAGGCCATTGACCGTGAAGCGACGCAGGAACATTGGGGGAGGATGAAAGCCGAGATTGGAATCGATGACCCCTTCTTCCCGTAGGATCTGCGCAGCAGCACGCTCGATTTCAATGCCGGTTCGTCCATATTGAAACTCGGCAGCAAAGCGATCTTGCATCCGGTTGACGATTCTAAGGGCTTCCTTCAACTCCTCCGGAACGTCAGTCTCCCCTTCTTCCAGCACGTAAGCATGCTGGTGCGAGTCGGTTACCATGCCAAGTAGCATGATGTCGGAGTCGAGGCTGACGATGTCGCCGCGCCGAATCGTTGGGTTCATTCCGTTATCAGAACGGCCGCCGTTGCGGAAGAACTCTGGCGAGTCCTCAGCGGCGTACTTCTCGATGTTGGCCGGCTTGCGCTGGATCCCTATAGTAGGGTGGTTTTCCTTCTCGATGTGCAGATCCAGCATCCTATGGCGGAACCACCAGTTGAGGTCCTCGACCGTCGTGACATCGGGGATGATGGCTTTGTTCGAGAATCCTTCGGCAATAAGGTCGTTGGCCACGCCCTGTACGTAGCGGTAGACGCTGATCTGCTCGGGCCCCATTGTCTCCAGCCAACGCACACCGAGGGCCCAGGAATTAATGGCACGAGAGGCGTACTCTCCTAGCACCTTTAGCATCGGCTCATTGTTAGTCGCGCTGATGGCAATTGTCCGTGGATCTCGGGCCCGCACTAACTCACCGATGTGGGCATAATCGCGCGGTTGCACGTACTCGATTTTCTCTCCGGTGTCGAAAAAGAGAAGAAATTCGGGGATCCGCGAGCCTTCTTCATATTGGCTCGCTAGCACCATGCCTTCATGGTTAGCCGGCAAAAGGGAGGTATAGAATGGCCCTTCCTTGTAGGAGGTTTGTCTGTACTCTGGCTGTTCGTCGCTGCGTACGATCCACATGTCGACGCCCTGTTCCCGCATGATCGCCGGCAGCACATTTCCCTTTTTCCAGTCCCAGAAGTGCTGCATGATCTGAACCCGTTCGCGCATGGGAATCACTTTTTGAATGTCTTGGCCAGCATTGGGCCCACGCTGTGCGAGCAGGTCGCTGGAAGTGACGAACATGGAAATCACGGTTACGGCCACCAGACAAAATCGCGTCATCTTATGCCTTCCTTAAGGTCTGACTCCCAACCCATTTCTTTAAAGAACTCCTCGCGTGCTGGAAACAGAAACGAGAGGATCTCGAACAATTCTGGGTCGACCATTTTGAAATTCTCAGGGGTTAGTGGCGTCCCGTTGAAGGAGCGCCGCTGATGCGCACCGTAGAAAATGTCGAGGCCGTATGCAAGATACTCGTCGGCATAAGAATCAGCGGGCAGTCCGTCCTGAGGCCTGTAGAAACCGCGTTCCATGGCGGCTTGAGTTGCTCGTTCAAGGCGTGCCTGGACTTCAGGGTAGGCTGGCATGATCCCCCCGCGATGAATTAGGTGTGTGATCTCCTCGACTGATGCATCGCGACGGAGGCCCTCTGGTCCGCCGAGCCTTAGGTAGTCGGGAATAATTTCTTCATCCTCGAGGTCCTGGCTCCTTATGCCCAGGGCGCGCCGGTGCATGTAATAGCTGATCGAAGTATTCCTCTCCTCAAAGGTATAAAAGAGCGTCATCACCGCTTGTCGTTGTTTGACGTATTCAGTGATGATCCCCGAGCCTTGGCGATCCTTGAGTAGTAAAGCGTTGGCGATGTTAGCGGCGTATTCGATTTTGGCGGGATCAACACGCTCCGTCGCCCAGAAGGTCACTGCGGGCGTCTCGATGCGTTGGGTGAAGATGTCCAGAGCGTTTTCCGCTTTGGGTGTTTCTTCTAGGGCGATGATTATTAACACTTGTTCCATGAAGCCGTCTTCGTTCGTAGCTCTGACCTCAGCGTAGTAGTGGGCTGGATACGACGCTGGTTGTGCTTTCAGGGTCAGGACACCATCGCTGGCATTGATTGCCACGATCTCCGTCGCGTCAAGCTGTCCTTCCCTCAGGTAATTGCGTCGGTCGCCGCCCGGTATCGGTTGAACCAGGCTCCAGGTGACCTTCTTGGGGTTCGGGAAAATAAGCTCAATCCTGCCAACCTCCGCCCCGATCACTGTTTCAGGAGTAACAAGAAAGCGATCGAATTCATCCGTGAGTATGGGCTTTTGTTTTGACCCCACTCCACCAAATGGGACGGCGAAAGCGAATGAGACAATTAAAATTGCGACTTTGAGAATCATCTTTCTTACCTCTCTTTTGGGCCTGTCTCTGGTGCATTAGGTATACCGCCGAGCCAGCGGGCTGCTCGGCGGCCCTGGTCAATCCCTGTAACTGCGGACTTTGAGAAAGCAACTCCATGAAGGCCATTTCCGGCTAAGAACAACCCTGGTGTGCGCTCAAGAGCGGCTTCAATTCGGGCCACTCTTAATGGATGTCCGAGATCATATTGCGGAATCGCGAACGGCCATTTAGTTACTTCGGAGAGTATAGGCAAGGACGTCAGCCCGAATATCCTCGATAATTCGTCGCTGACTAGTTCGATTAGGGAGTCATCATCGAGTTCGGCAACGTGGGGGTCCACACTACCGCCGAGCATGGCACGCAGTAAAACATGGTCTTTAGGGCTTCTTCCGGGAAACAATTGCGAGTCCCAGATGCACCCGAGTGTTCGGTAACCTTGGTCCCGGGGAATCAACACGCCGAAGCCTGTTGGAAAGTTTAAGGCTGCTTGAGGTTGGAAACCCAAGGCCACCACGACGACGGGGGGAGTTGTGATCTCACGCAAAGCCATAGCTACTTCCGGAGCGACTTCCTTGACCGCGTCGGCGTTTGCAAACGCTTCACCAGCGGCCACCACCGCGTTTGCTTCGATTGGAGAATCAACACCATCAATGAGCAAGCGGTAGCGTGGCGGTCGTCGATCGCTGCTTCCGTATGCTGTCGTAATAGCTTCGATTTTCCGTACTTTGGTATCACAACGCACCGTGAACTTGTCACTTTCGGCAAGTGCGACGGCCACCGATTGCAATCCTCGCCGGAAAGAAACTAGTTTCCCCGAAAGCCCACCCTTAGGATCTTCATTGCTTTGGCCCTTCCGGCGGCTGGCGATCATGCCTCGAATCAAAGAGCCGTGGTTACGCTCTAGTGCCACCAGGTTCGGGAAGGAAGCGCTTACTGAAAGCTGGCGAGCATCACCAGCGAAGACGCCAAGCACCATCGGTGCGATTAACTTGTTTGCCGCTGCGACTCCTAGTCGACGACTTGCAAAATCCCAGATGCTTTCTAACTCGACACGTTCTGGGTTAGCCCTAGGGATGAAGGGTTCCGCCATCATTCGCAACATTCCTATGGGACCGATGATTCGTGAGCGGGCGAATGCCAGCGGGTGTGTTTTTATCTCCCGAAGTCGGCTGTGCAATAGGTATCTTCGTGCTGCAGCATCGTTTGCCTGCACTTTTTCGTGCAAAATCCCGTTTTGTTCCAACAACTTGTTGAACTCAGGCTCGTTGTCGAGATACCCCGTCGGGCCCGCTTCAATCAGCCAACCATCGCGCTTCACGGTGCGCGCTTTACCACCGACCCTCGAGTTCGCTTCGAGCACGAGGATTTCGAACCCATCCGCAGCCTTGCTTCTATACTGAGCGGCTTCATGAGCCGCACATAGGCCGGAAATGCCGGCGCCAATGATGACTAGACGCTTCATTGTTTCACCACGGACTATCTAAACAGTACGGCTAAAGACAGGCTTTTCTGGGTCTTGTTTCTCGCGCAGGTAACGATCGAAACACATCGCCAGGTTGCGAACGAATAGCTCTCCTACCGGAGTAACAACGATGGCGTGGGAGCCAACTTTCACCATTCCGTTCACCTCGTGCTCCCCAAGTGCTGCGAGGTCCTCAGCGAAGTACTCTTGGAATGTGATGCCGTGGCGGGCTTCAATGGCCGCGAACTCGACATGGAAATTACACATAAGCTCGTGAATGACGTCGCGGCGTACATCGTCATCTGCGCTACGGGCGATACCTCGGTAAACCGGTAGCCTCCCCGCTTTGATTGCCTCTCCATAGCTGCTGAGTTTTTTCTCATTCTGCGTATATGAGCCTTGCACATCGCCAATCGCCGAGGTCCCTAAGCCAATCACGTCCCCTGCAGGAATTACCGAATAGCCTTGAAAGTTACGTCTTAGACGATGTTCCTTCCGAGCTCGAAATAGTTCATCGTCAGGCTTCGCAAAGTGGTCCATGCCTATGGGCTCGTAACCTGCCTGTAACAGCTTCTCTCGAGCAACGGCGAACAACTCGAGCTTGAGATCACGTCCTGGCAAGTTGTCCTGCGAGATCTGATTT